>JAILXU010000003.1:0-273730 GCA_045430275.1 Oceanobacter sp. | reverse complement strand
ACCACGTTCACGCTCTTCTGGTGCATTATCAATACCGTCAAATGCAACCAGCTCGCCGCCCCATACTTCAGCACATACGCGAGTCAGCGCAGCAGTCAGAGTGGTTTTACCGTGGTCAACGTGACCAATAGTACCTACGTTTACGTGGGGTTTGGAACGTTCAAACGTTTCCTTAGCCATGACCTTCTCTCTCTTCCGTTACCAGTTATAGACAGACGAACTACATACACAAAAAGGCAGGCGAATGCCTACCTTAAACAGGAAAATGGTGCTGATAGGCAGATTCGAACTGCCGACCTCATCCTTACCAAGGATGCGCTCTACCGTCTGAGCTATATCAGCCGAATAACTTTTCATACGGTCATGACTGACCAACTGGAGCGGGTAGCGGGGATCGAACCCGCATCATCAGCTTGGAAGGCTGAGGTTCTACCATTGAACTATACCCGCAAGCAGCGACGCCGGTAATAATATGTATTACCGGCGTCTCAACCCATTCAAGACTTTCGCCTTGCTCCGATACTCTTCAGGGCCTGAAGCGTATCAAAAATCTGGTGGTGGGGGCTGGATTCGAACCAGCGAAGCTTTCGCGTCAGATTTACAGTCTGATCCCTTTGGCCGCTCGGGAACCCCACCGAAGTGGCGCGTACTATATGTCCGACCCCACATCTCGTCAACACTTTTTTTGAAAAAAATGAAAAAAGTTTTATGTCTAGCGATTGGCTTGCTCGCATTCGATCATGCGCCAACTGACATTGCGGTCGTCGGCCATCACGCGCGCTCTCAGGCGTTCGCCAAATTCCGGGCTGACGGGAATCTCAAACCAGAACTCGGTCTGCATTTTATCAACCACCTTGATCTGAACCTGTATACCGAAACCCCGTACCCGCTTCACCAGACCTTCTGCCGACTCACGATTGCGGAACAACCCCAGAGAAATGCCGTTGGTCAGTTCATCCGAAGTAATGATAAAGCTGTCGATGGAACGTCGCTGCAAGTCTCGCAGCACACGGCGCGCTTCCTGGCGACTGCGACGCGGTGGTACATGCACCCAATATTCCGTGGGTTCCCCTGTCGCCAGCTCGGTTTGCTTGACGCGAGCACGCAGCCCCAACGTCTGACTTCGAGCCAGCGCATGACGAGCATCCACCGCTTCTGCATAAGGGCCTAACACCAGACAGCGTTGATGCCGTCGCCCGGCAGCGGCTTCACCCCGCTTGGGTAATACAACATTGGCTTCTTTCAGCAATGTGATGCGCTGTCCGCCCGATGTCACATCCACCGCTTCTGCCGTGGCATGCTGAGACACCGTTGAGGGGCTTTGCCACATCACCACCAATAAAAGAAGATTACCGGCAATCAGGGTAAAAAATATCCAGCGCATAAGGTATCCAGTCCATCAAAGATAAGTTCCGGCCAATAGTCATGACCCAGGGCTTCGGCCAGCCAGCGGCCATCACCGCCGGTAATGAACACATGGCACCCGGAACGCTCCGCCAACACATGCTGAATAAAACCGAGTTGCTGACGCCGCACACCCGACACCACACACTGCATGGTATCCTGACCAGGCTCCAGTGCGCCGGTATCGGTTTCATCCGGGTAAGGAATCACACGTTCTGTATTCTGCCAGAGTGATTGTTGCGCCAATGTGAGACCCGGCACAATAAAGCCACCTTTATGACAGTCATCCTGACAGAAAAAATCCACCGTCAGCGCCGTTCCAGCATCCACCACCACCAGATCACCGCCCTGATGGCTACGAGCACCAATCATGGCCAGCCAGCGATCAATGCCCAGCCGTTCCGGTTTCGGATAACAGTGCTGAAACCCCGGATAGTCTGCCCGTGGCTGTGATAACCAGATCAGACGTTGCCCGAACTGATCGTACAACCGGCTTTTGAGTTCCGGGTTATCGAGCACACTGGAGACCAGCACCTGATCCACCTCGGGCCACTCCAGCTCGCCAATATCGGCATGAGCACAACCGCCACGCAGGTGGTCACCTCCAGGAGACTGATAACGCCATTTAATCCGGGTATTACCGGCATCAATCAACAGAGCGGACACTCAGCTCTCCTGCCACCACGACGTCAATACCTCGCTCGGTTTGCAGCAACAGCTCACCTTTACGATTCACACCCTTGACCACTCCCTGCTTGCGGTCATTGACGGATGTCAGGGCCACTTCGCGTCGATAGAAGATGTCACGTTCAGCCCAGTAGCTGATCCAGGGCGCAAAACCGTCACGCTGGAACTCATTCACCGCCCACAACAGTTGATTCAGCAACACGCCTGCTACCTGATTACGAGATAAATCCGGGCAGTACTGACGCAAGGCCGCCCAGGGCTGCTCAATTTTTTCAGCATCGCTGTCACTGAGCGACAGGTTCAGACCGACACCAATCACTACCTGGCAGTAATTTGGCTGGCTCTGACTTGATTCCAGCAGAATACCGGCCAGCTTGCGGCCATCCAGATAGACATCGTTGGGCCACTTCAAACCGACTTTATCAATACCCAACTGAACCAGCGCCCGCTCAACCGCAATGGCCACCAGCAGGCTGAAACCTTCCAATGCCGCAATTTGCCCTGGCATGGTCACCAGCAGCGACATATAAATGTTCTTGCCAAACGGGCTGACCCAGGTACGTCCACGACGTCCGCGACCACCGGTCTGCTTCTCGGCCAGCGCGACATAGCGCTTGCCCATGTGCTCCGACGCCTGGCTGAACAGGTAGGTGTTTGTCGATGTCGTATCGAGCAACACATCCATCCGATCCAGAGGATAAGAGAGGCAGCCCTGAATCTCGTCCTCATCGAGCAATTCAATGGCATCTTGTAATCGATACCCCTTGCCCTTGACCGAAGAGCAGGGAATATCCAGGTCTTCTAGTTTTTTCAACTGCTTCCAGACCGCCGCACGGCTGACTCCCAGCGCTTGTCCCAGCTCATCGCCAGAATGAAATTGGCCGTCCGCCAGCAGGGCCAATAATTGCCTGAGCATAGTTCCACTCCTCATCAGAATGGTCGTGAATATATCAGAATGATGACACACGCCGCAGCCCACAACACCCATGAGCCTCAATAAGCGAAGCCAGAACGTTTCAGACCGGGCAGGCACCGTTTAACAGCGCCCGAGATGAGTCAGATATCAGCAAGCCGACGATTGAAATGCACCTCAATGGCACGATGAATGTCCTGCACTTCCGGAGTGCGCTCGGTATGTACCAGCATGATCAGCGACTGGGCGTGTACCCGTTCGTCACCATCCGGGTGAGTGAACACCTCACCGTCTTTCGCCACATACGCCAGCGGTGTGCCCAGATTGGCCTGCACAATGGCGTTCACCACATCGGCCCAGCGCTCGCCTTCCAGCCACACCGGAAAACGCACCGCATGATCATTGGCGTGGGTGAACATGTCTTCAATCAGCAACTCCACCCCCGGCGCGACCATGGCCCGTACAATAATCTCGGGATAGGACCGAATCGGGCGCAGCACGGTTTTGATGTTCAGATCACGCAGCCGATAGCGATTGGAGTCATCGACACACTCGACAATCATCTTTGGCCCCAGATGGCGCTCAAACAGGCGATAACAGACATCAAACGTATAACTATCACTGTCGGTGGAGTACTCGTCACGAGCCAACACCACAATGTGCCGAGCGCGTTCGACTCCGGCACGCTTGAGATCATCGGGTCTGCTCGCCAGCCCCGTCACATGCACCACACCCAGACGCCGCAAGGTATCCGGCAGGCCGTCGGCAAAATCCTCGTTCAGCAGCATGATCGGCGTATCGGCGTATTCACCGCTCACACGAATCTGGCTGATCAGCCGCATGAAGTAGGCCTCCCGGTTAAAACGGGGCGAATTGATGATCAGAATGTGTTCGGCCATGTTCCAGTTCCAGTGTCCAGTGCGAATGCGTTCTCGTCGTGCGATGCGATAATCCACATAGTCGCTGATCAAAAAGGTCATCAGCGTGATGCCACAACCATAGATCAATACGACAGTCGCCAGTTGCCCCAGCGGCGTGGCCGCCGACAAGTCGCCATAGCCCACCGTGGTCAGCGTGGTGAGTGTCAGCCAGACCGCCGACCACCAGTGCATGTCTTCAAGCGCAACCATCGCTCCGGTGTGCAAGCCGATAAAAAACGCCAGCACCGACAGCGTTCGCAATAACGCCCGCAAGATATTGTCTTCGGTCTGATACACCGCATGACGCACGCGGCGATGATGGGAAATAAAACGGGTAACGGATTTCATGGCCGCATAATAAACGCATTCCGGTGGAAAAACCGTAACCTTGCGCGCGAATTCGGAGCGCGTGCAGATGCAGCAAGGCCACGTCCGATGACTCTGATAGACTAGCCGCCAATTAACACCGACAACTCATAAGGAACGCCCATGACCTACCATATCTACGGTATCGGCAACGCCCTGGTCGACAAAGAATTTGAAGTCGACGACGCCTTTTTCGAGAAAGCCGGAATCGAAAAGGGCCTGATGACCCTGATCGACGAAGAGAAACTGCACCAGTTGCTCGACACCCTGATCTCGGAATACGGTCTGAAAAAACGCGCCAGCGGCGGCAGCGCAGCCAACACCGTGATTGGAGCAACCTATTTTGGTGCTGACACCTACTATAGCTGCAACGTCGCTGACGATGAGCCGGGCGAGTTCTACCTCAACGACATCCAGACCGCGGGCGTGCGCACCAACCTGGCCTGGGAACGCGATCAGGGCGTGACGGGCCGCTGCCTGGTAATGGTCACACCTGACGCCGAACGCACCATGAACACCTTCCTCGGCATCACCGCCGACCTGAACGACAAGCACATCAACGAAGAAGCCATTGCCCAAAGCCAGTACGTCTATATTGAAGGCTATCTGGTCACTGGTGATGAGTCCCGCGCTGCAGCGGTCAAGGTACGCGAGCTGGCGCGCAAGCACGGCGTCAAGGTCGCCTTCACTTGTTCCGATCCAGCCATGGCGCAGTACTTCCGCGACGGCCTGCTGGAAGTGATTGGCGACGGTGTGGATATGCTGTTCTGCAACGAACAGGAAGCCCAGTTGCTGAGCGACACCAACACACTCGACGACGCCATCGAAGCGTTGAAAGCCCAGAGCCACAGCTTTGCCATCACCTGCGGCAGTCGTGGAGCCATCACCTGGGACGGTGAGCAACTGCACCAGATCGAACCCAACAGCGTCACCGCTGTCGATACCAACGGTGCCGGAGACATGTTCGCCGGAGCCTTTATGTACGCCCTGACCCACGGTCATGGCCATGCGGCAGCGGGCCGCCTGGCTTCTGCGGCCTCGGCACAGGTGGTGAGCCAGTTCGGCCCACGTCTGGAGCCATGCCAGCACGCACCACTGAAGGACGCGCACCTCAATTGATTTGCCGCCCGGCCAACGCCGGGCACCTTGCTGACGGAGCCGCCACATGCCAACCCTTGCCTTGCCGTTCTGGTTGCTCGGCGTTCTCTGTCTGCTGCCCTTGCACAGCCACGCTGACGACGTTCTGGTTGCCGTGGCGTCCAACTTCACACAGCCGCTGAAAGCCCTCGCCCACGACTTCGAACAGCACAGCGGACATCGTGTCCGTATCGCCTCGGCCTCCTCCGGCAAGCTGTATGCACAGATCCGCCACGGCGCACCGTTCGATGTCTTCCTGTCCGCCGATCAGCACAAGCCGCAACAACTGGAACAACACCAACTGACGGTGCCCGACAGCCGCTTTACCTACGCCATCGGCCAATTGCTGCTGTGGACAACCCGCCCGAACACCCAGCCACTTGAGCTGCTGCAATCCGGTCGCTATCAGACACTGGCCATCGCCAATCCCAAACTGGCTCCCTATGGACGCGCGGCGCAGCAAACCCTCACGGCCTTGCAGCAAACGTCACAGCAGAAACCGCAACAGCCTTTTACACCACCCGCCAACACCCGACGCGTTACCGGAGAAAACATCAATCAGACCTGGCAATTTGTCGCCAGCGGCAATGCCGATCTGGGCTTTGTGGCCGCCTCTCAGTGGCGTATGAACACACAATCAGGCGGGCAAGTGTGGCCAGTTCCGGCTCGCTACCACGACCCAATTCGTCAGGATGCCGTCCTTCTGCGTCACGGCCAGCACAACCCGGCGGCTCAGGCACTGCTGCGCTATCTCCGCTCAGAATCGGCACAACAGCACTTGCGGGAACACGGCTACCAGACGCCCAATCAGGACTTCAGCGTTTCCAACAGCCAGGGTTCATAATCCGTGATGGATACCGACAGGCCCGCCGCTTCCAACTGCTGGTCCAGCTCGTCGATTTTCTCGTTCAGCTCCGGCAGCGTCAGCGTGTTGTCTTCAATCTGATACAAATGGCGGGAGCCATGCAGACTGAAATAATGCACCTTGAAGGCTTCTTCGCGCTGCTCGGCCAGACCGGCTTCCACGTATTTGGTGTGACGATAAATCCGGTTCAGCTCCTTCTTTAATTCCCATGTGTACACAATGTCCGACATCCAGGGCTTGGCCTTGATAGAACGGAATACACCCGCCACCAGCAAGGCCGCCGTCACCACACCCGCCGCATTGAGCCAGAAGCTGGACTCACCATCGGCCCACAAGGCCCGATACAGCTCCGACAAACTCAAACTCAATGCAAACAGCGCCACTACAGCCCCGCCCTGCACCTGATTCAAACGCTTTTTATAACTCGCTTTATCTATTTTTCTCAGTTCCACCACATCACTCCTCAGTCAATCACTGGGCGGCATTGCACCACACTCTTCAGCGGAATAGTAAGCCAGACTTCACCCCGGACTATCCCGCCGCTAAGATCAACCTTTCTCTGACCGACACGCACACCACCATGCTGCTCACCCCGGAAGACCTCAGCGCCATCACGCTGACCCTGAAACTGGCCACCCTGACGACGCTGATTCTGCTATTCATCGCCACCCCATTGGCGCTGTGGCTGGCCCACACACACAGCCGACTGCGCAGCGTGATCAGTGCCATCGTTACCCTGCCGCTGATTTTGCCACCCAGCGTGCTGGGGTTTTATCTGCTGGTCGCCATGGGGCCAGAAGGCCCGCTGGGGCAACTCACCAACGCGCTCGGACTGGGCACGCTCGCGTTCAGCTTTACCGGACTGGTGATCGGCTCGGTGATTTATTCGCTGCCCTTTGTGGTGCAACCGCTCCAGAACGCCCTGGCCGCCCTTGGCCCGCGTCCGGCAGAAGTCGCCGCCACACTGGGGGCCAATCGCTGGGACACCTTTCTGCACGTCACCCTGCCACTGGCCTGGCCCGGTTTTCTGACCGCAGCCGTGCTCGGCTTCGCGCATACGGTGGGGGAGTTTGGTGTGGTGCTGATGATTGGCGGCAATATCCCGGATGAAACGCGGGTGCTGTCGGTGCAGATTTACGACCACGTTGAAGCGCTGGATTACACTCAGGCGCATACGCTGTCGGGTCTGATGGTCGGGTTCTCAATGGTGGTATTACTGGCGCTGTACAGTCTGCGACGGGATCGCCGCTCGGGAGCCGGTTCATGGCTCTAACGACCGATTCCACAATCACCGATTCCGGCTTGCAGGCACGGCTGCAACTGCAACGCCCGGAGTTTGAACTGAACGTCGAACTGAACCTGCCGGATTCCGGCGTCAGCGTGCTGTTCGGCCATTCAGGCTCCGGCAAGACCACACTGCTGCGCTGTCTGGCCGGGCTGGAACGCGCTCAAGGTACGGTGCGATTTCGCCAGCACCACTGGCAAACCGAGCGCCACTGGCTGCCCACCCATCAGCGTCCTCTGGCCTACGTGTTTCAGGAAGCCAGCCTGTTTTCGCACCTGACGGCCAACGGCAACCTGGCCTTCGCCATACGCCGGGCTAACACGCCCGTGGCCCAGAGTCAGCGTGACCACATCATCGACCTGCTCGGGATCCGTCACACACTGGCGCGCTATCCTCATCAGCTCTCGGGTGGCGAGCGCCAACGCGTGGCCATTGCCCGTGCGCTGCTGAACCAGCCTCAATTACTGCTGATGGATGAACCACTGGCCTCGCTTGACGAACAGCGCAAACAGGAAATCCTGCCCTATCTGGAACAACTGCGCTCCGAACTGGCCCTGCCGATACTGTACGTCACCCACTCCATCACCGAAGTCAGCCGCCTCGCCGACCACCTGATTGCGCTCGAACAAGGCCGCATCGTTGCACAGGGCACCCTTAACGACACCCTCGGCCATCCGGCCTTTCCCATCGGCCTGGGAGAAGAAGCGGGCGTGGTGCTGGAAGGCACCGTTCACAGCATTGACGAACGCTGGCAACTGGCCAGCCTCCGGATCGACGACCAACACACGCTCTGGCTGCGCAACAACCACTACCGGCCCGGACAAACCCTGCGCACCCGCGTACTGGCCCGCGACATCAGCCTCTCGAACAACCGTCCAGCCGACACCAGCATCCTGAATATCTGGCCCGGCACCCTGACTGCCATCCACTCCGACCCACACCCCGCCATGGCCCTGCTGCAACTGCACGCCGGAGACATCCCGCTACTGGCCCGCATTACCCGCCGCTCGCTGGAACAACTGCACGCACAACCCGGCCAGACACTGTGGATACAAGTGAAAGCAGCGGCACTGGCCTAGAACAGTAGAGCCAGGCTGAAAAAGCGTATACAATACGCCGCCTTACCGCACGGCCCAGTGCCTGCACCGACCGCCCGTAGCTCAGCTGGATAGAGCGCTGCCCTCCGGAGGCAGAGGTCAGAGGTTCGAATCCTCTCGGGCGGGCCATATTTCAAGCCGTTCTGGCGATAGTACTTACTAACCACTCTTGCTCGGTGACCACACAGTGACCATTTGGTGACCACGACTTTATTGATGGTTTTGTTGGTAAATGTGATTTTGACCTTTGCCCCGACCAAAAACCACTTCCCTAAAAAACCTACTTTCAACGATTTATTAAGACTCAAGAAAGCGTTTTCAGGCTCCAGTATTCATAGTCAGTTCCGACGTATCTTCTGCTACCTTCGCAGAAAAACTTTTTCAGTACTTCCAATTCCAGTTAATACATTTACCAACTAGCTCAGCAGTCCCTCTTCCTTCAATAGATTTCGTACTTCTGCGGCTTTACCAAAAAAGTTTTTATAAATGCTGTAATTACTCCGCTCTCTTCGAATTCGGCCAGCGATGATAGATGGTGTGATTCTCAAACGATTGGCCAGCACCTTGATGTCCGTATCTGTGCCAGGCAAACCATCAGGAATTGAAGAGGCGGGGATCAGCACCTCTCGGGCCAGTGCGTCGGCTTGGTCTTCTCTTGGATCATTTGAAGTGCTGTCGAGATCATCGACAAACCAGCGTTCTTCGCCCTCAAAATGCAAAGCAATGTGTGCCAGTTCGTGCATCAGGGTAAACCAGAAATTATCCAGCCGATTGTGGCGCAGCGTCAGTGCGACCACCGGCTGCTGACGGTTGTCCATGCACACTGCTCCGTCGAGATAGGTTTTTGGCAGGTGGGTTTCAAACACCAGCTGAATACCAGCGTTATTTAGAAACTCCACCGCCAGGGCCGGGCCATCCTGCAGCGACGATAATTTGGCCAAGTCCCTCATCCATTCCGGCGTTACCGTACCCACCTCGTAGCGGTTCTTGATTGGCGTGCGCTTGGCCAATTGCAACACCCGCGCTTGCCACGCTAGCTGTGCATACGGATCGCACTGTTTATCGTTATCCACCTGATGGGCGCTAGTGCGCATCAGTATGGCTGGTAAGCCGTTGCTGCTGTTCACATTTGCGCTCAGTAACTCAACCGACAGCCCCACGGATGAAAGCAGCCCATGCACCTGTTCCGACGCATACTCTTTCAGTTCTGTTAGCGAGCCATTGAAGCCTTCGAAATAGCCACGCTTGCGCATCTCGGCCAGAGGAAACGCCGAATAATCAGTATCGTCGTTCAAGTTCGTAGACATCGCCGTGTCCTGAATTAGAATCTCGGCAGGAATGCCAAGGCCCTTATACAGCTTGCGAATCATGTTCAGACTCAACGGGCGCTTGCCATTCAGTACCTCCGACACTTTCGGCGCTGAGCCAAAGTATTCGATCATGTCCTTTTTCTTCAGGCCCTGCTGTTTCATTCGAAACTCAATGGCTTCAATCGGGCTGGGTTTATCGATAGGGAAATGCGCCGCTTCAT
Source organism: Oceanobacter sp. (assembly GCA_045430275.1). Taxonomy (GTDB): domain Bacteria; phylum Pseudomonadota; class Gammaproteobacteria; order Pseudomonadales; family Oceanobacteraceae; genus Oceanobacter. The sequence continues at coordinate 263,525 of JAILXU010000003.1, read as the reverse complement.
ACTGCTCAATCAGCATGGCCAACAGCTCCAGCTCATCGGCGGCTTCTGAGCCTTCCGCTGGATCAAGATCGAACAGCGCATCCAGCCGTGCCAGCGCGCACTGGTGTTCATCGTCGTTTTTAATGATTTTTATCGGGTTCATTGCTTAATCCTCGAACCGCTTTTTATCGTATTCCGCATGGGTGCCGATCCATTCGATGCGAACCAGACCGTTCTGGTATCTCACCTTCACCACCAGCCGATAGTGATTCCCCTTGATGTTGAAAATCACCCGGTTGTCGGCGAGAAAATCCACGCTGCGATAGCGGCTTTTGATGTCTTGAGGTGTATTCCAGCTCGCCGCTTCGGCTTCATGGAACCAAGCGTCCAGCGCTTTTTTGGCGTTGGCGTGTTTTCTGGAAAACGCCGACAAGAGGTCTCGTCCTAGAACTTTCACTGTCACTCCTGTGATATGAAGTTTGACATAAATTACCCAATTGGTAAATTTATACTAATTACCAAAAAGGTAACTTTCATCAAAGATCAGTTTCTTGTTGTTCAGGTGTCGGAGACCTTCTCTAGCAAATCTCCCACCTCACATTCAAACAATTCACACAGTTTATCGATGACATCCAGATCTATGCGTTGGGCTGTTTCTTTGTACAGCAGGGTAACTGTGTTGCGGTTAAGTCCTGTTTCACGAGCTACATCGACAATCTTCAGTTTGCGCTCACCCATCAAGCGCGCCAGGTGACAACGAATCACGTAAACCACTCCCAAAAGACAAAATGTCATCCTAAATAACAAAAAGCTATTGCAAGATTCATTTCAATGGCTGGAATGATACTCAGAATGACATTTCGCCCTCCTGAATAGCGTTAAGTCATCTAGCATATCAACTACTGAGGATATTGACGATGTCGACTTATTTAACCACTGAAGAACTGTCCACACGCATCAAGTACGACGCTCGTACCATTCGTAACCAGTTGAAGGACTCGGTATTGCTTGAAGGCATTCACTACGTTCGCCCATTTGGTGGGCGCAAGATCCTGTACATCTGGGAACGTATCGAGCAGGACATGTTTAAAGCGCCTGCAATCAACACTCTTGTCGCTGGTCTTTAGTAAGGAGGTGTCCAATGGGAGCAGTGAATACACGCAATGGCGCATTGTAGATTGATTTCCGCTATCAGGGTGAACGCTGTCGTGAGCAAACCCGACTGACAGACACTCCAGCCAATCGTAAACGAGCCAAGAAAATTCTGGAGCGTATTGAAGCCGAGATCACACTGGGGACATTCAACTACCGGGATTACTTTCCAAAGAGTAAACGGGCGGATGTCTTTGATGAAAAAGCTCAGCAGCGAGAAGCGGCTAAACAACGACTGGGATTATCTGGAAACACGACGGAGTTGCCATTATTCGCAGAGTTTGCCGATATCTGGCTGGCCGAGAAAAAAATCGAATGGCGAGACAGCCACTTGATGACGGTGATTTCCAACCTGAACAGCTATGTGCTGCCAGAGTTTGGAGAAAAGAGAGTCAACGACATCACCAAAGCCGACATCCTGAATTTTCGTTCAACACTCGCCAAAGAACCGAAGCGAAAAGGCAGTCCACTGAAGGCTCCAACTATCAACAAGGTGATGACACCATTACGAATGATTGTGAATGAGGCCGCTGACCGGTATGAGTTTACGTCGCCATGGAAGGGAATCAAATCCCCGAAGATCCAAAAGGTCGACGTTGAACCCTTTACGCTCGAAGAAGTTCAGCAAATCCTGGCCCACGTACGGGCCGACTTCCGGCCTTATTACACTGTCCGCTTCTTCAGCGGTATGCGTACCGGCGAGATTGACGGCTTGCAATGGAAGTACGTTGATTTTGAACGCCGTCAGATCCTGATTCGGGAGACTGTCGTCAACGACCAACTGACGTACACCAAGACTGATGGCTCACAACGTGAGATTCAGATGTCCCAGCCAGTGTTTGACGCATTGAAGGAACAACACGCAGTAACCGGTGGTATGCAGTTTGTATTTGCTACCCGCAAAGGGACACCGTTTAACCACAATAATGTGACCAAACGCGTTTGGTATCCCTTACTGCGGTATTTGGGTTTGAAGGAGAGACGCCCTTACCAGACTCGACACACTGCTGCGACACTGTGGCTGGCGGCGGGTGAAGCACCGGAGTGGATAGCCTATCAGATGGGCCACACAACGACAGAAATGCTATTCCGGGTGTATTCGCGCTACGTGCCGAATCTGACACGTCAGGACGGTTCCGCATTTGATCGTTTGCTGCAACAACAAGGCATCCAAACACAGATAGCTCCCGATAAAACGGAGGATCTGTAAATGAATCATGCTCGTTACAACAAACTTTGGGTATCTGACCGCGCATACAATGTTGCTGAATGGCTGATTTACATTCACGAAGTGCAAGATGGCCACGGACTGGCTCCCTATCTTGGTGTGCAGCCGTATCTCGACAACTACAATGCTGTACGGCTTTGGGTGCAGATAAAATTAACCCGGCGTCCTCCAGAGCTGCAAACCCTAGGGGATGTCAGAAAGGCCTTCCGACGGTTACTGCCCGTGGATAAAGGTGAGTGACCATCAACGGAAAAACTGACAGGTGTTTGATGAAAACAAAAATCCATCCAAACAGAGTGGTTGAGCTTGATCCCGGGATGCTGGAAGACCTTGGTATCAAGCTTGGTGACAAGGTCGATCTCTACCTACGTGGTGCCGAATCAATTTTCCTCGTCAAATACGGGACGAGAAGACAAGAATGGGGCGAGCCAGCCGCGACCGTCACTGTCTTTGAATACTCAGGGGGAGAGTGACTGTAAGGTCTGAGCTGTGTTGACTCAGACCCAATCTGACAGTGCCCAGATTGGGTCGAGGCTGTTATATGAGCTAGGGGTTTGCCCCCTCTCCTGGTAAGCCCCAGCTACTTAGACAGAAAAATAACCTTTAAAATCAATAGCTTGAATTTTTTTGAAATTTTCCAGCCATTCTCCTAGCTGATCACAGATCTGTACTGAAATATTGTGATTCCACCCAATCACGGGTTTATTCAAAGGAGATTTCTTTATGGCTAAATCATCTAGCGGTTCTCAGAGCGGTCGCGGCCAATCCAGTCACCCTGGCCCCGGCGGTAACTGGCCAAGCACAACAGGCAATCCGTCTGGCGGTCGTCGTGGTAACGCACCTTCCAAGTAATTCAAGCACTGTGATATCGGCTCATTTTATGGGTCGATATCAAGGAAATCATGATGAAAAAATTATCTGCCAACAAAGATATCGACAAGTTTGTTCGAAAGCTATTACGCTCTGGCTGGTCATTAGTACGTACAAAGCGCCACCCTGTAATCAAAGCTCCATGCGGGAGGCGAATCGCTGTGCCTTCAAGTCCTGGTGTAGCTAGGGCATATGATGAATTCACTCACGCCGTACAACGGCTCCAAACTCAAGGATGAAAATAATGATGCAACCTCCTTTCTATACTCTAATGGAAATGGTACGACTGATTTGTAATGCGTTTGACATAGGGCGCTCAATCAAGAAAGACCTAGACAATAAAGCACAGGATAGATATACCTCTTTACCTGAAGCGATGGGGTACTTTGAACAGCCAGATTTGAAAAAAGAACTAACTTGGATTTTTGGATCAGAGGAAATAGTGAGTAGTATCATTATTCAAATCGAAATTGGATTAAAGCAATACATTCGTATAATCAAAGAAACCAATGGCAATGGCATCAGCCGACCGAATATGATGCTTATAGTCTTCAGAGTTTTTGCATATTTTCTGGTTACAGTAAAGTTAAACAGTAGAATATCAAAATACCGAGTTTCTATACTTGATGAAAAGACAGAGTTATGCAGCCGTGCGCTTCCAGTATTACTTGAACGCTTGGAAAAAGAATCTCTTACATGGCAGTCAATGTTGATTAATGAATCAAAAGATGTCAGGGATAAAGTATCAGGATGGAAAAAGGGGGAACATCTACCTGAGCTGTCCTCCATCAAACTTTTGATGAATGAACAAGGAATGGTAGATGAGCGCTCGGCCATTGTTTTGGCAAGAGCTTGGGATTATCTAATTAGAGAGTATGAGCAAACCGACTGCTCCCCATCCGATTGGCTACCGGAATCCCGTATGGAATTTTATAACCAGCTCATAAAATCAACCGCAATTGGAAAAGAGAGTTTTGAACCTCATGTAAAATTAGTAAAAGGCTTTCTAAAACACTCAAATACTACAGCAGAGCAAGCTAATTCTGCAGTGGAAAATATGAGAGACATTGTTAAAGAAAATAGCAATCCATATTTCAATGATATGTACTGTGACTGGAATCAAGCACGTATTTTCATCAAACAAGAAAAATATAAAGAAGCACTTGATCTTTACAAGTCAGCCATTGACAAATCCATGTATTGGAATTGTCTTCAGATAGATGATTTATTACACGAAGCGTTGTTAGCGGCATCAGCTATAGGGAAAGATCGTACTTTCTGTAAGAAAATCAGAAAATCACAGATAACATTTGGTTCTGCTTTGCCTTATCAGGATACTAAATTTGATAGCACAAAATATAACGATCACATTCAAGATTGGGAAATAGATCGCTATGAAGAAGAGTTTCATAGAATACACAAACCCCAAAATTTAACTCCTCCCAAGAGTAAAAAAGGCCCTCTCACGTTTTTGTTTGATGACGTTAATGGTGTGCGCTACGACTATAAGAAACCAGACAAGATGATAAAAGTGCCTTGTCAAAATGGATATAAGAGAATGCCTCAATTGGTATATGCTGTAACATATAATCATTGGGATCAATTCTGCCGCCTCTTAGATCACGGTGCCAATGTCGAAAAATTAACTACATCATCAGAATCAGCCCTATTAATGGCATTAGAGAAAATAGCTTTTGATAGCATACCAACTGGACAAGCAGACGTCCGATATTTTGACAAACTAATCAAATTTCCACATAGTGATAATACATTAAATACTCTGACTGAAAAGAGAAGAATTTCATTACTCGATTCCGCCATTCGTTCCTGCAAACCGACAGTTGTAGAAGCTGTTCTGGAACTTGGGATTGATATTGACTTGGTTGCGACAACGGATCGTTGTACCCCTTTATATCAAGCTATTGGTTTACTGCATACATTAGAAAATCCTCAGAAATTGCATGAAAAGATAATTTCCGCACCTCAATCATATGATGCTATGCATCGAAATGCATTTCAACGATATGCAAATGATCTTTTTGCTACTGATGAATTTATAAAGTCTATTGGTACTATGTATGACAATGAACAATGGAAAGCACAGGCCCTTAAAGTTCTGCATCATGTTATGTACGAACGTAATGAAAGAATCTCAATCACCGGGCTGATAGAAATAATAAATCTATTAATATCTAGAGGAGCAAACACAAACCAAAAACACACCTTACCATTAAAAGATTATACTCCCCTAATGTTAGCCGTAGAATTTGGGTTTTCCAGTATTGTAGAGCAAATGTTAAAGAATGGTGGTGATCCAACGATAACGTATTACAATCAAAATTTCTGCAAGCATCTTAACTGCATTGATATTGCAAACCTATTCAAAAATTATGATTTAGCAAGAAAGTTAGCATTATTTTAGAGTTTCAAGAAAATTATTTCGAATAAGAAAGCACTATTCCCCCTCTAGGTTTTATTATTATTTAACGCCGAAGGGGGGGGAATAAATCAGCATCATGCTCATCACAAATCTGAAACTGGGTGAGGCATCTCCATGATTCTCACGGAGAACATTCACGCCAAGCCAACCATGGTTACCCATTTTGGCTCCGTCTGTCAGTGGCGACGTACCCCAAGTGCAACCGTCAGCATTCGTTACGCTTTTCTGCCAATATTTTAACCCTCGTTCAATCCACGGCTGTTCGGCTCTTTGGCCATGGAGAAGGCTGACGCCGATCAACCGACAATCCACACCAGCAGAGAAGAGAAACGCCAGCAACGTATTCGCATCCTCCGTGTTTTTGAAAACCACCTGGTAGCGTGTGCTCCAGGCGCATCGTTTGTACAGAGCAAGACCGGTCTGGTATTGCTCCGGATGATGTTCTCTCAGTGCGAATAAGCCTCTGATCAGCTCGTCCGCAAGTGCTTTGTCAATATTCAGGCTTGGCTTGGGTGGGCAAAGCAGCTGCTTTACTGCCCCTCCAGTTTGCTTCAGGGACATAAAGCGAAATCTCTGGCTTGATGCTGGCCCTTTCGTTTTTTCTGCTGCCAGAGATTTGGCCGATTCAATCAGCGCCTGAACAGCACTAACGCTTGTATTCGCTCGCTCGGCAAGTTCATCCAGTGGTAACCCGAAGGCAGAGTAGAGATAGAGTATTTGCCAATATTTATGCACTCTCTGAATGCCAGCCTGACCCCATATGTCTTCGTCTTTGCTTTCAGACGACATCAACCTGTTTTTTGGTGGCTTGTACTTGACTGGCAGACACCCATTTTTCTTCCTGACCCCAACCAGATAGCCATCCGTTCCTTTTGCCAACCATCGATACACGGTTGCCTGAGGTTGCCCAGATGCCGCTGCAAGAACTGCCTGAGGGATAGGAACATGCTGTGAACACTGATGACAGAGCAGTAAATCCAGCGTGTGGATGTAGTGCTCAAGGCTGATGTCTGGGCCTGAGTGCCCGAGCAGTCTTGCGACGGCATAGAGCAGTTTTCGAGTCGGCCCAGTGAGTTTTATCAGGGCGTTTTTGAAAGAACTGGCCTGGCTCAGCTCCTGTTTTTGATGTGGCAGTTGATCAAAAAATTCGATGGGCGCGCCATGATCTGCTGCCATGAGCTTAAGTAGCGTTAGGGAACCGAACGAATGTCTCAGGTGGTGGTATCTGAGGCTCTGATCCCCCGTTACTGAGCGCATGGTCTTATGCAACATCGGGAAAATCAGATCCTCCGACACGCAGTGAAACCCCTTGTCAGGAATGGCAAATAGGTAATCTGAAAAGGGCTTGATGGTTTCTTGATGTACTCGCTTCGTTTTCCACTCCAGTAGTTTCTTTAGCTCTTTGTCCGTCAGCAGGGCTTTCAGTGGAATCTTGCGTCTGGAGCTGTTCGTTTTCAGTCTTCGCCCCAGGAACGGGCGAACCAGTAACTCAGGATCGTACGAGCCAGACAGGTCGACCAACCTCAGTCTGAGCGCTTCCATTCGGCGCAAACCGCATCGGTAGCCCAACGTTAAAATCAGTTGAGCGATATCGACCATGTCTGGATGCATTTCAATCAGATTGCTTTGGGCAATCGCATCCTGCATCCCCAGATACTCATCAACCCATATCAGGTTCGCATCGACTGGCGCAGGCGCACTGAATGCGCCCAGTACCGATAGGTAATCAATTTTGACGATGTGATGGTGCTTTTCCAGAAACATATGAAACTGGTAAAGCGCCCTGGCAACTTTCTTTCGCAGACCTTTGCTGTCGATATCATCCAGCAGCAGCGTGTAGGCTTCCTCAAACTCGTCTCGCGACAGTTCGAGCAGATCATCATCCGGCAGCACTTCACTCAACCGAGTACCAATAGCAGACAAGTAACTTCTGGCAGTGGATGTTTTGACGGCTTTCGAGCCTTTGTCTGGCTTCAGTAGTGACAAGAGCCAACGCCCAAGAAGGGAGTCCAGTTTGTACTGGCTGGCGTCGTTCTGGTTTACCAGCTTACTTAGTGCCTGAGCGGCAGGCTCAACCTGATCGGAACGAAGCGCATCCTTTAGCCGTTCCAGACGCCCATCGGGTTCTGTGAGGTCGATGCTGGCCTGCTGCTCTTCAACGTTGGGATAGGTTTCCCAACCAGCCAACTGCAGACTTTCATTATGATGATGCTCACTGCGATGAATTCGGTAGCCTTGCATGCGCTCCCAGTTTCCCGGTCGTAAACTGTGGCTCAGATACTTTCTCTTGGCGTAATCCGCCAAAAATGTGGGCAGTGTCAGTTCATACTGGATGGAAACAACATCGCATAACTCTCTGATGCCGGTTGGCAAATCGTCCCCACGCAGACCCGCAGTTTTGAGAAACCCTTTGATCCGTTTCGCAATCCATTCCCCGGTCACTCGGGCATCAGGATCAATGCTGATGGAGTCGGAGAACCGAATGATCAAGGTTTCCGTGAGCAAATCAGGGAACCACCTCCGATACTCTGCGTCTTCGTGGCCAGACCAGGTTGGGTTTAAGTCGAAATAACATTGGTTGTGGTGGTATTTGGGAACTGCAGGAATATCTTTCAGAAAGGCAATCATCAGCTGTGTATTGATCAAACCACCGTGCAACATGGCAGACAGGAGTATTTGGCCAATTCGAGCATCTGCATCAAGCTCTTTACGTTCACCATCCTTCAGGTGTTGGTGCAGTGCTGTTTTCCAGATCTGAGCTTTGGTTCTGCTATGAAATCTCTGCGGGCTGAATCGGCCCTTTTCCCTTGGAGCAGAGATCGATACCGGCGGAAGTTCGAGATCCCAGTCCAGCTGTTCATTGCCCGCCATGATGAGCTGGCGCAGTAACACCAGCCATTTCTGAATGGATTCTGTGTCTCTCCCCAAGTGCTGAATCACCGAATCACTTAGACCTCTGATCGATTTGTTTGAGGGACGGTACCCTTCTCCCCGCAACATGGGGTGAAAAACGGACCCTCCACCGACCACCCAATTAACGACATCCTGGAGAGAGGTCTTCATTGGCTCTGAGCACTTGATAGCCACCGCTTCCCAGACCGGTCGAACCTCTTTTCGGAGCGCAGAAAAATCCAATTCAGTAGCCATACATTCGACTCCGAATGGCTTTGAAACCCAGCTCGGTAATCAGCGGCTCCAAATGGCGCTTCAACTCCGTAGTAATTTGACCATAGCTCAGGGATGAGTATCGCCCCCATGGTTCTTCGCCTCTGGCCCAGTGCCCCATGAATGCATCCACTATTTCCGTCGGACACCCTCGTAACCTCAGATGAGTCCTGAGGTAGCGCCGGTTGGTATTGATGGGTAGAGGTAGTAAATCTTCCAACAACGGTTTGAGCGTGGACGGTCGGACTGGGAGTACATGAAGTTTGTCATCAAGAAAAAATAGATCTGGCAGTGTGCTGAGCCGTTCGATATTGTCGTTATTCATGACCAGCATGCTGATCACTACATTCCGGTGCTCGTCATAATGATCTAATTGTGAAATCAGTAGCTGTGGCAGCCATACCAAGCGGCTGTTATAAAAATCCGGGCCGTCTTTATCAGAGATCACACAGAGACCTGTTTCACGATCAATGTCAGGGACGGCCGGAAATGGATCTTTAACCGCTCGATAGCCAGTACAAAATCCGGCCATGAGAACGGTGTAGAGCGTATAGCGGTTATGGAAATGGGAGATTTCAGCCAGCGAATCTTTTCCAGGGCGCTTTTTCAGACTGGTACTTAGACTTGAAACAGCTTGCTGAATCGCAGTTTTTCTCGGTGAATAATCCGATCCAATGACTTCTGACTGATCCTGCTCTGTGCGGGACAATCGCTGATCCGGCTGATCGTACCCTTCTCGATACACATCATTAACCATTGTCTCCAGAGCAGAGATATACAGGTCTTGAAGATGATGCACCGGATAGGCTGAATAATGCAGCCGGGTTTTGGCCATGGGGTGGTAGCGCCCCGTCATGAGTGTTGCTTCGGCCACATCGCCGGATATTTGGGAAACAATCGTATTGAACAGGTGTGAGCGGATTCGGTGCTCGTTGATTCGATTCCCTTCTGGAAGAAAAGATAGTATCTGGTTAAGAGTAGTTCGATAGGTCGAGACCTTTCGGGTGAATAACTTTTTGCCTGCCTTGCTTTGCAGTGTTTCTTCAGAAAATGCTTTGTGAATGAACAGACCAATTTCCAGAGCGTCGGGCAATTCAATTCCACGATCATGAACATGCTGTTCACAAAACCCTCTTTGAGAGGGGCTTAGCCTTGTAATTTGGTTGGGCAGGGTTGGATGAATTATCCAAAAGCCTTCTCTGCTCCTGGGATTCCAACAGTAGGCAACCGCCTTCCGATAAACCCTGTCACCTGGAAGGTAAAACCTGAATAGTGACCCAACTCGCTCCAGAGTCTCTCCAGTTGCGAGCATGATCATGGCGATGCAAACGGTTTCCATCACCACATCGTCAGTACTCTTCCGAATCACCTTGCCGAATATATTGAGAATCTCGTACAGCTCGGTGGTCGTATTTCGACTCCAATCAAATGGCAGGTGCTGGTTTGCCATCTCAAGGTGTTTGATCTGCTGCTTGGCAAAAATACGCCTGGCTTTCGGGTTCTCGTCGGTGACCAGAATGAGCTCGTCTTCCAGAGCGTTCTCCTCTGGAACCAAGCCCGCCTCTTGCTCCTCGTCCCCAGCAGAATCTGGAGTACTGACAATCAACGTTTCCGTTCCGTTGTCTTCGAGCCGTTCCTGAAATAGGTTATCTCTTCCTCGGACAAAACCACTTGACCAGCGATTTAAATTCCAGCGCCCGCCACCTTTTCTTCCACCCCCCAAAAATCCGTTTTTGTCTTCCTTGATAACCAATCTAAGAAGAGGCCTGAAGTACTTGTACGCTTGAGTGTCATCATCTTTCTGTTGATTTATGTAGTCGTAGAGCTCTCCTAACGATTGAAAAGAGCTTAAATCATCAACCTGGTCGAGTGCTTTGTCATTGCTGAATTGTCTGATGTACAGGCCAGCACTATTCAGTTGAGAACGACCGAGGCCGCTATGCGTATAAAAGCTTCCGGATGGCTCTAGCAGATATCGCTGAGGGGGATAAATGCTTTTAAATAGCAAAATGTGGCAAAGAATTTCAGCCGTGTTTAACTCAATCAACAGTTCATCATTTTCTTCACCTCCCGCTTCTGCATCACACATGAGTGCTGCATAAATGTAGTACTTACCAAGTTCGCTATGCATCGGATGACTTTTCTCAGATTTTTTTGGATCAATGATAGGACCAAGTAAGTCGTATAAAGCCTCCTCATTACCGCAGAGGTGATCAGCAACAGCCCCAAGACAATTTAGGTTGATGCCACTTTTTAACAAGCTTGCGGAAATTTCGTCTGAAGCGATATCTTCTAGAAAGTTAAAAACTCTAGTCAGAAACGGGGTCACATTCAGAAATTGCTTCAGACTGTGTGGAGCGTGAATCGCCCATAGCAATACAACTAGTGCAACTTGGCTCTCTCTGGGAGTCAGGTCTTCAACTGGATTCTCTGAAATCCACCAGTAAAGCTTTTCGACGTTCGTTCCAAGAGCTGCACTGGCTTTTACTTCACTGAATTCACTTGAGCTTTCGGACATCGAACCCTCCCCATCTGGCAAAGCCGCGCAATGACAATGGAGCTCCCAACCCAACGTAATTTTTAGCATTCTGCATCCATTGATGGATTCGGAAAATCGTTTTGGGGGTTGATGCCTGAGAGAAAATCAACGGCGCTACGAGCACCTCGTTCTCGATAATTAAACGGAGTCGTGGCCCCATTTTTAGCTCATGAATCCGGGCCATAATTTCCGTTTCTGGCTCACAGACCTTCCTGGCGGCTCGATAGATATTGAGGCTTCCAACCACATAAAGGCGTCCCTGAAATCGATGCAGAATGAGCGGCGTGATATCAGTGAGACGCTCAATAACCGCTGGTTGAAATTCAGGGATGGAACCTCCGATTGGCAGAGCAGCATCCGCTGCGTCGCAAATTTTGAGAATTTCAGGATGGATACCGGCAATTGAGGACAGAGGGATTTTTACGGGGTCAGACAGCCCCAGACTGTCCGTTGATGGCGAAATCACTTGAGAAATGTGTATTGGCTTGGCCAACGGTTTGGACTCTGGCCACTCGATCACCTGCTGTCGGATGAGTAATTTCGGCCGCCCAATCTGACTAATTTGGTGACCTGGATAATGCTCTTCCAGGCTGATGGTCAGCCTACGAGAGGATCGAGTACTCCAAATATGCAGATAGTCTTCAACCACTTTTACGCAATCGAAACGCGCCATCGCTCACCTCTGATTATGCCGATGGGTAACGATCATCCTATGGGTCAAAAATGTCAAACATAAATTCTCATATTGTGACCAGAAAAAGTGATTTTAAATTACATCAACTTCAGATTCTGCCACTGACGATGATTTGTAATACATTGATTTATATTGATTTTTACTTATTTAGGTAGGTTAAAGTGCTTTTTAGTTACTTACATACCTACTCTCCGGAGGGCGGGCCATATTTGAAAGAGCCGACATCATGTCGGCTTTTTTGTGTCTGTTAAAAGGGGGTTTTTGGGCCCAATCAGCGTCCTGTCTCCGGTCAATATACAAGAGGCTTTCGCTTTTTAGTCCTTTCCATTTAGCTGTATAGCTAATCAGTGCTTTAACCTTCAACTAAAACTAAGGCAAGCAACTCATGAGAAATTTTCATTTCAGAGTATCTTTAGTTGGAACTCCAGCAGGAGGGGTTTTGGTTTCAACTCCAGAAAGCATACTTGTCCCCAAACCATCTCTTCTGAAATCAAACATATTCATTTCAAAAGTACTAATTGCTACCTGATGATTACCAGTAGAATGAGCAATCAATCGTTTGTGGCGTTCTTTATATGGAGCCATAGCATAAGAGCTTCCAAATTCACCCGTATTTACCAGCACTACAGGCTGATACATATGATAATGAAGAGCCTCGACCATAGTATCAAAAGAATTAACATCTGCGTTTAATGCAGGGATACACAGCGCATTTGATTTATCACGAAGATCTGCGCTTAATTTGATATCAGTAGCATCAAAGCAGGTAGCACAGGTTAATTTGAAGCCTGATTTATCCGGAAACTCTGGATGCCGCAATTCCAACATTAACTGATATGGTCGCCAAGGCTGAATTTTTAAATACCGCTCCCCCTCCATCATATGATGCTTACCCTGAAATCGCTTGAGTTCGTTTTGATTACCATTGTGTTTTCTAGGAACGATCCATATTGCACAGTTATTAGGGCCAGGAACTCCAGGCTGATTGATAAAGCCTAAACCGGCCAGAACAATAGCATGTGTTTTTCGAGACAAGTGAATAAGGATATCCAAGTCATCCTTGTGTACAGCCAGTTCCGGCCAAACAATCAGATCTACTTCTTGCTTTTTGTCCACTTCAATACTTTGAGCATCAATATGTTTTACGACCAACTCGGCTACCCGTGCAACATGGCAACGATGTTTGGCTCGATAGTCGGGAGTATCCAGGAGCGTTCCAGCTTTCCCGAAATCCGCTTTAAACGGCAACTTGGATTGAACCATCACAACAGTCAGTGATTTCTTGCCGTATTCCCAATCAGGTGTGATCAGCTCGGGAAGAACCGGCATTTCTGATAGCTGACAGTAGGATGCTTTGAGTTCTTTCAATCGATTGTTGATCAAGTCAGTTACTGCCGATTTTGTCAGCTCTCGTGGCCAATCAAAACCCTGATCGTTTACATGAATCCCCGGCCAACGTAGAAGCTTAGCCAACAAAGTAGACAGCCAGCTTGAGAACTGAGCGGCTTCACCAGCAAGAGATTCCGGCGTTGTCATCATGCCGAACTGACGTTTGAAGCTGGTAGATTTCACTCCTCGATAGCCTGCCCTGGGAGTGAATGACTGACCGAATCCCGTTGGATCTGCAGAACCTGCTAATACAGCCCGCATTGCCAGTGCAACGCGTTGGAGTTGCATCGGCTCTTCTTCCAAATCCGTCAAATGAGATGCCATATCCACAACTGCAGCATGAGTTTTATCCTCGTCTATTTTTACTATTTTTATATCGTGATCGAATGCAGAAAAAGCGGGTGGAACTTTGTATCCGGTGGTTTGCACTTTCGTTCTGCTGAGATCTATAACTTTTGAATCTTTGAAATCAAACTCTGGTAATTTTTCAAGCAGAGCCTGAAACAGCTTTAAAGCCATTACTTCATTGGCAAAAGGATTGTCTGCGCGACTACATAATTGATAGATGCCAGTAGGAGTCGTGATTTCTTTTAGAGGCTTGGCTGATGGCCGGACATTCAGATAAAGCCTTTCTGCAATATCAGTGATAAAGTCTTTATCCCTATCCTTAGAATACCAAGCGTATTTCATTGACCGTGCATGGAAATAAATTGCTCGCATAAGATCAGGGTTTTGAGCCGATATTTTTTCCAGGATTGACCGAGTACTGATTGGTAATTTATCAAATAGGCAGCAAGCTGCACGGATCACGGGTTTCTGATCGGCTAGAAGTTGTGCTGAGATCAAAATACAGGACGCCAGTACTTCTTGTTTCGTCTTGAGCCGTTCAACCATTTTTACTTTGCCAAGTAAACTTTTTATCGAGATATTCCGATAGCCCTGAACCAGCTTAAAAATCAGATCTTGTTCTGCGTCACCACATGAACTTTCGAGTGTTGTATCAAGCCTTACCAGCAATAAAAATCTTGCTTGCTCACCGAGTAAGTCAAACTCATCTGAAGACTTCGGCTTCACCCCAAGTGAACCTGAAACAGCCGCCGCCGCTGTGTTTTGCAGCAACTCAAAGTAGCCTTCAACATCTGCATGCGCAGGAATAGCTTGGGGGTCTTTTCGATGAATAACGATTGCGGAGTGTCGAAATATTTCAGATAAACAATATCGGGCGACTGCCACTTGTTTCTCTTCCTCAATACCTCCCTCTCTCTTTAAAACGTCTTTCAATTGATCCAGTACAGGGTTTAATACCTTGGGACTTGGGAATAACTCCAAGCCTTTTTTCAGGAGAAGAACCAATGCGGGGTCATGTGACCAATTAGCAATAAAGCGCCTGGACATTCGTTCTTGCAAATAATCCCATTCGCCAGCAACCGGGTTGCCATTTTCATCTATGTCTCTGGATGTAAAATGACGTTTGTTATTCAAGACCTTGGAGATCTTGTTTGCAGCAAAGCGTTTTAAGGTATCTTCTCGAACATCAAATACACTCTTTTCAATGGCGGCGAGTCCATTAGGGGTGCAGTTTTGACCATCCTGATCTGGAACATTTCCATCGGAGAGCATTAACAAGGATTCAAGCTGAGTGACCATCTCATCCGCACTTTCCATGCTTTGTGGGCCACTCATATTGCTTTGGATTGTTTCCAGAGTGCTGGATATTCCTTTGGACTTACCTCGATAAACCTCAACTTTGGTTTTTTCTTTGTTTAGATATAGGTTCAGTTCAGCAAGTATCGGAGTTATCCAAGCGTTTATATCCTGCTGAATCGTCTTTATTGGATTTTGGATATCCTTACTTCGTTTGGGGCCGATAACCACCAAACGCATATCATCTACATAGCGGCAGTAATCGATCAGTTTGATTTCATATGGTTTGTCCTTGTCCTTGTCCTTGTCCTTGTCCTTGTCCTTGTCCTTGTCCTTGTCCTTGTATTCTAGTACTCCGCTAGTAATACATCGAAGCATGTGCTCATCAAAATCAAGCATGTAAATATTCGATAAAAATCCAGAAGAAACTAACCCCTGAGGTAAACCATTAGGTGCTTTTGATATACCATTTTCACCATCTGTTTTACAAACCTCGTAACTATCTTTAGCACACGGAGACCAAGGCCAAGCATGAAATGCATCTAGAAAGGCATCTACTGTTCCATTCGGCTCAATTACCGTTTGTTGATTCTTGAGAGTTAATTCCTTAATTTTTATTATCAGTTTTTCCCGATCAATTCGATCATAAAACTGGCTTAAATCCAGATCGACCAGATAAACTTCTTCATCAGGATCTTTCTCAGGCAAAGCCTTGGAAGCGAAAAAGTAAGGGCGTTGAATAAACTGGCGGTAATCGGTGAAATATTTGCTGTAAATCGTCGTTGCCCCGTAATTATGCTCAGCAGTTACCTTTCCCTCATCATCCTCTTGGTATTTGCAGTAAAGACGATTGCCATAGCTCACGACTCTCTTTTTGTGTACATCATCATATTTGGTTGATGGATCGCCCTGAATAGCTTCGACTTCATTGGCGAGACACATCATCACCAAGGTCATCATGGTCTGCTCTTTAATGCCAATATGAGCAAGTGGCCGTAATTTGATATTGGTAGGTTTGTCAGAACCAGGCTCTGATTCTGGAACCCATTTTAGGCAGTAACAGGCATTTCCAAGCTCATCAATAGAAACATCGAGTATCTCATCGACCTCAGTGGGACATTTATTCGGTATGAATGCCCAAGCTGCTGATTTTGGGGCGGGTACCAGTTTCAAGCCGGAGAACGAGACTTTGCTACTGTTTATTTCCGCTACCCATTCTTTACAGCACTTTGCCAAATTTAAAGTCGATTTATCAAGTTCAAAGTTATCTGCATACCAATTAATATTGCGGATATAATCGTGTGCTTTTTTCCATGCAAGCGCCATTAGTAATGGATCTTTCAGGTATTCATCTTTCAATTGCAAACGATCGTATTTAGGATCTATCTGGGGCATATCGGTTTATCCTTAACAGGTAGCCAGTTACTTCTTATTAACGAGACAGCCTCAGTCTAACGCACACCCCATAACGACAAAAGACAACAAATCGCCCTGACTTTCCAACTCACCACGGCAATGCCGGTGCCCGAAATATCCCGCCACGTTTGGCTTCACGGTGCCAGCGTATGTATTCAACATTCAGTGTTGTCTGCCCAGGCAAAGGCTCGCGGATGGGTTGGCCGCTGAGTGATCGAATGCGTTCAAGGCCAATATCAGAGCCGGAAAATTCCTGTGATACCAGAATGCGGCGGTCGTCACTGAGCGACCAGATGCCCCGGTCGAACAGGGTGTGCAGGGTGGGTTCCAGTGCCAGTCCGTTATCAACGGTATCCGGGCCGTCGAAGGCGTGTGCCTGAATGTGTGCGGCTTCGCAGCCGATAGCTGTGCCGCCCAGTGTGATCTGAAAGCCGCTAACGGCGCAGCGATGGTCGTAGGCTTTGAGGACATCGTGACGAAAGCTGGCGGCGCGATAACGCTGTTGGGCGTTGGTGCTGTCTTTGATCTGGTTGGGAGATTCCAGCTCAAACGGAGCCGGTATATCCAGTCCGCATTGATCCAGAACGCTCTGGTAGGTGGTGGGCAGGAAGTGCTGCTGCAGAATCAGGCCCGCTATGGTGTGGATGGCGCTGGGGTCTGTGTCCAGCCATGCCAATACGTCATTGCTAAAGCTGGCGGTTGATTGGCGATAGGAACGGATGTTCTGTGATAGTGCCAGTCGCTCCAGATCATGAATGTGCCATAACCCATCAGACTTCAGATGCCACCAGGGCTTGGTGGCATTGGGAGCACTTTTAATTGGTGGTGCCCAAGCCCTCAATAAACTGATCAACCGTTTTTCAATATCCGCAAAGCGAATAACACGATTACCTCGCTGCCATTCTCCCAAAGCCACCAGTATCAGCAGCGGTTTGTGTGGCGCACGCTTGCCACTGATGGTGGCGGTGTTGAGCGTCTGAAGGCGGTCGCAGATCGGGTTGTGCACGGGCATGTTGCTGACATCCATGAAGGTTCCTGCTGTCACCATAATTCAAACGGGTGCTAAAAAGTAAGCGGGTTATACCCGCTTCTTTTCTGAATCGGCACATGTCCCCACTCTTGTTAAAAAGTTGATTAGCCTGCAACTTTTTACACGATGCTTCCGTATAACTCCTCATACCCGTTCATATTGGAGTTCTCATGCAAAGCAACGATCAAGAGCTGATTGATTTGCTGGGCCGTTGCCGTTTGAAAGATCAACGTGCCATCAAAGTGCTGTACAACCGGCTGTCGCCTTATCTGAACGGGGTCGCTTTTCGTATTGTGCAGTCGGATGAGTTGAGCAACGAGGTATTGCAGGAAGCCTTTATGCAGATTTGGCAGAACGCGGAGAGTTATCAGCCTCATATGTCCCGGCCCCTGACCTGGATAACGTCGATTGTCCGGTATCGGGCCATCGACAAGTTGCAGAAGGAACAGCGCCATATTCATCAGCGTGAACCGGTGAATCAGGATGCTCTGCCCATGGACGAGGATGAAGCCGATACGGCGTTGTTATCGGCGCATGAAACCCCGGATGCCGAGTACGCCCGCACTCAGCTCAGAAGCCACATTCGGCAATGCCTGACTCCCATGAACGACAAGGTCAAACAGTGTATCGAACTGGCTTATCTGATGGGTTATTCCCGTGAGGAGCTGGCACAACGCTTTGATACCGGGGTTAATACGGTGAAGTCATGGCTTCGTCGTGGATCAGAGAGGTTAAAGCAATGTCTTCAGAACAAGAGTCACACCGACCTGATATGAATACAGAATCTCCGACATCTCATGCGTTTGAATACGTTGCAGGCACCCTTCGTGGTGATGCCCGGCAACAGTTTGAACAGCAATTGCAGCAGCAACCGGAACTGGCAGACGAGGTGCGTTTTTGGGAGCAAGAGCTGATGAACCTGAACCAGACCACTCCCGAACGACAACCTGACGAACGTACTTGGGAAGTGATTGAAGCTGCTATCAAAACGTCTGAAACCGTCGAAACCGAGCAACCATCCAAACGGAATCTCTGGCACCGTACCTATCAAACATGGCAGCGCATTTACCAGCGCTGGCAGTCCGGTTTTGTGCTGTTTCGCCCTGGTGCCCTGGCCTTTGTGTGGGCCTTGCTGGTAACGGTGTGGCTGGTATCAGCACCGCTGAATCCCTCGGCATTTACGCCAGATTATGTGGCTGTACTGACCCAACCCGATTCAGATCAACCCTTGCTCACAGCACTGACTTCCAGCGACACGTCAGAATTACGCTTGCAGTGGCGGGAGCCGCCTGCTCATCAGCAACCGATTCCGGCGGACGCCAGTTGGCAGCTGTGGGCACGAAGCCGCCGCGATGGACAAGTGCGTTCGGTGCTGATATTTGACCACCAGCATGATAGCCGTCTGGCACTTGATCAGGCCCGCTTGCGCCTGATTCGGGATGCCGAAGACTTGATACTGACGCTGGAAGAAGCCGGTGGCTCCCCCATTGACGAACCCAGTGATCAATTACTGGCACGCGGTGCCTGCGTGCGTCTAACGCTGGAATCCAGCTAACGGAGGACAATTGAATAACCTGTTGTGTTGCCCGGGCCAGATCCTGGGGGGTTTTCTCGGTGGGCTCATGCTGGTATCCACGGCGTTGGCTCACTCTTCATCCCCGGCGGCCTCGCCGGAGGTTATTCATGATCCAGCCTTGCGGGCCTGTGTCCTGCGAACGCTGTCTGACGCCTATGGCTCAGGCAACAGCCTGGGTCAGATCACCGAGCTGAAGTGTCACAATCAAGGCATTAAATCCATCGCCGGGCTGGAGCACCTGACCAACCTGCGCACATTGTCGTTATTCCGCAATCGTATTCGCCGTGTTGACATCACTCTGCCTGCCTCACTGGAATCCCTGAATCTGGCACGTAACCAGCTTGAACGCCTGACACTGACTCGCTTGCCTCGCTTGCGCGAAGTATTTGTGTTTGGCAACCGTCTGACGAAGCTGGAGCTGCACCAACTACCACAACTGGTCTCGCTGCGGGCCAATGACAATCGTCTGATCCGGTTTGAGTATCAGGCGCTGGATCGGATCGAAAAACTCTATCTGTTCAATAACTCACTGGAAACGCTGGATATCCACCACCTTCCGGCCATGCGCTATATGGACTGCCGCCAGAATCCAATGCCAGATCCACTCTACGACGAAATGGATCGGATGGAACAAGTGACGTTTTTGCACGATGGTAACGCCGAAGACTGGTAAACAGGAGGAAGCTGCTTGTGTTGTTCCCATTGATTGAGCGCCTGAATCGGCGGCTGGCTGTCTGGGTGATTCCGCTGGCAACAACCATACCGGCATTCACCGTCTTTCCCGTTCTGGCACTGGAACCAGAGCATCAATCCAGCCTGTCGTTGAGGTTCAGATACGGTCAGGCCAAATCGGGGGATACCGCAGGCAAAACCGCTTCCGCCGCCTTGCAGTGGCAACTTGAAAGCAACTGGACGGACGACCTCTCCAGCGTGTTGGAAGTGGGCCATGTAGACACGGCATTTGACTATGAATACAACGATGGCCGGGAGCACAACGATCAGCCGGTCATTCCCGACGTTGCCAGCACCGAGCTGAAGCAACTGGCACTACACTGGAGCGATGGCGTCAACCGCCTCACTGTCGGACGTCAGCGACTGATTCTGGATGACCAGCGTTTTATTGGCAGCAACAGCTTCTGGCAAAACGACCAGACACTGGACGCGATCCGTTATGAACGTGCCATCATGTTCAGCAGCACCGTGAGCTACGCCTATGTTCACCGTGCCCACCGGATATTTGCGACCAATGGCAATCGCACAAACGTTCCTGATCCTCACAACACTCCCGACTGGAACACATATCGCTCAAAACTGGGCCAGCATGATCATCACAGCCACTTGCTGCATCTGCACTTGAAGGATTGGGATTATCAGGACATCAGCCTGTTTTATTACGACATGGACATTGAGCCACTTCCCCTGCTGGATAATCGCACCATTGGCGGGCGTTACCAGTACGAACGACGCTGGGGCAAATTCAAACCTAGTCTGACGCTTTCCCTGGCTGATCAGACTCGTCCTTCATCCGGTGAATCGGTGCATATCCCCTATTATCTGATTCAGTTACAACTGGCGGCCCCTTCCAGAGCACTGGCGATTCGTCATGAAATACTGGGCAGTCGCAAGGGACTGGGGTTGGTGACTCCGCTGGCCGATTTACACGCGTTTCAGGGTTGGGCAGACGCTTTTAATGCCCAGTCCGGTGGTGGTATCCGGGACACGTCGGTGAAGTGGCTGTGGCGATATCCACCCTTCAGGCTGGATCTGCGTCAGCACTGGTTCAAGCGCGACCGGGACGGAGCGTTTCTGGGACGGGAGACTGACCTTGATGTCATGCTGAAAATCAGTCATCAGCAACACATTCTGCTGCGGCTGGCGACATTCAGTGCCGCCACGGCTGCCCGCAATGATGCGATAGAGTCCGAGCAACGGCTGTTTCTGAACTATCGACTGCGATTCTGACAGCCTGACATTCACCGGCCTGACCCTCACGGGTTGCCGGTGAATGGCTGACACGAAGCTCCAATGGTGTCTATTACCCCAATATCATTAACGTAACCCTAGAATCAGTAATAAACATGCAGCTGCATAAAGACCTGATTGTGATTGCCACTTGGCCTTTGGGGAATGTCATCACTGATACGCAGCCCGCCCCGTAATTGCAGATTGGCGTATGGGGTATATTCCAGCAAGGCGGAGTGACGCGTGCGCAGGTCATTTTCAGTCCGGGTATCTGGATCAAGGTACTCCGCCGTCAGTTTCAGGTTCAGTCCGGGTTGCAATAACCGATTCAGCTCGATCAAACCGGCTTGCTGGCTCTGATCATGCCCCTGAGCCGTCTGGATCGACTCATCCACAACGCTATCCCATTCAAACAGCAACGCATAATCCCACAGGTTAACCCCAGTATAGAATCCCGTCGTCAAACGCTGTCCAGCCTCAGCATCATTGAGGGAGACATTGGCCCCCAGTCGCCAGGTTCCGCCGAGATATTCCCACCGGGTCAGATAATGCAACTGGTTATCATCGTTAGTGGTGCTACTGGCACCGTTGCTGATGACGCTATGAATCGCCAGTGAACCCAAGTACAGCCCCAATTCAACGCCATTGTCGCTGTTATCGAAGTTGAACTGGGTCAGTTGTCGCACAAACGCGGAGTCATCTTCCAGACGCAGTCCATAGGGCATGAAAATACGCCCGGTTTTGAGATAGTCCTGAGCACCCAGCTGCATTAAAACAAACGCTTCACGGTTGATTGCAGCTCCCGGTGCCACCTGCTCATCAATGTAGAGGGAGAAGGGAACCCCTTTGGGTTTTATATGGAAGTAGAGTTGGGCTGACTGGGTTTCAAAACCCTGGCTGGCTTCGGCCTGTTCGGTATCCTGATGGCCAAACCCGGCCCGAAAATTGGCCCCCAGTCTCAGGGTATCTGTCAGGGCACCGCCATCAAACAGCGCCGTATCTCCAGCCCGTGCCGGTAATACCTGGGTACCGTAGTAATTGCCAAAGGCATTGCGAGCACCGCCACCGGTAGGATTCACATGACAAGCGCTGCAAGGCTGATTGCTGCGTACCGCCAGATAAGGTTCGGCCTGACTCTTGTCAGCGAAAAAACCGGCACTCAGCACAACCAGCAAACCCAACACCATACCCGGAATGTCACTCAGGTAACGAGCAACGCTGTTCTTCCGGAAACTAGAAGCGATATTCATACACGCCTCCGTCTTGCTGATCCTGATCACCATCAATCTGGCGTCCCTGACGGTCTTGTGGCACTGCTCCACCACTTCTGCCCAGTGTCAGACTGCGCCATTGATCCGGTGTGGATGTCGACAGCCAGAGATCCATTTGATGCCCCTGCACACGCATACTGTCCGGGGTGCGCACTACAGCATCCTGCCCCTGTTGCAGCGTGACATGAATGTCCGCCAGACCGATGCTGTCCGGATCGATTACACGACTGAAATTCAGGCGAATCCTCTCTGGTGCTTCCCCTGGATCAACAACAACCGACACCACCCGCGTCGCACTGGCACTGCTGTCGGATTGCAAGGCACCAGCACTGATCCAGCTGCGGATATCTGCAATTTGCTGGCTACTGAGTGCCGCTTGAGCCAATGGCATGCGTGAACCCACGATACTGCTGCGCCCTTCTACCTTGTGTATCAGATAGCTGGCATCCGGGTCGCCCGGCGCTACCCGCTTCAGTGTTGGCACTTCGTTAGAATCGACGTTCACCAAATGCCGATAGCTGTTGTCTTCGCTATCGAGCCGCAAGCCCTGTGGCGCTGACGCGCCAACATGACATTGGGCACAGATGGGAGTGAAAATTTCGTTCTGCAAGCGTGTCAAAGTCACGGCTGCCGGTGCTGGCGAGTCTCCGGGCTGATCGTCTGATGGTTGTTCCGAACCGACAGGCTGACCCTTGTCATCCAGACCCGTGCCAGAACCACCGCACCCAACCAGAGCAGTGGCGGCCAGAATGGCCATCCAGTTGTAAGTATTCATGTGACTATCTCCAGCCAGACCTCCAGCCGAACCCGGTGGTTCTGACCAAAGGCCGGTATTGAAAGAAAAATGGGATTAAGACTGTTTACAAGAATTGGTGAGCGGCATTACGGTCGCGCAAGATGCCAAACGCCATTCACGCCATCGCCGTTCAGGTCGCCCGGAGCAGAATCTTCAAAATAGAAGTACAGGGGTTCGTTTTTGTAGGCCCACTGATAGACCTCTTCAACCGCATCGGTGGCCGGGTCATCACGTTGAATCACGCTGAAATCACCAAAATCCTGATCGTTTCTGGTGGCATACAGAGGTGGCCAGCGAGTAGCACACGCACCGAAGCAAACCGACTTGCCACTGGCGTTGTCGGAATCAAAGGTATAAAGACTGAAGTCGGCCCAGGTGGTATCAGCAACACCGTCTTCATTCACTAACGCGCCGTGAGCGACAAAGCGGTACTCCCCTGTATAACTCAGGGTTGCCACAGGCACCGGGCGGGCCAGACGCCACACCTGACCAACTTCATCACCGTTGGTATCACCAGCCTTGAGATCATCGTAGTAGAAATACAGCGGCATTCCGTTCAGTGCCCATTGTTTTTCACCACTGCTGCGCTCGATCAGGCTGTACGCACCCTGCGCTTCAGCACCCTCTCGGGCAATCAATGCTGGCCAGCGGGTCAGACAGCCATCGGTACACTTGCTGACACCGGGCTCGTCGGAATCAAAGGTGTACAGAGCCATTCCATCCAGAGGCCGTTCACGAGTGACTTCAGCCGCTGCTGCTTCCGTTGCTTCCGTTGCTTCCGTTGAGGCAGCGTCACTGATTTCGGGTTCAGACTGCAATACCAGCCCGTTAGCCGTCAGATAGCTGCCCCGTTCAGACGCCGCCAGCCGCGTGGCAGCCGGACGGGCCAGACGCCACAGGTCTATGGCAGTGCCATTGGTATCTCCCGTCTGGTCATCACCAAGGAAAAAATACAGCGGCATGCCATGCAACGCCCACTGTTGAACCACCGCGCCGTCAGTGCCTAACGTACGTTCAATCAGGCTATAGGGGGCAACCCCCCGATCTCCTTCCTGAGCCAGCAAGGCAGGCCAGTTGTTAAGACAGGCATCGTTGCAGTTGGAGACGCCATACTCATCCTTGTCAAAGGTGTATAAGGCAAATCCCGATTTATCGAGAGAGCCAGCAACAAACGTTCCCATGGTCGGCTGCGAGGTGGTCAGCACTTGCCCGGCAGCAGCCAGATAAACACCGTCGGTGTCATTGGTTTGCAAATCAACCGGGTCAGCCACGGCGGTATGCCAGACCCCACCAACACCTTCGCCATTGACTTGCCCCGGGGCAGAATCACCATTGAAGAAGTACAGGGGCATACCGTGTAGCGTCCACTGCTTATGCCCATCCTTACGCTCAAAAATTCCCAGAGGTGCCGTCGCCATATCGGAGTCAGCCGCCAACAGGGGTGGCCAGGTGGTGATACATTTGTCGTCCACACACGCAGACTGATCAACGGCATCCTTGTCGAAGGTATAGAGTGTCAGGTCAGTGTAATCGGCGGTAGTTGTGGATAATTGACCCTCCAGGCTCAGTAATACACTGACTTTGCCATCAACGGTGTAGGTGACTCCCATCGGCGTTTGAATACTGCTGATGTTGGCAGTTGTGATCGTGGTGGTGCCACTACCGTTACCAGCCCCATCAGAACCGTTATCAGAATAACCACCGGACGAGCTACCACTGCCGCCACACGCGCTTAGCAGAGCCGCTGCGACTGCCACAGACAAGGTTTTTCGAGCAGAAAGCGATTGAAATTGCATCGAGTGAATCTCCATTAGGAATAAGTTGTTCCAAACGAGATACGGAGGCCCAGGCAAAAAAGTTGCAGCGATGTTCACCTTTCCAGGAAACATCACCAGAGCAAACAACCAGTCAAAAAATCTCAAAACCCAAGGGAATAATCGGGCGGCCTGAGCCGTTGTGTCCGGGAGCAGTTGTTTGTCCGTCGCTGCCCAACCATTGACATAGGAATCCACGATGAAAACCCTGTTCTTCTCCACCCTCACTTCCCTGATGGCTCTCGGGGCCTTTGCCCCCGTACACCAGGCCCTTGGCGAACCGGGAGCGGTGGCTGATGCGCCCAACGGCATCGCTTTTCCAGCCGATTACCGCAACTGGCGGGTGATTTCCGTTTCACACCGCACCGACCATCATTCCATGCGAGTGATTCTGGGCAACGACACGGCGTTTAATGCAGTGCTCGACGGTCGCACCAATCCCTGGCCCGATGGCAGTATTCTGGGAAAAGTTGTCTGGAAGGAAGGCCCGGAGCCAAAGTGGGCGACGGCCATTGCGCCACAGCAGTTTATTCATGCCGAGTTTATGCTGAAGGATGCCAAAGCCTGGGCAGCCACAGGTGGTTGGGGCTATGCCCGCTGGGTCGGTGAGGAGCTGAAACCGTACGGGGCCAACAGCCATTTTGTGCAGGAGTGTGTCGCCTGCCATACCCCGGTCAAGGACAACGATTGGGTGTACACCATTCCGGCCCGATTCCCCGAGTTGCCCCACGTTATGGATCAGGTGCGTAAAGCCGGGCAGTAGCACAATGAAAAAACCCGGCCAAAGGCCGGGTGGCAGCAAGATACAGACACTGGCTGGTGGCCTGTATGAATCCAGAGAGCGAGCAGATGACTAACCGGATAACACACATTCCTGTGTGCGATCTGCCGAAAGAGCCGAGAGCGAGGCCGTGACGAATCGCCCCCGACGGGAGGGTGTGACGCTCAGGCAGGCAGAATTGTTTCGATGGTCGCACCCACCGGGATCGCCTGAATCTGGCCAAAGTCATCACCGACGTAGCCGAACAGCTTGCCGGTGGTGGCCTTGCCTTTCAGGTCGATCATGACGGTGCCCACGGTCGGAATGATTTTTTCATGCCAGAAGAACAGGTAAAGCTCGTCGTCGATCTTGATGTAGTGGCACTGGTCGGTATCGCACAGACCCTGCTCAACGCCTTCCAGACAATGCCAGACGTAGAAGTTGCTATTGAGGTAATAGTGTTCGTATTTTTCCGCCGGGCTGTAGCGGTAATGAACGCGCTTGCCGATCAGTTCATCGGTGTAAGGCACGGTATCGGCGTCGGTGACATCACGATTGATGCCGCACACAAAAATATTCGAAGAGGCGTTAGGCAACGGCTGATTCTGGCACGCACGGGCGTAGGTCGAAACATCGCATTCTTCACGCCCCACCAGTTTGCTCAGAGCGCAGACGCACAGGCCGGTGGCAAAATTGAAGACCAGCGTGCCACGAGTCGCGCCTTCTTCACCCTTGGAGAAGTCGACCAGATAAACTTCATCGCGCAGTGAGGTCACCCGACAGCTTTCTTTCTGGCTCTGGCCCTTGCCTGGCCCATCCAGAATCTCCCACTCCATCACGTCCACAGCCAGAAAACTGTGCCGGATCACCCAGCCATTGGCCATGTGCAGGTTGATGTTTTTCCCCACCAGATCAGCCGACGCTTCCGGTGCATTGGACGCGTGCTGGAAGCTGTCGGACAGCTCGCCAACCTGTACCCATTCAGTAGCGGACATGCGATGAACCCCTTGAATTGTCTGTGTTGAGTGTTTCTGAGTGTTTCTTATTGTTGAGCTGTGACAGTAGCAACGAGGCGGACCTGAATCTTGACTCTGCGTGCCGGATACTTGTCTGTGGCGGAGCATCGCGCGTCCAAATCCGCTAAGACAGACCACTTATTAACATATTAAGGAGTTGTCTTGAGTACCGCTTCTAATACGAAAAAACCCGGAATCACTTCCGGGTTTGGCAAACCTGACTAATTTCTAACGACCTATAGATACACCACCTGAATATTGGTGTTGGCCAGCAGACCTTCCTGACCGAACTCGACTCCGACGCCGGAGCACTTCACACCACCGAACGGTGCATCCGGCTGGATCGCACCGTGCTTGTTGCGCCATACGGAACCACATTCCATACGTCCAGCAATGTCGCGGAAACGGGCTTCGTCGTTAGTCCAGACTGAACCGCCCAGACCGTTGGGGTTGTCGTTGGCCTGACGCAAGGCGTCTTCAACATCGCTATAACGGATGATAGGCAGTGCCGGGCCGAACTGCTCTTCCTGCACCAGCGGGTCATCACCGGACGCTGCCGCCACCAGCGTAATCGGGAAGAACAGGGTGTTGTCGTCGTCCACCGGGCCACCGCACAGTACCTGACCACCACTCGCAACGGATTCACGCACCAGGCGGTTGACCTTGTCGAACTGCATGCGGTTCTGGATTGGCCCCAACTCCATGCCTTCGGCAAAGCCATCCCCCATTTTGACGGTCGAGGCAAACTGGCGCAGTTCTTCACACACGGCATCGTAGAGGCTGTCCGGCACGTACAGGCGCTTCAGGGCTGCACAGGTCTGGCCGTTGTTGATAAAGGCTCCCCAGAACAACGCCGGAGCAATTTCTTTTGGATCAACATCGTCAAGAATAATACCGGCGTCGTTGCCGCCCAGTTCCAACGTCAGGCGCTTCAGGGTGTCAGCCGCCGAACCCATGATTTTTTGGCCAGTCGGGGTTGAGCCGGTGAATACCACCTTGCCGATGTTGTCATGGGCCGAGATCGCAGCACCCACGTCGTTGTCACCGGTAATGCCGTTGACGACACCGGCAGGCAACACCTCATTCATCAGCTCAATCAACCGCAGAGTCGCCAGCGGTGTGAACGGCGACGGTTTGCACACCAGAGTATTACCGGTACGAATCGCGGGAATGATGTGCCAGATGGCGATCAGCACCGGCCAGTTCCAGGGTGTGATGGAACCGACCACGCCAATGGGCTTGCGGTGCAGCTCGATGCGTCCGGCTTCGCCGTCCTGCAGCACTTCAACCGGCACTTCCAGGCTGGCGTTATAGCGTGTCCAGGCAATGGCACCGCCAATCTCGAACATCGAACCCAGGCCACCCATGGGCTTGCCCTGCTCGGTAGTCAGAATGGTCGCCAGCTCTTCGTGGTGTTCCTCAATTTTGTCCGCCACCTGATTGCAGTAAGTCTGCCGCTCGCTATCCGATAACGCGGCCCAGGCCGGAAAGGCAGCTTCCGCCGCTGCCACAGCGGCGTCCAGATCCGCGACCGACGCCAGCGGTGCCGTCCCGGCGGTTTCCAGCGTCGATGGGTTCATCACGTCAAAGCGGTCGCTGATATCGAGCGCCTGACCGTTCACGATATTGTTAAAGCTGTACATACGAATCCCCGGATTATGATTGTGCACGGAATGGTGGGCTTCATTATTTCTCATCCCCCCGGATCACAACTTGACTCTGACGGACACAAGCTTGCTCCAGAGAGACGAATGACCGAAATGCGCCAGTGTTGCCAATTGGCTCTTTATCCTTCGCCCTGAATTTAGTTAACATATTCACTAGTTATTCAGAACGGGCATTTGAAACGCCCCACAGTCCGGCTGTGCTAATCTGACCACAAGACTCTAACAGGGTATTGATATGGCACCTCCCCCCTTTGGAAAGACGCCTGCAATCAGCAGCCAGTCCATATTCCTGCCACATAACACCCGGCAGACACTGTTCTCGACCCGGAACATTCCGGCCAGTGAAAAGGACGACTTCTGGATCGATTGCATTGATCGTCACCTGATCGGCCTGACACGGCCGAGGCGCTGTTACGCCAGCATCGAGGCGGAGTTGGCCATTCAGCCGCTGGAGCACTTGTCACTGAACCGCATCCGCGCCGGTCGGCACGCGATTCAACGCAGTCTGGCCAATATTCATCAGGATGGTCGGGAATTGGCGTTTATGTGCCTGATGCTCAAGGGTGAAGGCTATATTGAACAGGGTAACAGCTGTCGTTATCGGCCTGGCGATGTGGTGATCTACAGCTCGTTCTATCCGTATTTTCAGGAATACCGCGCTGATATGGACATGGTGGTGGTGTCCATGCCCGTCACGGTGATTCAGGCTGTTCTGGGCCAGTGGAATCAGAAAAAACCCCTGCATCTGGATCGCAAACTGGCCTACGGCGGCTATTCCACCGCCCGACTGTTCCGGGCACTGAGCATGCTGAACGGTGGTGAATACACCTCGGCCACCATTGAAGATCTGATGCTGGAAGAATTGCACGGTCTGGTGTTGCAGAAAACCCGCCCGAGCGGCAATCAGGCACTGCTGGATTTACTGGTGCGCAGCAAGGACTGGATTCGGACACACCTGCAAGCAGAGGAACTGAGCAACGATTACATCAGCCAGACCCTCAAGACCTCCAAACGCCAGTTGGCGCGGGCCTTTTCACTGGAGCAAACCAGTGTCAGCCGCTTTATCTGGAATGAACGCCTGAACCATTGCCGACAGGACCTGCTTGATCCGGGCCAGCGTCACCTGACCGTCAGCGAAATTGCCTTTCGCTGGGGCTTCAATCACCCGGCGCACTTCAGCCGCAGCTACAAGCAAAAGTTTGGTGAAAGCCCGAAACAGACCCAGAGCCGATTACTGCGCTAACCGGGGTTCAATGCCACTGCACCGACGGTGGCCCCAGATACACCTGCTGCAGCACATGGCCAATCACCGGATGCACCACTTCCAGACGCTTTAATTCTTCGGCATCAAACGGCGGTGCTGTCCGGGGTCGCACCAGCCCCACCAATGCCTCTATCCGCCGCTGTCGCCAAAACAGCAAACTCGCCAGCCAGTGAGCGTGGTCTGTGCCTGCGAGCTGTTGCACCACCACGATGTCTTCCGGGTTATCTACAAACGACAGCATCGCCGCCGAATGCTGCAGAAAGTCGCGCTCGACCGGCTTGGCCAACTGGTCAGTGAGCAACCGTTTGGGGGCACCGTCCGGGCTGAACAGGCAGAACAAACTGCCCTCGCTCTCGACCAACGCACTGACCATGGTCAGGCACTGCTGCTGGAATTCCTCCAGCGGCGTGCTGGGGTACTCCTTCATCAAGAGGCCTCCCGAGCCGCCCGCCCGGCACGCAGGTTGCTGACCACAAACACCAGAATCGACACCACAATCAGACTCAGTAACACCAGGCTGATGGGGCGACTCACAAAGATACTGAGATCGCCGTCGGCGACGCCCATGGCCTGACGGAAGCGGCTCAGGAACACTGGCCCGAGCACTAGCCCGAGGATAATCGGCACCGCCGGGATGTCATTGCGGCGCAAAATATAGCCAAAGATGGCAAAGCCCAGCGCAATCAAAGCATCTGAGAACTGGAAGTTCTGGCTGTACGCACCGATAAAACCCAGCACCAGAATGCAGGCACCGATAAAACGTCCCCGAATTCGGGTCAGGTTCACAATCCATCGCGTTGCAAACGTCAGATAGAAGAACACAACCACGTTCATCAATAGCAGCGACATGTACAAACCGGCGATGAATTCTGGCCGTTCAGCAAACAGCGCCGGGCCAGGAATGTAGTTGTGTACCATAAACACCGCCAGCAACATCGCCATCAGCGCGTCTGCCGGAATCCCGAACGCCAGCAACGGAATCATCACCGACGCCGTGACCGCGTTATTGGACGTTTCAGAAGCAATCAGTCCTTCTTCGGCACCGTGACCGAATTTCTCCGGGGTTTTGGAGAACTTCTGCGCCAGCGTGTAGGAGAAAAACTGCGAGCCAAATTCACCCACACCCGGTAACAAACCCATCAATACACCCAGAACCGCCGAGCGCACCACCGTAACCTTGTGCCGGAGCAACACCCAGATACCGGCAAACATGCCTTCGCCTTCCAGTTTGGTTTCACTGGCGTCCTGACCGCGCTGGGACAACAACACAAACGCCTGAGACATGGCGAACAGGCCAATCACGGCGGGCACCAGCGGAATGCCATTCAATAACCAGATTTCACCAAAGGTGTAGACCTGGGTGCTGAACGAGCGGTCAATCCCGACGGTGCCGAGGAAAATCCCCAGCCCCAGCATCATCGCCGCTTCCACCACATGCTTGCGATGCGCCAGCACCACAAAGATCATGCCCAGCGCCGCCAGCATGGCAAACTCGGCAGAACCGAACAGACGCGCCACCTGTGACAAGGTGGGGGCCAGTGTCACCAACGAGAAAATACTGATCAGGCCGCCCACAAACGAGGCGGTGTAGGCAATCGACAGGGCTTTTTTGCCTTCGCCCCGTTGCGCCATCGGATGGCCATCGTAGGTTGTTAACACCGCCACCGGGGTGCCCGGTGTGTTCATTAAAATGGCGGGAATCGCGCCGCCATACCAGGCACCGCCATACACCCCCAACAACAGGGAGACACCGGCCAGTGGCTCCATCGAAAACGTCAGCGGCAGCAGAATTGCCATCACACCCGCCGGTTCCAGGCCCGGAATCGAGCCGATGGTGACGCCAATCAACGCCCCCAGCACAATCGCCAGCAGTACGTTCAGAGTGGTAATTTCATTCAGGCCCAGCAGTAAGGTTTCCATCGCAGACCTCCGTTACAGATACTGGTTAGCAAAGTCAGCGAGCGCTTCCGGGAACAGCCCATAAAGCCAGACATCCGGCATCCAGACACTCAATCCAACCCGAAAAATCAACACCAGCACGCTGGTTGAACCCAGGGCAACCAGAAACCAGAAACGATCAAACAGACGACTCAAGATCAGCAAAGTGCAGATAAACACCAGGGTGGACAGAGAGAAGCCAATCACTTCCAGGCTCTGGATATACAGCAGGAACATCACGGCAGACATCAGTGCGGTGCGGTATTCGAACAAGCCCGTGACCATGGCATCCAGCGAAGGCCGCCAGCCGCCTTTCAGCACAATCTGAACCACGCGCACAGCGGCAAACAACACCAGAATACCCAGCCCAAAACCGCTGCCCACCATCGGCTGAATGAACCAGCCTCGATGGGTATCGACCCAGGCCGCCTGACCAGGCAGTAACACACACAACACCAGCCCCATGGCCAGCAACAGAAAGTAGATACCAGAGTGGGCGAGATACGCCTCGCCCCCGGTTGTGGAGGATGTGGAAGGGTTTTCAGTCTTCATACGTTCAATCTCACCGTAGACAATCGCACTGGCCGGGTTTGACCGTGACTTGCAAAAAAGCCATCAGCCTCCGCAGGCAGAGAGAACTGATGGCAAGGGCAGTGTGCTCAGCGGTTGATGTACTTCATCAGGCTCTGGGCATTGTCGTAGTCTTTGGAAATCACCTGATTGGCCGCTTCACCATCGACCCAATACACCACCGCACCGGTTGACTGGCTCAGGCCGGTCACCGGCTTTGACTTCAGTGCCTTGGAAGCAATGGCGGCAATCTTGTCCTTGATCTTCTGCGGTGTGCCTTGCTTGACGAACAGGCCGTTCCAGGTGGTCTGGGTGATGCCGGTTTGCTCGGCCAGGGTTTTCACATCAGGCGCAATGGACAGGCGCTCACGGGTCATGGCCGCCAGAATCTTGACTTCACCGGACTTCAGGCAGGACAGAATCAATTGCGTGGTGGTGTTGATCACACTGGCATCGCCATTGGCCAATGTTGAACAGTCGTTAGAGTCAAAGGCCGCATCGGAACTGAAGCGAATACCGGCCTGATCAGCCGTCTTGTAGGTAATGGCCGTCGGTAACGCCTGATAGCCAAAGTGGCCCAGAGAAATCTTGTGGCTCTGGCTGTATTTGGCCAGCTCGGCAACGTTGTTGTAGGGCGCATCGGCTTTGGTGGCCAACACAAACGGGTAGTCGAGGAAAATCCCCACAGGCTCAAAGGTGTTCTTCTGATACGGCGCATTGCCACCCAACAATTGTGTGGTCATCAGATCGGCCACAAACGAGCCAATGGTCAGGCCATCCGGGCGCGTGCGAGCCACTTCAGCCGCCCCAACAACACCACCACCACCAGGCTTGTTCACAACAGTGGCTGGCTTGCCCGTGGTGGAGGCCATTTCTTCCGCGATGATTCGTGTCAGGATGTCTTCCAGATCCCCGGCTGGCCATGGCACCACAAACTTGACCGGACGAGACGGGTAATCGGCTGCCAGCGCAACCGGTGCAGCCAGCGGGGCAACCGCCAGTGCAGCAAGGGTCATGAACTTTGCCAAGGTACGCATAAGGTATTCTCCAGTATTAATTATTATTGGCAGTGAGAGGTACGATCAGTACCGGGGTCGGGCTTTGGTGCACAACGTTCTGAGACGTTGAGCCAAGAAACATGCGGGACAGCGTTGAGGTGGCGCGGTCGCCCATCACGATCAGATCGGCGTTGAACTCCTTTGCCGTCGCCAGAATGACGTGGTTGGGTTTACCCGTCCGAATCACCACCTGAGGCGGTGATGTCAGCAACATGCTGTCGTCCAGTTCTTCCTCCAGAAAACCCTGAATGCGTTCACTGATGCGCTGCTGTCGGGCTTCAAGAATTTGTTCGGTATGAATGCGGGTGACATTTTTCGGCAAATAATCCTGCATCTGATCCTGCATATCCGAATCAAAGGGTTCACAGGCGTGCAGAAATACAATCGTGGCGTTATTTTCAACCGCCAGTTTGACCGCCATACGAAACGCCGGGCGACTGCCGGAACGCACATCCGAGGCATACAGGATGGTTTTAATATCAGGAAGCATAGAAAACCTCTGGTGTTACACACCCATGCCGATATTCAGAGTTGGAGATTCGTCAGGCCAAGGGCCGTATTAATCGGATATAAACGCCAATATAATTTATCGAAATAGCGGTTTTAATCCGGGCATATATGCCTGATATCGCGGGCAAGCCCGCTCCTACACCTTGAATATCATCTTGCAGGAGGTCGCTTGCGGCCGATAATAATCTGCTATTTTTCAATCAATATATTGGATATCACGCTTTATCAACGGCGGCCCGTCCAGTAACCGGATACCTGATGCCAGGCTTTACCTGCACTGAGCACAGTCTGGCGGAAGTTATCCTTACCAATAATATCGACATGAGGCACTGAGCTGATCAGATCATAACGCTCGGAACCTCCCATGATACCTTCGGCCAATACCTTGCAGACAATGTGGCTTGGCGTCACACCAAAACCGGCATATCCCTGTACATAAAAGACATTATCCTGCCCCGGAATCGTACCAATTTGCGGGAACAGGTTTTCACCCACCGCCATCCAGCCGCCCCAGGCCATATCGATTTTCACGTCTTTCAGATAAGGGAAAATCTTCAGCATATTCCGGCGATTCCATTCGTATAAATCCGACGGCGTATATTCCAGAACTGGCGTTGCCGAGCCAAACAGCAAACGGTTTTCATTGGTGACGCGGTAATAATCAATCACCGGGCGAATATCACTGTATGCGCCACGAATCGGTGAAATCTGTTCGATCAGGCTGTCCGGCAATACTTCGGTGGCAATCTGGAACGCCTGGGTATTAATGGTCTTTTTGTGCAGATGCGGTTCCATGCCATCGAGCCAGGAATCACAGGCCCACAGCATTTTGCTGGCCTTGACCGAACCCGTGCCGGTGCGCACGGTGACGCGCTCGCCGTATTCCACATCCAGTACCTGACTGTTTTCAAAAATGCGCACGCCATAATCGGTCAGCGCCTTGGCTTCACCCAGCAGCAGGTTCAGGGAATGCACGTGGCCGCCGCCCATGTATTTCAGGCAACAACTGTAGGCATCAGAGCCAACCACGCTTTTGACGGCTGAGCCGGTCAGCAGCTCGATCTCGTCGTCCGGGCACATCTCGCGGAAGTCTTTCTCCCACTCCACCAGGGTTTTTTCCTGACGTTTGTTAAAGCCGGTATAACCGTAGCCGTGGCTGAAGTCGGCATCGATGTTGTATTTGGCGATGCGCTCACGAATGATTCTCTGGCCGTCGTTGCTGATGCCGATGATGCGCTTCAGGCCTTCCTTGCCGACGTGCTTTTCAATCTTGTCGAGGTCGTGACCAATGCCCGCCATGATCTGGCCGCCATTACGTCCGGTGCCGCCGTAGCCCAGTACCCGTGCTTCCAGCACCACGATATTGGTGACGCCCTGTTCAGCCAGTTCCAGCGCTGTATTGATGCCGGAAAATCCACCACCGATCACCACCACGTCCGCTTCAATATCTTCTTTAAGAGGGGCGAAGCGCAGGTCGTATTTCTGGGTCGCGCGGTAATAACTTAAAGATTCGGTATTCTCGAAAGTTTTCATGGCAGTACTCAGTCTCTCCCATACGAAGAGGTAGTGTGTTGAATCCCTGCGGTTGCGATGACCGCAGGGGCTGGGTAAACGGCGACAGACTTTCTTCAACAGGTTTTCTTCAGTAGAAGAAGAAAAAGCCCAGTTGTGCGTACATGTTGGTGTCGTCTGAACCGATCTGGCTGCCGCCATTGGCAGAATCGGCATCCGGGGTAAAGAAACCCAGCAGCGGCGAAACCAGCATGTTGTCGTTCAGGAAGTACTCGACGTAGAGGTCAATTTCCTGCGCGTCCATGTTTTTGCCAGCCACTTTTTCATGGTCAGAGAAATCAAAGTACAACGCACCAAAGTGCAAGGCTTCGCTGGCGCTGGCTTTCAGGGACAGGTGCTGAACATCGGTATTCACGTTGAACGGGCCAGCGTAGTTGGACGCCACTTCCCCCTGGAACCAGGTGCCATAGCCACGATTGAAGCCGAAGAACAGCGGGTCAAAGTTTTCATCAAAGGTGCTGTAACGATAGGTCAGTTGCGGCGACATCGGCACGCCAGCGAACGTCCATCCTGCTTCGACATAGCCACCACGACCGGTGGTATCGTCGTTCTTCTGATGCGCAAATTCAGCACTCAGAAACAGGTTTTCAACCCCGGCAGACCCCTGATAACGCACACTGGTGGTTTTCATGCCATCGCGGGCAGCGTTGGCCATCTTGCCGTCGGATTCGCTCTTGAAGTGCAACAACGCAAAGGTGCCTTGTTCGCCGACGTATTCCAGGTTGGCACCGGTCATGCCGGTTTCACCCTGCAACAGGTTGTCGGACTCCACCTTGAACAGGTCAGCACGTACACCGCTGTTGCCACCGACGCGAACCACCAGCGTTTTATCAAACGCAGAACGGCCACTGCCGCCCATCCAGTAGGCACCGCCTCGATCTATACCGTCGATACCAATCGCATCTTCAGCACCTTGACCAACGTTCAGGGCGTCACCATTGATCAGAAAACCATCGCCGATCACCAGCGTCTGGCGACCAAACGAGATATCCAGGCCGTCTTCGCCCAGCGCTTCGATCAGATTGCCGGATTTCCAGCCCACAAAGGCATTTTCCACCGCTGTACGGCGCTCTTTACCGTTGGTAAAACCAGCCGCATCGCCATCGCCCCAGGTGCCAGTTGAAGACAAGCTGACGCCGCCATACACCGAAGAAGGCCCCAGGTTATGTATGCCGTCCAGGCCGACCTTGAGATAGCCTTCCTGCCAGCTCACACTGTCTTCTTCGCCACGAAACTGGGCATAGCTTTCCTGGCTCTGGGCATACAGTACCCCGCCATCAACGGCCAGGTTCAAGGTACTGGTGTCTGTTTCCAGAACCGGTAAGGCCATGGCATTGGCGGCCAGTACAGCGGCGGCCAGTGACGAATATTTCAGTTGATCTTTCACGAAGCATCTCCAAATCATCTTGTTATTGTTGTGCCTGCCCTGCCGGGTGCAGAGCCGGAAATGGAAAACCGTTAGCCTTCAACAATGCTCATGTAGTGCTTGACGAAATCGTCTGTTTCCACTGTCCAGAGCACGGAAGTGCCTTTCTCGAAGTGCCAGCCGTCACCAGGGCCAAAGGTCTCGGTTTCACCGGTGTTTTCGTTCTTCAACGTGACTCGGCCCGACAGCACGGTGGCGTGCTCGTCAAACGGATACACCATGCGGAAGACGCCCTTGCTGCAGCCAAACAGAGCCACGGCAACATTGGTTTCCGGGTTGCCTGACAGAAACTGAATGGTGCCTTCCGGGTTGCCTTCAATCACTTCAGAACCCAGATTGGCAACACTGCCAACACTCTGCATTGAGGAAGTGTCCGTCGTCAGTTTCAACGCTTGCATAGTCAATTTCCTGTTGTGTGGTAACGCTTTAGAGGGCTTCAGTATTGGCGAACAGGGAGGCGGGGTTCTTGAATCAGCGTGACAGCTTTTTGCATCTGAATGACATCTGGCACACAGGATCAAGAAAACAGGAAAAAGCTCGGTGATAGTGTCAACACACTGGGCAACATGGCTGCAGGGCACGCCTGGCCCAAACAATCCACCAACAGCGGATGTGTGGTCGAGAATAAAAATAATACTCAGACAGTGGCTGTGACACGCCCGACAGGCCAGCAACAGGTTTGTCCTCTCACACTGTCTGACCGGATACAGAATAGGTGAAACCATGACTTATCCCGACGCGGACTATCACGCCCTGGATCAGTGGCAAACCCAGATGCGCGCCGTCTGTGGCAACTTTGTTACCCAACTGCCCGAGACTGGCAGCCATTTTATTGGCGAGCTATCACGCAATCCCCGCACCGATGTCGATGCCGCCAATATACGCACCAATGCCGGGCGCATTTTTCGCGCTGGCACCAACGCCGACCAGGAAAACATCGACCATTGTTTTCTGGTGATGCATAACTCGGGGTTTGCCCGCTTCAGCACCGAAAACCATTCGCTGCAGTTGTCACCGGGAGAAATCTTTCTGATGAACGGCATCAAGCCGTGTGAACTCAGCCCATTCGGCACCATTGAGCACGTTTCCTTTGCGCTCGACCGCCACCGGGTGGAAGAAAATCTGGGCGCATCAACGCCCGTCTTTGGCAAGGTCAACCAGCAGACCACCGCCGGTCTGATGATCCGTACCATGCTCGACAAACTCGCGACCGTGCAGGGTTATCCACAGGAACAGCGACAGGAAAAGGACGTTATTGAAGACGCCATTCTGACGCTGTTAAAGCCGTCGTTGTGTCAGTCGGAATTTTCCGCCAGCGCCCTGAGCCATCTGAACCGCGACTTGTGGCAGGCCGCCCAGGTGCTGATCAGTCGTGATATTCAAAACGGAGGGCTGAACCCGGCCTTGCTGGCCCGACAACTGAACATTTCAGTGCGTCAGTTACACCGTATTTTTGAGGATCATAACGACAGCGTGTGCCGGTTTATTTTGCGCTCACGCCTGCAGCGCTGCGCATCCGACCTGGTGGCCAGCAGCCATCAGCGCACCTCCATTACCAGCATTGCGTTCAAGTGGGGCTTCAGCGATTCGGCGCACTTCAGCCGTGCGTTCAAGAAGCAATACGGTGTCTCGCCCAAGCACTATCGAGCCGCCCAACTGGCTGATCAGGAGGTGAGGTTATGAACGCACGCGCTTCATCCGGCCCGCGCATTGGCCTGTTGAGTATGTTGGCCATCTGTGTCGGGCTGGTGATTGTTCAAGGCTCGATGATTTCTGCCACTCAGGGCATCGGCATGGGCGGCATGGCCTTTGTGGTCGCCATGCTGGTGGCCTGGATGCTGGCCCAGTTCAATGCCATGACCTTCTCGGAGCTGTCGCTGATGCTGCCCCACTCCGGCACGCTGGCGACCTATACCGAGAAAGCCATCGGTCACTTTCCGGCCATTGTGGCGGTGTTCGCCGGTTACGTGGTGGTTGCCGTGCTGGCCATTCCGGTGGAGATGTTTCTGGTCAATGTGCTGATCAACGAACTGCTGCCCGGCGTGTTGCCGGATATGTCGGTGCCCTTTGCGATTCTGGTTCTGTTTGCCATCACCAACTACCTCGGTGCCGATGTGTTTTCCAAAGTCCAGAACCTGCTGGCGTCCATCTTGCTGATTGCCCTGATTCTGACCGGCCTGATGGCCGTCTTCGGCACCGACCCAAGCGCCACAATCGCCACCTCGGAAGCGGTCGACTGGAGCTGGAACGGCGTACTCGATGGCAGCTTTATCGGCCTGATTGCGCTGGCCATGTGGCTGATGGTGGGCGCTGAATTTATCTGCCCGCTGATCCATGAAGTCAAAGATCCGGTGAAGAACATTCCTCGCGCGATGTCCTGGGGGCTGACCATTATTCTGATGGTGTTTCTGCTGTTTGTGGTCGGCGCGGCTCAGCGTGTTCCCGCCGACACGCTGGTGACGTCCGAGCTACCGTACCTTGATTATGTGGTCGCCGTTTTTGGTGATTCCGGCTTGTTGATCGTCACGATTATGGGCGTTGCCGCCACGTGCAGCACTGTCAATACCGTGCTGGCCGGAGTGCCAAGAATGCTGCAGGGCATGGCCGAAAACGGGCAGGCTTTTCCACAGATGAAAGTGCTGTCACGCCGCTTCCAAACGCCCTGGATCGGGATTGTCTTTATGACCGCCGCCATTGCCGTCACCCTGTTGCTGACCAGTATCGATACGCTGATTCTGCTGGTGATATCGGCCTCCACCAGTTGGCTGCTGGCGTATATGGTTGCTCACATCAATGTGCTGGTGCTGCGCCGCCGTTATCCCAACGCCGAACGCCCGTACAGGACGCCGTTTTATCCACTGCCACAACTGCTCGGACTGGTGGCGATGGGCTACGTCGCGCTCAACAACGCGCCCACCCCGGAGATGACCGCGCAGGTCTACCAGATTACCGGCGGCATGCTGCTGGTGATCAGCCTGATCGCGTTTTTGTGGGTACGGTTCTATATGAAGCGCGGTCTGTTTGAACCCGAGCCGATCTGAACGGCTTTCCAAACTGCACCTTCCAAGCAGCACCTTCCAAGCAGCACCACCAATCAACAGGGCTAAAAACAGCCCTGTTCTGTTAATCACGCCATACCCTGCACAATCCGTCACACAGCCCAACGACAATGACTTGCTATACTGATTCATACCATTCAGAGGAGCAGCACAGGAGTCACTCCCATGACCCAACCGGCCTCACTGACGTGCAGTATCTCCAACACCTCACTCGGCAAGATTCTGGTCGCCTCCAGCCCGCAGGGCATCTGCGCTCTGTACATTGGCGAGCAAACCGACACCCTGCTCCAGACCCTGAGTGACGACTTCCCACTGGCCGATACCCTGCTGACGCGCCTGACCGAAGTGCCGGGCCACGCTGCTGACTGGCATCAGGCCGCTCTGGACATTGCCATTGGCCTGCGTACCGATGCGCCACCGCTGCATCTCGACGGCACAGGCTTCCAGCAAGCTGTCTGGAATTACCTGCAAAGCATTCCCCCCGGTAGCGTTATCAGCCCGGACGAACTGGCCGCCGCCACCGGCCTGCCCGATGCCGGACGTGCGGCAGCCAAAGCCTGCCATGGCAATAAAATTGCGGTATTGATTCCCTGCCATCGAGTGCAGGGCACAGACGAGACACTGGGCTATCGCTGGGGCGACGCGCTGCAGCAGTTGTTGTTGAAGAGGGAACGAGAAACGCCCGAAGCTGTCTAGGCTTCAGGCGTGGCTCAGGCTCGGGGAAGGGGTTGAGTGGTGATCAGTCTCACATTCAATGCGCGCATAAGCCTGTGAATGGTGTCCCATCTGGGCTGAACCTTGCCACTGAATGTTTTATACAAGCTCTCTCTGTTCAGGCCAGTTTCCTGAGCCAATGCGCTGATGCCTTTGTGCTTTGCTACATGGCCCAGCGCAATAATAAACACATTGGGATCTTCATCGAGATACGCTTCTGCCAAATACTCGGCAATCTCATCTTCTCCCTGCAGGAAATCAACCGGGTTAAAAGCGGACAATTTTTCTCCCATAACCTAGTCCTCCAAGTGATTTAGAATGTCTTTAGCTTGCTGAATATCCCTTGCCTGGCTCGACTTATCTCCACCACACAACAAAATAACCAGCTTTCCATCACGAATAGTGAAATAAATTCTGTAGCCCTTCCCAACAAAAATTCTCATTTCACTTACTGCACCGCCAACAGATTTGATGTCTCCCAGGTTTCCAGCCTCGGCCCGCGTAAGCCGCATGGCAATGGCTTTTCTGGCTTGACGATCTTTAACTCTACTCAGCCATCGGCTGAACGTTTCTGTTGATACAATTTCGTAACTCATAGATCAAACTGTAGCCTATAGGCTACTATCAGTAAACTCCCCCGCAGGCACCGGGCGGCTGTAGAAATACCCTTGTCCCTGTTCACACCCCAGTGCCATCAGTTGTGCTTCCTGAGCTTCATCTTCCACACCTTCGGCAATAACGGCCAGCCCCATGGCTTTGGACATACGGATAATGGCGTCGGCAATGGCACTATTGCTGTGCTCTCCGGCCAGATCATCGACAAACGACTTGTCAATTTTCACTTTGTCCACCGGCAAGCGGCGAAGGTAACTGAGGGATGAATAGCCGGTGCCAAAATCATCAATCGACAGAGTCACTCCCAACTCTCGCAAGCTCTGAAGCTGCGCCACAACGTCTTCGGAGGTGCGCATAATCACGGTTTCGGTGATTTCCAGTTGCAGATATTCCGGTGCCAGACGGGCTGTATCGAGTGCGTGTGTTACGCGCTGCAGCAGATCGCCCTTGCTGATTTCCGAGCCGGATACGTTCACCGACATCTGTCCGAATGCAACCCCGTTATCCAGCCAGGTACGGGCTTGCTGGCAGGCGGTATTCAGTACCCAATCGCCAATGTCATGAATCAGGCCCAGGTCTTCTGCCACAGGAATAAATCGATCCGGCGGCACAAAGCCCAGATCGGTGCTGAACCAGCGCAGCAAAGCCTCGCAGCCAATAATGGAACGCGATGCCAGATCCACTTGTGGCTGGTAGTAAAGCACCAGCTCATTACGATCAATCGCACCCTTGAGCTGGCTCCCCACGGCCATCCGCTCTGCCGCCTGGGTAGTCAGCTCGCCGGTATAGAAGCAGTAGGTGTTCCGGCCTTCTTTCTTGGCCTGGTGCATGGCCGACTCGGCGTTGCGCAGCAGGTCACTCTTGTTCAGGCCATCCTGGGGACACAGGGCGGTACCAATGCTGGCTGACAGATGAAATTCCTGCCCTTGTGCCCGAAACGGCTGCCGGAACAATTCCATAATCCGCTGCAACAGGGCGCTGGCCTTGTCGACCGAATCAATGCCTTCCACCAGCACCACAAATTCATCCCCATCCATACGCGCCACGCAGTCACTTGGCTTGAATGCCGCTTGCAGACGCTGGGCAACGTCCTGCAATACGCCATCCCCAATGGATGGCCCCAGGCCGTCGTTGACGTCCTTGAACATATCCAGATCAATGGTGATCAAACAGAACGGATAGGCCTGATCGCGGTAGCTGTTGAACGCCTGATCCAGACGCGCCAGCAGCAGCAGACGATTTGGCAGGCCGGTCAGGCGGTCGTAATGAGCCAGATGCTCGATGGTTTCCTGGGATTCCTTGCGACTGGTGATGTCGGAGAACACCGAGATGTAGTGGCTGGTATTGCCCTGCTCATCCAGCACCCGGTTGATGTTCTGCCACTCGGGATAAATGGCACCGTCCTTGCGACGGTTCCAGACTTCGCCCACCCACTGGCCGCTGACTTTCAGTGATTCCCAGAACTGGCGATAGAAATGTTCATCATGACGCCCGGACTTCAGCAGTCGCGGGTTCTGGCCAATCACCTCGTCATGCTGATAGCCGGTAATGTCCAGAAACGCCTGATTGACCTCGACAATTTCAGCCTCGGCATTGGTGATAAAAATCCCCTCGGAGGTGTTCTCGAAGATACGGCTGACCAGTTGGCGATATTCATCGGAACGCTTCTCGGCAGTGATGTCCTCGACCAGCCCCAACATGCCGATCACCTGACCATCGGAATCTTTTACTGCAGTCCCCACGCTGCGACTGTGAAACAACGTGCCGTCTTTTTTGCGATATTTCAGTTCATAAGAGGTACGACTGGACGGACAATCCTTGCTGAAACGCAGCTTCCCTTGTTCCAGAAAATCGTCGTACGACTCGTAAAACATCGCGGTGCTACGTCCCAGTACTTCTTCTTCGGTGTACTGGAACATACCGGTAAAGGCCGGGTTAACGCGCGTAATGCGGCGTTCAGCATCGGCAAACACCAGTGCCACGGGCAAGGCAGTAAAAATCTGTTCCAGCTCGACCTTGCGGTTCTTGATGACTTTTTCAGCCTGGGACTGCTGCGTAATATCCGACACCACACAGGTGATGCCGACGGTATTCCCCTGGGCATCGCTCTGATAGTTCCAGACCACGGCGAGAATCAGCTCGCGGCCATCGTCGTTATTGGTGTATTTGGCGGTATAGGAGGTTGGCTTTGGCCACTGGTTTTCCAGTGAGGAAAAGAACGCCCGAATGCGGCTTCGGTCTTCCCGGTTCAGCTTCAGGTTCCAGATACGCTGGCCGATGATGTCGTCTTCTTGCAAGCCGAGCAGGGTTTGATAGGAGCGGTTGACGTAATTCACACCGCCATTGAGATCACACTCCACGATGCCATAGGGCAACGTGTTCATCACCGATGACAATCGGCGTTTGGCTTCATTCAGCTCATGATGAGAGCGAATTTTTGCTTCGGCTTCCCGAACGTCTTTACCGTAGCATTCGAGGATCAGCAACAGGTCGTCCATATGGCCGTCCAGCAACTGGCCGATTAAACTGTGATACGACACCAGCCCGGCCAGACACCCATCGGCATCTGTCACCACCAGTTGACGTACATTCGCACGCTCCATATCCAGCAGCACTTCCGGCAGCAGTGTTTGCTCACACGTTGTCTTGACCGGAGAACACATC
The DNA here is from genome assembly GCA_045430275.1 of Oceanobacter sp. Classification (GTDB taxonomy): domain Bacteria; phylum Pseudomonadota; class Gammaproteobacteria; order Pseudomonadales; family Oceanobacteraceae; genus Oceanobacter. Next base: position 219,727 of record JAILXU010000003.1, on the reverse strand, counting down.
ACCTCTCGCAATGTCCGGGATGCCAGTACGTCACTGCCCAGTTGCAGCCGTACCAGATCCCGCAGGGTAATGATTCCCAGAGGCCGCCGTTCAGCTTCCACAATCACATAAGACACCCGCTGACGCCGCATGCTGTCCATGGCCGTATCCAGTGGAGTCTCGGGAGGCAGGGTGTGCAGGTCGGTGGTCATCACCGATTGCACATCCCGAAACCCCATCAGCAGTTCACTGCTGATGTTGCGGATAAAATCGCTTTCAGAAACCAAACCGACGGCATCACCAGCAGCGTCTGTGATCAATAGATGGCGTATGCCACGTTTGGAAATAATCTGATAGCCATCACGGAATTCGGTCGTCGCCGGAGCCTGAATCAGGCACGTGCTCATGAAGTCAGACACACTCACACCGTCGAGCGACGACTGGGGAAGTTTGAGCACATCCATTTCGGTGAAAATGCCCACCGGGCCATCGTCATCCGCAATCACCAGAGAGCTCAGACGCTGGCGCGCCATAATCTCCAGCACCTCACACAGAGACGTTGTGACCGGAACCGTCGTGACGGGGGACGTCATGATGTCGCCCAGAACCAGCTTTTTATACATAAACCCCACACAAACCCAACGGCATCAAAGGATGAATAATCAGTCGTTATATTGCTGAAATGGTACTTTTCTCCAGTATTGAGTTTATTGTTATTTTTGATCTGAATTCAGAATTAGACTGATTGACTATAAGCAGGAGTGTAGCGGCTCATTTCTTTGAAACGGTGGATAATTCCGTTACATCTTGTAACGAAATAAAAAAACAGACGGGAATATATCGACCAGCGGATAACAGCCGAACATTTACGGCGTTATATGACGTGTTTTTACGAACAACAGGGTAATGGATATTACTGATCCATTACCCTGCTTCTCATATTGAGGAAAAATAGCTATGCATGATGGCCGCCTGCGACCGATTGAATACTGTCACATCGCAGGCAAGCGACCTGGCTCCTGCAGGTCTGGTTAACAAACTCCTACGACCCATACACCATGGCCGGGAACCAGTTCACCAGCGCCGGGAACAGAATCAGCAAGGTCAGGGCCGTCAATTGCAGGATAATAAAGGGAATCACGCCCTTGTAGATGGTCTTCAGTGTCACTTCCGGCGGGCAGACGCCCTTGAGGTAGAACAGCGAGAATCCTACCGGCGGTGTCAGGAAGGACGTTTGCAACGTCAGAGCCACCAGCATCACAAACCACACCAGCGTCGGGTTATCGAGCACGCCATAGCCATTGATGGAGATTTCCAGCGCACTGACCACCGGGGCAACCAATGGCAGGATAATCAGGGTGATTTCAATCCAGTCGAGGATAAAGCCGAGCAAGAAGACGATGCCGAGAATAAACAGAATGATGCCGTACGGGCCAAACGGCAGCGAAGTCAGCAGTGACTCGATGTACTCGTCACCGCCCAGTTCACGCAGCACCAGTGCAAACATGGTGGCACCGATAAAGATGGCGAAAATATAACCGCTCACATTCAGCGTATCGTGCAGGCACTCCTTCACTACTTTGACGCTCAGTTTGCCGTTATGCCACGCCAGCAGCATGGCCGCAAAAGCACCCACCGCCGAGGCTTCGGTTGGCGTCGCAATGCCGGTAAAGATGCTGCCGAGTACCGCGACAATCATCGCCAGCGTCGGCGTGACGGCCTTGAAGACATCAATCCAGACCTGCCGTGTCACCGGCTTGACGTTCTCAGCCAGCGGCATGGAATCCGGCTTCAGGAAACCCCAGCCCAGAATGTAAACGATATACAGCGTGCCCAGCAGCAGGCCGGGGAAAACCGCACCCATAAACAAATCACCCACCGACAGCGCCAACTGGTCGGCCATGATCACCAGCATGATGCTTGGTGGAATCAGAATGCCCAGCGTGCCAGAGCTGGCAATGGTGCCCACGGTAACGGTTTTGCAGTAGCCCTGTTTCATCATCGCGGGCAACGACATCACCCCCAGCAACACCACCGAAGCGCCGACAATGCCAGTGGACGCTGCCAGAATAATCCCGATCAGCACCACGGTAATAGCCAGCCCGCCCCGGACGCGCCCAAACAGCGCCTGAAACGAATGCATCAGGTTTTCGGCCACACCGGATTTATCCAGCAAGTTGCCCATAAAGATGAACATCGGCAGCGCGACCAGAATCCAGTTATCCATGATCTTGTAGATCCGGCTGACCACCAGCCCAGCCGAGTTGAAGTCAATGCCGAGCAGCGTGTCCATGTTCAGGTCAGCCATCCAGGCAATCGACGCAAACAACGTACCGACACCCGCCAGCACCCAGGCCACGGGAAAGCCACTGAACAACAGCGCAATAAAGCTGACGAACATCATCACAATCAGAATTTCGTTAAGTTCCATGATCAGCCCTCCGACCGGTGACGGGTTAACAGCACAATGTCGCGGTAAATACGGCCAAAGCAGGCCAGAATCAGCAACCCGAAACAGAGAGGAATCATCGACTTGATCAGCCAGCGATAAGGCAGCCCCGCCGGAGCCAGCGAGCGCTCGCCAATGCGGTAGGATTCCTGCACAAATTCAACGCCGTGGTAGAACACCAGCAGCAAAAATGGCAACAGCAAGAACACCATGCCGAGGATTTCAACCAGGTACTTCCAGAACGGCGAAAAGTGGCTGTGCAGCACATCCACACGCACATGAGAATTGCGCGCCTGAGCGTACACCACGCCAACCAGAACCCCGATGGCATACAAGTGCCACTGCAACTCCTCCAGTGCAATCAGGCCTGCGCTGAAGCCTCGTCGCAGCGTTACCTGAAGCAAAATCACCACCATCAGGATGACAAAAATCCAGGCGACAAACTGGCCGATGCGTATCAATGCCTGGTCGATGGCATCCGCAATCGGCACGGGCACCTGCGGTTCGGGATCGGAATGACTCATGGGAATACCTGCTGAAAAGAACGGCTGCGAAAACAGCGAGTGAAACGGGAACAGGGCTGGCGCATAAGACGCACAGCCCTGTGGTGCATTACCGGTATTTGGAATTAATCTTCACGTGGCACAAAAGCGCGGGAAGACCACAGCTTGTAGTTCTCGCGGAACGTCTGCAGGTCTTTGTACACCGCCGCAAAAGTGGGATCTTTCTTTTGATCTTCGACTACTTCGGCCCAGGCGCTGCGGAAGGCTTCGAGCATTTCCGGTGGCCACTTGTGAACGGTCACGCCCCGTTCTTCGGTGTTCTTCTTGATGGCGTCGAACTGAATGTATTCCGATTCCGCAATGGAGTTGGTGATGGACGCCTTACAAGTGGTAGAAATCACCGCACGCTGACTGTCATCCATTTTTTTCCAGGTGTCCTTGTTGATCAGCAGCTCGAACATCGTGGCTTGCTGGTGCCAGCCGGGGAAGTAGTTGTGCTTGGCAATCTTGTAGAAGCCCAGCTTCTGGTCAATGGCAGGCTGGGAGAACTCGGTCGCATCGATTGCGCCTTTCTCCAGCGCACCGAAGATTTCACCACCCGGCAGCAGCGACGTGGAAACGCCCAGCTTCTGCATCACTTCACCGCCCAGACCGTAGAAGCGCATGTTCAGGCCTTTCAGGTCATCCAGAGACTTCACCGGCTTCTTGAACCAGCCAGACGTTTCCGGGCTGATCAGCGCGCACGGTTCCACATGCACGTTGTAACCGGCATCGTCGTACATTTTCTGATACAGCTTGTGGCCGTTGCCGTAGTACATCCAGGCCATGAATTCCGGTGCTTCCGGGCCGAACGGAATGGTCGAGAAAATCGCTGCTGCTGGAATCTTGCCCGCCCAGTAACCGGCAATGGCGTAGCCCGAGTTCACCTTGCCGCTGGAAACCGCATCCAGAATCTGCAGCGGAGCCACCAGCTTGCCCGGCTCATAAATTTTCATTTTGAGCTGACCACCGGAAACCAATGGCAATTGCTTGGATACCCAGGAAATCGGCGTGCCCAGTGCAGGCAAATGGGAGCCAAAAGCAATCGGGGTTTTCAGCAAAATGGGTTTGGCATTAGCTGCTGCCACACACATGGACAAGGCGGAAACCGCCATCACTGTTTTCATTGTCTTTTTCATAACCGGTTCCTGTTTTTATTGTTGGCGCAGAGATTGTGAGCGCGGTTCGGAATAGCAGACGTCAGCCGATCATTGGCCGGGTATGAAAAACTATAGAAAGCCGATATGTGCGCTAATACCGTTCTTTGGTAGGGGAATACGAATACCACCTACCAAAGTAGGTTGTTAAAGTTGGGGGATTTTATAAGTATGGGATTCGGGATATAAGATATAAGGCATTCACAATCATATCATCAGCTCTTTTAAGAACCATTACAATCCATATAACTGCCTTGCAATATATCTCATGACATGGTCTTTTATTTGCCACTTTACGGCTGATCAACAGGTGATAAGAAGGTTATGAATACAGTCTGGCTTGTCGGGGCAGTGTCGCTGCTGTACGTCGCCTTCCTGTTTGTGATTGCCATTTGGGGCAACCGCATCAGTCGTCCATCCTGGCAACCCTATATCTACAGCCTGACCCTGGCGATTTTTTGCACTACCTGGGCCTTTTACGGCACGGTTCCCCAGGCCGTTGCCCATGGCTGGATGCTGGCCCCAACCTACCTGGGGGCCATCTTGCTGATCACTCTGGGCTGGAAGGTGTTCGACCGCATTATCCGCATCGCCCGACAAGAGAACAGCACCACCATTTCCGACTTTATCTCCGCCCGTTACGGCCACAGCCGAGGCATTGGCGTGGTGGTCGCCTTGCTGTGCCTGCTCGGCATCGTGCCTTACATTGCGCTGCAGTTAAAAGCCGTCTCGGCCAGCTTTCAGCTATTGACGGAAACCACCGCCATTGAACTGAGCTGGTACAACGACCCAACGCTGTTTATCGCTGCATTTATGGCGTTATTCGGGATACTGTTTGGCACCCGCACGGTGGATTCCAGTGAAAGCCATCAGGGTATGATGCTGGCCATCGCCTTTGAATCGCTGGTTAAACTGGTGGCCTTGATGGCCGTTGGACTGTTTGCCGTTTACGGCCTGTACGACGGCTTCAGCGACCTGGTGCAACAAGCCATGGCGGTGCCCGAACTGGCGCAAGCACTGACCGATTACTCCGACCCCAGTATCTATCTCACGCACGCGCTGGTCGGCGGTATTGCCATTATTGCGCTGCCCCGCCACTTTCATGTGGCGGTGGTGGAATACCGCAGCGAGCGAGATATTCGCACCGCGCGCTGGATGTTTCCGTTGTATCTGCTGCTGATCAATCTGTTCATTTTGCCGTTAGGGCTGGTCGCCTGGCTCAATCAGGATCTGCTGGGCAGCTTCAACTACGTCACGCTCCACCTGCCAATGGTGTTCGAGCAAGATTGGCTGGCCCTGTTCGCCTATATCGGTGGACTGTCAGCAGGCACTTCCATGGTGATCATCTCCTCCATCACGCTGGCCACCATGATGTGTAACGAGCTGATTCTGCCATTGATGATTAAATTGGGCTGGCGCGGTGACGATGACAATGACGACATCAAAACCAGCGTGCTGACCATTCGCCGGGTCGCCATCGTTATGGTGTTGGTATTGGGCTTTGTCTATTACCGGCTGCTGTCGCAATACCACAGCCTGTCGGAAATTGGCGTGCTGTCGTTTGTCGCCATTGCCCAGTTTGCTCCGGCAATGCTGATCGGGCTGATCTGGCACGGTGCCAATCGGGCAGGGGCCTACTGGGGCATCGGCATCGGCTTTGCGGTGTGGCTCTACACTCTGTTTCTGCCTGTGCTGGCTAACGCAGGCTGGATTGGTTCAGCTTTTATGAACGGTTTGTGGGGTTTGCCGTTCCTGCAGCCTCACGCCTTTTTGGGGTTCACAGGCATGGACGCCACCGTTCACGGCACCTTCTGGAGTCTGCTGCTGAACTGTCTGGCGCTGGTGATCGGCTCGCTCTACCACAAGCCCAGCTTTGCCGATCTGGAGCAAGCCCAGCGCTTTGTCTACAGCCAGGGCCAGCCCCATTCCAACAGCCAGAAAAAATACGCTATTCGGCTCGAAGACCTGCGCGCGCTGTTGCAGCGTTTTATTACGCCAGCCAAGGTTGCCACCTTTTTTGAAGCCTCCAGCAATCCGCTGACGGGCCGCCTGATCGACAAGGGCCAGGTCAACGACCAGATGCTGAAATCGGCAGATCGCCTGCTCAGCTCGGTGGTCGGGCGGCGTGGCTCCGACCTGCTGCTGCGTAACCTGCTCGAAGACCAACCGGCCCAGTACAGCAATCTCAACACCCTGATGGACGAGGTGTCCGAGGTGGTGCTGTTCAACCGCGACTTGCTCAATGCCGTGCTTCACAGCTTGAATCAGGGCATTACCGTGGTGGATGAGAACCTCAATATCGTCGCCTGGAACCAGCGATTTGCGTCTCTCTATGATTTTCCCAACGGTTATCTGTACGTCGGCCAGTCGTCGGAAAATGTGGTGCGCTTTATCGCCCGCTCCGGCGGTTATGGCGAAGGCGACGTAGATGCTCTGGTCAGTCGTCGCATGCGCGAAGTGGCCAACCGGGAGGCGCTGCATTACGTCCGCAAAGCCTCTGACGGGCGTTACATTGAACTCAGCGGTATTCCGATTGCCGAACGCCTGTATGTGACGGTGTACACCGACATCACCGAGCATCGCCATATCGAGGAGCAATTACGGCAGGCCAATGAAATTCTGGAGCAGCGCGTCGCTGAACGTACCCACGAACTGACCGGGCTGAACGCCGATTTGCAAAAAGCCAGCCGTAACAAGACCCGTTTTCTGGCCGCCGCCGGGCACGATCTGGTGCAGCCGTTGAATTCCGCCTCGCTGTTTTCAGCTTCCATCATCAACAAGCTGGAACGACGTCGGGACGCACAGCCAGACATCATCGAACAGGTGTTACCCGTAGCACAGCATCTGGATCAATCTCTGCACGCTGCCGAAACCCTGCTCAGCGAGCTGCTGGAAATATCCAAACTCGACGCCGACATCGTCCGGCCCAAACGTCAGGTGCTGCCACTGGCTCAGGTGCTGGATTCTCTGGTGGGCGAGTTCCGGCCTCTGGTGGAACAACAAGGCATCGAACTGCACGCCGTGCCCTGTTCACTCACCGTCGACACCGACCCGGTATTGCTGCGCCGGGTGCTGCAAAACCTGCTCAGTAACGCTCTGCGCTATACCGACCATGGCCGGATTCTGATCGGTGTGCGGCGCGTGGAACACGCTGCCATCGTAGAGGTATGGGATACCGGCATTGGTATTCCCAAGGCCGAGCTGGGCGCGATTTTTGAAGAGTTTCATCGCCTTGAATCCGCTCCCGGCACCACCACGTCCAGTAAGGGGCTGGGGCTTGGCCTGTCGATTGTGCAACGCTTGTGTCAGTTGCTGGAGCATCCGATTCAGGCCCATTCCTGGCACGGTCAGGGCAGTTGTTTCAGCGTCACCATTCCGGTGACAGAAGCCCGTCAGGAAAGCCCTGTGGATAACACCGGTCATGCTGGCAGCCACAGCAGCGGGCTGGTGTTGTGCATTGATAACGAGCAACAGATCATCGATGGCATGGGCCACCTGCTGTCGGATTGGGGCTATACGGTGGTGACAGGCAACAGTTTCAATCGAGCCAGACAGGCGTTAGATGGCAGCATTCCAGCGCTGGTGATTATTGACTACCATCTTGATCAGGGCGTGACCGGGCTGGATGTGATGGCCGCCTTTCGGGAGGTTTGGCAGCAAGATGTGCCTTGCATGGTGATTACCGCCGACTATACCGATGACGTGAAACAGAAGATCGACACGCTCGGCTATCAACTGCTGCGCAAGCCAGTCAAGCCCATGGCGCTGCGGGCTTTACTGAACCGGATGATGGCCTGACCAGTGTGAGTGTTGTCAGTCCGGCACATCCAGTTGTTGCACAATCAAGGCCGCCTGAGTGCGGTTGTTGATGTCCAGCTTGCGGAAAATATCGCTGATGTGGGATTTAACCGTGGTTTCCTTGATGTTCAGGCTGTAGCCGATTTGCTTGTTCAGGGCACCTTCGGCAATCAGGTGCAAAACCCGCAACTGCTGTGGCGTCAGTGACGCCAGCTTTTCCGTCATCGCGCTGGATTGCTGATCGACAAACTCCGGGAAGCTCAAATGCCCGTTCATAACCCGGCTCAGCGCCTCGGTCATGTGTTCCATGCTGCAGGATTTGGGAATAAACCCCAGCGCGCCCAATTGCCGGATATTGGCAATAATAGCGCTGTCTTCACTGGCGCTGACCACCACAATGGCCAATTGTGGGTATTCCGACCGCAATCGCATTAATCCGAACAGGCCGCTATTGCCCGGCATTTTCAGATCCAGCAGTAGCACATCTGGCTGGTGTGCCTCGATTTGCTCCAGCGCCTGATCAAAAGTTTCGCATTCGGTTATATCGCAACGCTGGCCGGTATCGTACAGCGCGTCGCGCAGCGCCCGGCGAAACAGCGGGTGATCATCAGCAATGACTACGTGATACATGGTGTCGGCCTGTGGTGGTTATGATATGTCGCTGCGATCGCATCTGCGTTATACGCCTTGCCTCCATGGTGTGTTTCATTGCATTCCCTGTCGGTGCGCGGTTGCGGCATCACAGTCAAGTAAAAGGGTTTTATAACGCTCCACCCTACTATCGTGCAAGGCGATTTCAGACCAAGCGGGACACGCCCCAACTAAAGTAGGTGATATAACAGCCGCTATCTGAAAAACCATGATGGCATCAGGGCCTTCGATGAATCGTTGGTATTTCTATATTCGTAAAACAGCATTGATTGCCACTATTTTATGACGCCCAATATACCAGACTCCGACCATTTACGGGTAACTGAAATTCAATATTCGATATTGGCCAATATGGCCTGTTTTACCTGCCACCATTGAATGATCTGAAAATCTCTTATAACGCCATTTAACCTACTATCTTACGGCATACCTGTATAAATCCATTTTTATATATTGATCCCACCCAATAGTCGTCCTATCGACACGTCCTATTCCTTATATGAAATACAGGCGGAATACCCATGCACAATAATAACAAACCGAGTCTTTTATCCCTGGCAGTTGCCTCGTTCATGCTGGCTGGTGCAGCGTCATCAGCCCAGGCAGAGATCCAGTCCAGCAACACCTTCAGCGGCTACATCAAAATGGATGTGCTGTTTAACTCCGAAAACGACGGCGCTGGCCAACTGCGCGAGCAGGCCTTGCTGACCCTGAACGAGGACGAAGCCGAAGACGAAGAAGGCGATCTGCACATGTCGGCATGGGAGTCGCGCCTGAAGTTCACCCACACCAGCACCGGCACCCCGGTTGGCGACCTGAAAGCGGTGGTTGAAGGGGACATGTACTCCGGCGGGACACAGAATATTTTCAACCTGCGCCATGCCTACTTTCAACAGGATAACCTGACGCTGGGTCAGACCTGGACGACCTTTATGGATTTGGGCGCACTGGCCGAGACCGCCGACTTCGGTGGCCCGGCGGCGCGGATTTTCTCGCGTCATCCGGTGATTCGTTACGCCATCCCGAGTGCAACCGGCACCCTGGAACTGGCTGCCGAGAAGCCGAAAAACTCCCCCGATCCCAGCCTGCCGGATCTGGTGGTCAAATACACCGCCAAAACCGGCTTTGGTCATCTGACCGCCGGAGCGCTGGCGCAGCAAATCAATATTGACGACGGCACCAAGGACGATTCCGCCATGGCGCTGGCCGGACGCGTGTCAGGCCGCATCAATATCGCAGGCGACAACCTCAAGTTTGCGCTGATCGCCGGTAATGGCCTCGGTGGCTATATGAACTTTGGCGACGTTGCCGCCTACGACTTCAGCGGCGACAGCCTGGAGCTGTCAAAGCAGACCGGCTACAAGCTCGCGTTCCAGCATGTGTTCAGCAGCAGCCTGCGCTCCACCGTGCGCTTTGCCAAAACCACCAGTGATCTGGACGGCAAGGACATGGGCGATTTCCGTTCCCTGCATGTGAACCTGATCTACAACCCGTACAAGCCCCTGAAGTATGGTGCTGAAGTCATCCGCGCCACCAAACTCAAGGCTGAGGGCAACGCCCTGACCGATGACCTGAAACTGAGCCGGGTTCACCTGTTCGCCAAGCTGGCGTTCTAAACGACCCGACCACGAGAATACGCCGGGCCAGCCCGGCTCCTTCTTCCCCCTGGCACCAGCGCACGTCTGAATCACAGTTGTGGGTGAATGCGGCTCATCCCACGGCTGTCAGGCGGTTTTGCGGCTCAACGTCCATCGCTCTCTTGGGGTGTCAGGGGGCTTTTTTAACAGCAAACGGAGTTCACCATGTCACCACACGCATCCACCTTGCTCACCAGCGCCCTGCTGGCAGCCACTCTGGCCAGTCCGGCCAGTGCAGGCACGCAAACCAGTCATACCTTTCAGGCGGAGAGCTACAGCGGCTCCAAAACCCGCCAGTACGCCGTTTATCAACCCGATGGCTTGAGCGGTTCAGCGCCCATGGTGATGACCCTGCACGGCTGCAAACAAACCCAGAACGATGTGCTGAACGACTGGGGCATGAAAGACGCCGCCGACCGCTACGGCTTTATTCTGGTCACGCCCTTTATCACCACCTACGACGGCCTGCGCAACGAAAACTGCTGGGGCTTCTGGTTCGATAACGAACGCCACGAAGGCGCGGGCGAAGTGGAAGACCTGCGCTCTATCGCTCAGGAAGTGGAAGCCAACTACAACATCGACCCGCAACAGCGCTTTATCACCGGTCTGTCATCTGGCGGAGCCATGACCGTGGCGGCTGCGGTGGCGCACAACGAATACTGGCGCGCGGCGGCTTCGGCAGCGGGTTTGCCTTACGGCGAGGACTCCTCGTCTGTGTCGCTCAGTGGCCAGTGTCCGGGTTATGCCAGCTTCCATTCGGTGTCTCAGGTGGCCGGGGATATGAATAACGAGCTGGATGACGACTACGCCATTCCATTGATGGTGTTGCAGAACGAAGGTGACTGTACCGTACTGCCGCAGGCGGGCCGGAACATTCGAGATGCGCATCTGAGTGTGTTCGGCAGCAGCGGCTTCAATAATCCGACCTCGGCGCTGGCCAGCAGTGATGATTGCTCGCCCTACTATCAGAACAACTACGGCTGTACCCACAACAAATACACTCAGGACGGCACATCGAACACCCGTTCGGTGGTGGAAACCGTGTTCCTGAACGGCCCGGCAGCTACACCCAACTTGCAAGACACCGACCACGGCCACTACTGGGTCGGCGGTGAAGACGGCAACAACGGCAAGTGGGCGGTGCGGGTTGGCCCCAGCTACCCGGACATCATCTGGGACTTCTTCAGCCGTCATGGTAGCGGCGGTGGCTCCAACCTCGACAAGCCGGTTTGCAGTCTGAATGGCGCGAACCCGCTGGAGCTGAACCTGAACGATGCCTTTGTTGATCCCGGCGCGCAATGTTCCGACAGTATGGGCAGCCTGAGCGTGACCACTAACTGCAACGTCGATACTGCCGTCGCGGGCGATTACTTCTGCGACTACAGCGCGGTGAATAACGACGGCAGCAAAACCGTGCGCCGCCTTGTTGAAGTGATCGACCCGAACCAGCCGATCGAAACCTGCCTTACCAGCAGCACCAGTCCGAGTGACCACATCAGCGCCGGACGTGCCACCGCAGGCGGCAGCTACAGCTTGCGTGCCATCAGCTCCGGCGATCAGGCCGACATCGGCTTTGCCTGGGATACCTGGAGCGCCGTCACCCTGACCGAAGGCGAGCCGGGCAAATGGTACGCACAACAGCCACAAGCCTGTCAGAACGGCAATCCTCCACCACCGCCAAGCTGCGAAGACTGGTACACCTCCAACCTGTCACACCAATTGGCAGGCCGGGCCTACTACTCCATGGGCTACTACAGCACCGGCGGCGCTGACTCACTGGGCGCGCTGTCCGGCTCCTACACCTGGGTGAAAGAAACCAGCTCCGGTGTTTACGAAGCAGGTCAGTGTCAGTAAGCAAGCTCTGATACTGCAACGGTAATCCACTCAAGCAACACTAAACCACTCCTCGCCCGAGGGGTGGTTTTCTTTTTTCCCTTCTCACTTTCCACGCCCTGCCAAATTCAGCCACTTCTGCATGTTTTGTCAGAACCGGTTGCTCGTTTTTCCAGCAATTGATAGCGTAACGCCTTGAATTTAGGACGTTAGGCAAGAGAGCAGTTTGCTTTGCGCCAGAAGAATCAGAGAAATGCGCAAGCTCGCTTGTTCAGTGATAAGGGCTTGATTGATAAAAGTCGATAGTTAAGCCTTGTTTGCAACGAGCTGAGCCAACTCAAAATCGCGCATGTGTATAATTAAACTATTAGCGGCATATAGCCATGAGAAAAATATCTGCATTTATAGTCCTTGTATCACTTTTGAGCATTTTTTACTCACTCACCATCCCCGCTTATACCAATAAAGTTGAATATGAGGAAAAATATATAGCAATTGATTGGCAAAAAGTTGGAAGTCGAGTTGCTTCAGATAGATTTTATGAGCTTCGTGATGAATATATTTCCAATAAATACAAAATTCAGGATTATGGTTTCACACTATTAATACTTGGCACTACGTCTTTAATTATATTTCGTAAAGAAAAACCAACAAATACACCATCATCAAAAACAAAAATTGCATTAATCGGTTTCTCAGCCGCTTTGCTGACAACAGGGGGATATGTTGGCGATCTCTTTCTTGAATTTTATCGTGGCTCTTATCCTTGGTGGGCTGACTCGTTAGGCATACCTCTAATGGGAGCACCCATCCTTGCTTTTATATTTACAGGTTGGGCAGCAATCAACTTATTAGCTATGAATGGTAAGTTTAAAGCAGGTACTGCCATTTCATTCCGTCAAATCAAAGGGACAAACTACTTCTACTTAATATTGCTTGTTGTTACAGCCTTAATCACCTTGACTTGTGCAATTGAAGCATACTTTTGGATGGTTCTACCAGGTTTGCTCTGGTTCTATTTTTATGTGTCATTATGGGCAGGAAGATATACAGATAAAAATGTGTCCGAAAAAACAGGGCAAGATCATATAAGAGATATAATCTAATGAAGATTGGAACCAAAGAAGCATACGTAGAGATAGAAGAACTGGAAAGATATCCGGAGGGCACTCCTTGTAGTGGCGATGTTAAAGTCAATGTTACCTTAGCTTTCCAGAATTTTTCTGGCTCCTACGATGAGGTTTGGCTTGAGCTGACAGAAATGGAAAGGTTCATCATGGAGTTAGAAGTTCTCGATGAAAAGAGAAATGGTAATGCAAAAATATCAAGCATGAGCCCGGAAGAATTTGCTCTAGAGATTCGTTCTTCCGACTCCCTCGGCCATATAGAAATAGAGGCTCATTTACACCGGTATCAGTATAGCGACCCAAAGTATTGGCCCATTTATTTAAAAGGTGGCTTTGAGGCCCAGCCAGAAACAATTAGGCGGCTAATATCATACTTCAAGGCACTCGTCTGATTTCAGCGAGCAAGCAATGCCATTGAAATAAAAACTGCTTGAATTACAAAAGCAACAAAGAACAACACAAACATCCGATTATATTTGTGTTGCTCCCATAAGTATTAAAGCCCTAACCCCCAATCACACTGCCGTCATTTTTCGTAATCACCACCACCGCCGGACGCGGTGGCAATTTCTCGTCAAAGTCTGGCCAGCGCGTTGACGGATTATCAAACGTGCTGCTTTCACCCGGATGCTGTACCGAGCAGAACAGATTTTTGTCGTTCGGGGTAAAGAACGGCCCGCAGAGTTCAGCGCCCAGCGGGGTTCTGAGGAAGCGTTTGGTCAACCCGCGTTCTTCCCCTTCAACCGGACAGGCCCAGATGCCATCGGCAATGCCGAATTTCTCCGCGCCGTCAGTGGCGATCCAGAGGTTACCGTGCTGATCGAAGGCGCAGTTATCCGGGCAGGCGAGCCAGCCGTTGTCGGTGGTGTCCGGGTGGTAGTTGGTGTCTGGATCGTTGCGTTCACCGGCCAGCAACAGCATCTCCCAGTGGAAGCGCTCGGCAGTGTGGTCGCCATTCGGGGCGATCAGTTCGACGATTTGCCCGGCGCGGTTGTTGGCGCGAGGGTTCACGGCGTCGGTCTGGTCGTTCTGACGCTTGCTGTTGTTGGTCAGCATCACGTAAACCTTGCCGTTGGTTTTGTTCACTTCCACGTCTTCCGGGCGATCCATCGGCGTTGCGCCAAGCAGGTCGGCGGCCTTGCGGGCGTCGAGGTAAACATCACCCTGATTGTCAAATCCGTTGGCTTTGGTCAGCGGCCCCTGACCGTACACCAGCGGCAGCCAGCTAACGGTGCCGTCATCGTGGAATTTTGCGCAGTGCAAGGTGCCTTCAGACAACAGTTGTTTGTTGGCTTCGCGGTTGTCCGGCTGATAGCGGTATTTACTGACGAATTTGTACAGGTATTCAAAGCGCTGGTCATCGCCGGTATAGGCGACGACGTGCTGATCTTTGGTGATAAAGACGTTGCAGCCTTCGTGCTTGAAGCGGCCCAATGCGGTGCGTTTTTGCGGCACAGAGTTCGGATCATAGGGGTCGATTTCGACGATCCAGCCCATGTGCAGCGGCTCATTCGGCTGCTGACTCATATCCCAGCGCGGGTAGTGGTTGGCCCAGCTTTTACGCACTCTGGATTTCATGCCGAAGCGTTCGTAGTTCTCTTTCTCGGCGCTGTCGCTGTAGTCACCAGCAAACATGTAGTCGATGTTTTCCTCGCCCGTCAGCACCGTGCCCCATGGCGTGACGCCACCGGCACAGTTGCCGTAAGTGCCGAGTGTATGAACGCCGTCCTGTGAAATCGCGGTACGCAGGCGGTCGCTGCCCGCAGCGGCTCCGCTCATCTGCATCGGCGTATTCGGAGTGATGCGACGGGTGTAAGGGGAGTTTTTCACCACCTGCCATTGGCCGTTGTGCTTTTTGATCTCGATGACCGACAAGCCATGAGCCGCGATGTCGATGTCGGTCTGGGCCTTGTCCAGCGTGACGGATGTCGGCGAGCCGGGAAACATCATGGTTGCGTGGGTGTATTCGTGATTGACCGTCAGCAGGCCGTGATCGGAGTTCTGACTGCCCAGCGGCAACGGCAGGAAGCCGATAAAGTCGTTGTTGAAACCGAACTGCCTGGCCTGACGCTCGGCGGTCTGGTTCTGTGGATCAAAGTCATCCATACCGTCAAACAGGGCATCGCCCCAGCGAATCAGCACTTGTGGCGTGTAGCCGGGCGATACCGACAGGGTTTTGTCCAGCCCTTGTGGTAGCTCGGTAAATGACAGGCGAGGGCCAGCGTCGGCTGACTGAGGCTGGATGATATGACAACCCGATACGGCCCCAGCTACCGCCAGCGTGCTGCTTGCCACCAGAAAATCACGCCGTGACAGGCGCTGGTTCAATACCGTCTGGAAAGGAGTGCTGTTGTTCGCCATAAAAATAACTCTTTGATTAATCAGACTGGTGCAACCCGTGAGCAGCCGCCAATAGTTGCTGCTCTTCTATATCAGAAATGCGTCATTATTAAGTCTGAATTATTGCACCGAGTCTTTTGATGGTGAAAGTCATCTGTCAGGGCGATGGGGCATCGCGGTCGCCGTACACCGCCGTCGCCCAGCCTTCTTCCAACGCGGCGGCCTGGCGGCTACTGAGTTGTTCCACCATATACACCCGCGAGCGTTCCCGGTCGTTGGGCATCACCACCGCAGCCGCGCCTTCTGGCAACTGGCTTTCGATGGCCTGAGCCGAGAGCGGGTTGTAAAAATAGGTCGCCAGGCTGTTACGAATAGCGGCATTGGGCGTCAGCATAAAATCAATAAACCGATGCGCCAGCTTTGGGTTGGGGGCATTGGCCGGAATGGCCCAGCTATCCAGTGCGATCACGCCGCCCTCGGATGGCACCAGAAACTCCAGCGTCGGTTGCTGGCTGGCAGCAAAACGGGCATGGCCCGACCAAGCGATTGAGAGGCACAGCTCCCCTTCGATCAGTTGCGGCAGGTAACGCTCGTTACTGACGGTGTTAATGTGCTGTCGCATGGATGACAGTTGCTCGGCCATCTTGCCAATGCGGCGCGGCGACAGCCGATTCAGGTGCTTGCCGAGGTAGTTGCTGTAGACCGAAAACACTTCACTGGGGCCGTCGATCCAGGCATTACCGCAGGAACGGGTTTGCGCCAGCAGCTTGTCGTCAAAGACAAAGCGCCAACTGTCCGGTGTCCCACCCACCAGCGTGGGCACCTGCGCCCGGTCGTACACCAGCCCAACGCTCGACCAGAGATACGGCACGGCGTATTCATGCGCATTCTCGAACGAGGCCAGCGCGCCCGTCAGCATGATATCCACGGCATCAATCCGGCTGAGCTGGCTACGGTCGATGCGTTGCAGTTGCCGGGCCTTGATCAGTTTGGCCATCTGGAAATGCGACGGCACCACCACGTCGAAGGCTTCGTTACGATCCAGCGCCGCTTCCAGCTCGGTGGCGGCATCGTACTCGCGGTAGTCCACTGCAATGCCGGTTTCACGGCTGAAAGCCTCGATCATCTGCCGGTCAATATAGTTCCGCCAGTTATAGACTTTCAAAGTCTCGGCACAAATCGGGGCCGCCAACATCCACACGATGATGCAACGGAACAAGTACGTCATGTTCGTCTCCTGTATTGACTGGCTACCCCGAATAATGGGCGCTGCCGGTCAATATAAAGACGGAATCCAGCGATTGATTGGCTTTCAGCGCCAACTGTTTGTTCCTCCGTGCGCTGGCTTATTTGGCCGGATTTCCATCCAGTGGGCCAAGCTGCGCCGTCACAAAGTCGATAAAACACCGCACTCGTGCGCTCATATGCTGACGGCTGGGATAAATCAGAAACACATCAACCCGAGGCTCTTGATAGTCCGGGAACAACGTCACCAACTGACCATCCTCAATTTCACGACCGAGGCAGAAGCGCGGCAAACGCACAATGCCCTGACCGTCCAGACACAGCGACAGCTCCAGTGCCGAGCCATTGGTCAGCACCGCAGGCTGAACCCGCACCGACGTTTCCTTGCCACTAAGATGAGTGTAATGCCACAGTGTCGGCTGCTTCAGATTGCTGTAACACAGGGTGCGGTGTTGCGGCAGTTCGGTAGGGGATTGCGGCGTGCCAGCTGCAGCCAGATAGGCCGGAGAGGCGACCGTTACCGCGTCGGTGGAATAGATTCGACGGGCGATCAAGCTGGAGTCTTCCAGCCGGGTTGAGGCCCGGATCATCACGTCAAAGCCTTCCTGAATAATATCCGCCCGGCGGTCATCCAGAATGACTTCCAGCGTTACCTGCGGGTACTTTCGGGTGAAAGCCAATAACACCGGTTGCAGTTGTGACATACCAAACCCCAGCGGGCAGCCTACTTTCAGCTTGCCACTCGGCACGGCCTGCTGGCCACTGAGGGACAGGGTAACGGCTTCCATGTCTTCCAGCGTTTGCAGGCACTGGGCATGATAAACCTGCCCGTCCGGGGTCAGGCTCAATGAGCGCGTGGTGCGATGCAGCAAGCGCACACCCAGACGTTGCTCCAGGCGGCTGAGTTCCTTGCTGATGTACGACTTGGAGTGACCCGTGGCCTCGGCAGTGCGGGTAAAGCTGCCGTGCTTCACCAGCGCGACAAACAGGGCAACGCCTTCCAATACGGTTAAATCCATACTTTCCCCCGCTTAATTAGAAGTTATATGGAAACAATTATTCGGCATTCAGGTAATTAATTCACTTTCTGCGTTGAATTATAGTGTTTATCAACATTCAGGCAGTCACTGACACCGAAGTTTTCAGGAGCATTTTTATGAACGTATTGGCATTTGGCGCAAGTAACAGCAAGACTTCCATCAACAAGCAACTGGCCACCTACGCTGCCCATCTGGTGGACAATGCGACCGTGACCACGCTGGATCTGAACGATTTTGAACTGCCGTTGTACAGCACCGATCTGGAAGCCGAGATCGGTCATCCACAGGCCGCCAAAGATTTTCTGGCACAGATTCAGGCTGCCGATCTTGTGGTGATTGCCTTCGCAGAGCACAACGGCTCCTACACCGCCGCCTACAAGAACCTGTTCGACTGGATGTCACGCATTCAACAGAAAGTATTTGATGGCAAGCGCGTAGTCTTGTTGGCAACCTCTCCCGGCCCTGGCGGTGCCCAGACCGTGCTGGCCGCCGCAACCGGCTCCATGCCGTTCTTCGGGGCCGAGGTGGTAGGCAGCCTGTCGGTGCCGTCGTTTTACGACAATTTTGATGTTGAAAACGGCACCCTCACCAACACGGCCATCGCTGCCGATGTGCAGGGGTTGATGGTGCAGGTTTAGTCACATGACTAAAATATGACAAAAAAACCCTGTGAGGCACCAGAACATCCGTTAGTCAGTAAAACGAGTCTGGGATGCCTCCAGTGTCGACAGGCTCAATCCCCAGCGTTCCATGCCGCTGCGACTGTATACATACTCGCCACTGAGCGACTGAAAACGGCTCAGGCTGGCCGCTGGAATGCCTTTCAGAATCAACCCGGCCAGCCGGGCAGCGTTGGCTCCTTCACTGTAAGCCGACACCGTAAAACCGCCCACGGCTTGTTCAGAGCCGATGAAAATATCCCAGAAGGAAAAGATCGGTACTTCGGTCTGCGCCAGTGCGGTGGCCATCAATTCTGATGGCGGCACATACCGGTCACGGACATCCCGAATAGTGTGATGCGTGCCGATGATCACAGCATCGTAACCGGCGCTTTTGGCCCGCTGCATCGCTTGCAACCAGCGCGCCTTGCTGTTGGTCAGAAGAATATCCAGCACCGAGCCATACACCGTTACCTGACGGCGATCACCAAAGGTTTCCTGTACTGCGTTGCGCATGGTCGGCGAGTCATCCATCAGGATCAGGAAGCGTTCACGCCGGGTCAGCACCTTGCGTAAATGACGAATGCTCTTCTTGAAAAAAGGCCGCTCCAGAATGCCGGTCACTTGTGCATGATGCAGAATCGGATGTTGCTCCGGGCCGCCATTCACACCCAGAAACACCACCGGAATATTCATTTTCACCACCGCTTCGCCCAACAGGCTAAGCGCGTTGTCATCGCCCAGAATCACCACGCCGGGTTGCAGTTTCCGCAACTGCTCCAGCACCTGATTGGCTCTGTCCGGCCAGCTCTGACGCGGCAGCTTTTTGGTATCCAGTTCAAAGCGCTCTATCCGATGCTGACGCCCCAGCGTGTCATCTATGGCCTTGAGATACTGGGCATCCCAACGGTAATCGGCACTGTAACTTTGCACCACCGCAACCGTCGAGGCATTGGCCGCGCTGGCCACATTGGCAAAACCGCCACCGCTTAATAACAGCAGCAGCGCATATCGAATCGTTATCACCGCAGTCATACGGCACGAGTCATAGACAGCCATGTATACGGCTCCCATGGTTATCACATCCCTGATATCTGGCAAAAGTGTGTCCCTGAAGTCAGCCAGTCAATCCGGCTTTTTTCAGTAATACGATGGTTACGATGCGAACAGAATCCTGTTTTGGTAGGAGATTTTATGTTGGCATTCATTGCGCCATACCAATGAATGACATATGTGGCCGATATGATTCCATTCATATCCCTTTTATAGATTGCCTCCCACTAAATTACGGTATTCACGCGATTGGATATTTGTAATCTGGCAAGGACTCATAACAATAAGTGCAAGGATTCGATCATGATGTTCTCTCCTCGACAGACTGCCCAACCGTCCATCAAGCCGTTGGCTGCTCTGGTGGTCAGTTGCGCCTTACTGACCGCCTGCGGCAGCGATGATGACAATGACAGCGGTGCCAAAAACAGCATTCCCATGCCGCTTGGCCCGGTGATGTCACGCAGCTATTTCTCCGATTCCGATGGCCTGCTGGCCGGGCTGGGATTGTCCGGTTTACAGGGAGCCGCTCCGGGCTACTCCGACCCAGCAAAACCCACCAAGGCCGAGTTGCGCCGCAACACCATCTTCAACAACTACACAGCACTGGTTGATCAAAGTGCCAACGGCGGCTTTGGCGCACTTTACGGGCCAGAAAACGACACCCAATACCCCGGAACCGAGTACTTTGCCTTTGTCGGCGAAGGCCTTAACCGGGCCACGGTACTGGTGCAGGTGCCGGACAACTTTAACGAAGCCGAGCCTTGCATCGTGGCTGGCCCGGCTTCTGGTTCCCGTGGCGTTTATGGGGCCGTCGGCACCGCCTCTGCCTGGGCGATGGAACACGGCTGTGCCGCTGCCCTGACCGATATGAACAAGGGCACTGGCGCGGTAGACCTGACCCAGAACATCGGTTTTGGCATCCAGATGGACGCCCAGCCGCTGAGCACCACCGAAGAGCTGACTTTCAGGGTGCCAACGCAAGAGAACGTGCCTGCCGACAGTCTGGATGAGTACGCAGGCGTTACCCTGCCAACCCAGGCCGAACTGGACACCTACATTGCCGCCAACCCGCATCGTTATGCGTTCAAGCATTTGCATTCGCAGAAGAACATCGAAAAAGACTGGGGTCTGCACACGTTGCAGTCGATCAAGTTTGCGTTCCAGCAGCTGAATCGCCACTTTGACGACAGTACCTTTACTGCCGATAACACGTTGGTGATTGCCGCCAGCGTCTCTAACGGGGGTTCGGGCGTATTGCGTGCTGCCGAGCAGGACACCGAAAACCTGATCGATGCCGTGGTGGCCGGTGAGCCGAATATCCAGCCCGCCAGCGCCGAGCAGGATTTTGTTATCAAGGTCGGTGATCGCAGCATCAGCAACCACAGCAAGTCATCGTATGAGTACTTTGCCCTCGCCGAACTGTACGCCGCCTGCGCCACAGACGACCCGGATTACAGCGGTACGGCACTGGCCAACCTGCGCGGTGATGTGACCGAACGCTGCCGCTCTCTGGTCGATGCCGGTTTGATCACCACAGGTACCGATGCCGAGATGGGCAAACAAGCCTCGCAAAAACTGCTCGATGCCGGGTTCACACCCGACTCCATGATCATCGCCGCCGGATACGGCAGCATCGACCTCTATCAGTCGTTAGTAACCGGTTATGCCAACCAGTTTACCCGCAGCTCAGTGGTCGATACGGTATGTGATATCAGCATGGGCGTCACCGATGCCAGCGGCGCTCCCACCGCCAATACCAGTACCGCCACTCTGGCCACCAGCAGCAACGGAATTCCCCGCACCGCCAATCTGGTGCTGATCAAGGATAATGACAACAGCGGCAGCCCGGTGATTCAGCACAAGGCCGAGTCGGCCAATGGTCGTCACGATTACAATCTGGA
This sequence comes from Oceanobacter sp., assembly GCA_045430275.1. GTDB lineage: Bacteria > Pseudomonadota > Gammaproteobacteria > Pseudomonadales > Oceanobacteraceae > Oceanobacter. The sequence goes on along the minus strand of JAILXU010000003.1, from coordinate 198,316 downwards.
GGGAGCGCTCTGCTACTGGGATATTTTCAACAACGCCGATAACCCATTGCATACGCGCTTGATGACCGGCCTGAAAGAAGTGAAAGGCACGGGCAACCTGCAAGGCAAACCAACGTTGATCGTGCATGGCCGCGCCGACGCTCTGATCGTGCCGAACCACACCTCACGCCCGTATATGGCGCTGAACAAGCAGGTCGAAGGGGATAACAGCAAGCTGCACTATTACGAAGTGACCAACGCCCAGCATCTGGATACGCTGAATCAGTCGTACATTGCCTGGGGGGCCAAGGACATGAACTACGTGCCGATTGATTACTACTTCAAGCAAGCGGTTGACCTGATGTACAAGCATCTGAAACAGGGAGCTGCACTGCCTCCCAGTCAGGTGGTTGAAACCGTGGCACCGACGGGTGGCACCATCACAGCAGCCAATCTGACCGCCATCAGTATGAATCCGACCAAGCCCATCACCTTTGATGGCAACGATCTGGTCATTGAGTAACAGACTGTCCCCGGCATTCGCCGGGGACTTCTCGCGCCGTTAACGGCGCACCTGAAACAGCGTGTCTAACGACCTGTTAACGACACTGCTTGCCCCACAGCACCTGAGCGTACTGTGGACGGTCGATAAACGGATTACGGTTGCCCTGAATCTGCTGCACACGATCGTTACGACGACGCTCAAAATCCGTTACCGGGAATTTGGCGTGCCACTTCATCAGCGTACACAGATCGCCAATTACCGGCTCCTTGATCTTCTTGTTATCGTCGATCAGTTTCAGATCCGGCATCTTCTCGTCGCCTTTGTCATCACCTGGCTCGTAACGCACGGCCATGTAGAACAGCATCCGCGCCACTTGCCCCTTGGACAGATCGGTCGGCTCAAAGCTCTGGTTCTTCAGATCCACATTGATGCCGGTGACCGGCTTGCCATCGAGTGTTTCATCCACCAGCGGCTTGCCGCCCTCGTCGTAACCCAGGTTGGAATGCTTGCCGTTGATGTTACGGTCTGCCGGACGCAAGTGGTGCAGGTCGGTGTAGCCGTCCTGAGCTTTCTTCGGAAAACCGCGTGACTTCGGCCATACATGCTCACGATCCCAACTGTCATCCTTGCCTTTGCCACGGTTGGCCTTGCTCATCGGACGCACATCATTGGAGTACAACAGCACGACTGAATCGCAGTATTTCGTTGTTCCGCCACAACCGGCATCGGTGTAGTTCAGCGCTTCCCAAACATCCACCTCACACTCGTGCCACTTGCCGCTCTGCCAGCAATCTTTCAGGTCATTGCCATACTTGGTGTATGGAATCACACGATGACCATCAATGCGCTTGTGCAAGGCCGCACGCAGTTTTTTCGCATCGGTGGTATTGGGAATGGACTTGTAATAACCGTTGAAGTCTTTCGGAGAAGGCTGCATCGACTTGGGGGAAGACGCCGCCGGAGCCGGAGCAGGGGTCGCCGATTTGGCTGCCGAGGAAGCAGCGGAATCCTTGTCCCCGTTGTTACATGCGCTGAGCAACAGCGCCGAGGCCAACAGCAGGAGGGTGCGGTTCATAGTATTTTCCTTGGTTGAAAACAAAGCCGAGTACATTCGGCAGGTCTGATCTCAACTCAAGAGCTTAGCAGTTGACCGTTACCCTTGCTGCACAGCCGTGGTGGCGCATGAGCCGAATAGCGGCCTTATTCGGCTTGAAAAATGAGCCGAATAGAGTGAATAATCGGCTCATTGACGACAAAATGAGCAATTCTGATGATCAATGAATGGATATGGCAGTGTTCCAAATGGCCAGATTTCGATTGGGATGATCAACACATCCAGCCGCGCCTCCGCCAAACCCGACTGACCATGGGCATATTACTGGGAAAAGCACACAGCCACCCTGGCAGGCAACAGCCTCTGGACACCTTGCTGGCCAATATCCTGTCGTCATCCACCATTGAAGGGGAAGTACTGGACGCTCGTTCGGTGCGCTCATCACTGGCACGCCGGATGGGCATTGAAGAACAACAACCTTACCCGGTGAGTGATCAATCGGAAGGACTTGCCCAGGTCATGCTGGATGCCATTCAGCAAGCGGATCAGCCTCTCTCACTGGAGCGCTTGTTTCAATGGCATCACTGGCTGTTTCCGGCCCCCGAGACATTGCTGATCTCGCGCCCTGAACATATTGGTACGCTGCGCGGCGATGCTCCCATGCAGGTCGTATCAGGTCGAGAAGACAGACCTCGTATCCATTTTGAAGCGCCACCACGCAGCAAGCTAAGCGGGGAAATGCAGTGCTTTATCGACTGGTTTAATCACAGCCAGAATGACGCCTTGCTTGATCCCATACTGCGAGCCGCAATCACCCACCTCTGGTTTGTGACCTTACACCCGTTTGATGATGGCAATGGCCGCATGACTCGCGCCTTGACCGATATGGCTCTGACCCAGGCTGACGAGCAAAGCATTCGTTTGTACGCCATGTCGACCGCGATTCTCGAACGGCGCAGCCGTTATTACGACATTCTGGAAGCCACTCAGCGCGGTGATCTGGATATTACCGACTGGATTATCTGGTTCCTCGACACACTGGAATGCACGCTTCAGGACGCGCTGGCAACCATAGATCGAACCCTGACCAAAACCCGGTTCTGGCAGCAGTTCCACGATGTCGGTCTCAGTGCAGGACAAATCAAGGTCTTGAATCGTTTACTGGATGGCGGCCCGAAAGCGTTTGAATCCGGCATCAACGCCAGCCAGTACCAGAAAGTTGCCAAAGTCAGTAAAGCGACGGCAACTCGGCACTTGGCAGAGCTGCTGGAGAAAGGTTGTATCGTCAAACTGCCAGGAGGAGGACGCAGCACCCGCTATCAGATTAATACGATGGTGTGATTGGTGTTTATTGGCACTGACTGTCTAGCGGCCACTCTCAAGCATTCTATTTACCCTCCTGCCACTCCCTGTCAGTAGCCCTGCCGCATGATGTCCCTGTTCCCGAAACGGGAGCCATCAACCACTGATCAGGGAGTACACCACGATGTGTCTTTCCAACGGGCCAATCTGGCCATAACGCATGAGGATTATGAGATGACAACGGATTCCAGCCAGAACAATGTGGTAGAACGGGTGAGCTTCAAACTGAAAGACGGCGTATCCGCCGATGCACTGCTGGCCACCAACTCGGCAGTACAGGACTTTGTCAGCAACTTGCCAGGGCTGCTGTATCGCTCGGTGTCGCTGAACCCGGACACCCGCGAATGGACAGATATCGTCTACTGGGCCACGCGAGCCGATGCCGAGCACGCCAGTCAGGTGTTTATGGACAGCCCGGCCTGTCAGGAAATGGTCGCATTGATTGATCCTGACTCCATTCACATGCAGCATTCCGAGGTGTTGTTTTCCAGTTGCACCAGCGAAGCGGACGCCAGTGCCTGAAGCGTGTTTTTCAGGTTGGCTTGTTGATCCACCGGACGCGGCCTGTCGGCGCGTCTGGTGTTCGTTTTTAAAGAGAAGCTGTCATGCCCCAGTCAATGAACCGGGCCGAGCGCCTGTTCCAGCTCACCAATCTGCTGCGAGGCCGCCGAATGGCCGTCACTGCGCGCACGCTGGCGGAGAAGCTGGGTGTCAGTGAGCGCACGATTTACCGGGATATTCAGGCACTGGAATTGTCCGGCGTGCCGGTGGAAGGAGAGGCCGGTGTTGGCTACCGCATCCGCTACGATTTTGAGCTGCCGCCGCTGATGTTTGACCGCCACGAAATTCTGGCACTGATTCTCGGCAGCCGCATGGTACAAGCCTGGTCAGACCCGGAGCTGGCCGCTGCTGCCAGTCATGCGCTGGATAAAATCAACGCCATTCTGCCGGATGATCTCAAGTCATTATCAGAGCAACAGACGTTTCTGGTGCCCAACTTTATGACCTCAAGCCCAGTGCCGGAACTGAGCGGCACCCTGCGCCGTGCCATCGAAACCCGCCAGCAATTACAACTGCACTACCAGCGCGCCGATCACCAGACCTCTGACCGCACCATCGACCCGCTCGGAATGATCTACTGGGGCGGTAAATGGACGCTGATCGCCTGGTGCCACCTGCGTGATGGCTACCGCCAATTCCGCCCCGACCGCATTCTGAATCTGACCGAACTGAACAGTCATTTTGAAACCACCAACAGTCACAGCATGGAGCACTATATGGCGCTGGTGCGGGCGGAGTATGGTTGTGAGGACACTCTGCCGCCATAGCAGTAGCCTTGACCCGAAGCAATTCGATGTGGGCATTTCGAGCCATTACATTGAATTGTGTCATCGCTTTTGGGAGCATCTAAGCATATACCCTGATATGGAAGATCTATCTCATGAAGACGTTCACAGTCAGTTCAAAAGCAGCGTTTTTGTTGCTTTCGGCTGCATTGGTTGGCTGCGGCTCATCCACCAAGATGGTGATGATCAAGTCGAATCCGGAAGGTGTGCTGGTCACTGTTGATGGCAAAGACGTGGGCCAGACGCCACTTCAACATGAAGTAGCGTTCAAGAAATCCGACTCTCACACGCTGCAGCTCAGCAAAGAGCATTTCCGTTCTTACGAGCACATCATCAAGAAAGATGGCACCGAGCAGGAAACCGTTGATGTTCAGATGGTGCGCACAGCACAACTGAACGTTCAGTCCCAGCCGGTTGCCACCGTCACTATTGATGGCGTCAAAATTGGCCCAACGCCGTTGCAACAGGAAATTGATTTTGCCAAAGCGGATACGGTTGAAGTGACTCTGACTGCCAAAGGCTACCGTCTGTACAAGGCTGTTGTGGAAAAGTCTGGCCCCGCCGACGTCCAGATTGAGGCAGAGCTGACGCCTTCCAGGCATACCGAAACCCTGTTCTTCGACACCGATCCACAAGGCGCGACATTAACCATGGATGATGAGCATCTGTGCGACACACCGTGTGAAATTCAGCTGGATGATATGGATGCAACGCGTAAATATCAGGTACGGGTTGAGCATCGGGGTTTCACTCCGAAGTTGCTGAATATCCAATACAAGGGTGATGACTGGAAGGATCGAAACTTTCCCAAGAAAATGAAAATCCTGCTGCAACCGGCGGCAGGAAATGAAGCCTACGATGCCAAGGCGCTGGGCATCCGAAATAAGCAACCATCGGCAAATGGCCCCATGATCATTGCGCCCATGATGGGTGGTCAGGCAGCACCACAACCTCAGGCAGCGCCTCAACCGTATTATCAACAGCCGCAGCAACCGGTGTATCGACAGCCTTTACAGCAGCAACCTTTGCAACAGCAGCCTATGTACCAGCAGCAGCAACGTGCTTACCAACAGCCAGTACAACAGCCGATACAGCAACCTGTGTATCAACAACCGGTTTATCAGCAACCCCAGGCTCCTCAGCTTCAAGCGCCCGCTGTAGCACCTCAGGCACCTGCTGTAGCACCTCAAGCCCCGGTTCCTCAGCTTCAACAAGCGCCAGCGCCGCAACTTCAGGCTCCAGCGGAAGCTCCTGCAGTTCCCGCAAATACAACCATACCAGCACCAGCACCGAGCCAGACAACCCCGGTTCCTGCCGCCACCCACTGATCGTTCTCGCACCAGACTGTGGAAACACGGTCTGGTCATTTTTCAGGATGAACGTCCAACCAACTCCAGCCTGAATCGCAGGCATAAAAAAACCCTGATCACGAATGATCAGGGTTTTTTAAACTGGTGCCGGCACCAAGAGTCGAACTCGGGACCTACTGATTACAAGTCAGTTGCTCTACCAACTGAGCTATACCGGCTAAGTGGGCACAGATAATAGAGATCCGATTTTCACTCGTCAACCATTTTTTTCAGCTAACTGACTGATCTGCGACGATTTTCCAACCAGATGGAAGAAGCCATCACTTCTTGTCGGTCTGGGTCTGCTCTTCCATCTCGCTGATGGAGCTGTGGCGCACATCGGCACCGCTGACCAGGTAGATCACCTGCTCGGAAATATTCCGGGCATGATCGCCAATGCGTTCAATGGCACGCAGAATCCAGAGGATGTTGATGGCCTGTGAAATCGAGCGTGGATCTTCCATCATATAGGTGATCAGTTCACGCAGGGCCGAGGAATACTGCTGATCCACCAGCTTGTCGTTACGCACCACGTCCAGCGCACCCTTGATGTCATGGCGGGCAAACGCCGTCAGGGCAGCACTGATCATCTTGACGACTTCTGTCCCCATATAACGAATCGACTGCTGGCAGAAATTGGAGTGAGTATTGCCGCTGACTTCCAGCGCGTGTGTGGCAATTTTGGTGGCTTCGTCGCCGATGCGTTCGAGATCACGCACCACGCGAGACACCGCCAGTACCATACGCAAGTCCGATGCCGCAGGCTGACGCCGCACCAGTATCTGGGTGCATTCCTGATCGATGGCCACTTCCATGTTGTCGATGTCGTCCTCACAGCGAAGTACCTCATCCGCCGGGGACGTATCACCTGTGGTGATGGCCTCAATGGCGTTGGTCACTTGCCGTTCAACCAGGCCACCCATCGACATCATATGGCTGCGAATGGCTTCCAGATCAGCGTTGAACTGACCGGAAATGTGCTGGTTGAAATTCATTTCCATGCGATTACCTCGGTTGGGCATTAGCCGAAGCGGCCAGTAATGTAGGCTTCGGTCAGTGGGTGCTGGGGTGTCGTAAAAACCTTGTCGGTCGGGTTCACTTCGACCAATTGACCCAGATGAAAATACGCCGTGCGCTGCGAGACCCGCGCAGCCTGCTGCATCGAGTGGGTCACAATGGCGATGGTGTAGTTTTCACGCAGCTCGTCAATCAGTTCTTCAATCCGGGCGGTGGCAATCGGATCAAGCGCCGAGCAGGGTTCATCCATCAGGATGACTTCCGGGTCAACGGCCAGTGAACGGGCTATACACAGGCGCTGCTGCTGCCCACCGGACAGGCCAGTACCGGGGGAATGCAGCCGGTCTTTGACTTCATTCCACAGTCCGGCGCGCTGCAGACTGTACTCGACCAAGTCATCCAGCTCCAGATGGTTATCCACCAGTCCGTGAATTTGTGGCCCATAGGCCACATTGTCGTACACCGACTTGGGGAATGGGTTGGGTTTCTGAAACACCATCCCGACCTGAGCGCGCAGAGGCACAACATCGACACCAGGGGCATAGATATCGTTCCCGTCGAGATGAATCTGACCACGAATATGGCAGTCATCAATGGTGTCGTTCATGCGATTGAGACAGCGCAAAAAGGTCGATTTGCCACAACCTGACGAGCCAATCAGTGCAATCACTTCATTGGCTCCGATGTCCAGGCTGACATCCGACAGCGCCTGCTTTTCGCCGTAATGCACACTGACGTTGCGCACACTCAGCTTGGATTGATCGCTAAACGGCTCACCTTCCGTCTGATGTTGTTTATTCATCCCCGTTCTCCGGAATTATCATGCTTACCAGCGCCGCTCCAGACGCCGTCGCAGCCACACCGCCAGGGCGTTCATGCTGATCAGAAATCCAAGTAATACCAGAATTGCGGCGGAGGTTCGCTCGGTAAAGGCACGTTCGGGGCTGTCTGACCAGAGAAAAATCTGCACAGGCAACACCGTGGATGGATCGGTGACAAACGAAGGAATATCCACCACAAACGCCACCATACCGATCATCAACAGGGGGGCGGTTTCCCCCAATGCCTGGGCCATACCAATAATCGTCCCTGTCAGCATACCTGGCAGAGCCGGTGGCAAAACATGGTGAAAGACGACCTGTACCCGTGATGCACCCAACCCCAGGCCAGCCTCACGGATGGAGCCTGGCACGGCCTTGAGGGCCGCTCGACCGGTAATGATAATGGTCGGCAGAGTCATCAGCGTCAGCACCAGCCCACCGGCCAATGGCGTCGAACGCTCAACCCCGAAGACATTGATAAAAATCGCCAGTCCCAATAAACCAAAAGTGATGCTGGGCACCGCCGCCAGATTGTTGATATTGATCTCGACCAGACGCGTTACCCGATTGTCTGGCGCAAATTCTTCCAGATAAATCGCCGCCGCCACCCCAATCGGGAACGACAGCATAAACGTCACCAACAAGGTCAAAAAGGTGCCGGTAATGGCTCCCCGAATCCCCGCCAGTTCCGGTTCCCGTGAGTCACCGTTGGTAAAAAACGTACGATTAAAACGAGTATACAGACGCTCTTCTTCAATCCAGCGTTCCAGCCACTGGATTTCAACCTCGGACAAGCGTCCAGGCAAGCCCTGGGGCCGGTCGTGCTTGAACCACTGATCAACATCATCATCAACGATCAACGGCAAGGTGATGCGCTGATTGATCAGCTCGGGCTGCTCCAGCACCAAATGCTGGATTTGCCAGTCAGCGCCACTGCTGATCAAACGATACAAGGCCCGACGCTGTTGCCAGGGCGCGGTTCGAAACTCGGCTTTCAACGCCCGCCGCACCAGCCCGCCATAATCCGCCGCCAGCAATTCCTGAGCCGATGAGTCAGCCGACACCCCCAGAAACGCGCCGTCAATCATCAGCGGAAATTCCACCACCGTCTGACGAAACGCCGGTGCGCCTTTGTCCCAGATGCTGCTGAACAACGCCAGCAGGCACAACAAGCCAAAGCCGATGGCCATCACGCCAGAGGCACGAAACCAGCGCTCCGAACGACGTCGACGAGTAATGCTGCGCTGGACTTTCTGGCGCGTGGTCAGAACCGGATCAGTCATATTGTTCCCGATAACTGTTTACCACCCGTAGCGCCGCAAAGTTCAGGCTCAGCGTCACCAGGAACAGCACCAGCCCAAGCGCGAAAGCGGCCAGCGTTTTGGCCGAATCAAACTCCTGATCTCCGGCCAGCAAGGTCACAATCTGTACCGTCACTGTGGTCACACTGTCGAGCGGATTCAGTGTCAGATTGGCTGCCAATCCGGCGGCCATGGCCACAATCATGGTTTCACCAATGGCGCGTGATACCGCCAGCATGATGGCCCCGACAATGCCCGGCAGCGCCGCCGGAATGACAACGTGCAAAATCGTCTCGCTGCGCGTTGCACCAAGCCCGTAACTGCCATCACGCAACGACTGCGGCACCGCCGTCAGCACATCGTCGGACAGCGATGATACGAATGGAATAATCATCACGCCCATCACCAGACCCGCCGCCAGCGCACTCTCCGACGACACCTCCAGCCCCAGGCCCGTCCCCAGTTCGCGTACCGTTGGCGCGACCATCAGGGCCGCGAAAAAGCCGTACACAACCGTCGGAATACCCGCCAGTACTTCCAGCGCCGGTTTCGCGATATGACGCACCGTTGGCGCAGCGTATTCAGCCAGATAAATGGCGGACATCAATCCGACAGGCACCGCCACCAGCATCGCAATGGCCGCGACCAGTAATGTGCCAACAAACAGGGGAATCGCACCAAAACTGCCCGATGTTCCCGCCTGATCCACCCGCAATGCCGGTTGTGGCGACCAGGTAGTGCCAAACAGAAACTCTGCCGGGCTGACCTGCCCGAAGAACAGCCAGGCTTCATAGAGCACACTGAGCAGAATCCCCAGGGTGGTCAGAACGGCAATCCCCGAGCTGGCAAACAGCAGCCATTCAATGGTGCGCTCCACTTCGTATCGAGCACGCACCTGACCCTGAATGCGGCGCAAAGCGTACGCCGCGCCAGCCAGAATGAACGCCAGCAGCAACAGCACTTGTAGCAAGCGGTTCTGGTCTTGCAAATCACGCCAATGCTGCACCGCCGGTAGCAGCGCCGGTTCGGCTTCAATATCCGCTCCGGCCGCCAGGTTGTGTATTTTGCTCAATGCCAATTGGATCGACGCCGGGCCATCCGCCTGAATGGTCTCCGGCAATTGGTTGGCCAGCAGGTGGTTGATCACCGGTTCTTCCAGCAATCCCCAAAGCAGCAGGAGAATCAACGCAGGGAGGCAACTCCAGAGAGCAACCAGAGAACCATAGTGGTCATTAAGGGAGTTCAGAGAATCACCGGCACGCCGCCGCCGGGCTGCCAAACGCTTACCCAGCCAGTATGCCAGCAAGGCGGCTACGCCGATCACAGCCAAGAGCGTACTGTATGTCATATCAAGCCTGTCTTAACAAACAAGCCGGACATGGTGTCCGGCCTGTTAAAAATTATCCACAAGAACCGATGCAATACCTGCACCAGATCACGTCATTACAACGTCTTTAACGCCCGCACTCGGGTGGCGGTATCGTAGTATTGCTGGTCATCCATCGGAATCATGCCCTTATCGGTCAAGTAACCGTCGCGGCCCATGGCACGCTCGGAAATAAACTCGCCCAGATAATTGCGAATGCCCGGAATCACGCCCACATGGGCTTTTTTCACGTACAGGTACAGGGAGCGACTGACCGGATAACGACCATCAGCGATGGCATCAAAAGAAGGCGAGATGCCCTCAATCGCCACACCCTGCACCTTGTCTTCATTTTGTTCCAGAAAGCTGAAACCGAAAATGCCCAGCGCACCGGGGTTCACCGACAGTTTTTGAACGATCAGATTGTCATTTTCACCGGCGTCAATGTACGCACCATCTTCGCGTATTCCGTGACAAATCGCCTTGTAGCGCGGCTTATCGGTCAATTTCAGAGCACGAATTGTACTGAAACGAGAACAGCCACCTTCCATCGCCAGCTCGACAAACGCATCACGGGTGCCCGAGGTCGTCGGAGGCCCCCACACGCGAATGCGGATATCCGGCAACGACGGATTGACATCCGCCCAGGTCTGGTGAGGGTTACTGATCAGTTCACCCGATCCCTGAGGGTCGGGTATCCGGCTGGCCAGCGCCATAAAAATATCCCGCCGCGTCAGCGACAATAGCGATCCGCCAGTCGCACTCGCCAGGACAATGCCATCAAACCCCACCGGTACTTCGACAATGTCCGTCACTCCGTTCCGATGACACGAGGCCAATTCCGAGGACTTGATACGGCGAGAGGTGTTGGTGATGTCCGGTGTATCTTCCCCCAGACCGGCACAAAACAGTTTCAATCCACCCCCGGAGCCTGTCGACTCTACTTTGGGAGTGCGATACGACGATGACTTGCCAAAACGCTCGGCGACCGCCGTCGAAAAGGGGTAAACCGTCGATGACCCGACAATGCTGATGTAACTGCGTCCTGCAAATGCAGAGGTACTGGCCAGCAGCAGTATTCCTGCAATAAACAACGATTTCATAACAAGACCCTGGCTGACACGAAACAGAAGGAAAATCCGGGCTACTTCAGGTACGTGATAATCAAGCCGATGTGTGCATGATGAATGACGACAGCAAACTTATGACAGAAAGATGACAAAAAGATGACAACCTGAAAATAAACCACAACATCCACGCTTCTAAGACACTGTTATGAGTGTTGTCAAGACGCAAAAAGCAGTAAACTGGCGACAAAATAATTCCAAATAGCAGGATCCATCATGACTTCCCAACGCCCTGACGACCACCGTCCCAGACCGGCAGGAGAACTCACGCTCCGCCTGATTCCAACCCGAGCCGACGCCAATACCCACGGCGACATCAGTGGTGGCTGGGTGGTTGCGCAAATGGATCATGCTGCTGAAGATGTGGCCAGTCGTCTGGCCAAGGGAAGAATTGCCAATGTGGCGCTGGAATCGGTGGTGTTTATGTCCCCCATTCGGGTCGGCGCAGCGGTGTGTTTCTACACCAAGCTGCTGGACATTGGCTCGTCTTCCATTCGCATTGCGATCGAAGTGTGGACGCAAAACCCGAACGAAGACGAGCGCCGCAAAGTCGTGGACGCAATTTTTGTCTACGTTGCCATTGATGAAACCGGCCATATCCGCAAGGTGCCTCGCGTCTGAGCAATACGCCAAACCATAGCCCCTGCTCTGGGGCTATTTCCAACCGGACTTCCGGTCTTTGGTTCCGTCTTACAAAGCTTCCAGTTTGGCGAAGCTGACAACCAGCAACTTGGTTCCGGCTTCGTCAAAGTTCACTTCCACTCGCAGGCCGTTGCCTTGCCCTTCAAAGCGCAACACCGTGCCTTCGCCAAAGATCTCATGAAAGACTCGCTGCCCGAGCGCAAACGGCGCGGATGCCGGGGCTTCCTGAACCAGTCGTGAACGGGTGGGCTTTCTGGCCGTCACCGGACGCTTGACCGAGTTTTTCAACCGCACTTCGGTGATCAGTTCCGTCGGGATTTCACGAATAAAACGCGATGGAGAGGTAAGGCTTTCCTGGCCGTACAAACGACGGCTCTCGGCGTAGGTCAGGATCAGTTGCTGCATCGCACGAGTAATACCAACGTAGGCTAACCGTCGTTCTTCTTCCAGACCGTCGGCATCGTCAGCGGACATCTTGTGCGGAAACAGGCCTTCTTCCACACCCGTCAGCACCACCTGCGGAAACTCCAGCCCCTTGGCCGAGTGCAGGGTCATCAACTGTACCGCGTCCTCGTATTCTTCGGCCTGGCCTTCACCGGCTTCCAGCGCGGCCCGATCAAGAAACGCAGCCAGCACCGGGCCTTCGGCTTCATCTTGTTCTTCGGCATCGAACGCCCGTGCGGCGTTAATCAACTCGTCCAGGTTATCCAGCCGGGCCTGACCTTTTTCGCCTTTTTCTTTTTTGTGGTGGTCAATCAGGCCGCTGCGCTGGATTACATGATCCACCAGTTCGTGCAGTTGCACCTCATCCTGGGCACTGGCCATGTCATCGACCAAAGCCTGAAACTGAGCAATCGCATTGGTCGCGCGCTTGGGCAAGCCACCTTGCGCCACCACCTGAGTCGCCGCATCCCACAGCGAACAGCCCTGATCACGCGCTACAGTACGCAGGATTTCGACGGTTTTTTCGCCGATGGCACGCGCCGGTACGTTCACAACCCGTTCAAACGCCGCATCATTCGTGCGCGCCAGCAGCAGGCGTAAATAGGCCAGCGCATTTTTGATTTCCAATCGCTCGTAGAAACGCTGACCGCCGTAAATCCGGTACGGGATTCCCGCCCGCAACAGAGCTTCTTCCAATACCCGAGACTGGGCGTTGGAGCGATACAGCACCGCCATATCACTGCGCTGATTGCCGGATTTGGCCCAGTTATCGACCTGATCCGCAATGTAGCGCGCTTCGTCGAGATCGTTGAACGCCCGATAGAGCTTGATTGGCTCGCCCGGCGCGCCATCAGTGTGCAGCTCCTTGCCCAGACGCCCCCGGTTATTACTGATTACCGCGTTAGCGGCGGCCAGAATGGTGGCGGTAGAGCGGTAATTTTGCTCCAGCTTGATCAGCTCGGCTCCGGCAAAGTCCTGCTGGAAGTTGCGAATATTACCGATGTTGGCACCGCGCCAGCCGTAAATCGACTGATCATCATCGCCCACTGCCATCACAGAAACGGAGTTGCCCGCCAGCAGGCGAATCCAGGCGTACTGGATGTTGTTGGTGTCCTGAAATTCGTCCACCAGGATGTGGCGGAAACGCTGCTGATAATGCGCCAGCAAGTCCGGGTTATGGAGCCAGAGTTCGTGCGCGCGCAGCAGGATTTCGCCAAAATCAACCAGCCCTTGCTGCTGACAGAAGGCCTCATAAATCCGGTACATCTCCAGCAGCGTGGTGCTGGTTGGATCAGCCGAGGGAATCACATGCGCGGCGCGGCGGCCTTCGTCTTTCTGGGCGTTGATAAACCACTGAATCTGCTTGGGCGGATAGCGGGCATCGTCGATGTTGTGCTCTTTCATCAGCCGCTTGATCACTCGGGACTGGTCGTCGCTGTCCAGAATCTGGAAATGCTGGGGCAACTGGGCCTCTTGCCAGTGTTGCTTCAGCAAGCGATGCGCGAGGCCGTGGAAGGTGCCCACCCACATGCCGTTCACCGGCATTTCCAGCAGGCTTTCCAGACGCTCTTTCATTTCCCGAGCAGCCTTATTGGTGAAGGTCACCGCCATCACCGCAAAGGGCGAGACGTTCTCGACTTTCAGCAGCCAGGCAATGCGATGCACCAGCACCCGCGTCTTGCCAGAACCGGCTCCGGCCAGCACCAGTTGGTGAACAGAGTCTGCCGCCACCGCCTGACGCTGGGGCTCGTTAAGTTGGTCTACGATCAGTGAAATATCCATCGCCGCAGTGTACCAGAATACGTCTCTGTCTCATGCCCTGAAGACACGAAGCAGCCGACACCTTGCCAACAAGCGCACCCCACAAAAGTGAGAACTTCTCATTTAAAAGTGAAATAAAGTCAATTTTCTTCATGAAAAGATCCCGGTATAAAACCCACCTCTGCTCAACTCCCGACAACAACCGCTGACCGAGAGCATCAGCAACGAACATGGGACAGAGCACCAAAGACATTCAGGGTTTATCGCAGCACACAGGACACCGGATCATGAGCACAGATTTTACTTTCTCCATCAACAGTATTGGTTTCGACGAACACTATCGCCCGTCAGACAACACCCGTGCGACCACCAACTTTGCCAATCTGGCTCGTGGTGAACACCGTCAGGAAAATCTGCGCAATGCCCTGAAGATGATCGACAACAGCTTTAATGCGCTGGCACATTGGGATAACGCCAACGGCGATCGTTACTCCGTCGAACTGGAAATCGTATCGGTCGATATGCAGATCGAAGACCAGGCTCAGAGCTTCCCGAGCATTGAAATATTAAAAACGCATATTATCGACCGTAAAACCAACGAGCGTATCGAAGGCATCGTGGGTAATAACTTCTCGTCCTATGTGCGGGATTACGATTTCAGCGTGCTATTGCTGGATCATAATAAAGACCAGCCCGGATTCAGCATTCCCGAGAACTTTGGAGAGCTGCACGGCAAGCTGTTCCAGCATTTTGTTCACTCGAACGCCTATAAGCAAAACTTCAAAAAGCCGCCGGTCATTTGCCTCAGCGTGTCGGACAACAAGGTCTACCATCAGACCGAAAACCAGCATCCGGTGCTGGGTTTCGAGTACCTGCCAAATGAGTCGTCACTGACCGAGCAGTATTTCCAAAAGATGGGCTTGCAGGTGCGCTACTTTATGCCGCCAAACAGCGTTGCGCCGCTGGCGTTCTACTTCTTTGGTGACTTGCTGAACGACTACACCAACCTGGAGCTGATCAGCACCATCAGCACCATGGAGACGTTCCAGAAGATCTACCGCCCGGAGATTTACAACGCCAACGCCATTGCGGGCAAATGTTATCAGCCAAGCCTGAAGCACCGTGACCACTCGCTGACTCAGGTGGTGTACGACCGCGAAGAACGCAGCCAATTGGCGATTCAACAGGGCAAATTTGCCGAAGAGCACTTTATCAAGCCGTATCAGAACATCCTCGACCACTGGTCGGCCAATTACGCGCTGTAAGCCTGCCTCTTTCTATTCCCGCCTTCTGGGCGGGAGCCGATCCCTCATTCAAATAAGCAGTCCCGACTATGAAAAAACTCTTCCCGACATCCACCGCTGGCAGTTTGCCCAAACCCTCCTGGCTGGCGGAACCCGAAAAGCTCTGGTCGCCCTGGAAACTGACTGGCGAAGCACTGACGCACGGCAAACAGGACGCACTGCGCGTGTCATTGCAGGAACAGCAATCCGCCGGGGTCGATATCGTCAGCGACGGCGAACAAACCCGCCAGCACTTCGTCACCACCTTTATCGAACACCTGGAAGGCGTTGATTTCGAGAAACGCCAGACCGTTAAAATCCGCGACCGCTACGACGCCAGTGTGCCAACAGTGGTTGGCCCGGTGAGCCGTCCCAAACCGGTGTTTGTCGAGGACGCCAAATTTCTGCGCCAGCAAACCGACCAGACCATCAAATGGGCCTTGCCGGGGCCGATGACCATGATCGACACCCTGTATGACGATCACTATAAAAGCCGCGAAAAACTGGCCTGGGAATTTGCCAAAATCCTCAATCAGGAAGCCAGAGAACTGGAAGCCGCCGGGGTCGATATCATCCAGTTTGATGAACCCGCTTTTAACGTCTTCTTCGACGACGTAAACGCCTGGGGCATTGCCTGTCTGGAGAAAGCCATCGAAGGATTGAAGTGCGAAACCGCCGTACATATTTGCTACGGCTACGGCATCAAGGCCAACACCGACTGGAAGAAAACCCTCGGCTCCGAATGGCGTCAGTACGAAGAGGTCTTCCCCCGGCTGCAACAATCCAATATCGACATCATCTCGCTGGAGTGTCACAACTCACGCGTACCGATCGAGCTGCTGGAACTGGTGCGTGGCAAGAAGATTATGGTCGGCGCGATTGATGTGGCTACCAACACTGTTGAAACACCGGAAGAAGTCGCCGCAACCTTGCGCAAGGCACTGCAATACGTCGATGCAGACAAACTCTACCCCTGCACCAACTGCGGCATGGCACCGCTGTCTCGTGACGTGGCCAGAGGTAAACTGAATGCCCTGAGCGCAGGCGCGGACATCGTTCGCCGGGAACTGTCGGTTTGAGGGACAGGGGTTTAGCAGACTGTTGCTTCCGAAAATAATTGTTTGAATGAGAGCCGAAAGGCTCTCCTTTATTGAACACCTGTATGCCACTGATTGCGGGAATCCGAGCGACGCTTGCAGGTGCAAATGTCACTGAGTAAAATAAAAGATCAAGCAAAAATTGGGAGGTTTTATGCCTCAGTTAAAAGTACAGAGTAAGACCACTAAAAAAGCGACGTTCTCTGATGTAAAAGCAGCAGCCAAAATAGGCGATGCCCAGTTTGCGTACTTTGCAAAGTACGGAAAATTCCCAAAGCACAAGAGTGAATTGCAGGAATTCTTGCGATAAGTGATTGTAAATACTTGCAGTTTGTTCAGGCAGATAGACTCTTGGAAAGAACATAAAATCACTTTCTCTGATTATAAAGCCGGTAAGGATGTCCCAGATTATTATGGGAGAGACGCTTCATTGAGCCATCCTCACGTACACCATATTCATTTGGCAATGACCAAATCCCTTGAAAAAGCCTGGAAAAGAAAGTCAGCGATTCATCAACTCTATTATCGAACCACAAAAATAAATGATCCTGACAATGATTACTGGCTCTTATACGCATACGACGATATTGATGAAAAGTACCTGTTACTAACCATCCTTGGCCCAGATGCCCATAACAACGACAAGTGGCGCTCATATTTACAAAATTTGTATCTGCATTTTGTAGAGCCTTGGATTTTAGGTAAGCTGGAGTGCTGTGAATAACAGCTCAGTCAGTAGGATTTATTAGATCCATACCAGCGACGTGCGAGCGTAACACATCATACAACACTATTTCATCATAAGTGATTGACCATTTTTTCAACCATTGATAGCGTGATTCAGGGACGCCGAGTAAGAAAGCTGTCTGCTTTGCGGGCCATATAAATTATTAAATAAGGACATCAAGATGAGCTGGGAAATCGTGGGAACTATAATGGCCTCACTAGGAGGCGCATCCATAATTGTTGCAGCCCTTACAAATTTTTTAGGGAAAGTATGGGCAGATCGGATTGCCAAGCAAACTACAGCAAAATTCACTCAAGAGCTGGAAGCTTTGAGATCGAAAAATACCTTAGTTCTAGAGGATCTCAAAAGAAAGTCTAATTCCATACTACAGGAGCGTGAACAATTTGGGGGGATTTCGAGCGAGGTTTATCAGGATTTCTTCCAAAAGCGTGTCGAGACCTACATATTATTACTCGAAATCAAGAATAAACATTGCTCTGATACTCATGAAAACTTCCTTATAGATGAGGAAGATATATTTGGAGATGCATACTATTCTACTTATTCTTCCTTTCGAAAACTGATAATTGAAAATCAGTTATATATATCTAATGAACTCGAAAAATCTTTTTCTGTACTGCAAATGAAAGCTGCCCAATTCATCAAGGAAGCCGATATTGCTGAAATGCGTGCTGTCGAGTCTGGTGTTGAATCACATGAAGCCAGCGAGCATCGGATCCCAATTTACAACAAACTAGCGATTGCAACAAATGACCTAATGCTAAAGTTCTTAGACCAGCTTCAGGAAGATGTTTCAAAACTTCGCTCAAGAATCGAGATGGATAAAGTCGAGGGTGTTCACAATTCTGTGTCAGCTTAATTGCACAGATCCAGCCTTCAAAATACGCAGTAGAGAGTGTTCAAAATTCTAATCATTTCCCCTTAGCTCCACGACGCGTAGAGCTTTTTACTACCCCACTGCTTTTGCCGGTACGTCTTTTCCCAGAGCCACTTTTGCGTGAACGCGGTGCTGTCATTTTGATGCCCGCAAATGCCTGAGTATCAATATTGGAGGCTTCCCCAACCAGTTGTTGCAGGCGGTTCTGTAACGGGTTCATAAAGCCCTGATAGTTCAGCTGCCGATCACTGATGTCGCTCAGTTGTCGTTCCCAGTGGGCGGTCATGTCCGGCACGGTGGTGGATTCCGGTAGGGTGTTGATCAGGGCGCTGCCCAGTTCTGTGGCCCGTATCTGTTTGCCCTGACGCTGCAAAAACTGCCGTTTGAACAGCAGTTCGATAATGCTGGCGCGGGTTGCTTCGGTGCCCAGTCCGTCGGTGTCTTTCAGGATTTTCTTCAGCGCCTGATCTTTTACAAAGCGGTTAATGCCGGTCATGGCGGCCAGCAAGGTGGCATCGGTAAAGTGTGCCGGAGGCTGGGTGTGTTTTTCATCCACCTGCGGCTCGCCACTCCAGACGACCTGCTGCGGTTCCAGTTTAGGCAGTGGTTGCTTGCGCAGCTCGCCATCCTCTGAATCGGAACTGCCATTTGTATTGGCATTGCCGGAGCGTGTCGGCATCGCCGCTTTCCAGCCCGGATCAAGCGTTTCCCGCTCGGTTGCGATAAAGCGACCACCGTCGATGATCAATTCAATCCGGGTATCGGCATAGCGAAAGGGCGGATAAAACTGCAACAGATACTGCCGGGCAATCATCTGGTAGAGCTGCTGCTCGGCTTTGGGCAGGTTATTCAGATTGGCCGTTTTCTGGGTCGGAATAATGGCGTGGTGGGCATCAACCTTACTGTCGTTCCAGGCTTTGCTGCGCCGCGACAAATCGGCGTTCTGAACCACATCGTTGAGCTGGGTATTGCTGGGGTTAGCACTGGCAATGGCATTGACCACCGACTGGCGCTGGGCAAAGTGATCGGAGGGCAAATAGCTGCAATCCGAACGCGGGTAGGTGATCAACTGATGCTTTTCATACAGATTCTGACACCCGTCCAGCACCTGTTGGGCACTGAGTCCAAACGCCTTGGCGGCATTGATTTGCAGGGTCGAGAGGTTAAACGGCAGCGGCGCGGCTTGCTGCTTTTCCTTGCGCTCTACCTTATCGACCGTGGCGGGCTGATTGCGAATGCGGCGAGCAACGGTCTCGGCCAGTTTCGGGTTCAGCACCCGGCCTTCGTCATCCTGATGCGGAGCACAGGCGTCACTGGGCTGCCAGCGAGCGTAAAAACTCAGTGGGGCGTCTGGCGTCAGGTGAATCGCGGCCCGCACTTCGTAGTAGGGATGGCTGACAAACTGGTGGATTTCCTGATCACGCCGTACAACCAGCCCCAGTACCGGCGTCTGCACCCGACCGACGGATAACACCTGTTTCAAGCCGCCCTGACGGCCACGAATGGTACAGGCTCGCGTCAGGTTGATGCCGTACAACCAGTCAGCCCGGCTGCGAGCCAGTGCTGATGTGGACAAGGGCACAAAGTCCTGATTCGAACGCAGTTGGCCCAGCGCCCGAGTAACCGCCTGTGGGTTCAAATCGCTGACTAACAGCCGCTTCATATTGCGGCGTTTCTGATCCGACACCTTGAGATAACTGATCACTTCATCGACCAGTAACTGGCCTTCCCGGTCGGGGTCTCCGGCGTGTACCAGCTCGCGAGCTTCTTTCACCAGCTTGCGTAATACCGACAGTTGCTTGCGAGTCTGGGACTTGGGCTGAAGCTGCCATTGATCCGGCACGATGGGCAGGTGATCCAGTTGCCACTGCTTGAACACCGGGTTGTAGGCTTCCGGCTCGGCCTGCTCCAGCAAGTGACCAATGCACCAACTGACCACGTCGCCGTTCGAGGCACGAATAAAACCCTCACCCTTGTTATGCGGCTTGGGAAGCACGGCGGCAATGGCTCGGCCCAGTGACGGTTTCTCGGCGATAAACAGGCGCATGGACTATCCTGAACTGTGTTTTTGTACAGTATATGAGCACTGTGAATGAATGCAAAATTCGGGGGAGCACTCCCGGCTCATTGGCACCAGCCCTTCGGACAAGCGGCGTACAGGCCAATAAGCATCATAGAAGCACGACGATATAAGCAGCGACTTTGTGAATTTTAGTCACTATACTCTTGTCGAATATCTATCGTTCAGGATTTGTATTTGTGGGACACAGTCCAATTCTTTCAGAAATCGCTGCCGCCATTCCCAGGTTGAGAAAATCAGAGATCAAGGTCGCTGAATACGTGCTCAAAGCACCTCAGCAGGTGATGCATATGCGCATCGTCGACCTGGCTCAGGAAGCGCAAGTCAGCGAGCCGACCATTGTGCGTTTCTGTCGGGGAATTGGCTGCAACAGCTTCCAGGAATTCAAGGTGCGAGTGGCGCAGGAAATGGCCATCGCCAATAACATCGGTCAGTTTGCCATCGCCGATTCCGACAGTATCGACGATATTTGTGACAAGATTGCCGACACCACCATCCAGCGCCTGCACCAGATCAAGACCCAGCTTTACAGCCATCAGGTGGGCGATGCTGCCAACGCCATGAGTGAAGCCAACCGGGTGGAGTTCTACGGCTTTGGTGCTTCCGGTGCCGTTGCTACCGATGCCCAGCACAAGTTCTTTCGTCTGCAGGTCGCCACCGCGGCTTACAGTGACCCGCATATGCAGGCAATGTCAGCAGTGACGCTGGGGAAAAACGATGTGGTAGTGGCCATTTCCCAGAGCGGTCGCACCAAGGACTTGCTGCACTCGATTGAGCTGGCACAACAGCACGGTGCTCAGGTTGTCAGTCTGGCTCCCGCCAATACTGCTGTGTCACAGGCCGCCGATCTGCCGATTCATATCAATATTGAGGAAGACACGGATCAGTTCACGCCGATGACCTCACGCATCGCCCATTTGATGATCATAGACATGCTGGCCGTAGCCGTAACCCAGCGTCGCGGGCCGGAATTTGCCCGTCACCTCAACGCCATCAAGCGCAGCATCAAGTCCTTGCGACTCGATCCAAACGCCCGTCACCTGAATAACGACACCGACCGCTCGACGCACTGAGCCACGCAAAGCCGCTCCCGGTTATCATCAAAGCGCCTGCAAATCGTCATGCTTCTGCAATTTCGATCTTCAACAATGAAGTCGTTATGTATCGCAGCCATGGAGCATCATCATGCAGGTTTCAGTGCACAACCCGTCATTCAAGTCCCACGAAGAAGTTGTCCGGTTTGATCATCAGGGCAACATGGTGATCAATCGAAACCACCAGCAATCCCGCAAACTGGTCGCTCGCCGGGTGATCGAAGCCCATCGGGAGCGTCGCCGTCTGGAACGTGAACTGGATGAATACGACTTCGGCGGCATCTGACTTTCCTTCCGCCTCACGCCAGCGTCAAACACACTGCCCGAACAACAGAAGCAAAAACGCCCGTGGTGATTGCGCGGGGCCACGGGCGAATTGAGCGTTGTCGGAACCAGTACATCCAAACGAGTAATCCAAACCAATACACCTGAACGAATGTTTCTGAACAACGTCCAGAAACGACACAGCCCAGCGGATGCCGGGCGGGTTCAGAAAACAGCAAAGCCGGTCAGAGACCGGCTTGCGTTATCGCGTGATCAGAGTCGGATCAGGACTTGCCTCCGGTGAACTCCGGGTACGCTTCCATACCACATTCGGAGATATCCACACCTTCGTACTCTTCTTCCTCGGATACTCGGATGCCCATCACAGCCTTGATCACCATCCAGGCAACAAAGGAAGTGGCGAATACCCAGCCGAAGATGGTTGCTGCACCGACCAACTGGCCAACAAAGGACACATCACCGTTGGTGACTGGTACTACCAGCAGACCGAACAGACCGACGACACCGTGTACGGAGATCGCCCCCACCGGATCATCAATTCTCAGCTTGTCCAGTGTCAGGATCGACATCACCACAATCAGACCACCGACGAAACCAATCAGCGTTGCTGCGAATGGCGTTGGTGTGGAAGGTTCTGCCGTGATCGCGACCAGACCAGCCAGCGCACCGTTCAGGGCCAT
This sequence comes from Oceanobacter sp., assembly GCA_045430275.1. Taxonomy (GTDB): domain Bacteria; phylum Pseudomonadota; class Gammaproteobacteria; order Pseudomonadales; family Oceanobacteraceae; genus Oceanobacter. The sequence continues at coordinate 176,098 of JAILXU010000003.1, read as the reverse complement.
GGTCAGATCCGCCTTGCGGAACAACAGGAAGGCCAGCAACAAGGCACCAATCAAACCACCGGCTGCCGCCGCGTTGGTGTTCATGAACACAACCGCGACTGAATTGGCGTTAGAGATATCGCCCAGTTTCAGAACCGAGCCGCCGTTGAAGCCGAACCAGCCCATCCACAGGATGAACGTACCCAGCGTCGCCAGTGGCAGGTTAGCACCCGGGATCGCACGGGCTTCACCGTTCGGGCCGTACTTGCCTTTACGAGCACCCAACAGGATCACACCGGACAAGGCAGCGGCTGCACCGGCCATGTGTACGATGCCGGAACCGGCGAAGTCAGAGAAGCCCAGATCACCCAGGTTGTACAGGCCAAAGACGTCGTTGCCGCCCCAGGTCCAGCCACCTTCCATTGGGTAGATCACACCAGTCATCACGACGGCGAATGCCAGGAAAGCCCACAGCTTCATACGCTCGGCAACCGCACCAGAGACAATCGACATGGCGGTTGCAACAAACACCACCTGGAAGAAGAAATCGGAAGCGCCCGAGTAGATAGAGCCACCGTGGAAGCCGTCTTCACGACCGGCGAAGTCAGACAGTACCGCTGCTGAATCTACTTCAGTGATACCGCTCAGGAAGTAACCGCCGCCGTACATAAGCTGATAGCCACACACCAGATACATGGTGCAAGCCACGGCAAACAAGGCCACGTTTTTGGTCAGAATTTCAGTTGTATTTTTGGAGCGAACCAGGCCCGCTTCCAACATGGCGAAACCCGCCGCCATCCACATAACCAGTGCACCACATACCAGGAAATAAAAGGTATCCATGGCGTACTGCAATTCATAAATATTGTTTTCCATTCTAAGCCCCCCGCATCAGGCTTGATTGAATTTAAACCGGTCTTGAAAAGTGAACAGCCTTACAGAGCGTCTGGGCCAATTTCACCCGTACGAATACGCACGACTTGCTCAAGAGATGTAACAAAGATTTTGCCGTCACCAATTTTTCCGGTGTTGGCTGCTTTGGTGATGGACTCGATCACCTTGTCCGTCAGATCGCTGGAAACAGCGACTTCGATTTTGACTTTTGGCAGAAAATCGACCACGTATTCCGCACCGCGATACAGTTCGGTGTGACCTTTCTGACGACCGAAGCCTTTCACTTCAGTCACGGTGATACCTTGAACGCCGATCTCAGACAGTGCTTCGCGCACGTCGTCCAGCTTGAATGGCTTGACCACTGCAGTAATGAGTTTCATAAGGAACCCCTTTTAATCAGTTATAAAACAGAGGGTTGAAAATGGCCTGTTGCGGAGGCAAAGGCCATTGTATGTCTTTTCTTACTCGATAGGCAGGCTGTAACCGACAACGAAGTTGGTGCTGTCACCGGAACGGTCATCGTCTTCATGATCGACAATCTGGCTCACAGTGAAGCTGAGTGAATCGTTATAGGCATAAGACAGGTCAACGTGGGTGTAGCTGCCATCAGCGTCTTCATCACCGTCAGTGAAGAAACCCACTGTCGCTGCAACCGCGTCCATCTCATAGCCCAGGGTGTAGTACACGTACTCACCGTTTTTATCGGTATCGGTATTGGCTGCAGCACCCAGAGAGAAGTTCTGGAAACCCAGGCCCAGATAGTACTCACCGAAATCATCAATATCGTCATCGGCAGAATTTGGGTAGATGAAAGAGACATAACCTACGTCTACGCTGACATCACCAAACTCTTTCGCAAAACCGACGTACAGGTCGTATTCGGTTCCGGCGTTGGTATCACCAGAAGAACCCCAAACACCGGCATAAACGCCCGATTCATTGGCGTAATCCAGGGAACCGGAAACCACCGCTTCACCCTGACTCAGGTTCATGCCACGGAACAGGTAAGCACTGGCAATATCAGCAGAAGCACTGATTTCAGCATGTGCCGCCTGAGTGCCCACCAGGCCAGCAGTCAGAGCAGAGGCAACAACGATCGCTTGAGAGAGTTTTTTCATCATTCTTTCCTTCATCGGTTAGCGTGATAATGCGTAGTTATGTTTGGTGGATCAGAACGCAGGTGGTCTGATTTCCAAGTTCTGAGAGACATAAAGCACCAGCCATGCCAACTTGAAGAAATGCCTGCAAGAAGCCCATTCCTGCTAGTATTCGGGGCACATTCAGCGCCGTAAGAGTGAAATAAACGGCCTGAACGTCCTGTTTCCGAGCACACCGGAACAGCACCGCACCAGAAAAGGGCAGTCAAAACCAGAGCCTGGCCCCGTTCTGGTGCTCGCACTGAAACCATGCACATCCGCCTAACACGGCATTACGACGTCTTTCAGGAGACCACCATGATTAACCCGGATATCGCCCAGAAGATTGACAGCCTGCTGCAACAGTCACCGTTTGCCGGGCTGTCCCAGGATCTGAAACTGGCCATGAGCAGCCAGCTACAAGCCTTGTTCACCAGTGCGAATCTGGTATCGAGGGAAGAATTTGATGCCCAGCAGGCGGTGCTGGAAAGAACACTTCAGCAACTGTCCGAGCTGGAACAGCGACTGGTGCAACTGGAAGGCGATGCCACCGAAGACACGACGGCACCGGAATAAAGCAACGCCGGGTTACAGATCCCCCAGCATGTTGCGCAAGCTGCTGAGGGTTTCCTGACCCCGCTGTTTTTGTTGTTCGGCGGATATTTCGGTTTTGCCTTCCCACTCGATATCATCCGGCGGTAGCTCGTCCAGAAACCGGGAATGCGTGGTGTTTTGCACATCACCATACTGGCGGCGCTTGCCCGCGTACGTCAGTGCCAACGTTCGTTTGGCTCGGGTAATGCCCACATACATCAGGCGACGCTCTTCCTCGACGGTATCGGCTTCGATACTGTTGCGGTGCGGCATGAGTTCTTCTTCCATACCCATGATGTAGACGTGTGGAAACTCCAGTCCCTTGGAGGCGTGCAGGGTCATCAGCTGAACCTGATCGGTTTCGTCTTCCTGCTCTTGCTGCTCCAGCATATCGCGCAGAATCAGTTTGCCCACCGCGTCTTCGATGGTGACTTCATCCCCCAGCTCTTCGCCCTTCTCGATCATCTTGCTGATGGAATCGACCAGGAACCAGACGTTTTTCATCCGCCGCTCGGCCTGAGATGGCGTGGCGGAACTCTGGGACAGATGGCCTTCGTAATCGATGTCGGAGAGCATTTCCTTAATCGCGGCCACCGGATCATCGGTCACGGCATTTTTGGCGATGGTTTCGAGCCAGTGGCCAAAGCGTCCGAGTCGATCCAGCGCCTTCGCGGCCAGCACCTGCTCCAGACCCACTTCGGTGGTGGCTTGCATCAGACTGACGCCCCGGCGAGCGGCGTACTCACTCAGTTTTTCAATGGTGCTGGGGCCAATTTCCCGGCGCGGTGTATTAATGATGCGTAGAAAAGCGGCGTCATCCGTCGGGTTAATCAGCAAGCGCAAGTAACCCATCACATCCTTGATTTCATTGCGGCCAAAGAACGACTGACCACCACTGAGCTTGTACGGCACCTGAAACGCCTGCAGTTTCATTTCAATCGCACGGCTCTGGTGGTTACCACGGTAGAGCACGGCAAAGTCCTTGTAGCCCGCGCCATAACGCAACCGCCGTTCGACGATTTCCGAGGCAATGCGCTCGGCCTCAATTTCATCGTTGCGACATTTCAGAATCCGGATCGGATCGCCATAGCCCATGTCCGACCAGAGCTTTTTCTCGAACTCGTGCGGGTTGTTATCGATCACCTTGTTGGCGGCGTTCAGGATCAGGCCGGTGGAGCGGTAGTTTTGCTCCAGCTTGACCACTTTCAGAATCGGGAAGTCTTGCTTCAGCAAGGACAGGTTTTCAGGCCGTGCCCCGCGCCAGGCATAAATGGACTGATCGTCATCACCCACCACGGTCAGGCCGGTACGATGGCCCACCAGTAACTTCACCAGCTCGTACTGGCTGGTGTTGGTGTCCTGATATTCGTCCACCAGCAGGTAGCGAATTTTTTTCTGCCAGCGAGCCAGTACCTCTTCGTGATCGCGGAACAGCAGCGTCGGCACCATGATCAGATCGTCAAAATCGACCGCATTGTAAGCCTTGAGCATGCGCTGATAGACCGAATAAGTCTGGGCAATCAGCATTTCCTGCGGACTTTGCGCCTGATTGATCGCGTCTTCCGGCGTGATCAGGTCGTTCTTCAAATTAGAGACGGTGTTCTGCACCAGATCGACCATGTCGCCATCGTCGCCGTGATCGCGCTGCATGACGTCACGAATGATGCCTTTGCAGTCGTCCTGGTCGAGAATCGAAAAGCCGGATTTATAACCCGATGCCGTCAGCTCGTGGCGAATGATATTCAGGCCAAGGTTGTGGAAAGTCGAGACCGTCAAACCACGGGCACCGCCTTTGCCGGTCAGGCTCATCACCCGCTCTTTCATTTCACGGGCAGCCTTGTTGGTAAAGGTAACCGCGGCAATGTGATGCGGCTTGATGCCGCAGGCATCGATCAGATAAGCGATTTTGCGTGTGATCACGCTGGTCTTGCCCGAGCCAGCCCCGGCCAGTACCAGCAAGGGGCCGTCGATGTATTTCGCGGCTTCTTTCTGACGGGGATTAAGCTGGGATAAATCGGCCACGGAGCGCCCTCAAGCAGGATGGAAAAGAAAGGCACTATTGTAGGAGCTGAACTGTAAAAAGTCGTGGGAGAAAATACAGGGGGGATCGGTTCCGGTGTTACCCGGAGCCAATCATTGTTCCATCAGGGTTTGCTCGCCCATAACAAACAGTTGTTTCAGGTTCGAAATCGGCAAGCCATCGCCCAGTACCAGCGTCAGGTTGTCTTCACCCAGAGGGATCAGTCGTGCCTTGCTGGCCTGATTATTAAACGGATCAGCGGCTCTGGCGCTCAATCGTCCGGATGGCTGCTGCCCAGAAAAGTCCAGTGCTGGCACCAGATACAACAAACCAAAGGAGTCGGCCTGACCGCTGAACAGGAGTTTGCGATTGCTGTCCAGAACATCCACCAACGCACCACTGACCGGCTCCTGATTATCGTTCACCACCGCAATGGTCAGCTGAGTGTTCATCACATCCGGAGATACAGTTGCCGTTGCCGTTTCCGTCACCACGAGCTGTGTTTCTGGCACAACAATGTCTGCCGTTTCAGGCGCACGGGTATCGGGCACAACCTGCTCGGCTGGCAAGGGCGTTCCAGTGGCAGCAAGATCGGGTTTGGGTGAGTGTGTGGATGGGTCGTTACAGGCGGCCAACAATGACGTCGTCAGAGCGACGAACAGCATTGTCAGGCCGGGCTGGTGTGTCTTCCATTCCATAACAATGCTCCCTTTGAGTGGCACATCCAGTCATTATAGCACCCGAACGTTGTGGAAATAGTTTCCACAACAGAGTGTTGGCGTCATATGGTCAGTATAGTGTGGGTTTGGTCGATAAGTGGTCGGAATCAAGACAGTCGGCAGGATACTGGTTACAATCGTCGCACTTTTCACAGATCAGACAAGACAGATTCCCATGGGCAGAGCGTTTCAGAACCGTAAAGAATCCATGGCCAAGACGGCCGCGGCAAAAACCAAGGTCTACTCCAAGTATGGCCGCGAAATTTATGTCACCGCAAAAGCAGGGGGGAACGATCCCTCCGGCAACCTGGCATTGCGCTCATTGATTGACCGCGCCAAAAAAGATCAGGTTCCAACACACGTCATCGACAAGGCGCTTGATAAAGCATCTGGCGGGACAGGCGAAGACTTCCAGCCAGCCCTGTATGAAGGCATTGCACCGGGCGGTGCCATGGTGCTGATTCGCGCCCTGACCGACAATCCGAATCGTACCTTTGGTGAAATTCGCGGCGTCTTCTCCAAGTGCAAGGCCAAGTTGGGCAGTCAGGGTTCGGTCTCTCACATGTTCGACCACCGCGCCATGTTTGTCTTTGCCGGTGACACGGAAGACGATGCACTGGAAGCCTTGATGGAAGCCGACGTGGATGTTTCCGACATCGAATGTGAAGACGGCATGGTGACGGTTCTGGTGCCTCCCACCGAATTCTTCAAAACCAAAACCACGCTGACGGAGTGGAACGGCGAGATTGATTTCGAGATGGAAGAAATCACCTACTTGCCGCAGATGCCACACCCGATTTCCGGTGATGACACCGAGCAGTTTGAACGTTTTGCCGGATTACTGAATGATCTGGAAGACGTGCAGGAAATCTATCACAACGGTGAATTCAGCTAAGCGGCTGGATTCTCTGGCGTGACAGAACAAAGGCTGCTTCGGCAGCCTTTGTCGTTTTCAGAGAATGCTTAACGCGCGATCACGTATTTGAGCACGTCCACCACCTGTTCTGGCGTGGTTGCCCAGGCCATCGCGGCGGCATCCACTTCCTTCAAGGGATGCACAATGTCTTCGCCGTGCAGCGTGATATACGGTGTATCCAGAGCGGCGCAGTAACCGGCATCAAACGCCGCATTCCACTGTTTGTATTTGTCACCAAACCGAATCACCGCCAGGTCGCATTCCTGAATCAGATTCTTGATGCGGATGGCATTCACCTTGGCCGATTTGTGATCGCGCCAGAAGCCATTGCTCTCTTCACCCAGCACATCACCCGCCGCATCGCTGGCATCGTGATCCGTTACGGCCGAGGTAAAGGTCACAGGCAGTTCCAGTGCCTGACAACCAGCAATGATTTGCTCGCGCCAGTCGGTGTGAATTTCGCCCGAGAGATAAATGTTCCAGTGTTTCATAGTGATTCCACAGTTGAGGGGGCGCGCTACGATAACGAACCGCGTCCGTAGCCACAAATCACCCATAAAAACGGGAGCCGCAGTTCCTGTTTTCTATCCGCTTCCTATCTTCGTTCTTCGTGGAACTCAGTCGTCGAACGTCCAGAACTCCAGAGTGAAATCGCCTTCGGCGGTGTCGGTTTTGCCATACACGCGCATCAGCACTCGAACGTCATCCGGGCCACCACCAAAAAAACTGACATCACGCGTGCTCAGCGCCACCAGTTCATCACTGGTTCCTGATGCTTCGGACGTTCTCGACAAGTCTGTCCAGTCGATCACTTCCAGGTCCAGATCGGCACTCAGGCTTTTCAACCGAACCTGGTGATCGCCGGAGTCAAAGAAATCCAGCGTCACGGAGTAGTAATCGCTTTCACCGGCTTTCAAGGAACCGTACACACCGGTTGCAACGCCAAAACGGCTGCTGTTTGAGGGTGGTCTCATGCGATTGGCCGTCGCAGCCGACTGATTGGCAGGCTCCACCGCCGAGGCTTTCTGTTGCTCAAAGGCGTCTTCGTCATCTTCACTGCCACCACAGGCAGCCAGCCCCAATACTGGCAGCAGACACAAGGCTCTCCATACAGATTTCATGATCACATCTCCCAGGCTAAACGAATGAAAGGCCCATATTGGAAAATCATGTTATCCCCCGGACTCAACTCTCCAACGGCTTCATCAGCCGACTCCACATCTTCTGAGGCATCGGTGTAAATGCCCTGAAAGGCCCGGCCTTCAACCCCCAGCGATAATCCCAAATTCATATCCGGGCGACGGTGCGCGACGATGTATTCCAGACGGTAGGCAATCGACCAGCCCAGTCCGGTTGGGTCGGTGTACTTCAGTTTCAGGCCGTAATTGTCCTTCACGACTTTCTCCAGATCCTTGCTGCTACTGGAGTGCAGCAAACCGGCGGTCACGTCCATGGTCAGGCCATAGCCCCAGCGCCAGCGGCCAGAATCTTCAAGCGACAGCAGAAAACCGCTTTCATCGTGCATGGTGGCCTGCAAGTTATCGACCTCAAACCAGAAGCCCAGCAAACGGTGTTCGTATTCCGGGTCGATCAATGCATCGGGATACGCAGCCTGATTGGAGAAACCGCCGGAACCGGCGGTATAAAAGCTGATTTCGGCTGGTTGTGATGCCTGGATATACCCCAGACCCCAACGGGCAGCGGGCCAATGTTCAATCGACTTACCCACGTTGATCTGCAAATAGCGGGCATCGAAGCTGCGATCACCAATAATGTGTTTGCCGTGTGAACGATAATCCTGATTTGCCTCACCCACGAAACCCGATGCTGTGCTGGTTTCCATACGCAGCCAGACACCGCCAACCTCAAGCGCTCCGAAAATGGCTTCCAGTTCGGTATCACCGTTGCGCTTGGAGCGAATCGCCGCTCCAATATCAAAATTAAAGCCGCTATTACGGGGTGACCGATATTCGATCACATGCGCCAGCGCATCAGAAAACGTGACGACATCTTTTAAATCGCCAACGTATTGATCTTCCGTCCAGGCGCTTTGTTTAAAGGTGTATGACGTGAATGACAAATCACGATAATCAACGCGCTCATCACTGGCCTGCACCCAGCAGGACAGGGCCACTAATGTGGGGGCAATTGCCTTGCGAAACATGGCCGCTCTCCTATTCAAATCGGAAGGTCAGGGTGTAATCCAGTGTCGTACCGGCGGTATTGCGAATGCGCACAAAATGCAGGCCGTTGAGTTCCAGAGCTTCGTGTCGGGTAGTCGAATACCAATAGGGAATTGTTTCATCCGTGGTGCCGGATTCATTCGACCAGCTAATGCGATTCAGATTACGATCAAACAGCTCCAGGTCAGCATTTCCGGTCAACCCCGTCAGACCCAACGTCAGTGTGCCGCTGTAATTGGCGGTCATTAGCGGGCTATGAAACTTGTAGAACACCTCAGAACCCGTCAGGGTGCCTGTAGTGGTTGCTGTGTTCATCGTAATCGCATTAAAGAAGGAATCCCCCGAACCATCGGGGGACGGTTTTCCAGAGGTATTGGAAGTGACATCGGGTGTCGAATCACACCCCGATAAAGACAGGCCGATCAGCCCAAGTAATAACAGATTTCGATTAGCCATCATGGCCACCTCGAGAGTAGTAATGACGTTATCGAATTCCCTTTCTTATACAATTATTTATTATTGTTTTCCTTTTCTGGAAAATTACCTTAGCACACCCAAAGCAGAGCTAGAATTGATTTGATTTAGTAATAAAAAAATCAATTATTAATTCTATATAAAAATCAGCATTTGAATTAAACAAAACGAGCCATAAACAAAAAAAAGGCAGTAAATATCAGAATATTCAACCCTCTGAAAACGCAAAAATACTCAATGCAGAGTTGCCAACTGCAATCAGCCACATCTCTTTTTATTGTAAAAACGGGAGCCGCAGCTCCCGTTTCCCATCCGCTTCCTATGTTTACAGAACTCAGTCGTCGAACGTCCAGAATTCCAGAGTGAAATCACCTTCGGCGGTGTCAGTTTTGCCATACACGCGCATGGTAATTTGCATCTCGCTCGGCCCTTCATCAAAAAACTCTGTCTGTCGGGTGGTCAGATAAATCACCTCATTCCCGCTGCCAGTGCCTTCGGATCTGATCGGGTTGCCATTCCAGTCAATCACCTCCAGATCGAGATCCGCTGACAGCCCTTTTAACCAGACCTGATGATCGCCAGTGCTGAACAAATCCAGGTTCACATAATGGTAATCACTTTCACCAGCCTTGACGCTGCCCTGAACAATCGTCGCTGTACCAAACGGATTGGTACTCAGCGGCGTCAGCATATAGTGGGCCGACGGTATCGTGTAGTGTGCGGTTTCAAGCCCCTCATTCGGTGGCCGCTTCGATTCCGCATCGCTGGCACTGCCCCCGCAGGCGCTCAGTCCCAGAGCAAATAACGGACAAAGAATGTTGCCGACAGACTTCATGGTCATATCTCATCAAAAACGAATAAGAGCCTCATGCTAAACACGAAATATTTCAGTAACGTTTTTGCAAACCTGATTGATCATGCTGATGACCACTCACCCTTTTTTCAGATATACCCAAACCGTCACACAGTCGTAATAGCTCCGACATATGCCGGTCACAGCTTCGTCATAACTTCATCCCCAAGAACTTATTAATCATTCTGACGGAAGGTGTGTATGTCTCTGGATATGTGGAAGAAAAGTGCTCTGACAATCGCCATGGCAGCGACCCTGGCGGCGTGTGGCAGCGATGACGATAACAATGACAAATCAACCAGTACTCCGTTGGAGCAACTGAATATCGCCTGTGAAAGCGTTACTCAGGCTTCAACCGGTATCAGTGGTGCCACGCTGGAACTGGCCGTCGTTGACCGCTACGTTTCAGGCAATGACTTTGATACCGCTTCTGCAGAAATCGTCAGCTACGACGCCTGCTCCGACCAACTGTTTGTTGTAAATTCCAAAGAAAAAACCGTGGATGTGCTGACACTGTCCAGCACCAACAGCGCTCCCACAAAGAAAGGCACCATTGACCTGGCTACGGCCGCAACGAAAGCGGGTATCGACATTGGCGCAGCAAACAGCGTCTCAGCCAAACAAGGGCTGGTAGCTGTCGCTATTGAAGCCGCGACCAAGCAAGACACGGGGCTGATCGCCCTGTATCGCTCCGATGATTTGTCATTGATCAATGTCTACAGCGCTGGCGCACTGCCAGACATGGTGACGCTGTCAGACGATGGCCGTTACCTCCTCTCAGCCAACGAAGGTGAGCCCAGCGGCAACTATAAAAACGACCCGGAAGGCTCCGTCACCATTGTTGACCTCAAAGGCGGCTTCTCTGCTGACCAAGCCAAGGTCACGCAGGTTTCCTTTGCTGACTTCAACACCGGAGCTTCTCGCGCGGCTGAGCTGGGTGCCGATGTCCGTATCTCCGGCCCAACCGGTACCACCGTTGCACAAGATCTGGAGCCTGAATACCTGGCTCTGAACGGCGACGCGTCCAAAGCCTACGTTGCTCTGCAAGAAAACAACGCTCTGGCCATCATTGATGTAGCCACCGGCACAGTTGATTCCATCAAGAGTCTCGGCGAGAAAAGCTGGAAAGACAGTGCTCTGGATGCCTCCAACAAAGATGGCGTTGGCACCGACAAGCTGACCAGCTATGACGGCCTGGTGGGGCTGTACATGCCAGATACCATCGTCAGCTTTGAGAAAGATGGTAAAACCTACATTGTCACCGCCAACGAAGGCGATGGCCGCGAATACTTCTTCGATGCTACCGAGCAAGAATGCACCGATGCCAAAGGCATTTTGTGGGATGACAAGGACGGATGTCTTTCTCACATTGATGAAGCGGCTGCCAAAGACTTCGAGGACTTCGGCATTACCGTAGCAGATGCACACCCGCTCAAAGCTGCTCTCGATGACAAAAAGCAGTTACAACGCCTGAAACTGGTCATCGACACCAACAACAAAGACATCGCTGCTGACGCCACTCTGCAAGCCTTTGGCGGCCGTTCTTTCTCTATCTGGAATGCTAGCGGTGAACTGGTATACGACAGCGGTGACGATATTGCCGAACGTGTTCTGGCTGCGGACGCTGACAACTTCAACTCAACCAATGACAACAACCAGTCACCAGACGATCGCAGCGACAACAAAGGCACCGAACCAGAGGCTGTTGAAGTCGCCATGATTGGCGACAAAATCTTTGCCTTTGTTGGTCTTGAGCGTCAAGGCGGCATCATGGTGTATGACATCACCACCCCAAGCGCACCGGTCTTCCAGACCTATCTGAACAACCGTGATTTCAGTGAGCCGGTCTGTACAGAAGTCAAACCGGAAGACGATGCTGGTGAATGCGATAACGACACCTACAACACCGCCGCTGGCGACCTGGCACCGGAGTCCATTGATTACTTCAGTCGCCTTGGCAAACACTACATTGCCGTCGGTAACGAAGTGAGCGGCACCACGACGGTTTATGAAGTGAAGTAAGACTCGCTCGCTTATAAAAACCCCGCTTCGGAGTGATCTGGAGCGGGGTTTTTATATGCACCATTAATATGACTTTTCACAGATATGGATGAACCGATACACTCTGCCTCGGCCACAAAGGCCATTCCCCCTGTTATGGGCTTGAAGTCTTGGAACGCCATGAAGGTGAACAAAGAAGTCCAGGGATACATACACGGAAATGGGGATATTCCATGAAGAAGAATCTTTTACTCACCGCCATTCTTGCATCCAGCCTGACAGCCTGCGGCGGTGACAGTTCTGGCTCGTCCGATTCAACGTCCGATTCACCCTCGGCACGCAGCGTCTCAACCGTTACCTCCACTCAGGCTTTTGCCGCCAATGACACCTGTCCCAATGGTGGTATTGATGTCGCGGTGGGTATTGATGAAAACGGCAATGGCGTACTCGACACCGATGAAATCGATAACACCCAGAGCGTTTGCCATGGCACCAACGGAACCAACGGTATTGATGGGCAAAATGGTGCTGACGGTGCTGATGGTAAAGACGGTGCTGACGGCAAAGATGGCACCAATGGTCAAGATGGCGTATCCATTATCAGCCTGATTAAAGTCACCGAAGAGCCTGCCAGTGAGCACTGTGCCAACGGTGGTGCCCGTATTGATGTCGGCCCGGATAGCAATTCATCCGATACGCTGGATGCCAGTGAAATTACCGATACGGACTACCTCTGCAATAACACCACGACCATTGCCGAAACCTTTGCAGAATGTGCGGATAACGATGTCTGCTCACTCTCTGGTCGCATCGAGGAAGATTTCACCCTGACCGCCGACAAACTTTGGGTAATCACCGACGATGTGATTGTGGGTGATGGTGATCGCTTTCTGCTGTCTGATGTCGAAGTTGCTGATGTCAAAAACAATGGCGTGACGCTGACGATTGAGCCAGGCACAAAAATCAAGGTCAACGCAGAAACCCGCTTGCGTATTACCCGTGGTTCCAAACTGATGGCTGAAGGCACCAAAGAAGCACCAATCCGCTTCTCGTCATGGGACCCAAGCACTTCCTGGAATGGCATCGTGCTGGAAGGCTTCGCACCTTACTATCTGGATGCAGACCAAGGCCCTTGTTCCGATGGCCCGGCTCCCTGCAATATCGTTGAATCTTTTTCAAATCAAAGTCTGTTTGGTGGCGACGATGCCGCAGACGGCAGTGGTGTCATGAAGTACGTTACTCTCTCCGGCGGTGCTTGGCCTTATGCCAGTAACGATACGACCCGTACAGGATTAGCGCTTCTGGCCACCGGATACAATACGGATATTTCCTATGTCCAGATTGAAGACTTTTTCCATGGCAGCATTATTCGCGGAGGCACCATCAATCTGAATCATATGATCACCAGAACCGATAGCCTTGGATTACTGTTTGGACACGGTTATAAAGGCAACACCCAACACGCTATTATCAACTCCCAATACCTGAATGGATCCAATAATACTGGACTGCTTGTAGGCCTTGGTCGTATTTATCAATACGTTTCAGAAACGGATGTTGCTGCTGCCAATATCACATTCCTGAACGATAGTACTGACGGCGATAATAATATTGATGGCAGTAGCGGACAAGCCATTGCTATTCAGGGTGCATCCAATGTTGTCATTAATAATTCTGTTATTGTCGGTGATCATTATGCAACTTGCGCTAGGGCCACCGGCCCGGATGCTGAAAATATCAGTAACTTGACGATTACCAATATGTCATCGACGTGCGATACCTTCGTGGAATCATCCAATGGTATGATTACTGAAACTGGCCAGGCGCACGTTGAAGATCTGGAACTTGGTACTACAGGTGCCTATAACTCTGGCTCTCTGTCAATCGTAAGCGACTGGAACGTTGTCGATAACGGTTCTGGATTTGCCTTTGATAATACCGACTATCAGGGTGCTGTCGCACCATCTGCGACCATTCAGAATGTCTGGTGGAAAGGCTGGACGATTCCTGGCTCCATGGACGAAATCGCTTATCAGGCTGACTGATCTGCGGTGACTGTTCGATCAATAGCCCGGCTCTTGCCGGGCTGTTTCCCTGCGGCTTATCCCCGCATCGCTTCCATCACTCCCGCCACTTCCGGCAGGCGTCCACGCCACAGTCGGTAGGATTCCGCCGCTTGTCCCACCAGCATTCCCAAACCATCAATGGTCTGGGCTGCGCCGTACTGTTGTGCCCAGCGGTTAAAGACGGTGATGTCGTTGCCGTACATCATGTCGTAGCAAGCCGTGCTGGCTGCCACTAGGTTGGCTGGCAGCGGCGGCAGTTCGCCACTGAGGCTGGCTGAGGTGCCGTTGATGATCACATCAAACGCCTCTTGCTGATCAAGGTGAGCCATCTCGACCGCCTGAACGCTGCCCATATCAGTAAACAGGTTGGCCAGTGTTTCCGCTTTGCTGAACGTGCGGTTGGTGATCACGACTTGAGCCGGGTTTTGAGCCAGCAGCGGTTGCAAAATACCACGCACGGCACCGCCCGCTCCCACCACCAGAATGCGTTGGCCAGCCAGCGCAACGCCCTGATTAAGCAGGTCTCCGACCAGTCCGGCACCGTCGGTGTTATCGCCTAACACACGTCCGTCCGGCTGTTTTTTCAGGGTGTTCACCGCTCCGGCACGCTGGGCGCGCTCGGTCAGTTCATCGGCCAACTGCCAGGCTTCTTCCTTGAAGGGCACGGTGATGTTCAGGCCACGACCACCCTCAGCAAAGAACTGCTGTGCAGTTTCGACAAAGCCATCCAGCGGTGCCAGCAAGCGGGTGTATTCGACGTTGTCGCCGGTCTGGGCGGCAAATGCCGCATGAATCAGCGGCGATTTGCTGTGTTCTATCGGGTTGCCAACAACGGCATAACGATCCACGGTCATGTCTGTTTCTCCCGGTTCAGTCGTCGTAGGTTGGGCTGACCCAATCCCGGTGCGGCAGGAATGCTTCGGTCAGGCGTGCTTCGGCGGAACCGGCTTCAGGGTTCCAGTCGTAGTCCCAGTGCACAATCGGCGGCAGCGACATCAGGATGGATTCGGTACGACCACCGGTTTGCAGGCCAAAGATGGTGCCACGGTCAAAGACCAGGTTAAATTCGACGTAGCGGCCACGGCGGTAGCACTGGAACTTACGCTCCTGCTCGCCGTATTCCTCGTCCTTGCGACGCGCCACAATCGGCACGTAGGCATCGATATAGCCGTTACCCACCGCCTGCATGTAAGCAAAGCTCTTCTCGAAATCCAGCTCACCGTCCCAGCGATTAAGATCATCGAAAAACAGGCCGCCAACGCCACGGTTTTCGTTGCGATGCTTGAGGAAGAAGTAGTCATCGCACCATTTCTTGTGCTCGGCAAACACCGACTCACCAAACGGGCGACACAAATCCTTGGCGGTCTGATGCCAATGAATCACGTCTTCTTCGTACGGGTAGAACGGCGTCAGATCAAAGCCGCCGCCAAACCACCAGACCGGCTCCTCGCCTTCTTTTTCCGCCACGAACAAGCGCACATTGGCGTGGGACGTCGGCACATACGGGTTGTGTGGATGAATCACCAGCGACACGCCCAGCGCCTGAAAGCTGCGTCCCGCCAGTTCCGGGCGGTTGGCTGTCGCCGATGCGGGCAGTTGCTCACCACGAACGTGTGAGAAATTGACACCGCCTTTTTCAATCACGGCCCCATCGGCAATCACGCGGGTGCGACCACCGCCGGTCAACCTCAGAGGGCTGTCGCTGTTGTTAGCGGGGTTGGGATCGCGCTCCCAGGCGTCTTCCTGAAAACGGGCCTGACCGTCCTGGGCTTCCAGCGCGGCACAAATGCGATCTTGCAGATCGAGCAGGTACGCCTTGACGGCGTCGATATGGATCGAGGTTTGAGTCATATTGATTCCTTAACGGGTTAGCGCAGGCGCTGGCCATCGAGTGTGCGAATTTGTGAGGGCTGGGAGTTACCACCCAGTTGGCCCGGTACTATGGCGTCCAGTTGATCACGGAAATACTGTCGTACCCGCAACGGTGTACGAGCCGGTTCCTTGCCTGCCGGGTTAGCCGATGTCGATACCAGTGGCCCGACTTCCTGACACAACGCCTGTACCAGCGGATGATCAGTGATGCGTACCGCCAGCGAGCTGTGCTGGCCACGCAGCAGCGGACTGACTTCGGGTTTGCACGGCAGCACCCAGCTCACTGGCCCCGGCCAGGTCGGCTCAATCTGGGCCAGATCATCGGCGTTCAGCGGCAACAGCCAGTCGTCCAGTTGCGATAAATCGGCAGCCACCACCACCAGCCCTTTGTGAGCCGGACGGGATTTGAGTGCCAGAATGCGTTGAATCGCGTCGTCATTGGCCGGGTCACAGCCAATTCCCCAGACGGCTTCGGTTGGGTAGGCAATCACGCCGCCCTGACGGACGTAACGAGCGGCCTGCATAATGTGCCATTGCGATCGGGACATGGCAGAAGTCTCTTGCGGCAAGTATCGCCGGAACGGTACCCCAAGCGCCGCGTTGCAACAAGTGAACCCGGCCGGAAGCCGAGCTGGATCACGCTCCGGGCGAATGATCACTCAGCGCAGGCGTCGATAGCCTCCCGGCTCCTTGCTGACCCAGCCGTCCATTTCCAGCTCCAGCAAGCTCACCAGTAAATCGGTAATTGCCATGCCGGAGCGGATCGCAATGACATCGACGCTGGTGGTGTTGAAGTCGATCTGCTCCACCGGACTCGGCACCTTGCCGGAAGCGGTCGGTTTTGGGGCAGGCGTGGCCACTTGAGCCGTAGCAACCGAACGCTGACGTGTGCCCGAGGTGCCCCGGCCCATCACTCGCTGCGGCGGCGGTGCCAGTTGAAAGCCCTCGATTTCCTGCAGTACCTGCTCTGCCGACTCCACCAGCACCGCCCCGTCACGAATCAACTGGTGGCAGCCGCGACTGAGCGGATTGCTGATCATGCCCGGTAACGCCATGACGTCGCGGCCTTGCTCAGCCGCCAGTTTGGCGGTGATCAGCGAGCCACTGGGCAACCCGGCTTCCACAACAACCACGGCTCGGCACAAGCCACTGACAATGCGATTACGGGCCGGAAAGTGCGGTGCCCGAGGTTCGGTGCCTAACGGAAATTCTGACAACAGCAAGCCGTTGGATGCAATCTCGTTCATCAAACCGCCGTGACGTTTGGGGTACACCACATCAATGCCCGAACCCAGTACCGCCAGAGTGCGACCTTGCTGCAATGCGCCCCGGTGCGCTGCGCCATCAATTCCAATTGCCAGACCGCTGGCCACACAGTAACCGGCTTTGGCCAGATCAGCGGCACATTGGGTTGCCCATTCCCGGCCGTACGGACTGGGATTACGGCTGCCCACCATGGCAATGGCCGGGTATTCCAGTGTATCCAGCAATCCTCGCCACCACAGAAAGGTCGGGGCATCATCCAGCACAGCCAGAGCATCTGGAAAGCCGTCGGTGCCCGCCAGCAAGATGCCCTGATCGGGCTGAGCAGACCAGTGCAGCAAGTGATCAAACGTTGGGTCTGAACCAGTTTCTTGCTCCCAGCGCTCGGCCAGTTCGGTCTTCAGGCCCAATGACAGCAGTTGATCAGCGCCCAGTTGCAGTAATTCAGAAGGGGAGGACAGTTGCTGACGCAACTGATTGAGGGTGATATTGCCCACGCCGGGCAATCGTTTGAGTCGCCACCAGGCGAACAGCAGCTCTTCCATAAGCTTGAATCCATCCGTGTGAGAGAGCAGACGCTCTTTCGGTTTTTGTGTTAATCCATGCCCGATTCATAATCGGGCCAGAGCTAATTCTGGACAGATGCTGTACCAGCTCCGTACTACACTTTGTACTACACCTGTACTGAATCTGTACTCCACGTTGTACTAATACTAAGGCGACTCGAACTTGTCCCCCACACGCAACGCACGCGTCGCACGCATGACCAGCGCATAAGACAGTTTGCCGAAGGTACGGAAAATCATCATGGTGCCCGCCCGCTCTTCCGGCAGACGTACTTTTTCACCCGCGATGCGGTCGTACACTACCGCACCCATTTTCTTGATCACCAGCACGTCACCGGGTTCCAGATAATCGCGCTCGCCCCGGTTGATCACCACCACATCAAACTGGCCGACCTGAGTCACACCACCGGACACCGCCAGAATGCGGCCTTCCATTTTGCGCTTGGGGCTTTTAGGGAAGAATTGCGTTACCAGATCCCGATCTTCGGTTGGCAGCAGCAAATCACCAATCACAACCTGCTGGTTGGTACGTTCCAGACTCATGGTCGCAATGTCCCCTTCCAGGGATTCTACCCGTGCCAGACCGATGTCCAGCGCTTCCAGCCCCAGCACCTCATCGGTTTCCGGGTCGGTGTACAACTGACTGCGACGGAAAATGCCATAGGCGGCGGAGGTACGATCATCAAAATTACCGCGTGCGTACACACGGCTGCCCGCCCCCATCACCAGATGGTTGTCATCACCGGACAGAATGCGAGGGGCATCCTGAATATCTTCCTGGGTCACGACCCGGTGATCACGCAGGAAGCCCTGAATTGCCCCCACCGGAATGGCCGGAATCGCCGATTCAATCGGTTCGATACGGGCAACCGGTTGCAGCTTCACCAGCCCCGGACTCAGCTTGATGGTACGGCTGGCCACACCACGACGAACCACGCCCACACGGGTCTGGCCATCAATCTGCATCAGGCCCAGCACATCGCCGGGGAAAATCAGGTGCGGGTTATCAATCTGTTCATTGATGTACCAGATTTCCGGCCATTGCCAGGGGTTACTGGTGAACCGTTCGGAGATGGCCCAAAGGGTATCGCCTTTCTTGACAACGTACTGTTCCGGCGCGTCCGGCAACAACGTCAGGGCGCTGACCTTGGCCGACAGCACGAACAGCCCGGTAATCAGCAGGCGCTTGAAGGTTTTGCTCATCCTCTATTCCCTTTATTATTCCGACATTGCGGATTGCGTACGAACGATCTGGTTTCACGCGGCGCGTTCAATCACAGGACGCTCTGAATATACCGCCACATTCTGATGTCATTGAAACCAACCCATCAGAGCGCAGCCAAAAACAGCGGCTTTTATATTAACAAGCCACCACTCATTTGTTCTATAAGTACAGCAGATCTATGGCCATACTGGATATCTTGGAATTTCCCGACCCGCAACTCCGTACTGTAGCGAAACCGGTCGAAACAGTTGATGAACGGGTTCGCACCATTGTTGCCGACATGTTCGAAACCATGTACGAAGCGCCCGGAATCGGCCTCGCAGCCACTCAGGTGAACATTCACGAGCGCATCATTACCATAGATGTCAGTGAAGACAAGTCAGAGCCGCTGGTGTTTATCAACCCGACGGTCGACGTTCTCGACGGCGAACCGGAAACCATGCAGGAAGGCTGTCTGTCGGTGCCCGGTTTTTACGAAGACGTGACCCGCAT
The DNA here is from genome assembly GCA_045430275.1 of Oceanobacter sp. Classification (GTDB taxonomy): domain Bacteria; phylum Pseudomonadota; class Gammaproteobacteria; order Pseudomonadales; family Oceanobacteraceae; genus Oceanobacter. The sequence goes on along the minus strand of JAILXU010000003.1, from coordinate 156,845 downwards.
CGAGCATTGTCTGGTCAAGGCACTGGATAAAGACGGTCAGCCCTTCGAGCTGGAGTGCCGGGGTCTGCTGGCCGTCTGCATTCAGCATGAACTGGATCATCTGGACGGCAAGCTGATGGTGGACTACGTGTCTGCCTTCAAGCGCAAGCGCATCAAGGACAAGCTGGTCAAAAAGCACAAGCTGGAAGCCAAGCAGGGGCAACGCTGATGGCTCTGAACATCGTCTTTGCCGGAACCCCGGAGTTTGCCGCCATCCATTTGCAGACACTGGTGGCATCCGGGCATAACGTCATTGCCGCCTACACTCAGCCAGACCGCCCGGCGGGCCGGGGCAAAAAGCTGCAAGCCAGTGACGTCAAGAAAGTCGCTCTGGAGCATGAGATTCCGGTCTATCAACCGCTGAACTTCAAGGACGACGCCGACGTTCAGGCCCTCGCAGCGCTCAATGCCGATGTGATGATCGTGGTCGCTTACGGCCTGCTGCTGCCTCAGAGCGTATTGGACACGCCCAAACACGGCTGTCTGAATGTTCATGGTTCACTGCTGCCACGCTGGCGCGGCGCAGCACCGATTCAGCGCTGCATCGAAGCCGGTGACACCGAAACCGGCATCACCATCATGCAGATGAACGCGGGTCTGGATACCGGTGACATGCTCTACAAGACTCACCTGCCTCTGAACGCCGACGAAACTGGCGGCAGCCTGCACGACCGTCTGGCGGCACAAGGCCCGGACGCACTGCTGGCCACACTGGATTTGCTGGAGCAAGGCAAGCTGGAGCCAGAAGTGCAGGACGACAGCCTCGCCAACTACGCCCACAAGCTGCTCAAGCACGAATCCTGGCTCGACTGGACGCTGCCTGCGGCCACGCTGGAGCGCCGTATTCGCGCCTTCAATCCGTTCCCGGTGGCCGCTGCCGCCATGAAAGGGGATCGCATTCGTGTGCTGGAAGCGCAGTTGCTCCCATCCAGTGCGTCGCCAGATACTGCTCCTGGCACCGTACTGGCGGTTTCACCTGACGGCCTGGACGTTGCTTGCAGTGACCAATCACTTCGACTGACACGCATTCAGTTACCGGGTAAAAAAGCCATGGCCGTACGCGATATTCTGAATGGCCAACCCGACCGCTTTATCTCTGGACAGCAATTTGACCCTGCCGAGGCACACTCTTGAGCACTATCTGGCAACAACGCAGCACCCGTCCCAACTCCAGCGACAACCCACGTGCCCAGGCGGCACTGGGGCTGATGAAAGTCACTCAGGGCCAATCGCTGAATACGCTGCTGTCCGAGCTGGAACGCCCCGTCGATCCCGGTGAGCATGGCTTTCTGCGTGATCTGTTGCTGGGCAGTTGTCGCTACTGGCAACGCCTGAACGCCATCGCCAAAATGTTGTTAGACCAACCGTTCGACGGCAACAGCGAAGTGCTGCATTCGTTGTTGATCGTGGGTCTGTACCAACTGGAGATCCAGCAAAAATCAGCCCACGCGGCAGTGCATGCCACGGTTGAAGCCACCGATGCGCTCGGCTTTGGCAATCGCCGCAGCATCATCAATGCCTGTCTGCGCCGTTACCTGCGCGAACAGGAAACCTTGCTGGCACCACTGAGCAACAACCCTGTCACCGCCACCAGCCACCCCAAGTGGCTGGTCAAGATGCTCACCAGCGCCTGGCCTGATCAATGGCCACAGATTCTGGAGGCCAACAACCAGCCTGCGCCGCTGTGCCTGCGCAACAACGCTCGTCAGCAAACACGCCAGGATTATCAGGAAAAACTGCAGCGGGCAGGTGTCGGGTATCGCCAGGGTGAGCTGTCACAGCAAAGTGTGTACTTACTTGAAAGCCAAAACGTCACCGAACTGCCCGGCTTTGCAGACGGCAGTTGCAGCGTTCAGGACGAAGCCGCCCAACTGGCCGCCGAGCTATTGGCTCCTCAATCCGGTGAGCGCATCCTCGATGCCTGCGCTGCTCCCGGTGGCAAAACCTGTCATTTGGCCGAACAAGCCGACATTGACCTGACCGCTGTCGAACTGGAAGCCAAACGCATTCCACGCATTCACGAAAACCTCGCCCGCCTGAAGCTGCAAGCGCATGTCGTGGAAGCTGACGCCAGTCAACCCGGCCAATGGTGGGATAGCGAACCCTTTGACGCCATTCTGCTGGATGCGCCATGCTCTGCGACGGGCGTGATTCGACGCCATCCGGACATCAAGCTACTGCGTCGGCGCGAAGACATTGCGGCTCTGGCCGAGTTGCAACAACAGATTCTGAGCCAATGCTGGTCGATGCTGAAACCCGGTGGCCGATTGCTCTACGCAACGTGCTCGGTCTTGCCTGCAGAAAACAGCCAGCAAATTGAGCACTTTCTGCAGCAACACCCCGACGCCCGGTCGCAAACACTGGCCGTGGCAGGCAATGTCGCCGAGACCGGTGTACAGTTATTGCCAACCATTGATGGTCACGACGGGTTCTACTATGCCCTGTTAACCAAACATTCGGAGGAGAGTCAGTGACCCGTCAGGTGACTGACCAGGGAGGTGCTTCGAGATGAAGATCATTATTCTGGGCGCTGGTCAGGTCGGCGGCACGTTGGCCGAGAACCTGGCGGTTGAACAGAACGACATTACCGTAGTGGATACCGATCAGGCCCGGCTGCGCGAGCTGCAAGACCGGATTGATATCAAAACGGTGATTGGTCAGGGTTCTTATCCACAAGTCTTGCGTCAGGCCGGTGCCGATGACGCCGATATGCTGGTGGCCGTCACCAATTCCGACGAAACCAATATGGTGGCCTGTCAGATTGCCTACAGCCTGTTTCGTACGCCCACCAAAATCAGCCGCATTCGTTCCGCTGCCTACCTCAAGCAACCCGAGTTGTTCCGGGTCGACTCCTTTCCCATTGACGTGCTTATTTCGCCAGAGCAAGTGGTCACCAACTACGTGCGCCGCTTGCTGGAATATCCCGGTGCCCTACAGGTACTCGACTTCGCCGATGAGCGCGTTCAACTGGTGGCGGTACGGGCTTACTATGGCGGGCCACTGGTTGGCCAGGCCATTCAGCAGCTCAAGAATCACCGCCCCGATGTGGATACCCGTGTAGCCGCCGTGTTCCGTCGAGGCAAGGCCATTGAACCAAAAGGCGACACCATTATTGAAGCCGACGACGAAGTCTTCTTTATCGCCGCCAATACCCATATCCGCAAGGTCATGGCCGAGTTGCGCCGGGCTGAGGATTCCTACAAGCGCATCATCATTGCCGGTGGTGGCAATATTGGCTATCGACTGGCCAAGGCACTGGAACGCACTTACCAGATCAAGCTGCTGGAACACAACCCTGAACGTGCCCGCTTCCTGAGTGAGAACCTCGACAAGACCGTGGTGCTGCTGGGCAGCGCCACCGACAAAGCCTTGCTGGAAGAAGAGAACATCGAAAATACCGATGTCTTCTGCGCCCTGACCAACGATGATGAGGTTAATGTCATGTCCTCGCTGCTGGCTAAACGACTTGGTGCCCGCAAGGTGATGACGCTGATTAACAAGGCCGCCTACGTCGATCTGGTGCAGGGTGGCAGCATTGATGTCGCTATCTCGCCACAACAGGCCACCATTGGCAGCCTGCTCACACATGTCCGGCGCGGCGACGTAGTAAATGTTCACTCTCTGCGACGCGGTGCAGCCGAAGCCATTGAAGCCATCGCCCATGGTGACAAGATTTCTTCCCGCGTGGTGGGCCGCGCGATCAAGGAAATCCAGCTACCGCCCGGCACCACCATCGGTGCCATCGTGCGTGGTAATGAAGTGATCATGGCCACTTCCGAAGTGGTGGTTGAATCCGACGACCACGTGATTCTGTTTGTGATGGACAAGCGCCACATCGCTGATGTCGAGCGCCTGTTCCAGGTCGGACTTGGTTTCTTCTGAGGCACAGGATAACTGCATGCATACCACTGTAATTGCCCGCGTACTGGGCATTTTTCTGATGCTGTTCAGCATGACCATGTTGCCGCCCATACTGGTTTCCCTGATTTACAGCGACGGTGCCCTGCCCGCCTTTGGCGCGGCGCTGGGGCTGACGTTTGGCATTGGCTTGCTGATCTGGCTGCCAGTGCGCCGGGTTCGTGCCGACCTTCGCACCCGCGATGGTTTTGTCATCACCGTGCTGTTCTGGCTGGTGCTGGCGCTGTCAGGGTCGATCCCTTTTATGCTCTCGGACAGCCCCAACCTGAGTTTTACCGACGCCTTCTTTGAATCGCTGTCAGGCTGGACAACCACCGGGGCCACCATCATGACCGGGCTGGATGACCTGCCCGAAAGCATTCTCTGGTATCGCCAGCAACTGCAGTGGCTCGGCGGCATGGGGATTATCGTGCTGGCGGTAGCGGTACTGCCGATGCTCGGCATTGGCGGCATGCAGCTGTTCCGGGCAGAAACACCGGGGCCACTGAAAGACTCCAAGCTGACGCCCCGCATCACCGAGACAGCCAAAGCGTTGTGGTACATCTACCTCGGCCTGACCATCATCTGTGCCGGTGGCTACTGGTTTGCCGGAATGTCGGTGTTTGATGCCATCGGCCACAGTTTTGCGACCGTTGCAATTGGTGGCTTCTCCACCCACGATGCCTCGTTGGGCTACTTCGACAGCGCCACCATCGAGACCATTGCGGTCTTCTTTATGCTGATTTCCTCACTCAACTTTGCCCTGCATTTCTACGCCTGGCGCTACAACTCGATCCTGCATTACTTCCGGGATTCCGAGCTGAAGTTCTTCTTCTCGGTGATGATTGGCGGCATCGTGCTAACCGTACCAGCACTGTGGCTGACCGAAACCTACAGCCTGCCCGACTCCATTCGCTATGGCGTCTTTGAGGCCGTTTCCATTGCCACCACCACCGGCTTTGGCACCGCCGACTTCTCGGTCTGGCCCATCTTCCTGCCGGTGCTGCTGTTTATGATGGCGTTTATCGGGGGTTGTGCTGGTTCCACCGGCGGCGGCATGAAGGTGATTCGAGTACTGCTGATCTTCAAGCAAGGCTGGCGCGAGATCACACGTCTGGTTCACCCCAACGCCATTATTCCGGTCAAAATCGGTGGCGCACCGGTGGCCGAACGGGTGCTGGATGCAGTCTGGGGGTTTTTCGCTCTGTACGTGCTCACCTACATGACCATGATGATCATGCTGTTGGCCACCGGCATGGATCACGTCACCGCGTTCTCTGCAGTGGGTGCCTGCCTGAATAACCTCGGCCCCGGTCTGGGCGACGTTGCAGCGCACTACGGTAACATCACCGACGCCGCCAAGTGGATTCTGTCGTTCACCATGCTGCTGGGGCGTCTGGAAATCTTCACCTTGCTGGTACTGATCAGCCCGGCATTCTGGCGCAGCTGATCAGCTTCCCACCCTACGGCACCCCAGCCACCCGGTAGGGGTTGCTTACACCGTCGGGTTGACGCTTGAAGCGTTTGTACGTCCATTGATATTGCTCGGAAGCCGTGGCCACCACGCGCTCCACGCTGCGGTTCAGGGCTTCGCTGGCAATCATCGGGTCGCTGCTGTAGATGTCTGCGTCCGGTTCCATCAGGTGAATATCAAATCCGGCACTGTTGGGCAGGCGTACCGCAAACACCATCAGAGCTTTCGCTTTGGTGCGTTGCAGCAACTCAAAGGGCATGCGCGGCGTCAGGGTCGGTACGTCCATAAAGGGCACCATCACGCCGCTGCGTCGTTCCGGCTCCTGATCGGGCAGAAATCCGGCGGTCTCACCGCGTTGCAGCGTCTTGAACAAACTGCGTACACCACCGGCGGTGGTCGGCACCAGTTTCGAGCCGCTGGACTCCCGACGCTGGCGCATCCATTGATCGAACACCGGATTCTTGGCCGGTTTGTACATGATGGTCATCTGGGTGTGCGCCATCAGGTAGGTATTCAGCAGTTCCCAGTTGCCAATGTGCGGAGCCAGCACCAGCAAGCCCTGGTCGCTGGCAACGGCTTCTTGCAGCAGTTCCGGGTTGTGTACCTGACGAATCAACGACAGGCAGCGCTCCGGGCTACGGCCCCAGAAGGTGCCCATTTCGGCAGCGACCATGCCGTTCTGGCGCAGGGTTTCTTTTAGCAATGCCTGACGCTGCGGCTCCGGCATGTCCGGGTACACCATGTTGAGATTCACCCGCGCAACTTCCCGCGAGCGGTTGCGATACAGTCCCAGCAGTGTTCCCAACAAACGTCCAAATGCCTGTGCCCACGACAGCGGCAGTAACGACATCAGGCGAATCAGCCCGATGATCAACAATCCGGATAGAGTTTTCACAGCAACACCCTGACAGGAAACAAAAGAAATTTGGCCATTCAGCCACCAGCGCGCCAGTGTACCCGCGCGTCTCCAGCACGAGCAAACCCTTGTGGAACACTCTGTAAACGGAACAAGTTCCCGGCAGGTATTTAAACGGGTGTCTAAAATTTATGGAACAGCATAAAATAGCGCGCGCCCAAAAGGCGCTTGTTCATACCGTTTACTGCTCTACAGGAGCCAGGCCCGATGAAATTTGACTACATGGTAGGTGCCGTTATCCACGACCTGAAAAACCAGCTGCAAACCTTGCAGGTCTGCGAGCTGGATGCCATGCAACAGATTCCCGCTCAGTACCATCATTTGCTGAAGCCAATCGTACAAAATACCAACCGTCTGCAGAACGACGCCATGCAGATGATGACGCTGTTTCGACTGGAAAAGGCCGTCGACTTCCCACTCGACGACGCCTGGCCACACGACACCGTGCTGGACGCCATTGAGTCGATGCAAATCCAGTTTCCGAACATCAAGTTCGTCAACGATATTGCCGAGACCATTCAGTGCGTCTATAACGACGACCTGCTGCAACTGGCTCTGACCATTCTGATCACCAACAGTGCTCAGGCTGGCTCAACCCGCATCAAGATTCGAGCTGAAGAAACCCAACAGGACAGCGGCAAAGCCTTGCTGATTCACGTTGCCGACAACGGTCACGGCTTTGATCAGAGTGTTCTGAATGGCGAAACAATCACCACCAAAACCGGCGGCAGCGGTCTCGGATTGTATCTGGTGGATCTGATCGCCGAGCATCACAGCCAGGATCAGAATCCCGGCACCGTCAGTTGCAACAACCTGCCTAAAGGCGGCGCAGAAGTCTGTCTCTGCATTCCCCAGGCCTGATCGTTTTTTACCCCACTCTCAAGGTGCCGGAATCCCGGTGCCTGCCTGTCTTGATCCGCTCCCGTCTATTCGCCTGCGTTGGGCCACTGTTATCACAGCCCGGCATTGTTATAATCCGGCGTCTTTTTATTTTTTAGCTATCCAGACAGGCCCGTCTGCTGAGGACGCGCCGCTGATAAGGGTTATCCGCTGTGAGTCAGAGTCGCCATAACATCAAAACCTTTCAGGGCCTGATTGCCGCCCTGCAGGAATACTGGTCCGAGCAGGGCTGCGTCATTAACCAACCACTGGATCTGGAAGTCGGCGCAGGCACCTTCCACGTTCATACTTTCCTGCGTGCTGTTGGCCCGGAAAACTGGAACTCTGCTTACGTTCAGCCGAGCCGTCGTCCGACGGACGGTCGCTACGGTGAAAACCCGAACCGTCTGCAGCATTACTATCAGTTTCAGGTGGTGATGAAGCCCAATCCAATCGACATCCAGGAAAAGTATCTGGACTCCCTCAAGGCATTGGGTATCGACACACTGGTACACGATGTCCGTTTCGTCGAAGACAACTGGGAATCTCCAACGCTGGGCGCGTGGGGTCTGGGCTGGGAAGTCTGGCTCAACGGCATGGAAGTGACTCAGTTCACCTACTTCCAGCAGGCCGGTGGTCTGGAATGCTATCCGGTTACGGGTGAAATCACCTACGGTCTTGAGCGTATCGCCATGTACCTGCAAGAAGTGGATTCCGTCTACGACCTGGTCTGGACGTACGGCCCGGACGGTAAGGCCGTGACCTACGGCGACGTGTTCCATCAGAACGAAGTCGAGCAATCGACCTACAACTTTGAATACGCCGATGTCGACTTCCTGTTCCAGGCGTTCGACCAGTACGAAAAAGACTGCAACCGTCTGATCGAAGCCAACCTGCCGTTGCCTGCGTATGAGCAGGTTCTGAAAGCGTCCCACACGTTCAACATGCTGGATGCCCGTGCGGCCATCTCGGTCACCGAGCGTCAGGGTTACATCCTGCGCGTGCGTACTCTGGCCCGTGCTGTAGCACACGCTTACTTCGACAGCCGCGCCGAAAAAGGCTTCCCGCTGGCCGACGAAACCATCCGTGAAGAAGTGCTGGCCAAATGGCAGGCTGCCAAGGCCAAAGAAGCAGAAAAAGCCGCCAAGGCTGCGGCTAAACAAGCGAAGAAAGCCCAGGAGAGCAACTGATGAGCACACGTGATTTTCTGGTTGAACTGGGCACCGAAGAACTGCCACCGATGGCCCTGAAAAACCTGTCAGAAGCCTTTGCCTCTGGCATTCAGCAAGGTCTGGAAGACGCCAAACTGGACTTCGGTCAGGTCGAAATCTTTGCCGCCCCACGCCGTATGGCCGTGCGCATTGCCGAGCTGTCCGAGAAGCAACCGGATCAGGAAGAAACCCTGTACGGCCCACCGGCCAAGATCGCCTACGACGCCGACGGCAACCTGACCAAAGCCGCACTGGGCTTTGCTGCCCGTGCCGGTGCCAACGCCGAAGACCTGAAAGAAGCCCCGGAATCGGCGGGCAAGAACGCAGGCAAGCTGATGCTGGAGCGCACCATCGCGGGCAAGAACACCGCCGAGCTGCTGCCTGCCATCATCCAGAACAGCCTCGACAAGCTGCCGATTCCAAAGCGCATGCGCTGGGGTGCTTCCCGCATTGAATTTGTGCGCCCGGCCCAGTGGCTGGTACTGCTGTTTGGCAACGAAGTCGTGAACGCCAACATTTTGGGGCTGGCATCAGGCAATACCAGCCGTGGCCACCGCTTCCACGCGCCGGGTGAAGTCGCTATCAACACCCCAGCCGACTACGAAAGCACCTTGCGTAACGCCTACGTGATGGCCCGCTTCCAGGAGCGTTCCGACCTGATCGCCGAGCAAGTCAAAGCCGAAGGCGAAAAGCTGGGCGGCGAAGCCGTGATCGAAGCCGACCTGCTGGAAGAAGTCACCGCGCTGAACGAATGGCCCGTCGCGCTGGCCGGTTCCTTCGAGGAAGAATTCCTGACCGTACCGGCAGAAGCGCTGGTGTCTTCCATGAAAGAGCACCAGAAATACTTCCACGTCATGAAAGACGGCCAGTTGCTGAACAACTTCATCACCGTTTCCAACATCGAATCGAAAGATCCGATGCAGGTGATTTCCGGTAACGAGAAAGTGATTCGCCCACGTTTGGCCGACGCCAAGTTCTTCTGGGACACCGACCGCAAGCAGCCGCTGGAAAATCGCTTCGAGAAGCTGGAAAACGTGGTCTGGGTCAACAGCCTGGGTTCCATCGCTGACAAGGCGCGTCGTATCTCGGTACTGGGCCAGAAAATAATTGATTTCATCGAACCAGTGACTCCGACAGAACAAGCAGCCGCGTTGATTAATCTTCGAAATCCATCTGTTGAGCGCGCCGCCAAGCTGTGCAAAAACGATCTGGTCACCAACATGGTGTACGAGTTCACCGACCTTCAGGGTCTGGCGGGCAAGTACTACGCGGAACACGACGGTGAAAATGCCGATGTATGCGCGGCCATGATCGAGCAGTACATGCCTGCCTTTGCCGGTGACGAACTGCCCAGCACCGCGACCGGCACCGCCATCGCACTGGCCGACCGCCTCGACTCGCTGGTGGGCCTGTTCGGTATTGGCCAACTGCCAACCGGCTCCAAAGACCCGTTTGCGTTGCGCCGTGCATCGCTGGGTGTGCTGCGTATTCTGGTTGAAAAGCAGATCAACATCGACCTGCACCAGTTGATCGACTGGGCACTGGAAAACGACTGGGCCACCGAACTGAACGCCGACACCAAAGCCACGCTGGTCGAATACATGCTGGATCGTTTCTCCGCCTGGTATCAGGATGAGAACATCCCGGCTGACGTTTTCCAGGCCGTTCGTGCGCTGGGCGTGACCAACCCACTGGATATCGACCGCCGCGTGCAAGCCGTTCACCTGTTCTCCACACTGGAGGCCGCCGAAGCGCTGGCGTCTGCCAATAAGCGGGTTGCCAACATTCTGGCCAAGAATGGCGGCGATCAGGTGGAGCCGGTCGTGAACCGCGAGCTGCTGCAACAGATGGAAGAAAAAGCACTGGCAGACGAAGTCGCTGGCATGCAGGATCTGCTCAAGCCGTCACTGGCCAAGGGCGATTACGAAGGTGCTCTCAGAGCACTGGCGTTCCTGCGCAACGTTGTTGATGCCTTCTTCGATAACGTGATGGTGATGGCCGATGATGAAGCGGTTAAGAACAACCGCCTGGCATTGCTGAAGCAACTGCAAGGACTGTTCCTGGCCATTGCAGATATTTCTGTACTTCAGAGCTGATTCCAGCCTGATAACGGGTGTTAGATTTTCTTCTAACACCCGATTCATACCTCTCATTTCCCTCTCTGGAAACTCTTACCATGAGCACGCTTGTTATTCTTGATCGCGATGGCGTGATCAATCAGGATTCGGATGCCTACGTTAAAAGCGTGGATGAATGGATTCCCATTCCCGGCAGCGCGGCAGCCATTGCACGCTTGTGCAAGGCAGGCTATCAGGTCGCGGTGGCGACGAACCAGAGCGGCCTCGCACGGGGTTATTTCTCATCGGATGACCTCGATGCCATGCACGCCAAAATGACCGCACTGGTTGAAGCTGAGGGCGGCTCCTTCGCACACATCGCCTGGTGTCCTCATGGCCCGGACGATAACTGCGACTGCCGCAAACCATTGCCCGGATTGATTGACCAGATTGAACAGGCACTGGGCGTCTCTGCCGCAGGTGCTCCCATGATTGGGGATTCTCTGCGTGACCTGGAAGCCGGTATTGCTCGCAACTGTGTGCCAGTGCTGGTACGAACAGGGAAAGGGCTGAAAAGCGAACCCAAGCTGGCTCAGCATCCATCACTGGCGAACGCACAGGTGGTGAATTCACTGGCCGACTGGGTTGAGCAGTTTCTTTCCTCAAGCTCCTGAAAGCCCTTGCTTGCTCCATTATGGTGCCATTCTGGAAACAGTTCTAAGAATCCAATCGGTACCCCAAATACATCAGCGGTGGTATAAACACTGTCCGTTATTGAGATCAGTACGACCAGTCAGACAGTCATTACTCGCCCATTGGGACAACAAGACTGATGCTGACTGGCCATCGGCCCGGATAATAAATTTATGACAAACACCCGTCCGTCCAGTACCTCTTCGCCATCGAACAGTACGCCCCTCGACCAGCTTCGTAGTATTATGTTTTACCTCTGGCTGGCTCTGGTCACCAGCACCTGGTTTATCGGCAGTCTGCCGTTTGCCTTATTTGCCGATATTCGCACCCGCAACTACATCGTGATGGTGTATTACTGCCGTCTGGTGCTGTTTGGCTTACGCTGGATTTGTGGCATTCGCTGCGAAATTGAAGGCACTGAAAACATTCCGACAGAGCCCGCCAAAGGCGTGGTGATTCTGAGCAAACATCAGAGCACCTGGGAAACCATGATGCTGCCCACGGTGATTGCACCCCACGTTCAGGTGGTCAAGAAAGAGCTGTCGTACCTGCCGTTCTTTGGCTGGGGCCTGCAGTTGATTCAGCCCATTTTTATCGACCGTAGCAAAAAGACCAATGCGCTGAAGCAGGTGATGCAGCAAGGTGAAGACCGCATGAACCGTGGTATTCATGTTCTGGTATTTCCAGAAGGCAGCCGCATTCCGACAGGCAAGCGCAAGGCGTTTTCCAAGAGCGGCGCGATGCTGGCCACTCGTACCGGTGTCCCTGTGATCCCGGTAGCGCATAACTCCGGTGAGTGCTGGCCTAACACCAGTTGGGTAAAACGTCCAGGGGTGATTCGTCTGGTCATCGGCGCACCGATTTCATCAGAAGGCCTAAAAACAGCCGAGCTGAATGATCAGGTCGAACACTGGATCAACGAACAAGTGGATCGCATTTCAGCAACCCCTTTCAGTGGTGAATACGTAGACGCCGACACCAGCGGCAAACGTTTCTGATACAAAGCGTCATGTCACCATTCCAAAAAAGCGGCTTCAGATGAAGCCGCTTTTTTTATACCGTTAAAGAAGTTTAATTAAATTAATCACTGATACAACGCCATAACCATGTCGAGTTCTCTTCTCGTACAGGTGGTAGACCGTCCCTATGTAATTCAACACCTTGGCCTGATGGGTGATCAGTGCTTTCAGTTTCAATCAGCAAAGTAGTTTTAGAAACAACCCCACAAAAGACACAGCTTTGAAATCTTTAAGTCAGTCCCTGAATGTAGAACCAAGCTACCTATCCCAAACATTGAGAGAGATAAAAATCTCTGAAGCCTATGATCATCCTGCTGAAGACCTGCTCAATTATGTTCAGAGTGAGTTTGGTGTAATGCAGAAACCACTAGAAGGAGTTTGGTTCCATGGCAGTCGAGTACAGTCCCCTAAAACTTTTTGGGACTCACTCATATCTAAAAAAGCTTTCAAATTATCAACTGCCGTTGATTTTGAAATGTAGGGTGTATTAGCGACAGCGTAATACACCAAGCTGTGATGCTAGTAACCCTCAGTGTTCCACGTGGAACACTCTGCTTCTGAGTACCAACGCCACCAACATCACATCGACTTTGCCAATGTTCCACGTGGAACACTCTCCCCTACTTCTTCCGGGCACAAAAAAGCCGAAGCAAAACTGCTTCGGCTCCCGTAATGTTCCACGTGGAACATCAACCTTTCTGATTGAATTACTCAACCATACCCGCAATATCAACCACAGGATTAACATCGGCATCGTAATCCACACCGTCAATTCCAAAGCCAAACAAACGCAGGAACTCCGCCTGATAGCCTTCGAAGTCGGTCGCTGTTGGAATCGTTTCTGTCGTGATGCTGTCCCATGCATCTTCGACAGCTTTCTGAATTTCTGGCTTCAGTTCCAACTCATCAACGCGAGCGCGGCCTTCATCGTCCAGACGTGGTGTATCAGTGTACAAACACTCAGAGTACAAGCGGTACAACTGCTCGATACAGCCTTCGTGCGTGCCCTCTTCCTTCATCACTTTAAACAGCAATGACAGATACAGGGGCATGATTGGAATCGCAGAACTGGCCTGAGTAACAACCGCTTTCAGTACAGAAACGCGTGCATCACCGCCTTTGGCAGCCATCGTTTCACGGATTGCTTTAACACGCTCATCCAGATCCTGCTTGGCGCGACCAATGGTGCCACCCCAGTACAGATCCCAGGTCACTTTCTCACCGATGTAAGTGAAAGCGGACGTTTTGGCACCATCGGCCAAAACACCGGCTTCATCGAGTGCATCGATCCACATCTGCCAATCTTCGCCACCCATCACAGCAACGGTGTTGTCGATGTCTTCCTGAGACGCGGCTTCCAGCGTAAATTCCTGAATCTCGGACTTATTGGTGTTGATGCCCATCAGGGTCACGTCTTTACCAATCGGCTTCAACGTGGAGTTGTGAATTTCACCCGTACGAGGATGCTGACGACGAGGAGCCGCCAGACTGTAGATCACCAGATCCACCTGACCCATGTCCGCTTTAATGGTCTCAATTGCTTTCTGCTTTAGTTCATCAGTGAACGCATCACCGTTGATGCTCTTGGCGTACAAGCCATCTTCTTCGGCAAACTTGTGGAAAGCCGCCGAGTTGTACCAGCCTGCAGTTCCCGGCTTACGATCAGTGCCTTCTTTTTCAAAGAAAACACCCAAGGTTGACGCACCGCCGCCAAACGCCGCAGCAATACGCGCAGCCAATCCGTAACCTGTGGAAGAACCGATCACCAACACACGCTTGGGCATATCATCGATGTTGCCCTGGGACTTGATGTAGTCGATCTGCTCTTTAACGTTTGCTTCGCACCCGGTTGGATGGGTCGTCACACACATAAAACCGCGTACTCGTGGTTTGATAATCATGAATCATTCCTGTCGATAAATGGATGTCGTGCCGTCCAGAAGCTGAGCATCGGATTGGTGTCGAGCCTCGGGCTGATGAACACAACTTGTTATTATAATCGGAAGCTTCCAGCACTTCAGCAGCGCAAGAAATTTGTGGATAACTCGGTTCAACCAATGATATCCACAACCCAAAAACAAGCCAGTGGATAATATAATGGCTGTGCAAAAAACTGTGGATTAAAGATATCCACAACGGTTATCCACATCACAGTACTGGATAGCTGGCATAAAAAAACCCCGACGAGTAATACTCGACGGGGCCAGTGTTCATGCGGCCTGGATTAAAAATCCAGATTCGCCACATTCAAAGCATTGGACTCAATAAACTGACGACGAGGCTCAACATCATCCCCCATCAGGGTTGTGAACATCTTGTCGGCACCGACCGCATCTTCAATGCTGACTTGCAGCATTCGGCGGCTATTCGGGTCCATGGTTGTTTCCCACAACTGATCCGGGTTCATTTCACCCAGACCTTTATAACGCTGAATCGTAAAGCCACGACGCGCTTCGTTCAGCAACCATTGTACGGTTTCCCAGAAGTCTTCAATCTCGTGAACACGCTCGCCACGCTTGATGAAAGCACCTTCTTCCAAAGTGTCACTCAATGTTTGTCCCATGGTTGCAATTTTCTTGTAACCATCGCCTTTGAAGAAGTCCTGATCCAGCAGATACTCTTTGGCAATTCCGTGGGTAACCACGTTAATCAGAACATTGTATCCACCACGTTCCGGGTCTTCCTGATGTTCCACGTGGAACACGCTTCCGGAGCGTCCGGCATCAGGCAGTCGTGCCTGCAATTGTTGGCTCCAGGACTGAACCGCCGCTTCATTCGTCAGATCTTCTGTTTCCAGCGCTGGCAAGCTCAGCATTTCATGCAGTACATCGATGGGAACCAGATTACCGCGTCGACGAATGGCATCCTGGGTTTCCCGATAGCCAGCTACCAATTCTGCCAGGGCTGTGTCTGTGATCGCAGGCGCTTCCGGAGATGGATACAACGCCGATTTTTCCAGCGCGACGTGTGTCAGATAGCTTTCCAGCTCTTCCTCGTCCTTGATGTACTGTTCTTGCTTGCCACGCTTGATCTTGTACAGCGGTGGCTGAGCAATATACACGTGGCCACGCTCGATCAATTCGGGCATTTGACGGAAGAAGAAAGTCAGCAACAGCGTACGAATGTGCGCACCATCGACGTCCGCATCGGTCATGATGATGATGCTGTGATAACGCAACTTGTCCGGGTTGTACTCTTCCCGGCCAATGCCACAGCCCAGTGCCGTGATCAGCGTGCCAACTTCAGCAGACGACAGCATTTTATCAAAACGGGCTTTTTCGACGTTCAGAATTTTACCTTTCAGCGGCAAAATCGCCTGCGTACGACGATCACGTCCCTGCTTGGCGGAACCCCCGGCAGAATCACCCTCCACCAGATACACTTCGGACAGTGCCGGATCTTTTTCCTGACAGTCCGCCAGCTTGCCCGGCAAACCGGCAATATCCAGCGCGCCCTTGCGGCGGGTCATTTCACGGGCTTTGCGAGCCGCTTCACGAGCGCGGGCCGCATCAATCATCTTGCCAACCAGGTCTTTGGCTTGCTGTGGATTTTCCAGCAAATAATCAGAAAACAATCGACCCATTTCCTGTTCAACCGCCGGTTTGACTTCGCTGGAAACCAGCTTGTCCTTGGTTTGCGAGCTGAATTTCGGATCGGGCACCTTGACCGAGATAATCGCGGTTAGGCCTTCCCGAGCATCATCACCGGTTGTGGCCACTTTGGATTTTTTATCCAGACCTTCCTGATTAATGTAGCTGTTCAGGGTACGAGTCAGGGCGGCACGGAAACCAGCCAGGTGAGCACCGCCATCACGCTGAGGAATATTGTTGGTGTAACAAAAAATATTTTCCTGGAAGCTGTTGTTCCATTGCATGGCGACTTCCACCGCAATGCCATCTTCACGCTCGGCGTTGAAATGGAAAACATCATTCAGGGCGGTTTTACCTTCATTCAGGAAGGTAACAAACGATGACAAACCACCTTCAAATTCGAAAATATCTTCCTTGTCCGTACGCTCGTCTTTCAGGTGAATGCGAACACCCGAGTTCAGAAAAGACAGTTCACGCAAGCGCTTGGCCAGGTAGTCATAGCTGAATTCTGTTTTGGTAAACGTTTCCTTCGATGGCAGGAAGGTCACCATGGTGCCGCTGGACTCAGAGACTCCAACACCTTTGAGTGGGTAATCTGGTACGCCGTGGGTATATTCCTGTTCATACAGCTTGCCACCACGACGAATCGTCAGCTTGAGCTTTTCAGACAAAGCGTTCACCACCGACACACCTACACCGTGCAAACCACCGGAAACCTTATAGCTGTTGTCATCAAACTTACCCCCCGCGTGCAGGATGGTCAGAATCACTTCCGCAGCAGACACCCCTTCTTCCGGGTGAAGTTCGGTTGGAATACCACGACCGTTGTCGCTCACAGAAACGGAGTTATCCGGGTGAATCACCACATCCACCTGATCACAATGACCTGCTAATGCTTCATCGATGGAGTTATCAACCACCTCAAACACCATGTGATGCAGGCCGGTACCATCGTCCGTATCACCAATGTACATGCCAGGGCGTTTGCGGACAGCGTCCAACCCCTTCAGTACCTTAATACTTGACGAATCGTAATTCTGCTCGCTCATTCAGTGTTCCTCTTGATGCCATGCGGCCTTATTCGGTGGTGTTACGGGATCAGGCAGATTCTTCAGAAATCTGTCCCTGTTCCACGTGAAACACTTTGTATTCGGAAGGTTGCCAGGTATCCAGTACCTGACCTTTTTCAATGCTGGTAATAAAAACCTGACATTTTAAATCTTCAAGAACCTGACATAAAGCCAGGCGGTGGCAGCTATCCAACTCGGAAGCCAGATCATCGACCAGATAAATGGGAGGGCTGCCTGTGCTTTCCTTGAACAGGATTCCCTGAGCCAGCTTGAGTGCTGCAACTACGGTTTTTTGCTGTCCACGCGACAGCACATCAGCCGCATTTTGCTTCTCAAACTTGATGCGTATTTCCGCACGATGTGGGCCAGATTGGGTAAAACCCAACTGCATTTCACGCTCAGCCTGCTTTTCCAGTACCTCAGCCAAGGACAACTGCTTGTCCCAGCCCGGATAGTAGGACAACCCCACTGACAGTTTTGGGTCCAGTTGTTTCAGTGTTTGATCAAACGCTGGTTTAAAACGGGTCAGATAATCACGGCGATAACCGTCGATTTTTTCAGCCGCTTCAATAAAGCCGTCGTTCCAGATCGACAGCCATTCTGCTTCTTTCTGCTTCAATACCGCATTGCGTTGCTTTAGCAGGTTTCTGAACGTACGCCACTGTTCAATAAAGGAAGCTTCCACATGGAAAACACCCCAGTCCATAAACTGACGACGCTCTTCCGGAGAACCGGACAGTAACCGAAAGGTATTGGGTTCAATCACCAGCACCGGTAAACGACTGGCCGCATCGGCCTGGGCGCTTAAAACAGAGCCATTCAGACGAAACAGATGATCACCGTTTTTCAGGCGCAGACTGTACAGGGAATCGCCATCATCGCCATCCAGGTCTATCGACAATTCCAGGCGATCCAATTCCCGATTCAACACATGCTTGAGCTGATGCGTGCGAAAGGATTTACCACTGGACAGCAAATGAATCGACTCCAGCACACTGGTCTTGCCGGAGCCGTTGTCCCCATAGATGAAATTAACACGGGGGTGAGGGTACAAAACCAGAGGCTCCAGAATCCGGATTCCTCTGGCCGACAGGCGTCGGATAGGCATACAGATGCGTCAGTGACTAGAGCCGCATGGGCATAACGACATAGAGAGAATCACTGCCTTCGGACGATTCCAGCAACGCACTGCTGTTGGAGTCAGACAGCGTCATTTTAACCTGATCGGTTTCAATCACGCCCATGACGTCTTGCAGATAGGAAACGTTAAAGCCCATTTCCAGTGCCTCGCCCTGATATTCCACCATCACCAGTTCTTCTGCCTCTTCCTGATCCGGATTGCTGGCAAACACGCGTAAGGTGTCGGTATCCAGCAACAGACGCACACCGCGATACTTCTCGTTGGAGAGAATGGACGTTCGCGTAAAGACCTGACGTAACTCGTGGCGGTCAGCCAGCAAGACATTATCGCCATGGCGAGGAATCACACGGGTGTAATCCGGGAATTTTCCATCCACCAGTTTTGAGGTAAACGTGAAGTTCTCGGTGTGAGCACGCAGGTGATTGTTGCTCAAGGCCAACGTGACGGAGACATCGCCTTCCGTCAGTAGCTTGGATAATTCCAGCACGCCCTTGCGCGGCAGAATGATCTGCTGCTCGTCAGCCGGGCCAGAAACAGCAATGGCACTGGTAGCCAAACGGTGACCATCGGTTGCAACCGTGCGCAGTTTTTCACTGTTCACGGACATCAACATACCATTCAGGTAGTAACGAACGTCCTGCTGTGCCATGGCAAAGCTGGTGCGATCAATAGCACCGCGCAAGGCAGCCTGAGGCACTGCAAACGTGGTTTCATTGTCGATGCTTTCAACGTTTGGAAACTCACTGGCTGGCAAGCTCGACAGGGTAAAACGGCTGCGACCGGAACGAACATTAACGCGCTGGTTTTCCAGTGCCAGTTCAATTTCGGAACCGTCAGGCAATGAACGACAAATATCGACCAACTTTTTGCCTGGAACGGTAATCGCACCTTCTTCACCAACCTGATCCAGCGTCACCCGACCCAGCAATTCCATTTCCAGATCGGTGCCTGTCAAGGACAGCTGCTGGCCTTTTACTTCCAGCAGGATATTGGCAGCCACGGGCAGGGTGTGCCGTTTTTCAACAACACCCGCCACCAGTTGCAGAGGGCGAAGAATGGCTTCCCTGGAAATAACGAATTTCATGTTGCTCCACTCAGATATCAGGTTGTCAGCAGGCGCATCAGGTTCTTGTAATCTTCAAGAACGTCTGCATTTGCTTGTTGCAATTCTTTCACTTTCCGACACGCGTGCAAAACCGTGGTGTGATCACGGCCACCAAAGGCCTCGCCGATTTCCGGCAGGCTATGATTGGTCAATTCCTTGCTCAGTGCCATGGCTATTTGCCGTGGACGGGCAATGGAACGTGTCCGTCGCTTGGACGACAAGTCGGAAACCTTCATTTTATAGTATTCAGCGACCGTGCGCTGAATATTATCAATACTTACCTGGCGTTCCTGCAGGGCCAGCAGGTCTTTCAGCGATTCTTTAATAAACGGCAGGTTAATTTGCATGCCGGTAAACTGGGCATTGGCGATCACGCGCTTCAATGCACCTTCCAGCTCCCGAACATTGGAGCGAATCCTCTGGGCCAGAAAGAAGGCGGCGTCATCAGGCAGATCAATATTACTCTGCTCGGCCTTTTTCATCAGAATGGCAACGCGGGTCTCCAGCTCCGGAGACTCAACACCCACGGTCAAACCCCAGCCAAAGCGGGATTTCAATCGCTCTTCCAACCCATCAATTTCCTTGGGATAACGGTCGCAAGTCAAAATCATCTGCTGACCGCCTTCCAACAAGGCGTTGAAGGTGTGGAAAAACTCTTCCTGAGAGCGTTCTTTACCTGCAAAAAACTGGATATCGTCGATCAGTAAGGCATCCAGACTGCGGTAAAAGCGCTTGAATTCGTTGATCGCATTCAACTGCAGTGCCTTGACCATGTCCTGAACAAAACGCTCTGAATGCACATACAACACTTTGGCATTCGGGTTCATGCTTTGCAGATGATTCCCCACAGCATGCATTAAATGCGTTTTACCCAGACCAACGCCACCGTATATAAAGAGTGGGTTGTAGGAACCGCCTGCATTTTCAGCCACCTGGCGCGCTGCAGCGTGGGCCAGTTGATTCGACTTGCCTTCCACAAAGCTTTTAAAGGTAAACGAGGCATTCAGAAAGCTGCGATGCTTGAGACCACCTTCGACCTGCACCTCTCGCTCAGGCAGAGTACGCGGCGCTCCAACAGGTAAAGACTCCACGATTGGCAATTCTTGCTGTCGCTCTGGTAAATCCTGATCTTCCCGTCGTGCCCGGGTTTCTGCAAAACTGGTATTTTGCGCCGGTACCGCAGCCGCCACAGTACGGGTACTGCTGCTACCAATCACAGAGGATGGCCGGAACATCGGCTGTGATTCACCCACTACCAGTTCAACAGGCGTAATTCTCCCACCGTTCAAATCGGACAGAATCTGCTGAATTCGTTCCAGATACTTGTCTCTGACCCAGTCACGCACAAAACGATTGGGCGCACTCAACACCAGACGCTGCTGTTCACCGGATGCCAGCAAAGGGCGAATCCAGGTGTTGTATTGCTGCGCTGGCAATTCATGCTCAAGCGATCTGAGACATTGTTCCCACAATGCGGTCACGGCCACCTCAATAATCGGTCTTTATAAGAAAGGCGACAGTCTACCTCAGAGAAAAAGAGTTATCCACAACCCTGATGAGAATGAATTCCCAAAACACAACCTGTGGAAAACCTGATGACAGTTCAAAAAACTATCCACAAAGAACATCCTGTGAATAACACCCCGAACAGCCACTGAAAAACTATCCACAATTCGATCACAGCCATTTCGCAGCTCCTGCACGTGAAATCAACAGTGTTATATTTATAAAAAATCCTTTAAAAACAAAATGTTACTAATGTTATGCACAGAACTTGTCTTGTCTAATAACAGTAACAATAGAACTCTCTCTATACATTTTCATCACAATCAAACAATACACTTATGTATAACAATAATTACGGTCATCCAAATTGTTCAATCAGTAACCATTGCCTTGATTTGCGCTTTCCCCTACAATTGCCGCCCTTTAAAAATCGACTCAAATTTTTCAACCGGTGAACGTCCTATGAAACGTACATTCCAACCCAGCGTATTGAAGCGCAAGCGTACTCACGGCTTCCGTGCTCGCATGGCTACCAAGAATGGTCGTCAGGTACTGGCCCGTCGTCGTGCCAAAGGCCGTAAGTCTCTGAGCGCCTGATTTGTCAGCTAACTCCTGCTATTTTCATGTCTGACACTCGCTTTTCACGACAATCACGGCTGCTGAAGCCGAATGAGTTCAAGCATGTGTTCGATAAGACAGAACTACGTGGGAGCACTCCCCAGCTATTAATTCTGGCTCGCCCTGGAGAAACAGGTCAGGCCAGGATTGGATTTGTTATTCCCAAAAAGCAAATCAAGCTGGCGGTTCAGCGCAATCGTGTTCGACGTATTGTGCGTGAATCATTCAGGCTCAATCGTCATCAACTCGATGCGCTGGATTTTGTGATATTGGCCAGGTCAGGATTGGCTGAACTGGACAACCAGCAAATACGTGAGATGATTGACGCCCTCTGGTTTCGGTTAAAACGTCCTGCTTATGGCAAAAACGGAAAGTCCCGGCGCACATCGTCGCGCAAGCGCTAGTGCCAAGGCACTGCTGCTTATGATCACGGCGTACCGGTATCTCATCAGTCCGTTGTTGCCCAGCCGCTGTCGTTTTTACCCAACCTGTTCTGCCTATGCTGCTGAAGCCATTCAGCGTCATGGAGCCCTGCAAGGCGGTCGCCTTGCCCTGAAACGCTTGTCCAAGTGTCATCCATGGGGCTCACACGGTGTCGATCTGGTACCGAATGATCCCGCATCCTCCACCAACTGTTGTCAACGGAAACCCTGAAGATGGATATCCGCCGTACGGTTATTATGATTGGCCTGGCCATCAGTAGTTATTTTCTGATTCTGGCCTGGAATGAAGACTATGGGAGCGAAAAGCAGATTGATGCTCCTATTGCAGCGGTTGAAGATACTGCTGTCGACACCCCTGTTATCACTGATTCAGTCAGTAATAATGGCAATGCCGAGTTACCTCAAGTTGAAGTTATGGATGCACCGGATCACACCGCTGCAGTGGCTTCAGGAAAGCTGATTCGGGTTGTAACGGATGTGCTGGATATCAGCATTGATCCGCGTGGTGGTGAAGTTACCCAGGTGTTGTTACCTGCTTATCCAGCTTCTATTGAGCAAAAGGATGTGCCTTTTGTGCTGATGGAGCGCAATCAGCGTCGTGTGTATGTAGCGCAGAGCGGTCTTTTGGGACGTGATGGTACGGACTCCAACGGTGCACCGCTGTTTTCATCCAGTGAGACCCGTTATGAACTGGTTGATGGTCAGGATGAACTCAAGGTTGTTCTGAGCACGGGCGTTGAAAAAGGCCGCATTGAGAAGATCTATACCTTCCGTCGTTCTGATTATCTGATGGATATCACGTATCGAATTCACAACGATTCGGATAGCAGCTGGCAGGGTGTGTTCTATGCCCAGTTAAAGCGTGATGGGTCTGCTGATCCGTCTTCCGGCCCGGATATGGGGATGCAAGCGTATCTGGGCGCTGCATTGACGACTCAGGAAAACCGTTATGAAAAAGTCACTTTTTCAGATCTTGAAGACGCCAGTTTCAAGAGCCAGCAAAACGGTGGCTGGGCGGCAATGTTACAGCACTACTTCCTGTCGGCCTGGGTGCCTGATCAGGACGCTGCGCACACGTATAATGGTCGCTATGTAAAAGGTCATTACATTTTCGGATTTTATGACAAGCCACTTCAGGTGGCCTCAGGTGCAACGGGTGAAACCGGTGCCAGCCTGTACGTCGGGCCGAAAATTCAAAGCCAGTTGGGAGAAATTGCCACGAATCTGGAGCTGACCGTTGATTACGGCTGGCTTTGGTGGATTGCCCAACCGTTGTTTGTTGGTCTGGAATTTTTCCACAGCATCGTGGGTAACTGGGGTGTGGCGATTATCCTTCTGACAATCTGTATCAAGGCCTTGTTCTTCTATCCTTCTGCAATGAGCTACCGCTCTATGGCCAACATGCGCAAGGTTGGCCCCAAAATGCAGGAATTGAAGGATCGACACGGTGATAATCGTGAGAAGCTGGGTCAGGAAATGATGAAGCTGTATCGCGATGAGAAGATCAACCCATTGGGTGGCTGCTTGCCGATTCTGATTCAGATGCCGGTCTTCATTGCGCTGTATTGGGTACTGATGGAAAGTGTGGAACTGCGTCAGGCTCCGTTTGCCTTGTGGATTGAAGATATGTCGGTGATGGATCCGTACTTCATTCTGCCACTGATCATGGGTGCATCCATGTTTGTGCAGATGAAACTGAATCCGGCTCCGCCTGATCCCATGCAGGCGCGTGTAATGCAGTTTATGCCGGTGATCTTTACCATTTTCTTCCTGTGGTTCCCTGCAGGATTGGTACTGTACTGGGTGGTCAATAACCTGCTGTCCATTTCTCAGCAGTATGTGATTACCAAGCAGATCGAAAAAGGCGCTTGAGCCTTGCGTTCTGATATCGGGAAGCGTGGATAACCCTCGCTTCCCGATGCTTCTCTCTCCTTTCTTTTGGCCTCTGGTGTAGAATTCCGCTTTTGATTCAGGCGAGACAACACCATGATTCAGGCACTTCACTCCGATACAATCGCTGCCATTGCTACCGCTCCCGGCCGTGGAGGCGTTGGTATTGTTCGTGTTTCTGGCCCCGCATCTACCCGTATTGCTGAACAGGTTCTCGGTCAGTGTCCTGCCCCACGTTATGCGCGTTATGGTGATTTTCACGATCAGGACGGCGCGTTGCTGGACACCGGAATTGCACTGTACTTTCCTGGGCCAAATTCCTTTACCGGGGAAGATGTACTGGAACTGCAAGGGCATGGTGGGCCGGTTATTCTGGATTTGCTTCTGAAAGCTGTGCTGGCATGTGGTGGGCGACTGGCCAGACCAGGAGAGTTTTCAGAACGCGCGTTTTTGAACGACAAGCTGGACTTGGCTCAGGCTGAAGCCATTGCAGATCTGATTGACTCAGCATCAGAACAGGCTGCTCGCTGTGCTGTGCGTTCTCTGCAAGGAGAGTTTTCCCAGCGCATCGCGGCCTTGCAGAATGAGCTAACGGAATTACGAGTGCATGTTGAAGCAGCGATTGATTTTCCTGAAGAAGAAATCGATTTTTTATCAGATGGTGTGATTGATGGCCAGTTGCAGCGTGTGCGAGACACTTTGGCCGATGTACTGACAAGCGCCAATCGTGGCTCATTACTTCGAGAAGGTATGAATGTCGTGATTGCCGGGCGTCCAAACGCAGGTAAGTCCTCACTACTTAACACACTGGCCGGTAATGATCGAGCCATTGTGACAGATATTGCGGGCACGACTCGTGATGTTCTGAGAGAACATATTCATATCGATGGCATGCCTTTACACATTATCGATACTGCTGGTTTGCGGGATGCACCGGATGAAGTTGAGCGCATTGGTATTGAACGAGCCTGGGAAGAAATTCATCAGGCCGATCGGGTTTTGTTGATGGTGGACAGCACTCAGGATGAGTTATCCCCTGAGGAGTTGCTTCATGCGCTCTACGATGCGCGTGGATTAAAGTCGACGGCGGATGATCTGATTCGTTCCGGGATGATTACGGTTGTGCGCAATAAAGTGGATTTGAGTGGTGATCAGGTTGGCCTGGCTATTCAAGGTGCATTCCCGAGCATTGGTATTTCGGCCCGACAGCAAACGGGGATTGATGAGCTGAGATCACACCTGAAAGATGTGATGGGGTTTGATTCAGCCGGAGAGGGCGGCTTTATCGCTCGCCGTCGTCATATTGATGCACTGGAGCGGGCTTCTGAGACCTTGCAACATGGCCATCAGCAGCTTCGCCTGGTGGCTGCAGGAGAGTTGCTTGCCGAAGATCTGAGAGCGGCTCAGAAGGCTCTGGGAGAGATCACCGGAGACTTCAGTGCGGATGACTTACTGGGTGAAATTTTTGGCAATTTTTGTATTGGCAAGTAAATAAGCACCAGATTGTTGCCAGTCCGGTGAATCAAGCTTGAGTATTTACAGACTACTCAAGCTTGCCAGCCACTCCTGAACAGCATCCAGATGTTCTGCTGCTCCTTGACCCCGATCCATCATCAATGCTCCCTGCAGGCTGCTACTGACGACCAGTGCCAGAGACTCTTTGGAAATGGGCAGGAAACGGGCAGGTTGCAGGCTATCAAGCACCCAGGTATTCAGTTCGTTGTGGAATGCCTGAATCACTTCACGACACTCGTCTGTCAGTTCGTGCGCATTGGCTTGATAAGCCAGTGCCAGTGTCAGTTCATGGCTCTGATAAAAGTCTGCATACAGCATGAATAGGTGTTGAAGGCGCTGCTTGGGGCTGGATATTTCGCCGGTTTTTCGTTGCAATGCGTCAAAAAAATCACGTTTGAAATCTTGAGCCAGTTCCAGCAGCAGGGCATCCCGGCTCTTGAAGTGGTAATGCACGGAACTGGATTTGATTCCGGCAGCCTTGCCCATCTCCCGAAAACTTGAAGCAGCAAGGTTTTCTTTTTGTATGCGTTCAACAGCGATGCTTTTCAGTTGGTTTCGTGTCTCGCTCATAATGGCTTCTCCCTAAACGGCCGGTCGCTTTAGTCTATCGAGTGTTAGTCCGCTTTAAAAGCAGCCTGAATGTCTGATTGGATCTTATACTAACAGAACAGGCTTATATTCATTTTAAGAATTAATGATGGAAATCAGTGAGTGGATACTTGGCCGGGCTGGAAACTTATCGGTTCTAATCGTGGCCACTGGGATACTTGCTGCTTCAATATATCGTCAAAAAGTGACGTTTTATGACGTAATACGAGAGTGACGCTTGTCATATACGTTAAAATTGACTCATAAAATAACTATTACGTCAGGTAGGCATATGAAACTCATCACGGTGGCGTTAGCCCTGTTTTTGGTGGGCTGTTTGTCAAATTCAAGTGATCTTGATGTTGAACCCTCTTTCAATAAAGCCATTGCCTTGAATGGTTTCTGGGATGGTCAGTTCAATCAGAACGGAGCAGTGCGTTTTCTTTTTTATGATGGTGCTGTGTTTGGTACGGATGGTACGTCGGGCTATCGGGGCACAGTGTCTTACGATGAGCCGAGTGAGAAAGTCAGTGTAGCTTTCAGTGTTTATGGGCTCACAACCAGTGAAACCAACGCGAATTATTATGTCTCTGGAGGCAATGCCAACGCTGTGTCCTTCGACGGCTTATTGGTCAATCAATCAACCTCTACCGGTACCATCGTGGGTAATTATGTATCGGCCAGTGAAGGGGGAAGCCTGACACTGGTTGCTGATGGCAGTTGGGCTAATGGTTCGGCTCTGTGGCAATTGGTTGGTACATGGCAAGCAGGAGCATACCGGCTGTTTGTTGCGCAACGCGATGGTAGCAATACCTTTATTGGAACCGGCCCGAATGGGTGCTCTTTTGAGGGCAATATTTATTTATTGAACAGTAAGTATCCGTTGTTTGCGGTGAATATGTTCAAGCGAGAGAATTGTTCTGGTTTTAATTTGAGCGATGGGCAGTCCGCAGACGGATTTACGGCATTAAATATCAACCAGCAACTGGAGATGTATTTGGCCCTGAATGATGAACAGCTCATTATGCGCTTTTCCAAGTAGTTCTTCCCTGGACTGACTTTCTTGTCAGTCCGCTCTCTGAAAGTACTTATCCCCATTTTTTCTATCTAATTATCAACAGTAACGGCTGTTGTTTTCCCCTGTTCCTTGATCCTCATCTCCAGTTCTTGTTGGCCAATTTCCTTGTGGATACTTCACATCATAGTCAGCTGTGAGGCCCTTGAACACTGCGGCTACTTACATCCTGACCTGTGTGAAAGTCAGTGGATTTCTTAAAAAATAGCTGTGATTAACCCGGTATATTTTGTGAATAATTTTCTCTTGAATAAATAACCTTGTAATCTTATCCACTATCGTTGATAAAGTTGTGCACGGCCAGGTGTCTTGATAATTCTCATCTTGAGTGACTTATCCCTTCCTGTGGATTGTTTTACTAACAAGCTACTTTTTAAGATTTAACCTGTGGATAACTTTGGTTGTTTGATTTCTGTACAATGTGTAGGTCAGAGTGGGAGTTGGTGTTAGAATCGGCGACCTTTTTGGGTCAGTTTTTCCCGTGATGGTGGCGTATTTCCGAGGTGTGATGGTGGATTATCCTGTTCGTTATGATGTGATTGTGGTCGGTGGTGGTCATGCCGGAACTGAGGCTGCTTTGGCTTCTGCTCGTACGGGAGCACGCACACTCTTGCTGACCCACAATACGGATACCGTGGGCGTGATGTCGTGCAATCCGGCGATTGGTGGGATTGGTAAAAGTCATCTGGTCAAAGAGATCGACGCCCTTGGTGGTGCGATGGCAACGGCAACGGATCTGGCTGGTATACAGTTTCGCATTCTGAACAGTCGTAAGGGGCCTGCCGTTCGGGCTACTCGGGCTCAGGCTGATCGTCAGTTGTACCGTGCTGCTATTCGTCACATTGTTGAACATCAGACGAATCTCGATATTTTTCAGGCGTCCTGCGATGACCTGATTGTCGATGGTGATGGTGTGGGAAGTACTGTGATGGGGGTGGTAACGAATACCGGCATGCGCATCCATGCTGGGGCTGTGGTACTGACTGCTGGCACGTTTCTGGGTGGTGTGTTGCATATTGGTATGGAAAATCACCAGGGTGGTCGTGCGGGTGATCCACCATCCGTTGCTCTGGCACACCGATTACGCGAAATGCCCTTTACTGTTGGGCGCTTAAAAACAGGTACGCCTGCTCGTATTGATCGACGCAGTGTTGATTTCTCTGTGATGCAGAAACAGCCGGGCGATACTCCGCTGCCTGTGATGTCATTTATGGGTTCTGTGGATCAGCATCCTGAACAAGTGTGCTGCTACATTACTCACACCAATGAACGTACGCACGACATTATCCGCAATAATCTGGATCGTTCTCCGATGTACGCTGGCGTTATTGAAGGTACAGGGCCACGTTACTGTCCCTCCATTGAAGATAAAGTCATGCGTTTTGCCGATCGTACTGGCCATCAGATTTTTGTCGAACCCGAAGGGCTGACGACCAATGAGTTGTACCCGAACGGTATCTCGACAAGCCTTCCGTTTGATGTGCAGCTGGATCTGATTCACAGCATTCCCGGATTTGAACACGCGCATATTACGCGTCCGGGTTATGCCATCGAATACGACTTCTTTAATCCTCAGCAGTTGAAACACAGCCTGGAAACCCGCTTTGTCCATAATCTGTATTTTGCTGGCCAGATTAATGGCACGACCGGATATGAAGAAGCCGGAGCACAAGGGCTGGTAGCTGGATTGAACGCCGCACGTCAGGTGAAGGGGCTGGAGCCATGGGCACCCCGCCGGGATCAGAGTTACATCGGTGTCCTGATTGATGATTTGATTACCATGGGAACCAAGGAGCCGTACCGAATGTTCACCAGTCGGGCGGAATACCGACTGATTCTGCGGGAAGACAATGCTGATCTGCGTTTGACTGAGATTGGGCGTGAAATGGGGTTGGTTGACGATCTGCGTTGGGCAGCCTTCAGTGCAAAAAAAGAAGCCATAGAGCAGGAAAAACAGCGTCTTAAAACAACCTGGATTCAACCCGCTTCTGAAGAGGCAGTGGCCCTGGAAACCCTGGGGGAAGCAGCAATTACGCGAGAATATTCTTTGCATGACCTGTTGAAGCGCCCAGGCCTGAGTTATTCACAGGTCGCGCCATTGAAAGGTGACGTTGTTATGTCGCCCGCTGTAGCGGAACAGGTAGAAATTCAGGCCAAATACGACGGTTATATCAGCCGCCAACAGGATGAAATTGAACAATTACGACGTTACGAAAATACGGCGTTGCCTGAATCTCTGGATTACAGCGTGATTGGTGGGCTTTCAAATGAAGTGAAACAAAAACTGGAATCGATTCGGCCCGCTACATTGGGCGTGGCCTCTCGTATTTCAGGAGTCACACCGGCAGCTATCAGTCAGATTCTGGTGCATCTGAAAAAAAATCGGTTGATCAGTCAAGTGAATTAAGACATTTGTTTTTGTTGAATGAAGCCCTGAAGTGAAGTGTGGAGTGTTCTTTTCTCACGCTATTCGGGGTCAGCCTACTTTATAAGGGATGTGTTACCATCCGCCCCTTTCTGCCCCTGGAGGATGAAGTCAGCATGCCGCGGAATAGTTCACCGAACGCTGATTTTGATGAGCTGGAGAAGGCCTTGTTTAAAGGTGCCGCTCAGCTTGGAATCGACCTGACGCATACACAATCCGAAAACCTGATGAATTATCTGCGCCTGCTGGATAAATGGAACCGGGCTTACAACCTGACATCCATTCGTCAGATTGACGATATGTTGCCTCTTCATGTGCTGGACAGCCTGGTTGTACATTCCCAAGTTCAGGGAGTCTCGCGCCTGATTGATGTTGGCACCGGGCCTGGATTACCAGGGGTGATTCTCGCGATTATGAACCCTGATCTGCCAATTACCCTACTGGATAGCAACGGCAAGAAAACCCGTTTTCTGTTCCAGGTTCGTACCGCATTGAAACTGGATAACGTCACCATTGTGAATGATCGGGTGGAAGCGTATCAGCCACCAGAGCTTTTCGATATGATCGTGAGTCGGGCTTTTGCATCCTTGCATGATATGACTCGCTGGTGTCGACATTTATTGGCCAGTGATGGTTGCTTTCTGGCCATGAAAGGTCAGTATCCAGAAGCTGAATTGGATGCAATTTCAACCGACTATCGTCTGCTTCAGGCTGAGTCGGTTCAAATACCAGGCGTCGAAGGAGAGCGGCATCTTCTTTCTATAGTACCCACTCTATAATAGTGGGCGCTCACGTCTGTCAGACATCCGCAAATCAATTACCTTATATATTCGGATCGGGTTGTGACTATGATTCTGGCAATCACCAATCAAAAAGGTGGTGTAGGCAAAACGACAACTGCGGTGAATCTGGCGGCTTCACTGGCGGCAATGCAGCGCAAGGTGCTGTTGCTTGATCTGGACCCGCAAGGTAATGCCACGATGGGAAGTGGTGTTGACAAGTATTCGCTGCAGCGATCGTTATACGATGTATTGACGCGGCGTTGTGATGCACAGGAAGCCACAGTCTATTCAGAAGCAGCAGGTTTTCATCTGATACCGGCTAATGGCGATCTGACTGCTGCTGAAGTGGAGCTGATCAGTGTGATTGGTCGGGAATTACGCCTGTCTCGTGCGTTGGCACAGGTGCAGGACCAGTACGATATTATCCTGATTGACTGCCCGCCTTCTTTGAATATGTTGACGGTTAATGCACTGGTTGCGTCCAGCGGCGTTATTATTCCTGTGCAGTGTGAATACTATGCCCTTGAAGGACTGAGTGCCTTGCTGGAGACCATTGAGTCGATCCGGGATGCCTATAACCCTGATCTGGGGATCGAAGGAATTGTGCGTACTATGTACGATGCGCGAAATGGCCTGACGGTAGAAGTATCCAATCAGCTGCTGGAACATTTTGGTGATCAGGTATATGAAACAGTGATCCCTCGTAATGTGCGTCTGGCCGAAGCTCCAAGCCATGGTTTGCCGGTCTTGTATTATGACAAAGCCTCTCGTGGTGCCTTGAATTACCTGGCACTGGCTGGGGAAGTCAATCGCCGCCTGGCGAATCAGTAATCTGTATTCGAGTGACATAATGACTAAAAAGAAACGCGGGCTTGGCCGTGGTCTCGATGCTTTGTTATCAGCTTCTCAGACTACGACGTCGGAATCTTTGCAAGAAGCTCCTGTTCAGGAGGAAAGCACAGCGATATCTCCTCCTGAAGATGGCACCCTGGTTGAGTTGGAACTTCAGCAGCTCCAGCCGGGTCAGTATCAGCCACGTCGGGACGTTCAGGAAAGTGCGTTGGAAGAACTGGCTGATTCCATTCGACAACAAGGACTGATGCAGCCGATTGTTGTACGTCCCTTGCCAGGAATGCCAGATCATTATGAGATCATTGCCGGTGAGCGTCGTTGGCGAGCGTGTGAGCTGGCAGGTTTGAAGCGCATCCCTGTGTTGGTTCGGGATGTGGCGGATGAATCTGCCATTGCGATGGCATTGATCGAGAATATTCAGCGTGAAAACCTGAATCCCATGGAAGAAGCGATTGCCCTGCATCGTTTGCAGCAGGAATTTGGCCTGACGCAGCAGCAGGTCGCGAATTCAGTAGGTAAAAACAGGACAACTGTTGCTAACCTGCTGCGTCTGATGCAGCTAAATACCGACGTCAAACGCCTGCTGGAAAATGGTGATTTGGAAATGGGTCACGCACGTGCTTTGTTAGGCTTAACAGGGCAGGCTCAGTCAGATGCTGCTGCTCAGGTGGTTGCTGACAGTCTTAATGTACGTGAGACAGAAAAGCTTATTCGCCAGCTCAGCCAGCCTGTCGATGACGTGGAAAAAACACCAGTAACTCCCCCAAGCCCCGATGTTATGCGGCTTGAACGCTTGTTGGGTGATCGTTTGGGAGCCAAAGTTGTCATTCGTCATGGTGCCAGAGGCAAGGGCAAGGTAGTCATTGATTACAGCAGTCTGGATGAGTTGGATGGAATACTGGCTCACATCAAATAGTTAATAAGTACTTTCCCTAACTTGGCTTCGGTTGATTGGCTACGAAGTCAAGCCTCATATTGTGTTTTCCAATACAGATCAACTCCTAAAGCACTACGACCAATTATTCACCCTTTCAGGCATGAATGTGGTTGAAGCCCTCTGACCGACTTCATATAATCACGACGCTTTTGAGCTGGGTTATCCCGCAATCCGTGTTTTTACAGAGGTTCAGGTTGTCAACTGTCCCGCGCCCCCCGGTATACAAAGTTGTGTTACTTCAGCTGGGGTTGTCATTGATTGCAGGTATCGCTGGCCTGCTACATAGCGATGTAGCCGCCAAATCGGCCGTTCTCGGAGGGTTAACATGTGCCCTGCCCAACGCCTATTTTATTTGGAAGGCATTCCGTTATAGTGGTGCACGATCAACCGATCGGGTTGTGCAAGCGTTTTACCAGGGTGAAACCTGGAAGTTTTTGCTGACAGCGCTGTGTTTTATTGCCATCTTCCAGCGTGTCGAGCCACTGAATGTACTGGCGCTGTTTGCAGGTTTTGTAACAGTGCAGCTGGGGCATGTAGCCTCTGCAAAAGTCGCTAATTTATAAACTATGGACTGAGAGTGAACGATGGCTGGAAACTCCCAAGAGTATATCTCGCACCACCTGACCAATCTGACTTTCGGCAAATTGCCGGAAGGTTATGTCCGTCATCATGTAAATGAAGAAGGGCAGGCAGAAACTCACACCCTGGAAGACAGTGCCTGGACAATGGCTCACAACAAAGAAGAAGCTGCTGCAATGGGCTTCTCTGCTGTGCACGTTGATTCATTGGGCTGGTCGATCGGTCTGGGTGGTCTGATTATGTATCTGTTCTGGAAAGCTGCCAAAAATGCCACAACCGGCATTCCGACAGGCTTTCAGAATTTTGTTGAAATGATCGTGGGCTTTATTGATTCCACGGTTAAAGAGTCTTTTCACGGTAAAAACCCATTGGTTGCACCGTTATCTCTGACAATTTTTACCTGGGTCTTCATGATGAACTTCATGGATTTGATCCCGGTTGACGTGTTGCCATCTCTGTTTAGCGCGTTTGGGGCACACTACATGAAAGTAGTGCCATCTACAGACGTCAACATCACAATGGGTATGTCTCTGACTGTCTTTGCCATGATGATCTTCTACTCCATCAAGGTGAAAGGTGTGAAGGGCTTTGCGGCAGAATTGGCGTTACAGCCATTCAAGGTCAATAACCCATACCTGCAAGCTGTATTTGTGCCAATCAACCTGTTCCTGGAAATCGTTGCTCTGATTGCCAAGCCAATCTCTCTGGCATTGCGACTGTTCGGTAACATGTATGCTGGTGAAATGATTTTCATCCTGATTGCACTGATGTTTTCCGCTGGCGGATTACTGTTCCTTCTGGGCGGTGCTCTACAGTGGGCGTGGGCAGTTTTCCACATTCTGGTGATCACGCTGCAGGCGTTCATTTTCATGATGCTGACCATCGTGTATTTGAGCATGGCTCACGAAGATCATTAAGTTTTAACCTTTAACTTTTAACTCACTTAACTACTACTAACTATTTGGAGAAATACTATGGAACAAGGTCTGGTATTCCTGGCTGCGGCTCTGATGATTGGTCTGGGTGCTCTGGGTACTGCTATCGGCTTCGGTCTGCTGGGTGGTCGTCTTCTGGAAGGTACTGCTCGTCAGCCTGAACTGGGTCCAATGTTGCAGGGCAAGATGTTCCTGATCGCAGGTCTGCTTGATGCGGTACCTATGATCGGTGTTGGTCTGGGTCTGTACCTGATGTTCGCTGCCTAAGGGTTGTTCCTGTTATAACGAACTTCCTTAACCAACGAACATGAGGGCTCTGGCGTGAACATTAACGCAACACTTATCGGCCAGATCATCACATTCGCGATTTTCGTGTGGTTTTGCATGAAATACGTATGGCCTCACCTTTTGGGTGCCATGCAAGAGCGTGAAAAGAAAATTGCCGATGGTCTGGACGCAGCAAACCGTGCTGAGCGCGATTTGGAACTGGCTCAAGAAAAAGCCGCTTCCCAACTGCGTGAAGGCAAAGAAAAAGCTGCCGAAATCATCGAACAGGCTAACAAACGTGCCAACCAAATCATCGACGAAGCCAAAGAAACGGCTCGCGCTGAAGGTGACCGTTTGGTAGCTGCTGCTCAAGCAGAAGTTGAGCAAGAGGTAAACCGCGCGAAAGAAGAGCTTCGCAAGCAGGTATCTGAACTGGCCGTTACCGGTGCAGCCAAGATCCTGGGCAAGTCGGTCGACGCATCAGCGCATGCTGATATGTTGAATAAACTGACTGAAGAGCTCTAAGCGAGGTTGCCATGGCTGAATTAACCACTCTCGCTCGGCCCTACGCCAAGGCGGTGTTTGCTGAAGCGCAAGAGAAGAATGCCCTCGACGCCTGGTCTGATGACCTGGCGCTGTTGGCGGCTTATGCCGCCAACGATGAGATGGCCTCTCTTCTGGTCCATCCTTCTCTGACCGCTGAACAGCAAGCACAAGCGTTGATAGACGTATGTGGCGATAAGCTGACTGACACAGCCAAAAACCTGGTAGCCGTTCTGGCAGAAAACAAGCGCCTGACGCTGTTACCTGAGATCACAGCTCTTTACGAAGAGTTGAAAGCGGAAATGGAAAATACGGTAGACGTTCTGGTGACGTCTGCTCGTCCATTGACCAAGGCTCAGGAAAACAAACTGTCCAAGGCACTGAAAGCCAAACTGCAAAGTGAAGTACGCATGAGTAGCGAAGTTGATGAGTCTCTCATCGGCGGCGTAATCATTCGTGCTGGCGACCTGGTTATTGACGGCTCATTAACTGCCAAGCTGTCAAAGTTGGCCGAAGCGATGAAATCCTAGTTTGAGGGACGATGCATGCAGCAACTGAATCCATCCGAGATCAGTGAAGTCATCAAAAAACGCATCGAAAATCTCGATGTGACTTCACAAGCCCAGAACGAGGGCACCGTCGTATCCGTATCTGACGGTATCGTTCGTATCCACGGTCTTGCCGACGCCATGTACGGTGAGATGATTGAATTTGAAGGCGGTGTATACGGCCTGGCAATGAACCTGGAACGCGACTCTGTAGGCGCGGTTATTCTGGGTGAATACAAAGATCTGGCCGAAGGCCAGGTTGCCAAGTGTACTGGTCGCATTCTGGAAGTGCCTGTAGGTGAAGCTCTGTTGGGTCGCGTTGTCGACACTCTGGGTAACCCTGTTGATGGCAAAGGTCCTATTGAAGCGCAAGCAACGGCTCCTGTTGAGCGTGTTGCTCCTGGCGTAATTGCTCGTCAGGGCGTTGACCAGCCAATGCAGACTGGCTACAAAGCCGTTGACTCCATGGTGCCAATTGGCCGTGGTCAGCGTGAGCTGGTGATTGGTGACCGTCAGACCGGTAAAACGGCTCTGGCTGTTGATGCCATCATCAACCAGAAAGGCAGTGGCGTTAAATGTATCTATGTCGCTGTTGGTCAGAAGCAGTCTTCTATTGCGAACGTTGTTCGTAAGCTGGAAGAGCATGGCGCTATGGAACACACCATCATTGTTGCCGCCGGTGCAGCCGATCCTGCAGCAATGCAGTTCCTGGCTCCGTACTCTGGCTGTGCGATGGGTGAATACTTCCTGGATCGCGGCGAAGATGCCCTGATCATTTATGATGATTTGACCAAGCAAGCTTGGGCATACCGTCAGATTTCCCTGCTGCTGAAACGTCCTCCGGGTCGTGAAGCATACCCAGGTGACGTTTTCTACCTGCACTCCCGTTTGTTGGAGCGTGCATGTCGTGTAAACCCTGATTACGTGAAGAGCGTAAGTGGTGTTGAAGGCAAAACAGGTTCCTTGACGGCTCTGCCGATCATTGAAACCCAGGGTGGTGACGTTTCTGCGTTCGTACCGACCAACGTAATTTCGATTACCGACGGTCAGATCTTCCTGGAAACCAACCTGTTCAACTCAGGCATCCGTCCTGCGATGAA
Organism: Oceanobacter sp.; assembly: GCA_045430275.1. Classification (GTDB taxonomy): domain Bacteria; phylum Pseudomonadota; class Gammaproteobacteria; order Pseudomonadales; family Oceanobacteraceae; genus Oceanobacter. Next base: position 121,151 of record JAILXU010000003.1, on the reverse strand, counting down.
CGCTGGTATTTCGGTTTCTCGTGTAGGTGGTGCAGCACAGACCAAAATCATCAAGAAGCTGGGCGGCGGTATTCGTTTGGCTCTGGCTCAGTATCGTGAACTGGCAGCTTTTGCACAGTTTGCATCGGATCTTGATGAAGCGACCCGCAAGCAGCTGGAACACGGTAAAGCAGTAACCGAACTGATGAAGCAGGGACAGTATTCTCCAATGTCCACTGCCGAAATGGGTCTGGTTATTTACGCTGCCAATGAAGGCTTCCTGGAAGATGTTGAAGTGAACAAGATTGGCTCGTTTGAAGCGGCCTTGTTGAGCTATGCCAACAGCGAATTTGCTGCGCTGATGGGCAAGATCAACGAGAATGGCGGTTACAACGACGAGATCGCAGCCGGTCTGAAAGAGTGTATTGAATCATTCAAGAGCTCTCAGACCTGGTAAGTTCCGTGCCGACATTAACTGAGTTGATGTCGGCTCGATTCACTCAACCAAAGGCAGCTTAAATTATGGCAGTCGGAAAAGAGATTAAAGAGCAGATCTCGAGCGTACAAAGCACGCAAAAAATTACTTCAGCAATGGAAAAAGTTGCTGTAAGTAAAATGCGTCGTGCTCAGATGCGTATGCAGCAGAGCCGTCCTTATGCGGATCGTATCCGTACGGTGATTGGTCATCTGGCCAATGCGACCTCTGAGTATCGCCATCGTTATCTGCAAGGCCGCGACATCAAGCGTGTTGGCTATATCGTGGTGTCTTCCGACCGTGGTCTGTGTGGTGGTTTGAACAACAACCTGTTCAAGCGACTCGCACAGCAAGCCAAAGAGTGGGAAGAAAAAGGTGTAGAAACTGATTTCTGCGCGATTGGTTCAAAAGCCAATTTATTCTTCTCCGGTTTTGGTGGCAACGTTGTGGCCTCCCAGTCTCATCTGGGTGATGCTCCTGAGTTGACCAGCCTGATCGGAGCGGTAAAAGTGATGCTTGATGCATTTGACGAAGGCAAGATCGATCGTCTGTATATCATGCATAACCGCTTTGTAAACACCATGACCCAACAGCCTGTTGCGGAGCAATTATTGCCGCTGAAGGCAGAAGAAAACGATTCCCTGAGCCATCACTGGGATTACATTTATGAACCGGACGCCAAGGAAATCCTGGAAGGCTTGCTGGTTCGTTATGTTGAATCTCAGGTTTATCAAGGTGTGGTTGAAAATAATGCCTGTGAACAAGCAGCGCGTATGTTGGCAATGAAGAACGCCACCGACAACGCAGGCAATATGATTGACGAGCTGAATTTGTTGTACAACAAAGCACGTCAGGCAGCCATTACCCAGGAAATTTCGGAAATCGTTAGCGGCGCCGCGGCTGTATAAGCCGGGTAACGAAGGTTTAAAGATTAAGAGGAACCGAAAATGAGCGGATCTATCGTACAGATCATCGGTGCCGTTATCGACGTGGAATTTCCACGCGACAGCGTGCCCAAGGTCTACGACGCCCTGACCGTTGACGGTACTGAAACCACCCTTGAAGTTCAGCAGCAGCTGGGTGACGGTGTGGTGCGTACCATTGCGATGGGCTCAACAGAAGGTCTGAAGCGTGGTCTTCAGGTCACCAATACTGGCGCTCCAATTTCTGTACCTGTTGGTACTGAAACTCTGGGTCGTATCATGGATGTATTGGGTCGTCCAATCGATGAGTGTGGCGATATCGGTGAGCAAGAGCGTTATGCTATTCACCGTACAGCACCAAGCTTCGATGAGCAGTCTAACTCTACTGACTTGTTGGAAACAGGCATCAAGGTTATTGACCTGGTTTGTCCGTTTGCCAAAGGTGGTAAGGTTGGCTTGTTCGGTGGTGCCGGTGTTGGTAAAACCGTAAACATGATGGAGCTGATCAACAACATTGCAAAGGCACACTCCGGTTTGTCTGTATTCGCTGGTGTTGGTGAGCGTACTCGTGAAGGTAACGATTTCTACTACGAGATGGCCGAGTCAGGTGTTGTTAACCTGGATGACAAGGTCAAATCCAAGGTAGCAATGGTTTATGGTCAGATGAATGAACCCCCAGGCAACCGTCTGCGTGTGGCTCTGACAGGTCTGACCATGGCTGAAAAATTCCGTGACGAAGGTAAAGACGTACTGTTGTTTGTTGACAACATCTACCGTTATACCTTGGCAGGAACGGAAGTATCTGCACTGCTGGGCCGTATGCCTTCAGCGGTAGGTTATCAGCCAACTCTGGCGGAAGAAATGGGTGTTTTGCAGGAGCGTATTACCTCCACCAAAACCGGTTCCATTACTTCCATCCAGGCGGTATACGTACCTGCGGATGACTTGACTGACCCATCTCCGGCGACGACCTTTGCTCACCTGGATTCAACTGTTGTATTGAGCCGTGATATTGCATCAAAGGGTATTTACCCTGCGATCGATCCACTGGACTCTACTTCTCGTCAGTTGGACCCTCTGGTGATTGGTAACGAACACTACGACGTAGCTCGTGGCGTTCAGGGTGTTTTGCAGCGCTATAAAGAGCTGAAAGATATCATTGCGATTCTGGGTATGGACGAACTGTCTGACGAAGATAAGCAACTGGTATCTCGTGCTCGTAAGATCGAGCGCTTCTTGTCCCAGCCATTCCACGTTGCAGAAGTCTTCACTGGTTCTCCAGGTATCTACGTATCACTGAAAGAAACCATTCGTGGTTTCCAGGGTATCCTGAACGGTGATTACGATGAGCTGCCAGAACAGGCCTTCTACATGATTGGCACCATCGACGACGCTGTCGAGAAAGCCAAAGACATGTAATTCAGGCTGGCAGGTAGCGTAATGTTACCTGCCTCCTCAACACGAGGAATTGATTATGGCGATTACCGTCCACTGTGATGTTGTAAGTGCTGAAGAGAACCTGTTCTCCGGTCTGGTTGAACTTGTGGTTGCATCTGGTCAATTAGGCGATTTGGGTATTGAAGCAGGTCACGCGGCTTTGCTCTCTCCTCTGAAGCCTGGCCCTGTTCGCCTCGTCAAGCAGAGCGGTGAAGAAGAGATCGTATACGTCTCTGGTGGTTATCTGGAAGTACAGCCAAATAAGGTGACTGTACTGGCTGATACCGCTGTTCGTGCTCACGACATCGACGAAGCTGCAGCACTTGAAGCGAAGAAACATGCTCAGCAGGCTATCGAGAATCAAGGTGCAGACTTTGATTACTCTCGTGCGCTTACTCAGCTGGCTGAAGCCGCAGCTCAACTGCGTACTATTCAGCAAATTCGTGAAAAGTTGGGCAAACACTGAGTTTGATCCCGTCTTGAAAAAACCCGCTCTGGCGGGTTTTTTTGTTTCTGCTGACAGAATTTACGTCTGCTGAACATTGTTAGCATTGTCATGTACTGCCTTCCGTAACAACCTCCCCAATGCTTTTCTTCTGCACTTCCACCGCCTATATTGTCAGGTTATCGCCGAGCTTTGATCACCTAACCGGGAATGTATGCGCCTGTATGGGGTCTTAGCCGCAGTCATTCAGACTGCCAGGGTGATCGGGGAAACCTGTGAGCCTCCCGTATTTGGAAAGGTGACCCACATGCATTCCGTCTCTGCGTTGCGTGACTCTTTTGGTCGGCGCTTCACATACTTGCGCTTGTCTGTAACTGAACGTTGCAACTTTCGTTGTGACTACTGTCTGCCAAATGGCTATGAGGGAAATGAACCTCCGCCACTGACACTGAACGAAATTCGTGCTCTGGTAAAAGCTTTTGCTCTGGCTGGAACACGTAAGATCCGAATCACCGGGGGAGAACCCGGCCTTCGTAAGGATCTGCCTGAGATTATTCGTATCTGTTCTGAAACCGAAGGTATCGAGCAGGTGGCACTGACAACGAATGGTTACCACCTTGAGCGTTCGCTGGACTCCTGGCTGGAGGCTGGTCTGAACCAGCTTAACGTCAGTATTGATTCACTGAACCCGGTACGATTTGCTGATATCACAGGTCATGATCGTCTGCCTTCTGTTTTGCGGGGTATCGACAAAGCGCTGGATGCCGGTCTTCCTGTAAAGGTGAATGCCGTCCTGATGAGAGAATTTACTCAGGCGGATTTGACTGCTTTTCTGAGCTGGATTCAGGATAAACCCATCACTGTACGATTTATTGAATTGATGCAAACGGGCAGCCAGCCCGTGTTTTTTGCCGAGCATCGTATGCGTGGAGAAGGCCTTAAATTACAACTGCTGGAACAGGGCTGGTTGCCGAAAGAGCGCTCCGTGCATGATGGCCCGGCTCTTGAACTGACCCACCCGGATTACCAGGGTGCATTGGGGCTAATACTGCCCTACAGCCCAGATTTTTGCAGCAATTGTAACCGGTTACGTGTGTCGGCCCAGGGCAAGTTGCATTTGTGTCTGTTCGGTGAGCAGGGGTACGATTTACGTCCATGGATGCAGTCAGGTTCTGAAGAGGCATTACTCAAGGAGCTTGAAAGCAGGTTGGCTCTGAAACATGAAACGCATTACCTGGATCAGGGCAAAACGGGCGCAACCCGGCATTTCGCCATGTTGGGGGGATAAACAGGAGCCGCATGATGAAAACAGCAGCCGTACACATGGGCCTGGTACTGGCCGGTGGTGAATCTCGCCGTATGGGCAGTGACAAGGGATTGCTACCATTTGAACGCTATCCCACGTTATTGCACCGACAGCTATCACTGTTGCAGCGCTTGCCGCTGCAGCAAGTCATGATCAGCCGACATCAACTGCTGGATACACCCGATGAGCTCAGAAGCTGTGTCATCAGCGACAGTAACCAGACACATCACGACGGGCCTCTGGCAGGCATTTACGCCGTTGCCAGAGCTTGCCCTGAAGCAACGTCATTACTGGTATTACCAGTAGACATGCCATTGATGGATCAAAAAAGCCTGTCTTTGCTGCTGGAAACCGGACTGTCACGGGGATGCAGTCTGCATTACGAGAATGAATACTTCCCTCTGTTTTTGTTGTTGGGAAAGCGGGAGCGTGAGTATCTGAAAGAGCAGCTGGAAACCGCTACCGGAAACCGTTCGGTACACAGCTTGTTGCACCTGACCGGGGCAGAAACCCTTCCCTCTCCATCGTCGACCCTGTTTGCCAACACCAACACCGAAGACGATTGGCACACCGTTATTGAATCCAGGAAATCCTTGTATGAGTAAAACCTTTCAAGCCGACTTTATCCCGCTGCAGATTGCCGTTCTGACTGTTTCGGATACTCGCACCGAAGAAAACGATACCAGTGGACAACTCCTGGTTGAGCGTTTGCAGCAGGCAGGTCATCAGGTCTCGGATAAACAGATTGTAAAAGACGACAAGTACGCGTTGCGGGCCGTTGTTTCAGGCTGGATTGCGGATCAGCAGACTCAGGTAATCCTGGTAACTGGTGGCACCGGGTTTACCGAGCGTGATACGACCCCGGATGCTCTGGAGCCTTTGTTTGATCAGAAAATTGACGGTTTTGGTGAGTTGTTCAGGCACATATCCTGGCAGCAGATCGGCACTTCGACGGTGCAGAGTCGTGCAACCGCCGGGTTGGCTAATGGCACATTGATTTTCTGTATGCCGGGATCAACCAATGCCTGTCGCACGGCCTGGGATGACATTATCGTCAGTCAGATTAACAGTCAGCATAAGCCTTGTAACTTTGTACTTCGATTGAAAAATACCGCTACGCAAAATTGTGAGAGCCGGAGCTGAGAAATGGCAGAGTTTTCCCATATTAATCAGCACGGTGAAGCCAGCATGGTGGACGTCAGCAACAAGGACACCACTGTTCGCGTGGCACGGGCGGAAGCGTTTATTTCCATGCTGCCCCAGACGCTGGAGTTGATTGTCAGTGGCGGCCACCACAAGGGCGATGTCTTTGGTGTAGCGCGTATTGCAGGCATTCAGGCCGCCAAGCAGACCTCGCAACTGATTCCTCTGTGTCATCCTCTGATGCTGTCCAAAGTTGCTGTTGATTTTCAGGTAGACACTGAACACAACCGGGTCAGAATTGAGAGCCTGTGCAAGCTGAGTGGTCAAACCGGAGTAGAAATGGAAGCCCTGACGGCAGCCTCTGTCGCAGCACTGACGTTGTTTGATATGTGCAAGGCCGTGGATCGTGACATGCGTATTGAAGGCATTCGGGTGCTGGAGAAGCGCGGTGGCAAGACCGGCGATTGGGAGGCCAGTGTATGAAGGTATTGCTGTTTGCTCGCATCCGGGATCAGATTGGCCAGGCTTCTGTCGAGGTCACAGAAGGGCTGACAATCGCTGAGCTGCGTCAGGTGTTACAACAGCAGTTCCCGGAGCAGGCCAGTTTGTTTGATTCTGGCTACGCTCTTATTGCGGTTAACCAGGCGCTGGCCAGTGAAGAGACCCAGGCCTTGCAAGCGCAAGATGAAGTTGCTGTGTTGCCTCCGATGACGGGAGGCTGATGTGATTCGGATTGAAGTTCAGGCGGATGACTTTACGGTTGCTGACGAATATCGGCGCTTGCAGCAGGCCAGCTCCGCAGCGGGAGCTATTGCCGTCTTTGTGGGGTTGGTGCGGGGTCACAATCTGGGGGATCGTGTTAGCCAGCTGCACCTTGAGCACTATCCGGGCATGACGGAACGGGCAATTATCGAATTTGCTGAAATGGCCGCTCGGCGTTGGCCATTGCTGGACATTACGGTTATCCACCGGGTTGGTACTTTGCGGGTGCAAGACCAGATTGTGTTTGTGGGTGTGAGCAGTGCTCATCGTGATGCCGCTTTTGCCGCCTGTGACTGCCTGATGGATTATCTGAAAAGTCAGGCACCCTTCTGGAAAAAAGAACGCTGGCAAACGGACGAAGGGGCATGGTGCGAGCGTTGGATTGAGCCTGAGGAAAAAGATCGGCAGTCGCTACAGAGGTGGAATAACGAGAGCTCGACAGACACGTTATGATCCGATAACGATTTATTCTGGAAAATACGCCGATGAAAAAGCTGGAACTGCTTGTGCCACCACCTGTGATTGCTGCCTTGTTGGCCGGATTGATGTGGCTGATTGTCCCCAGGGTGCCCATGATCAGCCAGTTGCCGGATCATCACCTGGTGCTGTGTGGGATTGCGGCATTGGCCGGGATTGTTTCAGCACTGGCCGGAGTGATTGTGGTGATGATGAATAAAACCACGATTAATCCGCATGCTCCGCAAAAAACATCCAGACTGGTCAAGAGTGGTGTTTACCGTTACACGCGTAACCCCATGTACGTTGGCATCATGTTGGTACTGGCCAGTTGGGCATTGTACCTGAGCCATATTCTGCCGCTGTTATTACTGCCCGTCTTTCTGTTTTATATGAATCGTTTTCAGGTGATACCGGAAGAGCAAATACTGGAACAACATTTTGGCGACGAGTACGTCAATTACAAGCACCGGGTGAGACGCTGGCTGTAAGCCAGACGTTCACCGGGTCAGAGGTCAGTCTTCCAGTTTCAGCTTGGCGGCCATACCGGTTAAGTGGTCGGCATCGCTTTCAGACGCGAGCTTGATCATCAGGCGCAGATCGTTGGGCGAGTCGGCGTGCAAAATGGCGTCTTCGTAGGTGATTTCACCCTGTTCGTACAGCTGAAATAATGCCTGATCAAAGGTTTGCATCCCGGCCTCGTTGGACTTGGCCATCAGTGCCTTGAGTTCGTGGACTTCGCCCTTGCGGATCATATCGGAAGCCAGTGGGGTATTAACCAGAACTTCAATCACCGCGCGGCGACTGCGCCCATCCGGGGTTGGAATCAGTTGCTGCGCAACGATGGCCCGCAAGTTCAGGGACAAGTCCATCCAGACCTGACCGTGTCGCTCGGGTGGAAAGAAATGCAGGACGCGTTCCAATGCCTGGTTCGCGTTGTTCGCGTGCAGCGTGGCCAGACACAAGTGACCGGTTTCGGCGAAGGCGATGGCTTTTTCCATGATATCCGGGGATCGAACCTCACCAATCATGATCACATCCGGTGCCTGGCGCAGAGCGTTTTTTAGCGCTACATCGAAGCTTTCGGTATCCAGGCCCACTTCCCGTTGGGTGATGATGCAGCCATCGTGCTGATGGATGAATTCAATTGGGTCTTCAATACTGAGGATGTGGCCTTTACTGTTGTGATTACGGTGGCCAATCATGGCGGCCAATGACGTCGACTTGCCCGTGCCCGTTGCGCCCACAAACAGGATCAGGCCACGCTTGGTCATGGCCAGCTCCTTGATGATATCAGGCAGACTCAGCTGGTCGGGGCTGGGAATCTGGGTTTCTATTCGACGCAACACCATACCGGCCACGTTGCGTTGATAAAACGCACTGGCCCGGAAACGTCCAATACCCCGGGCGTTGATGGCGAAGTTCAGTTCCTTGTTGGCTTCGAATTCATCCTGCTGCTTGCCGTTCATCAGACCAAGCACAATTTCGCGGGTTTGTTCGGCCACCAGAGGTGACTTCGACAGCGGCAGGATCTGGCCATTGATTTTCATGGACGGTGCAACACCCGCCGTAATAAAAAAATCAGAAGCGCCTTTTTCCACCATCAGGCGCAGGAACTTGTCCATCGACATAATGCGTTACCTTAAAAGTTATCAGGCACCTTGGCCTTTTCACGAGCAGACTCGACGGAAATCAGGCCACGAGCCAGCAGGTTCTTGAGCGATTGATCCATCGTGATCATGCCGTACGCTGCCCCGGTCTGAATCGCCGAATACATCTGGGCGACTTTATCTTCACGGATCAGGTTACGAATCGCAGGTGTACCGATCATGATTTCATGGGACGCGACACGTCCACCCCCGACGCGTTTCAAAAGTGCCTGGGATATAACGCCCTGCAGGGATTCTGACAGCATCGAACGCACCATGCCTTTTTCTTCAGCCGGGAATACGTCGATGATCCGGTCAATGGTCTTGGCCGCCGAAGTGGTGTGCAGCGTGCCGAACACCATGTGGCCGGTTTCGGCAGCGGTCAGAGCGAGGCGAATGGTTTCCAGGTCTCGCATCTCACCCACCAGAATCACGTCCGGGTCTTCACGCAAGGCTGAACGCAGGGATTCATTAAAGCCCAGAGTATCGCGGTGAACTTCACGCTGATTGATCAGGCTCTTTTTCGGTTCGTGTACGAATTCGATGGGGTCTTCAATGGTCAGAATGTGATCGTGCTTGGAGTCATTGATGTAATCGATCATCGCCGCCAGCGTGGTGGATTTACCTGAGCCGGTTGGGCCGGTTACCAGACAGATACCGCGTCCCAATGAAGCCAGATCCTTGAACACCTCGCCCATGCCAAGCTGATCCATGGTCAGTACCTTGGACGGAATGGTACGAAATACTGCCCCGGCTCCCCGGTTCTGGTTAAACGCGTTAACACGAAAACGAGCAACGCCTGGCACTTCAAACGAGAAATCCGTTTCCAGAAATTCTTCAAAATCCTTCCGCTGCTTATCGTTCATGATGTCATAAACCAGCGAGTGGACTTCCTTGTGTTCCAGTGCCGGAAGGTTGATGCGGCGCACATCGCCATCGACCCGGATCATGGGCGGCAAACCTGCAGACAGGTGCAAATCCGATGCGCCCTGCTTGGCACTGAAGGCCAGCAATTCGGTAATATCCATGGTGTTTCAACTCCTCTTCGACACAGGACGGGTAAGGGGTTACAGTATTGATCAACAACCGGGCCTGTCACAGGCCACTGTAATCCAGTCACATCCTAAACCAAGCCTCTGCAATGTCTACTCTCGAAGCACGTTATCAGGCGATTCAACATCGTATTCATCAAGCCTGTGATCAGGTTGGCCGTTCCCGTGACAGTGTGCGCTTGCTGGCGGTCAGTAAAACCAAACCGGCGACGATGGTGCGCCAGTGTTATCAATTGGGTCAGCGCGCTTTTGGTGAAAACTATCTTCAGGATGGCATCGACAAGGTGGAATCCCTGCGCACTCTGGATGGGCTGCAATGGCATTTTATCGGCCCACTGCAGTCGAACAAAACCCGCCCGGTTGCCACGCATTTTGACTGGCTGGAAACGCTGGATCGGGACAAAATCGCCCGCCGTCTGAATGAACAGCGCCCGCAACACTTGCCGCCGTTGCAGGTACTTGTTCAGGTTAATATCAGTGGTGAGGAACAAAAAGCCGGTGTGCCCGTTACCGACGTGATGCGCTTTGCCGAACATATCCAGACACTGGAGCGCCTGAATCTGCGCGGTTTGATGTGCATTCCTGAGGCTACAGACTTGCAATCAGTGGATGGCGCAACCACATTAAAGCAGCAGTTCCGGCAGATGAAGCACCTGTTTGAGCAACTCAAGACGGTACATACCCAGGTCGATACCCTGTCGATGGGTATGTCAGCCGATCTGGAGCTGGCGATTGAAGCCGGTGCTACTGAAATTCGCATTGGCACCGATATATTTGGTGCTCGCAGTCCACGATAAGAACCACGAGATATCTCATGAGCAAGATTGCATTCATCGGTGGTGGCAATATGGCCACCGCGATCATCGGGGGCCTGGTCAGCCAGGGCAATATTCAGCCAGATCTGATCTGGGTCAGCGATCCGAATCAACAGCAACTGGATACCCTGTCCGAACAGTTTGGTGTGTCAACCAGCGTGGATAACCTGACGGCCATCACAGCAGCGGATGTTGTGATTCTGGCCACCAAGCCTCAGGTCATGAAAGACGTATTGCAGCCACTGCGCGCGACTCTGGCGGAGGGTCAGCCCTTGCTAATCTCCATTGCTGCAGGCATCAGTCTGGGTAATCTGGAGAGCTGGAGTGGCTGTGATAATCGGGTGCGTTGTATGCCGAATACTCCGGCTTTGCTGGGTGAAGGCGCAACCGGTCTGGTGGCCAGCGATGGCGTGACGGTGGATCAGAAAAATCAGGCTGATCAACTGTTGCAAGCCACAGGCATTACGGTCTGGCTGCAGCATGAGCAGGAAATTGATGCCGTGACGGCGCTGTCAGGCAGCGGCCCGGCGTACTATTTTCTGATGATGGAAAGCATGATCACTGCCGGTCAGAAATTGGGATTGAGCGAAGAAACCGCCCGCCAACTGACCATTCAGACGGCTTTGGGTGCCGGTCGTATGGCGACGGAGGCTGATGTGGGGCCAGAGGAACTGCGCCGCCGTGTTACTTCTCCGGGTGGTACGACCCAGCGAGCGATTGAAACTTTTGTTGAGGGCGAGCTGCCAGAGCTGGTTGAAAAAGCCATGCAAGCGGCCTGTGATCGGGCGGTTGAACTGGATGTGTTGCTGTCTGACGCGCGTCACTGAATGAACAGGCCTGCCTGCACAAACTGTGCAGGCATTTTGTATACTCGGCAACCCAAATTGTCGTACTCACGGAGTGCTCATGTCACCATTTTCTCAAGCGGGGTTATTGCTGGTTAATTCCATTGGTAGCCTGATATTGCTGATTTTTTTGCTGCGTTTTCTGTTGCAACTGGTTCGTGCTGATTTTTATAACCCGATTTCACAATTTGTGGTGCGTTTCTCTAACCCCTTGCTGGTGCCATTACGGCGCATGATTCCTGGCTTCGGTGGGCTGGATGTCGCGTCATTGGTGCTTGCGTATGGGACGCAGCTGATCTTGATGGCCGCGATTCTGATGGTGGCTGGTCAAACTGCTTTGCCCTGGATGAATCTGGTGTTCTGGGCCTTGATTGGTGTGTTTTCACTGTTTGTGAATATTTACTTCTGGGGCTTGCTGATCATGGTCATTGCGTCCTGGCTGGCACCAAATAGCTACAATCCGGCGCTGATTTTGATCAACCAGATTCTTGATCCGGTGATGCGGCCGATTCGTCGTATGATGCCGGATCTGGGTGGTCTGGATTTATCACCGATTGTCCTGATGCTGACCATTCAAATGGTGGAAATCCTGGTTATCTACCCGGCAGCACAAGCGAGCATGATGCCGAAGGCTCTGGCGATCGCGCTGTAATACGCCCTGCGCCAACGATCTTTCCCCGCTTGGCGCGTTTGTCTCAGGTGCTGAATCATCGGATTCACACCTGATCCCTCCTTGCCTGTACCTCGACGCAAGACAAGCCGGTGATCGCTGGCTAGAATAGGCCTCCACGTTGGGAGGTCATTATGTCCGAGGAAAAAACCACACACTTTGGTTATCAAACCGTTGCCACTGAACAGAAGCAGGCCATGGTGGCCGATGTGTTTCATTCCGTTGCAGCCAAATACGATCTGATGAATGACCTGATGTCGTTCGGGGTTCACCGTCTGTGGAAACGCGTGACCATTGATATGAGTGGCGTCCGTCCAGGCAACAAGGTTCTGGATCTGGCGGGTGGCACTGGCGATCTGACGCGCAAGTTTTCCCGCATTGTTGGCCCGCAAGGCAAGGTTGTGCTGGCGGATATCAACTCGTCCATGCTGAATGTGGGTCGTGACCGACTGACCGATCAGGGCTACGTTGGCAATATCGAGTATGTTCAGGCCAACGCCGAGTGCCTGCCGTTTGACGACAACAGCTTTGATGTAATCACCATCGCCTTCGGTCTGCGTAATGTGACTGACAAGGACAAGGCGTTGCGTTCCATGACGCGTGTTCTGAAGCCCGGTGGTCGTTTGCTGGTGCTGGAGTTTTCCAAGCCCACCAATCCGGTCATGAGCAAGGCATATGACCTGTATTCTTTCTCGGCCATGCCCGTGATGGGCAAGCTGGTCGCAAACGATGCCGAAAGCTATAAATACCTGGCCGAATCCATCCGCATGCACCCGGATCAGGAAACCCTGAAAGGCATGATGGAAGAAGCCGGTCTGGTGCGTTGCACTTACCACAACATGACCAGCGGTGTGGTTGCCCTGCACCGGGGAATCAAGCCCTGATGTTGCCACCGATGCTGAGTCAGGCCCTGTGCCTGCCGTGGGAAACCGCGCTGAACTTTGCCTTGCGCCATGACCCGGCAACGCTGGTGGCGCTGAAGCCACACAGTGGCAAGCTGGTTTGCCTGCAACTGCAGGGTATGGGCGCTGTGTATGTTCGCTTGTTGGAAAACGGTGTGGGCTTGAGCTTGTCAAACGACGCCCAGCCAGACGTTATCCTGGCTGGCCGCCCTGCGGATTTTGCGCCCATCGCTTTGGCTGAAGACAAGGCGGCAGCCCTGATGGCAAGCCCGGTCATGATCGAAGGTGATACGCGTCTGGCGACTGCCCTGAGTCACATGGCGTCTGCACTGGAAGTCGATTGGGAAGCCATGGTCAGCCCCATGACCGGCGGTCTGATTGCGCACCAGTTAGGCCAGAGCTTGCGAGGCCTGATGAGCTGGGGTCAGCAAACGTCCGAGACCATGATGAAAGCCTCCAGTGACTACGTGCAAGATGAAGTTCGTTGGGTGACTCCCGCTCCCCTGCTGGAGCGTTTTGCCTGCGATGTGGATCAGGTACGGCTGCGGGCCGACCGTCTGGCTGCACGCATCGCTTTGCTGGAACAGGCTCGACAGAGTGAACGTGAGTCGTCAGTACAGGAGAAACATCCGGCGTGAGCAGTATGTGGCGTTTGTGGAAGATCCTGTTTGTCTTCAGTAAGTATCGTTTAGACAGTCTGATTCCTGTTGAGCATTTGCCCGTTGGGCTGAGAGTGCTGTTGTGGCTGGCGCCCTGGCGTCTGAGTCCGGTGCCTTCCGACCTCAATCGTGGTACGCGTTTGCGACTGGCTCTGGAAGCACTGGGGCCGATTTTTATCAAGTTTGGCCAGATATTATCGACGCGCCCGGACTTGATCCCTGATGACATCGTTAATGAGCTGAAACTGCTGCAGGATCGTGTGCCGCCGTTTCCTGAAGATCAGGCATTGGCGTTGATCGAAAGCCAGTTGGGCCAGTCGATTGATGAGCTGTTCGCCAAATTTTCATCCACGCCGCTGGCCTCGGCATCCATTGCCCAGGTACACACTGCGCAGTTGCATGCTGGTCAGGAAGTGGTGGTCAAAGTGGTGCGTCCCGGGATCGAACACACCATTGAGCGTGACCTGCAATTACTCGAAACCATGGCGCGTCTGGCGGTGACTTATTCAGCGGAAGCACGTCGCCTGAAGCCGATGGAGATCGTGGAAGACTATCGCCACACCATTTATGGTGAACTGAATCTGATGATCGAAGCCTCCAATGCGACTCAGCTACGCCGTAATTTTGATAACTCTGAACTACTGTACACACCAGAAATTTACTGGGATTACACCCGTCCGAAGGTGATGGTCAGTGAGCGTATTTACGGCATTCCGGTAGCCAATATCGATGAGCTGTACGCTCAGAACACCGATATGAAGCTGCTGGCTGAACGCGGTGTCGAGATCTTCTTTACCCAGGTCTTTCGCGACAGTTTTTTCCATGCCGATATGCACCCCGGTAACATCTTTGTCTCGCGGGAAAACCCGGACAACCCACAATACATCGCCATTGATTGCGGCATTGTCGGTACTCTGACAGAGGAAGATCAGCACTATCTGGCCATGAACCTGCTGGCGTTTTTCAATCAGGATTATCACCAGGTGGCGCAATTGCACGTGGACTCCGGCTGGGTGCCTGCAACGACCAAGGTGCATGAGTTTGCGGCGGCCATTCGCAGTGTGTGTGAACCGATTTTTGAAAAGCCGCTGGCAGAAATTTCCTTTGGTCAGGTGCTGATCCAGTTGTTCAGTACAGCCCGTCGTTTTGATATGGAAGTACAGCCACAGTTGGTATTGCTGCAGAAAACCCTGCTCAATATCGAAGGCCTGGGCCGACAGTTATACCCGCAGCTGGATTTGTGGAGCACGGCCAAGCCGTATCTGGAACGCTGGATGCGCGACCGTTTCGGCCCCAAAGCAGCATTTCAGGAACTCAAGCGCCAATTGCCGAGCTGGATTGAAAAAGCCCCCAAAATACCGGGGCTGGTTCATGGTGCTCTGACACGACTGAACCACCTGGATGAAACCCAGCAGTCGATGCAACAGGAAATTGTGCAACTGCGGCTGGCGCTGGAGCACAGCAACCGCCAGAAACGTCAACATGCCATTGCCTGGCTGGTCACCGGAACCGGTTTGTTTACCTGGTGGCAAGCGTTTGCACTGGGAGTACCGGAAATGACCGGGGCCGCCCTGACCTGTATCGGGATTCTCTGGTTGCTGGTCAAGGCCTGAGAGCTTGGGTATGCTGCGCGACCATTATTGATCAACTGACAGGTGTTGCATGAGCAATTGGCTGGATGACGTCAAATGGGATCGCGATGGCTTGGTTCCTGCGGTCGCACAGGATCACAAAACCGGGCGTATTCTGATGATGGCCTGGATGAACCGGGAAGCGCTGGCGCTGACGGTCACAGAAAACCGTGCCATTTATTATTCCCGTTCGCGCCAGAAGCTGTGGCGCAAGGGTGAAGAGTCTGGCCATGTGCAACAGTTGCACGAAGTGCGTCTGGATTGCGACGCCGATGTGATTGTCATGCAGGTGGAGCAAGTTGGCGGTATCGCTTGTCATACTGGCCGCGAAAGCTGTTTCTATCGGGTGTATGAGAACGGCGAGTGGGTACCCGTTGACGACGTGATCAAAGATCCGAAAGACATTTACTGACATACGGCTGACACACTATGAGCGACATACTCTCCCAATTGGGTGATATTCTTGAACAGCGCAAGCACGCCGAAGCGGATTCGTCCTACGTGGCCAGTCTGTACGGTAAGGGTTTGAACAAGATTCTGGAAAAGGTCGGCGAAGAAGCCACCGAAACCATCATTGCTGCCAAGGACGCTGAACGCAGTGGCGACAATAAAGACGTGGTGTACGAAACCGCTGATCTCTGGTTTCACAGCCTGATTGCCCTGTCGCAACTGGGTGAGCGCCCGGAAGCGGTACTGGATGAATTGGGTCGTCGTTTCGGCTTGTCTGGTCTGGAAGAAAAGGCAGCCCGCAACAAGGACTGAACGGCACCGGGTGGCTGCGGTCAACGTAACACAACAGGAACAGGCGATGAGCGATACCGATAACTGTATTTTTTGCAAAATTGTTGCAGGTGAGATTCCCTCCAACAAGGTGTATGAAGACGACGACTTTTTCGCCTTTCACGACATCGCGCCCAAAGCGGAAACCCATTTGCTGGTGATTCCCAAGCGCCATATTGTGAACCTCAAGGATGTGACCGAAGACGATGCGGAATTGATGGGCAAGATGATGCTTGTGATTCCCAAAATTGCTGAACAGGAAGGCCTGGTGGGTTACCGCACTATTACCAATACGGGTAAAGAAGGTGGCCAGGAAGTTTTCCATATGCATTTCCACATTCTCGGCGGTACCCGTCTGCCGGGTTTTTAAGCCGCTATTCGCTTTGAACGATTGTGAGGAACGACCATGATTGCTGGCATCAGTATCTGGCAACTGCTTATTATTCTGGCCATTATCATTCTGATTTTTGGCACCAAGAAACTGCGCAATATCGGGGGCGACCTGGGTGGTGCGATCAAGAGTTTCAAGAAAGCGGTGAACGAAGAAGACGCTTCTGCGGCTGATAGCAAACCAGAAAACAAGCAGGAAGACACGCCACGTTCATTGCCAAAAGGCGACGACAAGGCGCAGCAGAAGGACGCTGGCTTTAACGTCAACCCGACTGCTACCAAAGACAAGTCTTCTGATTCCTGATGTTTGATATCGGCTTTCTGGAGTTGATGGTCGTTGCGGTGCTGGGCCTGCTGGTTCTGGGGCCGGAGCGTTTGCCGCGTGCTGCTCGTTCGATCGGGTTGTTGCTGGGCAAGGTGCGTCGTACCGTCAATAACGTGCAGGACGAACTGGAACGCCAGGTGCGGGCAGAAGAGTTGCGTGAGAAGCTGAAAGACCCTTACGCTACGTTTCTGGACGACGATGACGGCAACCGTATCCAGCCGCATCAGTCAGCGCCGTCTGGCAGCCAGAAGCCCGATGCTCCAAATCAGGTAACACCGACCCACACCAGTCATTCTGACGCCGGAACTGTTGCAGATTCTGCTCAGGCATCTGGTCAGCCGCAGGAAACCACCCCGAAATCATGACTCAGGATCAAGAACAACCACTGGTCTCACATCTGGTTGAATTGCGTAATCGCCTGCTGAAATCCGTGCTGGTGATACTACTGCTGTTCCTTGGCCTGTTCTGGTTTGCCAATGACTTGTATCTGATTCTGGTGGAACCGCTGTCGGTGCTGTTGCCGGAAGATGGCCAGATGATCGCCACGGGCGTGGCCTCGCCGTTTCTGGTGCCCTTCAAGCTGACGCTGGTGCTGGCCGTGTTGATTGCCATGCCATTTATGCTGCATCAGGTGTGGGGGTTTATTTCGCCCGGCTTGTATCAACACGAGAAGAAGTTCGCTATTCCCCTGCTGGTTTCCAGTATCGTGCTGTTTTATGCCGGTATCCTGTTTGCGTACTACGTGGTGTTGCCGCTGGCCTTCGGTTTCTTTACCGGCATTGGCCCGGAAGGGGTGGCGATTACCCCTGACATCACCAATATTCTCGACTTCACGTTAAAAATCTTTTTTGCCTTCGGTTTTGCGTTTGAAATTCCGGTGGCAACCTTCCTGATGGTGCTCAGTGGCATGACCAGTGTTGCCTCGCTGTCTGAGAAGCGCCCCTATATTTTCCTGGGCTGCTTCGTGGTTGGCATGCTGGTTACTCCTCCTGATGTCATTTCCCAGACCATTCTGGCTGTGCCCATGTACGCCTTGTTTGAAGGCGGTGTGTTGGCCGCGCGAATGATCAAGCCGCAGACGGAAAACGCTGCGGCTAACTGATCACTTGCTCGACCCAACCGGGTGTTACACTCATTCTCCTGAACACTTGATGGAAACCAGTCTCATGCCAGACGTTATTCCTGAAGATTCTGTTGGTCTGGTGACCGAACAGACGCATCGTTTCACTGAACCCCTGCAACTGCGCTCAGGTCGGGTATTGCCCGAGTACACTCTGATGTACGAAACCTATGGCACCCTGAATGCCGACTGTTCCAATGCGGTGCTGATTTGTCACGCCTTGAGTGGTGATCATCACGCTGCAGGCTACCATCAGATGTCGGATAAAAAGCCCGGCTGGTGGGATAACGCCATTGGCCCCGGCAAGCCGATTGATACCAACCGTTTTTTTGTGGTGTCGCTGAACAACCTGGGTGGCTGTTCCGGTTCCAGCGGGCCAACCAGTGACAACCCGGAGACCGGCAAGCAATACGGCCCCGACTTTCCCATTGTGGCGGTGCGTGACTGGGTGAATAGTCAGGCCAGATTGGCAGACGTACTGGGTATCGACATCTGGGCTGCCGTTGTGGGTGGCAGTCTGGGCGGTATGCAGGTGTTGCGCTGGTCTATCCAGTTTCCACAACGCCTGAAACACGCCGTGGTGATCGCTTCGGCCCCCAAACTGTCGGCCCAGAACATCGCCTTTAATGAAGTTGCACGGCAGGCGATTGCCAAAGACCCGGATTTCCACAATGGCCATTACGCCGAACACAGCACCATCCCCAAAGCGGGACTGATGCAGGCGCGGATGCTCGGCCATCTGACCTACTTGTCGGATGACGCCATGCGGCAGAAATTCGGGCGTGAGCTGCGCGAAGGCAAGCTGAATTATAGCTTTGCCCCGGAATTTCAGGTTGAGAGTTATCTGCACTATCAGGGCGAAAAATTCAGTACCCGTTTCGACGCTAACACCTACATGCTGATGACCAAGGCGCTGGATTACTTTGATCCGGCGGCGGATTACGACAGCGACCTGGTCAAATGTCTGGGTCAGACCGAATGTGAATTTCTGGTGTTGTCGTTCACCACCGATTGGCGCTTTGCCCCGGAACGTTCAGAAGAAATCGTGCAGGCTCTGGTGAAGGCGGGCAAGCCGGTCAGTTACGCCTGTATTGAATCCGACAGTGGTCACGATGCCTTCCTGCTGCCGATTGCTCGCTATCACCAGATGCTGCGGGCGTACATGAACCGGGTGGCAACGGACTCAGGTAACGGAGGTGGCGCATGACACCATTACAACTGGACGATTTACGAGCCGATCTGGCCATTATTCAGCGCTGGATTGAACCTGGCAGTCAGGTTCTGGATCTGGGCTGTGGCGAGGGCATGTTGCTGCGCTACTTGCGAGAGCATAAGCAGGTGCGTGGTTATGGTCTGGAGATCAATCAGGAGCGTATTACCACCGCCATTGCCCAAGGCGTTAATGTGATTGAGCAAGACCTGAACAAGGGGCTGGTGAACTATAACGATGGCAGCTTTGATACCGTGGTCATGGCTCAGGCGATTCAGGCAGTACAGCGCCCGGATCAACTGCTGGACGAGATGCTGCGTGTCGGCCAGGAAGCCATCATTACCTTCCCGAACTTTGGCTATTGGCGTACGCGAGTGTATCTGGCGTTGAAAGGTGAGATGCCGATGTCAGAAACCTTGCCGCATTCCTGGTACAACACGCCTAATATTCATTTATGTACCGTGACGGATTTTGAGAAACTGTGTGCGGACAAGAACATCCGCATTCTGAATAAAACCGTGCTGGATGACAGCCATCAGGAACACTGGGCCATTCGTTTGTGGCCCGCGTTGCTGGGAGAGATGGCCATTTACCACCTGACCCGGAGACCGTTATGAAAACCTTGCTAACCACCCTGCTCATGATGTTTGTTGCCTTGCCTGCCATTGCCGACCGAGGTGAACAGAAAAAAAGTTTTGGGGAATATGAAGTCCATTACATGGGCCTGACGTCCAACTTTTTGACGGAAGAAGTGGCCGAAGCCTATGGCATTACCCGTTCCCGTTCATTGGGGTATCTGAGCATTTCCGTGCTGGAGAACTTTGAACAAGGTGGTATGCCGGAAGCGCGCGCTGCAACGATTACGGGCACGATCAAGAATTTGATTGGCCAGTCTCGTGAACTGGAATTCAAGGAAATTCGTGAAACGGCAGCAATCTACTATATTTCTACCTTTCGCTTTGATGATAAAGATGTCTACCGCATTGATCTGAAAGTGAAACCGGAAGGACATGGTGTACCGCTGGACGTTAACTTTACCCAGCGTTTCTACGAAGAAGAATAAGCGCACAGGATCACAGGAGACCAACATGAAAGTGGTATTGGCCAGTGGCAACGCCGGAAAACTGCGCGAGTTGACCGCTCTGTTTCAGGAGCATTTGGCGCAGGAGCAGATCGAGCTGTTGCCCCAGAGTCATTTTCAGGTGCCAGAAGCGGAAGAAACCGGCCTGAGCTTTATTGAAAATGCCATCCTCAAGGCGCGTCATGCGGCCAGTCATACCGGCTTGCCCGCATTGGCGGATGATTCCGGTCTGGAAGTGGACGCCCTGAAAGGCTTACCGGGTATTTACAGCGCTCGCTACGCAGGTATGGGTGCCGGTGATGACGCCAATAATGCCCAGTTGCTGGAAGCTTTGAAGGATGTTCCGGAGCTTGAGCGGACGGCGCGTTTTCAGTGCGTACTGGTCTATATGCGTCATGCTAATGATCCAACGCCAAAAATCTTTCAGGGAACCTGGGAAGGGCGTATCCTGCCAAAAGTCGATGGTGAAAACGGGTTTGGTTATGATCCGTTGTTTTTTGTACCATCAGAAGGCTGTGCGGCGGCTGCCATGACCCGCGAGCGCAAGAATGCCATTTCCCACCGGGGACAGGCCATGCGCCAGTTATTGGCTGGCTGGGTTAGCTGATGTGATCCGCCACTCCCGCCTTTCAAGCCGTTGCGGGTGTGGCATTTTTTCGACATTGACAAGGTGATAGAAAGTAACGTGGATATCTTCGAACAACTGGAAAACAAGGTTGCCAAAACCATTCAGACGCTGGAAACCATTCAGCTGGAAAAAATGGAGCTGCAGGAAGAGCTGGGCAAGGCGCAACAGCAAGTTGCCGAACAGCAGCAGCAGTTGGACGAATTGCAACAGCAGAACGAACACCTGGGCAAAGAAGGTGTGCGTCTGTCACATGAAAAAAATCAGATGGAAACCCGTTTGTCGGGCCTGATGCAGACACTGGAACTGGCTGTCTCTGATGTCGAGCAGGTGTTGGATGAAGCCGTTGATGCTGAATCATCCGTATCGTCCAGTGGCAATGACGTCAACGCGGCAACGAATGAGCCAGACCGTGAAGCGGCGGATGCAGAATTTCCATCCGACGGCACAGCCAGCTCTCCTGTCTCCCAGTAAGCGTTTTGAATACTGATGGCGGTTATCGCGGCCGTCAGTATTATTCTCTCCCACCTTTTCTTTGAGCCATCCGGCTCTGGTCTGCCTGATGCCTGCCATACCGCTTAGCCTGTATATCCATACCCCCTGGTGTGTTCGCAAATGTCCTTACTGCGATTTTAATTCTCATACTGCCCCGCAAGGGTTGCCGGAAACGGAATACCTGAATGCCCTGCTGGAGGATGTGAAGCAGGAATTGCCACAGATTGCTGGTCGCCCGATTGAGACGGTCTTTATTGGCGGTGGTACGCCCAGTTTGCTGTCACCGCAGTTTTATCAGCAGTTGTTTGAACGTCTGGCCGAGCATCTGGTGTTTCAGCCGAATGCTGAAATTACTCTGGAAGCCAATCCGGGCACGGCAGAGGCCGGGCATTTTCATGGTTATCGAGCCGCAGGCATCAACCGCTTGTCGATGGGCATTCAGAGTTTCAATCCCGAGCATCTGCAACGCCTGGGACGAATCCACGATCGTGATCAGGCCTTGAACGCCATTGATCTGGCTCGACAAGCGGGGTTCGATAATTTCAACCTCGACCTGATGCACGGACTGCCAGGACAGACACTGGAGCAAGCACTGGATGACCTGCAAACGGCCTTGTCTTTTGAGCCACCGCATCTGTCTTGGTATCAACTGACGATTGAACCGAATACCGAATTCTACAAACGTCCGCCGAGACTGCCAGAAGATGACACTCTGTGGGATATTCAGGAAGCGGGTCAGGCACTGTTGGCGCAACAGGGTTATCGTCATTATGAAATATCCGCTTTTGCCCGCCCGGAACGTCAGGCCCGGCATAATATCAATTACTGGCAGTTCGGAGATTACCTGGGCATTGGTGCTGGTGCGCACGGCAAAATAACGCACGTCGATGGTCGCGTGGAGCGGCGCTGGAAAACGCGTCTGCCCAAGGATTATCTCAACCCGGACAAGGCATTTCTGGCCGGGCAGGAATGGATAGCACCTGAGCAGATCGGTCTGGAATGCCTGATGAATGCTCTGCGCTTACGCAATGGCATTCCTCGGGTGCTGTTCGAGCAGCGAACGGGCCTGGCGCTGGAACAGGTGCGAGAGCCGGTAGAGCGCGCGCGTTCACTGGGGTTGCTGGATGTCGGCGAACAGATTCGGGCAACCGAGCGTGGCCAACAATACCTGAATGAGTTGCTGGCACTGTTTTTGGATTAATAAGGTTCTGAATTAATAAGGTTCTGGACTAACGAGGTTCTGGCTTATTAAAAAGTAACGTTCAGGCCCAGATTCAGCCCCAGCCGTCGGCTGCGCCCGGTGTTCAGGCTGTCGCTTTGCACGCTGACAGTAAATGCCGGGTGCTGGAATCCAAGGTGCCAGCTTTGCTGTTTTGGCTCATAACCAAGCTGCCACTCCGAGCGCTGATGGCGGTAATGCACCTGCCATTGATGTGTGGTGAAAATACGGTTAACACGCTGGGTCAGGCCCAGTTGCCAGTGCTCCGTGAGGTCGAAGCGGTGCATTAGCGTGTGTACCGCAGGCGCACGAAAAGTACGTTCATCGAAGAACTCCCGCCCTTTCAGTAAAAAAGCACATTCGGTGCAGAAGCGTGCCTCGGTATACGGCAGGTCGTTCCACTGGATGCGAGCCAGTAAATTGTGCCCCTGATAGTTCCATTGCCAGCGCTGGAAGCGATAACTGGCGGTCAAATCGGCGGCCCACAGATTGCCATAAGTGTGGCCATCCAGTGGGCGGCGCACGACATAGTCGCGGGTATAACCATAGTCCAGCGTGACATCCCCTCCCCAATCGTTCGGAGCCTGATAAAACAGATCACCGGACAACTTTCCCCACACCAGACGATGCAATTTCAGCCAGGTCAGTGCGGGTTCCAGCGACCATTGATGCTGGCCAGAATCATCCGACCACTGATGGGCCAGTGACAGTCCTTCACCCTGATAATGCCGTGCTTGAATATAGGACTGAATGCTGTAGCGCTGATCCAATGTGATGGTGTTGTTCTGATAATAAAAACCACGGGCAACGTCGTTGGGAAACTCGTATTCCGCGTGATGGCGTTTCACATAGCTGAGTGAAAAGTCGTGATGCCGGATCGACAGGCGCTCCTGATGCCAGAGAAAGCCATGGTCGTCGTCTTCCAGTGTGCCATTCCAGTGATTGTCGAGTGCCATGATGGCAATGGGGCCAGAGTAGCCAACCAGATCGGTTGACCAGCCAATGCGGGTATTGGCCTGGCAGTGAGCGTGCAACAGCCACAGTGTGACCAAAGTGAGAGTGCGTAACACAGGATCATCCATGTCATGTCAGAAAAATCAGAAGGGTAACAGTAGCAGGCCCCTGTGTGGGCCGACTACTGTTGGTGCATGAGAGCGCGCTTTTAATTGGCGCTGTTGGGCTGCACCAGGAAGTTGGGTGTCAGAATCAATTGATACTGGCTGTTGTTCGGGTCGGTAAAGGTGAATACCGGGAAGCCATCGCGGTCTTCCAGAGAACCGACCTGGATGTCGCCAACAAACACATCACCGGCAAAGTCGACACCGCTATCGCACGCGACAATATTGATTTCATCCGGGTTGGATTGGGTGGCGCATTGGGCCGTGATCACCATGCGGGTATCGGCATCGGCGATGGTCAGGTTGGTTGCATCGCGCAGGGTAAGTCCCTTGATGCTGTCCAGCACCAGATCAATGTCTCGGGGGCCATAGCTGAATCGCATTCTGGCCGAAGCATCTTTCAGGCCCAGTCGTTCAATCGCCACCCGAATATTGCCGTCTTCAAGGTTGGGCGCACGGCTATCAATGTCTGCCGCCAGCGACATACCCAGATACGCACTGTCGGTTTCGGTCTGTTTGATCAGTTTTTCGATGTCGAGCGTGATTTGCTGCACCGTCAGATCAATGTAGGTCGGTGCATCCGGTTGGCCGAAGTCAGCCAGTTGTTGGGCTGAAAAAGTGCCTTGAAGGTCGATGCTGCCTTCATCAAAAAAATAGCTAACGATAACTTCGGACTCGCTGGTGTAGCGCTCCAGTACGGGATTGATCCAGTCATTGGGATCGCTGACCTGAGCGGTGGGCAGAGTGATACGGGTATCCAGAGTACCACTCTGTTGCAGTGCGGACTCGGATAAGGCAATCAGATTGCAGTCGCTGTTACCGGACATATCCGTGAAGGCCACGCAGTCCCGAAGAGTGAACGTTACAGTGGCAGGGACTGATGAACCGCGTGTTAGAGAAGTAACATTCATTCCCTGAGAGCGCAGGTACGTGACGAGGCCGGTATCAATGGTGTCCTTGAGGTTGTTGTTGAGTGTGACAACGGCAGAATTGTTGCTCTTATTCACGGTTGGGGAGCCAAAGCCTGTCAGCTCGATGCGAGCCAGTTGCTCACCTTGTTCGGGGTAGCTGGCGGTAATATTTTTGGACAGAGCATCGTAGCCCTCGACTTCCAGCAGCGCCGACAGGTGTGTGACGGCTTCGTTGGAGTTTTCCCGCACCTTGAGCGTGCCTGCCAGGGAAACCTGTTCCGGCATCATCACCAGGCCATCGTCGCCGGGCACTGGGGTATTGTCGGATGCTTTCAGTGCCGTCATTTGTACTGCAATATCACCATCAAAGTGAATGGCACCGGACGTGGCGGTCTGGCCCAATTCTCCTTTCAATGACAACTTCTGGGTGTGCGGGTCGTTGTCGTTAAAGTCGCTGCCCGCCATCGTCGCTGTGCCGTTGAAGGTGGCGGTGTCGCCAGAATCGGATTTGGCTTGTAGCGAGCCTTCAAACGCCATGTCCATCTCGGACAGTGCCAGCTCATGGGTAAAGCCTGCTGTGAAGTCGCCGGACTGCGTGTGCTGGCCTTTGATATTGGTTGTCAGTTTGCCTCGAATAAAACCTTCCTGAGTGCTGCTCAGGTCGACGTCAACCACCAGCGTGGCGTCCGTGGTCTGGGTGTCGTTCTGGTTCGCGCTCAGAGTGATGTCGAGATCGGCGCTGGCTTGCTCAAAGGTTGGGTCGATGGAAGGGCCAGTCAGGCCTTTTTGCGTGGCGTCCAGAGTCAGCTCGGTGCTGCGCAATGGCAGCAGGGAAGGCGAGCTGCCATCGGTATCCCGATCATTTAGAAACGTGCTGCGGTCGGTGTCGTTGGCGAAGGTCATGCTCAGGGAGCCAGAGGCGGTAAAGTCTTCTCCTTCAGAGCCCATAACCTTCATATTGGCCAGCGAGTAGGCAATCTGGCTGTTGCTTTGCAGGCTGTAAGTCAACTCGGCAGATTCCAGTGTTCCAACAAGGTTGCTGCCACTGAAGGTGATCTGTGCGATGCGTTCCGGGTCGTTGCTATCTCCCAATTGATAGGTAGCGGTAACATCGGCCTGATCGGCGGGCGGCAAATTGCCGTTGCTGCTGCCACGGGTCAGGTATTGTTCAATGGTCAGATAGTGGGCGCTGCTGATCAGGCTTTGGGCGGAGACCGTGAAAGTACCATCACCATTATCTTTAGCGGACAAATTGCCGTGATTCGACTGAATATAGCTGGACAGGTCGACCAGCTGATCAATCAGGTCAATGTGCTGGAGCAGCAGGCCATCCTGTTGTTCGCCATCGGCACTTTCTTCCACAACCAGCTCCCGCAGACCGTGCAAGGTCTGGGATTGCTCATCGATTACCGGCATCAGATCCGCCAGCGTATCAACCTGATCAATATAAGCGCTGGTGGCTGCTTCGGTGGTGTCACTGCTCAGGGTGGTATTCCAGTCGTTCATGGCTTCCAGCAGGTCGATGGCCTTTTGGGTTGCCTGAGCCTGGGTCAGGGTATCGGCGGGCGGGGTTGAGGTGTCTTTGGCGATGACGACTTCATCTTCCGGGGCGTGGCTGGCTTGTTGCTCGTTGGTGCGCAATTCCACATCCGCCAGGCCCAGGTCAGCGCCTTCGTCCTCGGCCTTGTCGGCGGAGTCGGCCGCAGCTCCGAACAGACTTTCCAGATCGATGGTGTCATCGCTGGCGTTGGCAATCAGGCCGCCGTCCACAGCGTAATCGTCGCTGACAGCATCAATCACCTGGTCGAGTGAATCGCCACTCTTGGCAGCCAGAGTGGCAAAGGAAGCAACGATGGCTCCGTAGCGGCGTGCCGCGTCTGAGGCAGTTTGGGAATCCTGAGCATCGGTAATATCGAGGGGTGTTTCGCGGATAATATCCACATTGGGCATTCCCAGCAGACTGGCAGTGGCCCGGTTGATGCCTTCAATATCAGCAGCGCTGGTGGCCCCCGCCTGAGCAATGCGTTCGGCGGCCATATGAGTCAGTGGCGTGACCATCAACTCGACGCTGGTCAGTGTTCCAGCCGTTGGAAGGACGGCGCTCAGGGCAAAGTCAGGGTCGTGGTAGGCGTAGGTGTCGCCAAATGCAACAAGGGAACCGTTGTTATCGCAGCCGATGGCGGAGTCACAGGTCAGGCGAGTGCTGCCGTCGGTGGTCATGATGACCTTGACCGGTGTGTTGCCGAGATTCAGGTCAGCCAGTGAGTAGCGGCCGCTGTTGTCGGTACGGGTAGTACCGTAGGTGGTGGTGCCATCGAGGCTGGTGATGGTGATGATGGCATTGGCCATTACGCCTTTGACGGCAACCCCGGTCAGGCTGACACGCTCAACAGCTTGGGGGTCGTCACCCGAGTCACTGCTATCGGAACTTCCCCCACCGCCGCAGCCGGTGAGTGTCAGAGTGCCTGCCGTGGCAACTGCCCAGATTGCTTGCTGAATCGTTTTCATAAGCTCGCCCTTTACTGCTTTAAGCGTGTGGGCTGGCCATTATGTATCGATTCAGGCCTGACCCCGTGTTGATTACCTGACCATAAAGTATAGACCGGTGATGACGTGAATATGTACGATCTTTGATCGTTTTGGGGTGAGAGTATTAACCGGATGGTGTGCTGTTATCAGCAATCAGTTGCTGGAATTGCGGCAAGTCGCGCAAGCTGTCGAAGCTGGTGTCCTGTCTGGCCTGATCCCGCAGCGTTGTTGAGTGTGTGATGGCGTGCTGGAGATCTTGCAAGGCTTCGTCAATGTAGCCGGTTTCGGCAAATGCACAGGCTCTCTGATAAATGGCATGGCTGTTGTCGGGATCAATTTCCAGCGCTCGATTAACCAGGCTGGTGGCCCATTGGGCTTGACCCATGAGCAGGGCCTCATCGGCCTTGTAGGTGAGAGCTTCGACATCATCCGGGCGCAGTGCCAGAATCTGATCGTACACGGCAATTTTGGCCTGGGGTGTGGTTTCCTGTGAGGCTTTCAGCCACAGCGAATGCACTTCGTTGGTCAGCTCAATTTCTTCCTGAGCGGCAGCAATATGCCGGGATTTCTTTTTCAGATCTTTTTCGAGGTTGTTCAGGCGTTCTTCATACGACTGGGAAATCCTCTGAATTTCCTCATTGGCCAGCTCACCGACCCGCTCCTTGATGTCTTTCAGGGAGTTCCAGCCCACCAGTACCAGCAAGGTGGAAGCTCCGGCAATCAAATAAAAGAAGTAGGTAATGGTGTCGGTGGCGTAGGTCAGAGCGCGGTCGGACATGGCGATCTCCCGCTCAATCACCTTTTCGGTCAGCTCCAGCCGGGTATCTGCCAGCATTTGGCGCAGTGTTTTGACTTCATCCAGAAGGTAACGCTCGGTAAACGGCGAGTACAGTGGCTTTTCCAGCGAATTGATGTGTTGTGCAGCCGTGTCGGCATTCGCCTGCGCATAGGATGACGTTTCAGCCCATGTGATGACTGGAAAAAGGATGGCTACACTCAGTAGCCATCGTGCTGCCCATTGCAAGCCTGGATTCATGCTGTTTTTCTCGTTTCCCAGGCGTCGGAATCCTCTACCAGTACCTGGTGTAATGCTTCAACAGCCACTTCATAGTCACTGTCACTGAGGATGAACATCATATCGACCTGGCGCATGGCCTGGTGGATGGCACGGATATTCACATGGGCACTGGCCAACGCCGTGGAGGCTTGTTGCAGCAGGCCCGGAACATTCATGTCGCTACCGATGGCACTGACCAGCGCCACTTTTTCGACTCGAATGTCTGCGGTAGGGTAGCTCTGCTGCAGGCGTTCCATCAAGCGATTGATGCGGCGCTTGTTGCCTTTGAGATAGAAAGTCACGGTGTTGGCGTTGAAGTCCTTGGTCAGTACACGCACACCGGATTCAAAAACCCGATCACTCATGGCCTGGCCGTGCGTGGCATCACCAACCATGTCCTGGTCAAATACTTCCAGCGCCCAGACATTGCGGGCACCGGCAATGATTTCAACTTTTGGGGTTTCGCTGCAGTAATCACGACGAATAACCGTGCCCTTGTGTTCGGGTTCAAAGGTGTTTTTGACGATCAGGTGGATGTCATTTTTGCGCAATCCGGCAGCCGCTCGGGGGTGAATGGCTTCCATTCCGAGGTTGGCCAGTTGGTCGGCAACATCGTAGTTGGTCAAACCGATTGGACGAACCTTGTCGGTTCCTGCCAGCATCGGGTCGGCGGTACTCAGATGGTATTCCTTGTGAATCACCGCTTCACAGGCCCCTGTGACCGTGGCGATCTTGCTGAACGTCATCTCGCTGTAGCCGCGATCATAGGTGCGCATCAGGCCTTCCCGGCATTGGGTGTAGCCCGTCACAATTGGCATCTCGGTGGCAAGATCAATATCGGTGAACGCATCCCGAATGTGCTCATCAAAATTCAGCTGTACGTCAGAACGCCAGTTGGTCAGATCCACGAAGCGGGCATTGATGTCTTTATGGCGCAGTAACAAAACCGAGTTATAGGCGCTGTGGGCTTCGCCCATGGCACTGAGCATTTCGCGGACGCGGTGCAGGTGATCATCGAGCTGGAAATGCCCGAAGGAACAGACGGCTTCCAGACTTTCCAGACAGTTCTGGACGTCGGCAATACGATTCTGGATAAACTGGTCGGCGCGCTTCTGGCTCATGGGATCATTCAGACCATCGGCACCAAACATCACGGCATTGATGCTGACCATGTCGTCCAGTACGCGGGCCAGCTTGTCTTGCCACGGGCGTTGCTCGTCCATTTCGGCGAACAGTGCATAAACGCCAGGCTCGCCACTTTTCTTGTGTTCCAGCAGACCATTGGTGATGCCGCTGTAGGCCGAGACAACAAAAATACGGTGATACAGGCTGCTGCCTTGCCCGGCGACCGAGCGCGGACGTAACCAGATATTGTCCATGACGTCCTGGTGTTGGCTCATGGATGTACCGCCGATTTTTTCGACACTGTGTTGCATGGGAACAGGCTCCTTCACTTGAGTGCGATCAAGTGGAGTCAAAATAGTAGAAAACAAGGGGGAGGGCGTGCAGATATGCTCTGGCGTGAGTGTCTCACGCCAGACAAGAGATCAGTCAGCCAGCGCGTAAGCGCCTTCTTTGTCGTGAACTTCCTGGCCATTCAAGGGTGGGTTGAAGACACAGGCCATCTGCATATCGGCGGTTGCGCGCAGCAGGTGTTTATCGTTCTTGTCGAGAATATACAGGGTGCCCGGTTTGATCGGGTAGATTTTTCCATCATCACAGGTCTCGATTTCACCTTCACCGCTGATGCAGTACACCGATTCCAGATGATTCTTGTACCAGATCGGGGTTTCGGTGTTCGCGAAAATAGTGGTGATGTGGAAAGAGAAGCCCATGTTGTCTTCCTTGAGCAGCATACGAACGCTTTCCCAGTTGCCGCCATTCACGGCGCGTTCAGACTGTTGGCATTCTTCCAGGGTACGAACGATCAAAATATTTCTCCAAAGCAGACTCCGCTGGGATCAGCGGAGTGAAAATCTCAAGGGTTGCTGAATGCATCAAGGGTATCAGGATGCCTGGGCAATGCTGGAATTCATCACGGTGTCGATGCAATTTTCCAGAATGCTCAGACCCTGTTCCAGAGTGCCTTCTTCAATGGTCAGGGGAGCCAGAACCTTGACGACCTGACCATCGGAACCACTGGTTTCGATCACCAGTCCCTGCCTGAAAGCCTCTTCCGTAATGGCTGAGGCGATGTCGCCACTGGCAAATTCCAGCCCTTGCATAATGCCTCGGCCTTTATGGCGGACATCTTTGCCATGGTGAGCCTGAATGGACTTCAAGCGTTT
Organism: Oceanobacter sp.; assembly: GCA_045430275.1. Lineage (GTDB taxonomy): Bacteria > Pseudomonadota > Gammaproteobacteria > Pseudomonadales > Oceanobacteraceae > Oceanobacter. The sequence continues at coordinate 90,854 of JAILXU010000003.1, read as the reverse complement.
CCGCAGCAGTGACGCCTTGCTTTGTACCTGATTCGAAAATTGAGCATCGGCCCAATAGGTTTCGAGTGCCTGACGAGCGGTAATAAAGGCGTGGTTGTTACCACGGAACGTACCGTTGTGCTCACCCGGCAGCCAGGTGTCCAGTGTCTCTTTCAAGAGCACGATGGCCATGGGCAGGCCATAACCGCCCAATGACTTGGACAAGGTGATGATGTCCGGCTGGATATCAAATTCTTCAAAACTGAAGAATGTGCCACTGCGGCCGCAGCCCGCTTGAATATCGTCCACGATCAACAACATGTCATGACGGCGACACAGGGTCTGCAAGCCGCGCATCCATTCGGCGCTGGCGACGTTGAGTCCGCCCTCTCCTTGAATGCACTCAACAATCACAGCCGCCGGTTTTCCCAGACCAGAAGAACCGTCGTTCAGGGCCTTTTCAAAGTAGGTCAGTGTGTTGAAATCGCCCAGGTAGCCGTCGTATGGCATGAAATGAACGCCGGGCAGTGGCATGCCGATGGCGTTTTTGTAGTAGCTGTTGGCCGTGACGGCAGCGGAACCTTGTGTGACGCCATGAAAGCCGTTGGTAAACGACACGATGGTCTGGCGGCCGGTATTTTTGCGGGCAAGCTTCAGCGCGGCTTCAACGGCGTTGGTGCCGGTTGGACCGGTGAACTGGACTTTGTAGTCCATGTTGCGAGGCTTGAGAATCAACTGCTGGAACGATTCCAGAAATGCCCGTTTGGCATCGGTGTGCATATCCAGACCGTGCGTGACGCCATCCCGCTCGATGTATTCAATCAGCGCCTGCTTGAAGGCCGGGTTGTTATGGCCGTAATTGAGCGTGCCAGCACCACCAAGGAAGTCGATGTACGACTTGCCCTGCTCGTCAAACAAGGTGGCATTTCGGGCCTGGGTGAATACCACGGGAAAGGCACGGCAATAGCCACGCACGTTGGATTCTATTTGCGAGAAAATATCCATAAGAAAAGGATTCCTGTGATCAGAAATGAAATGGCCCGATCTGGACCAGAAATTCGGTGTCGTGCTGACCGTCGAGGTGCTGGTCACGATCAAACAGCACATCGCTGTTCAACGGAGCATCAAATTGCTCGGCCACTCGGCGGAAAGTATTCCAGGACGCAGCATTGCTTTCGGTAATGCTGGTATGAAGAAAACGGACGCTGTCTTGATGCCGCGTGATCAGCGACGTGAGCATTCGGGTTGCCAGACCGGTTCCGCGCGCATCGGGCGCAACAGCAACCTGCCAGACAAACAGTGTGTCTGGCTGGTCAGGCAGTCGATAGCCGGAGATAAATCCCACTGTTTTTCCATTGAGCTCTGCCAATATTGCGGTGTCGGAAAAGTGGTGACACTGCAAAATATTACAATAAAGTGAATTGACGTCTAATGGTTTACAGTCGGCAATCAAATGATGGAGGTTAGCCCCATCATTCTTGGTCGGTTTTCTAAGCAGGATTTTTTCGGATTTTTCGGGGGTTTTATGAGGGTCAAGGATGCCTTGAGTCATTTATGTACAGAAATCGGGTACTGGTAGGTCAACTGATTACCATTTCGAATCTGCTATTTGTTTAGAGGTGTAATTAAAATAGCAATTGTCGTATTTGTTTACAACTCTAAATAAATTTCGATGAGAGGTGCTTCTCATCTCAAGGTACTTGTGCCTACATCGAAAACCACTCGATTCAGGTAGACTTGATGGCTGTTTTGCCAGCAAAGATCACTCCTATGAAGCGATATGAAGAAGTGCTGGTGGCGTTGAGACGAATTATTCGCGCCACCGATTTGCACTCCAAACAACTCAGTAAAACCTCTGGCCTGACGGCCCCGCAGTTACTGATTTTGCAGACATTGCGTCAACATGAAGAGCTGACAGTCGGTGAGGTGGCCAGACACGTCAGTTTGTCCCAGGCGACGGTGACGACCATCATCGACCGCCTTGAAAAACGCCAGTATGTGGTTCGGGAACGGAGCACGATTGATAAGCGCAAGGTGTATGTTTCTCTGACCGATGAGGCTGGAAAAATTCTGCTGGATGCGCCGAAACCCCTGCAGGACAGTTTCATTCGTCAGTTCCAGGATTTGCACGAATGGGAACAAAGTATGATCCTTAGCTCCCTTGAACGTGTTGCGCATATGATGGATGCTCAGCACATTGATGCATCGCCTGTGTTGGATGTTGGAGCACTGGACAGGACGCATGGTGAGAATCCACCGCCCAATTCCTGATTTATTTCCTGATTCATCTATAAAGATATCAGTTGTAAGGATTGGCCAGGAATCACACTGACTGTCCTGTATTGCCGTAGTGTCTTCATACACTTGTCACGGCGGATGTGATACTTGAATGCCCTCAAGGTTTTTTTACACCAGGATGGAGAATCCCATGACCGAAGTAGTAATTGTTGCAGCAACCCGTACCGCCATTGGCTCTTTTGGTGGCTCTCTGGCCTCAGTTCCCGCCGTTGATCTGGGTGCTTGTGTGATCAGCTCGTTGATGGAAAAAACCGGCGTTGCCGCTGACAAGGTTGATGAAGTCATTATGGGCCATGTACTGACCGCCGGTTGTGGTCAGAACACCGCGCGTCAGGCTGCGATCAAAGCGGGCCTGGCTGATACCACTTCGGCAATGACCATCAACAAGGTGTGTGGTTCCGGTCTGAAAGCTCTGCACCTGGGTGCTCAGGCGATTGCTTGCGGTGATGCCAGCATCGTCGTTGCGGGTGGTCAGGAATCCATGTCTTTGTCTGCGCACGTGCTGCCAAACTCTCGTAATGGTCAGCGTATGGGCGACTGGAACATGGTTGATACCATGATTGTTGATGGTTTGTGGGATGCGTTTAACGATTTCCACATGGGTATTACGGCTGAAAATGTGGGTGCGGAATACAGCATCACTCGTGAAGAGCAAGACACCTTTGCAGCAGCTTCCCAGGCCAAGGCACTGGCGGCTATTGAAGCAGGCACATTCAAGGAAGAGATCACTCCGGTCAAGATTCCTCAGCGTCGTGGCGAACCGGTTGTATTCGACACTGATGAAAACCCACGTGCTGGCGTGACGTTTGAGAAGCTGTCTGGCATGCGTCCAGCCTTCAAGAAAGACGGTTGTGTGACTGCGGGCAACGCTTCTTCCCTGAACGACGGTGCAGCGGCTGTGATGCTGGCCAGCCGTGAAGTGGCTGAAGAAATGGGTCTGCCCATTCTGGCGACCATCAAGGCGCACGCAAGCGCGGGTGTTGATCCAAAAATCATGGGCACCGGCCCAATTCCAGCGACCAAGCTGTGTCTGGAAAAAGCAGGCTGGACGAAAGAAGATCTGGATCTGGTTGAAGCCAACGAAGCCTTCGCAGTACAGGCGTTGTCTGTGAACAAGGGTCTGGAGTGGGATGCTGACAAGATCAACGTAAACGGCGGTGCGATTGCACTGGGTCACCCAATTGGTGCATCCGGTTGTCGTATCCTGGTGACTTTGCTGCATGAAATGGCACGCAAAGACGCCAAGAAAGGTCTGGCGACCTTGTGTATCGGTGGTGGTATGGGTGTTGCTCTGGCAGTAGAGCGCGCGTAAGTACGATGGCCATTAAAAAAGGCTTCCAGTTGGAGGCCTTTTTTGTGTCTGACATCAGGCCATTTTCAGTCAGTGATAACAGCCGGTGTTGACGTGTTGTTATTTTGCTTGAGTATCCTGCCTGGGTTGAGCAGGTGATGCTTTCTGCTCTTCTTCTTTCTGTGCTGCTGCCTTAGGCGCTGCTGCTTTGGGCGCTGGAGCCTTAGGTGCTGGAGCCGAAGAATCCGTTGCCATGTCACCAAAGAAGTCTTTGACCTTGGGTGCGATCAATTGACGGAATTTGCGACCGTTAAAGATGCCATAGTGGCCAACACCTTCTTCTTCGATGTGAATCTTGCGGTCATCCGGGATACCGGAACACAAATCCAGCGCGCATGCGGTTTGGCCACGCCCTGTGATGTCATCCAGCTCACCTTCAATGGTCATCAGCGCCATGGAATCAATCGCACTCAAATCAATACGACGACCCCGGTGCTCCATTTCGCCCTTGGGCAGTGATTGCTCCAGGAAGACGCGACGAATGGTGTCCAGATAATAGTGGGCTGGCATGTCCATGACGGCCAGGTATTCGTTATAGAACAAGCGGTGTGCTTCAGCGCTGTCACCGTCTCCCTGGATCAGGTCGGTGAAGAATTTGAAGTGCTTGTTGATGTGATTGTCCATGTTCATCGACATGAAACCGGACAGTTGAATAAAGCCTGGATACACCAACTGTCCTCGTCCGGCAAACTCGCGCGGTACCCGACAGATAACGTTGTCTTCAAACCATTCCAGATCCTTGTCCGACGCATAATCGTTGACTTCGGTCGGGTTGATGCGGACATCCACAGGGCCGCCCATCAGCACCAGGCTGGATGGCAGCAGTGGGTCTTTGTCCATAGCCATGACGCTGGTTGCTACCAGTGCCGGAACACATGGCTGGCATACGGCCATCACGTTCAGATCCGGGCCTAGGAAGCGGAAGAATTCGATCAGGTAATCAACGTAGTCGTCGAAATGGAACGTGCCATCGGCCATCGGAACATCACGGGCATTACGCCAGTCGGTGATGTAGACCTCATGGTCTGGCAGGAAGGCCTGAACGGTGCCGCGCAGCAAGGTCGCGTAGTGACCAGAAAGAGGTGCCAGCATCAGCACCTTGGGCTGGTTGGCCGGAGCCGAAGCGCGTTTGAAGTGCAGCAGATTGCAATAAGGCTTGCTCAGGACGACGTCGTATTCGATGTCGATTTCACGGCCATTAATTTCGACCTGATCCAGATCCCAGGAGGGTTCTTCGTAGTAGTCAGTCAGACGTTCGACCAGTTCCATTGAGGCTCGGACGGTACGGAATGTCCAGCTATAGTTCAATGGATTCAGTGGCTGATAGAACATCTGGCGGGTTTGGCGGGCAAGCACATGCATGGGCCTGATCGCTTCCATCATCTGGGCATTGATACGATAAAGCATGGAAATATCCTGTGTTCGTAGTAATAGCACGCATTCAGAGAATGCAATGAGAGTACCAGAATTCACTCCCTCCGCGAGGCGTACATTTAGATCAGCTAGTAATAACAAAGCCCTTCTTTGGTAGGGAATGATGAATTTGGCTCAAGATACCGGATGGGTCAGGGAAGTGGTCGTGCTAGTTTCTGGCTGAGTAAAGAACAGAGTGTCCTGACTGAAAATGCGCCGACAGGCCAGATGTTATCTGACTCCGACTATATAATGAGGTGGTTATATTGGTCATTTTTTTATTTTTATACACAGGAGTCTGCTTGTGACCACCAAATTTCGACTGATCAATGGTTTTTTCATGTCCATGGTGCTGAGTTTTTTCATGACCGCCTGGATTACCTACATCAATCTTGGCCTGATTGATGGCTTTTTGGGACTGTGGATGAAGGCCTGGGGGCTGGCCTGGCCTGCCGCCTTTATGATTGCCTTTGTCAGCGGGCCTCATGTCATGAAACTGGCTAAAAAACTGTCGGATTGATTTTTGGGAATCTGAGATACGTCAATATCGAAAGTCATAGTTGGCACGATAAGACCTATGTCGCATTTCCTCATTCAGGGATAACCCTGATAAACCCATCATACGAGGGCAGGAAATCGCATGATTTCTGTCTGATTCGACCAAGCGAGGGAAAACGATGCAGCACATGAACATTTATGAAATGGGCCTGGATACCAACGAAGCGAACTATACGCCGCTGTCACCCATCAGCTACCTTGAGCGTGCCGCTTTTGTGTATCCCGAGCGTATCGCCCAGATTCATCACCAGACTCGTTACACCTGGGCTGAAACCTTCGAACGTTGCACGCGCCTGGCATCGGCGCTGAATGGCATGGGTCTCAACAAGGGCGATACCGTGTCGTTTATGTGCAGCAATATTCCACCGATGTTTGAAGCCCACTTTGGTGTGCCGATGGCCGGTGCTGTGCTGAATGCCATCAATACGCGGCTGGATTCCGAAGCCGTGGCTTTTATCCTGCAACACGCCGAGTCCAAGGTGCTGTTTGTGGACAAGGAATTCGCCAGTGTCGCCAGCAAAGCCATCAAGATGGTGGCGGTCAAGCCAACCGTGATTGCTATTGATGACGAATATTTCGATGGTGGCGAACTGTTGGGTGACACCACCTATGAAGCTCTGCTGGCAGGTGCATCCGCTGATTTTGAATACCAGATGCCCGCCAACGAGTGGGATGCCATCGCCCTGAACTACACCTCTGGCACCACAGGTAACCCAAAAGGCGTGGTCTATCACCATCGTGGTGCGTACCTGAACGCCGCCAGCAACGTGCTGTCGTGGAACATGGTGTCGCACCCGGTTTACCTGTGGACGTTGCCACTGTTCCACTGCAATGGCTGGTGTTTCCCATGGTCGATTGCCGCCACTGCCGGTACCAGCGTAGCTCTGCGTCATGTGCGTGCAGACGCCATCTACGACTCCATTCGTGACAGCAAGGTGACTCACTTCTGTGGTGCGCCGATTGTCCTGAACATGCTGAACAACGCCAGTGATGATCTGAAAGCAGGCATTGAGCATTCTGTGAATGTGATGACCGCAGGCGCAGCGCCACCGGCTGCCGTGATCGAAGGCATGGAAAACATGGGCTTCAACGTGACTCATGTTTACGGTCTGACCGAAACCTACGGCCCGTGCGTTGTGTCTTCCTGGAAGAGTGAATGGAACGAAAAAGGTCTGAGCGAGCGTGCTGCACTGAAAGCGCGTCAGGGTGTGAAGTCACCGATGCAGCAAGACCTGATGGTGGCTGACGCCGACAGCATGCAGCCGGTGCCACGCGATGGTGAAACCGTGGGTGAAATCTTCATACGCGGTAACATCGTGATGAAGGGCTACCTGAAGAACCCGACCACCACCGAAGAATCCTTCGAGGGCGGCTGGTTCCATACCGGTGATCTGGCAGTGTGGCACGAAGACGGTTACGTCGAGATCAAGGATCGCTCCAAGGATATCATCATCTCCGGCGGCGAAAACATCTCCTCCATCGAAGTGGAAGACGTGTTGTACCGCCATCCTGACATTGAAGAAGCAGCGGTTGTGGCCAAGCCGGATGAAAAATGGGGCGAAACGCCTTGTGCCTTTATCAAGCTGAAAGAAGGCGCAGAATCGTCTGCTGACGACATCATCAAGTTCTGTCGTGACAACATGGCGCACTTCAAGACTCCGCGTCACGTCATCTTTGGTGATTTACCAAAAACCTCGACTGGCAAGGTTCAGAAATTTGTTCTGCGCCAGCAAGCCAAGGACAGCTGATCTGGCTTCGAACCCGTGAAGCCACTGCGCCTGTGATGGCGTGCCTCGGCACTGACTCATGGCGCAAGCGTTCCACAAGTTGCAGAGTAGTGGTCGCCTCGCTACCCTGCAGACTTGGATATCAGGTCACACTTTTGGAACAACATCACATGCGTAATCACACACTTTCACTTGCCCTTTCCGGCGTGGTTTTGATGCTGAGCTTGCCGAGCCAGGCAGAAGAGCCAGCGACACCAACAGCTACCTGGGGCGGTGCAGCAGAACTCGGCACCATCTCCACAACGGGTAACACTGAAACCAGCAGTCTGAACGGCAAATTCGCACTGAATCGGGATGGCCAGCAATGGGATTTCAGCAGCAAGCTGGATGCCCTGCGCAGCGAAGAGGACAGTGTGACCTCGAAAGAAAAATACTTCGGTTCTGTCCAGTTCGATCGCAAATTCAGTGAACATGCTTATCTGGCCATTCAGGCGGATCAGGAGCGAGATCGCTTCAGTGGGTTTACTTACCAGACTACGGCTTCCATCGGTTATGGCTACCGCCTGTTGAATACCGAATTCCGTCATCTCGATATCGAGGCTGCACCGGGTTATCGTCGTGACAAGGTCAAGGCGACCGATGCCATTGATGAAGAGGATATTATTCGCCTGACGCTGAAATTTGGCTGGAAAATCAATGCCGGTACAACTTTCACCCAAACCGCCAATGCCGATCTGGGTGAGTCCAACAGCATCTACAAAACTGAAACCAGCCTGCAAAGCCAACTGAACGGCTCACTCGCCACCAAACTGACCTACAAGGTCAAATACGTGGACAAGGTGCCAGATGAGAACAAAAACACCGACACGGAGTTTGGCGTTACTCTGGTATACAGTTTTTGATACCCGGCGGGAACGTGTCCCGCCAGACTGACTCCACACCGAAATACGCAAGCATTGAGAGACACAATCATGACTGACCAGGATGAGAATACATTCCGCGAGGAAATGATGGGGGTTAAGCCCCTCCAGACCCCGGCTCGGGTCGCCGTGCAAAAAGGCGATATTAACCGTGCATCCCAGGCGGCTCGTCGCAAGGCAGCCGTCACCGAAGTTGAGGTGCGAGACCCGAACTACTTGCACACCACGGATGTGAAACGCATTGGCCCACACGATGTGGTGGGTTTCAAACGTCCGGGCATTCAGGACGGTGTGTTCCGCAAATTGCGACTGGGTAAATACGAGATCGAAGCCCGGCTTGATCTGCACCGCCGGACAGTCGAGCAATCCCGTGCCCAGTTGTTTCGCTTTGTGAGCGATTGTCTGGAACACGATCTTCGCTCGGTGCTGGTCTTGCCCGGCAAGGGCGACCGGGATGAAGGTGATCCGGCAGTGATCAAAAGCTATCTGGTGCATTGGCTGGAGCAACTGGACGATGTGCAGGCCTACCACACGGCCCAGCCCCATCAAGGCGGCACCGGGGCGTTTTATGTTTTGCTGCGCAAGAGCGAGCGTAAAAAGCAGAAAGCACGGGAGTTGTTCAGCAAGGGGCGGTTGTAGCGGCAAATTCGATATTCTGATTTTTACAGGAGGTTAATAGCTTCCTGTCTTCGATTTTTGATTGTGTTGATACGAGTTTATCATTGCATTCAGCAAGACCTTTCACATCTTGCTGAGTTACATAAGTGCGTTATGATGATGCGATGATCATGCGCTTTTCGCGCTTTTGACTGCACTGGAATCTACATGAACTCATCACGACTTGATCCTAAGAAATTTCATAATACATTTACGGATATAGCCAAGCGCAATGATGATGTATTGAGCTATTACGTGAATCGCGCAGATGATAGTGGTCACGATTCTGTTGAGGTTATGAGTCAGGCTGTCGAGTGGGAGGAAGAAGGAGAAAATGGTTGTTACCTTTTTTCTGGCTTGCGTGGTTCTGGAAAAACGACTGAACTCAAAAGACTGATGAAAGTATTGGACTCTAAGAATATTCCCACACTGTATTGTAGTGCAGATGAATTTTTAGACTTGAATGACCCAACCATTACTCAGGCTGAACTGATATTTACCGCAATTGCTGGTTTGTGTGATTCTATCAAGAAAGAATATGGACGTGATTTTCTGCAGGAAACCATCTGGGATCGAACCAAAAATATCATGAATTCAGACGTTGATCTGAAGGCCAAAGTGGGTACGTCTGATGCTGGTATTGAGTTCACTTTAAAAGAAAATACTACTTTTAAAAAAGAGTTGGTTGAGTTTTCAAAATCATCGGATCGATTCTTTGAAGAAGCAAGAGTATTTATTTTTGATCTGGTTGAGAAAATAAGAAACAAAACTGGAGAAAATAAAATTGTATTGATTGTTGATTCACTTGAACGATTATCTGCTCCTCCAGGGCAAGAGCAAGAATTATTCAACTCTCTGGAAACACTGTTTTTTAATCATTCAGAGCGTATTTTTTTGCCAGGTATTACAGTTATATATACTGTTCCGCCATATTTACATGCAGTTCTGCCGAGTGTCGATCAATTCTATAGTGGCGCCTTCTCTCTTCCAAATTTCAAAGTTATGAAAAAGCCTGACAGTGGTGCTGAACCACTTGAAAATCAGTCAGGCCTAGATCAAATGATCCAATTGATTGAAAAACGGGATAGTGATTGGGAGCACTATTTTTCCCGGGCGGTGATGGAGCACTTTGCCTGGCTATCCGGTGGCAATGTCCGCCGGATGTTTTCTCTAGTCCGTCATGCCACTCGAAAAGCTGCCCTGATTGACGCAGAATTTCCTGTCTCTGATATAGGTGACAAGGCTGTCGAGCAAGCTATTCAAGAAGAAACCAAGAACCTGCACTGGCTAAATGCCAAAGACCGGTTGTGGTTGAAACACTGTCGAGAAGATGGTGCTGATTTGGCACAACATATTCAGGAGCTTAAAGATGATTTGCCACCAGTTATTCGTTTGTTTGATCATTCACTGGTATTGAATTACCAGAATGGCAGCATTTGGTATCAGGTTCCTCCTATTGTGAACGGGTATGTCTGAATCCAGCTCAAAACCCCAAACGGATGTTTTTGAGTCCATCTGGAAAGAGCTGAAACTGCTGATGGAATGGCAGGATGGGTTTGCGCTGTTCTGGGTGATGGTTGATGACACCCGCGCTGTTATCGAGCTTCGCCAGCGACTGAATGACTATATGCACTGCCATGTTCAGCCCATGCGCTATATTAAGCCTCAGACAGCCGAAGGTGCTGCTGCAGATACCGCACAACAGATCTTTCATAGTGAACATATCAAGGGATATCCAATCTGGCTGGATTTATCGGCATTGGATGGTATTCAGGATTCCAATGGCCCATGGCATCAAGCACGAGAAAGAACACTATCGTTATTGAACAAGCGTCGTAGCCAACTGGAGAACCGCATTGATAGCCCCATCTTTATCCAGCTTCCCCGGAGCTTTGGCCCACGCATTGTCGAAGTGGCTCCGGACTTATGGAGCGTGCGCCAACAAGTGATTGATTTGCCTGTGGCAGATTTTTTATCACCGGATTCAAGTTTGAAACAAGAACCTCTTCAACCGGAGCTGTCTATACCCTCGGCTGCATTGGAGGATGCTATTACACAAGCCAGGCAAGCATTGGCTAAATCCCAAGCCAGGTTTGATAAAAAAAACACCTATATCAACCATCGTAATCTGGCCATAAAGCAATCGGAGTTAGCGAAGTATTTAATAGAAATTGGAAATCTACGTGAAGCGCTTGTATTAGTCACATCTGCGTTAAAAAAACTCCATCGTATGAAAGAGGATTATCCAGAAAACCCACAAATGCTCAGGGACTTTTTAGTGGTATTTACTCTGATTGGTGATATTGAGCAGATGTTAGGTGAGCTGGATATCGCTAAAGATGCTTTCAAGGAGGGGTTATCTATTGCTCGAAAACTGCAAGCCGACTCAGAGAGTTCTTTGGGCTCAATAAGAGATGTTTCGCTTGCTCTTGGTAAGCTGGGTGATGTCGAACAATGGTTGGGTAATTTATCCGGAGCAAAATCGGCATTTCAGGAAAGCCTGAGGCTTGATTATGAACGTCAAAAGAGTTTGGGTACAATACCAGAAATACAAAGAGATATATCAATTTCTTTGGAGCTGAATGGCGGAATAGAATACAAACTTGGAAACCTGGCTGCTGCCAAGTCGATGTTTGAGGAAAGTTTGGATATTAGTAGAGAGTTGATTAAAAATCATGGCTCCAAACCAAAGGAGCTGAGAGATTTATCTGTTTCCATTAATCGTATTGGTTCTATTGAATATGAAATGGGTAATTTAGAATTAGCGAAATCTTATTTTCTAAATAGCTTGCAGATTCATCGTCAGTGCCGCGATATTATCGGTGATTCACCCGAAATACTGCGAGATATATCCGTTTCTCTCAATCAAATTGGAGGTACAGAACGGGCGCTGGGTAATTTTTTGTTAGCAAAAGAGTTGACCAGCGAAGGTTTGCAGCTTGATAGACAGCTATATCAATCGCTGGAGCCATCGCCAAAAACAGTGGGTGATTTCAGGGCTTCGCTAAACAATATGATCGTTATTGAACGTGAGCTTGGTAATTCAGAAGCCGCAGAGCGCTACCAGCAAGAGCTGGAGCGCCTGGAGTCTGAATACCCTGACTATCTCAAAAACGCCTGATACGCCGGGTTGTCGGTCTCTTCCCAGAAGCCGTAACCAAGCTTGTCGATTTGCTCCTGAAGTTCGGCAATGCGCTCGTCCGGCACTTCCAGGCCAATCAGTACCCGGCCATTGGCAGCACCGTGGTTGCGATAGTGGAACAGCGAAATATTAAAGCGCTTGCCCAGAGTTTTCAGGAACTTCAGCAAGGCACCTGGGCGCTCCGGGAATTCAAACCGGTACACGCGTTCCGTGGTGACTTTCCCCGGTGCGTGGCCGCCGACCATATGACGAATGTGGTATTTGGCCACGTCGTCGTCGGTGATGTCGAGTACCGGATAGTCGTGGCTGTGCAGTTCATCCACCAGCGCCTGTCGGGCATCGGCCTCTGCGCCGACTTTCACGCCGACATAAATACGCGCCTGTTCCGAATCGCCGAAGCGATAGTTGAATTCTGTGATTGGGCGCTTGCCCAGCAGGCTGCAGAACTTCTGGAAGCTGCCCGGACGCTCTGGAATGGTAGCGGCCAGAATCACTTCACGGCCTTCACCGATTTCGGCCACTTCTGATATGTAGCGCAGGCGGTCGAAATTGACGTTGGCTCCGCTCAGAATGGCGACCAGATTCTTGCCTTGGCAGCCTTCGCGCTCGACGTATTTTTTCACACCGGCCACGGCCAGGGCACCAGCCGGTTCGCAGACGGCGCGGGTGTCGTCGAAGGTGTCCTTGATGGCGGCGCAGAGTTCGTCAGGCGTGCAGGTGATGACTTCATCAACACATTCTTTGGCGACTTCCCAGGTGTGTTTGCCGATTTGGGCAACGGCCACGCCGTCGGCAAAAATGCCGACCTGAGGCAGTACCACGCGTTCATTGGCTGCCAGCGCGGCGGCCAGACAGGCGGATTCGGTGCTTTCAACGCCGATGATTTTGATCTCGGGGTACAGTGCTTTGACGTACGCTGCAACGCCTGCGATCAGGCCGCCACCACCGACGGGAACAAAGATGGCGTCTGGGTTGGATTTGAGGTCGCGGTGCAGTTGTCGCAAGACTTCCATACCGATGGTGCCTTGTCCGGCGATAACGTCTTCATCGTCGTACGGGTGGATGTAGGTCATGCCTTTTTCTGCCACCAGCTTTTGCGAGTAGGCGAAGGCATCGTCGAACGCATCGCCGTGCAGCACCACGCGAGCACCACGGGAACGCACTGAGCGCACCTTGATTTCCGGGGTGGTGCGCGGCATCACAATCACCGCCTTGATGCCCAGTTCCTTGGCCGCCAGAGCCAGCCCCTGAGCGTGGTTGCCTGCTGAAGCCGCGACAACGCCCTTGGCTTTTTCTGCATCCGACAACTGCACTACCTTGTTATAGGCACCGCGAATCTTGAAAGAGTACACCGGTTGTTCATCTTCACGCTTCATCCAAATCTGATTACCCAGGCGCTCAGATAAGAACGGAGCAACGTGCAGGGGTGACTCAATGGCGATGTCATATACCCGCGCGGTCAAAATTTTCCTGAGGTATTTGTTAAGCATGGAGCGGTTTCCCAATGGCTGAATGCAAGCAGCGCATTGTAACGCAACAGCGCCTATAATGGCGGCGAACACACTGGATGAAGAGCACCATGAGCGAACAACTGAACCAGGATCAACTCAAACAGGCCGTCGGTCAGGCGGCTGTCGATTACATTCTGCCGCATTTGGAAGAGGACAGCGTTGTCGGGGTCGGCACTGGCTCCACCGCCAACTGTTTTATTGATGCCCTGGCGAAACATAAGGCCCTTTTTGATGGCGCGGTGGCCAGCTCCGAAGCTTCGGCTGAGCGACTGAAACAACACGGTATCCCGGTGTACGACCTGAATGGCGTGCCGGTGCTGGATTTCTACATAGATGGTGCTGACGAGGTCAATCACCAACTGGAAATGATCAAGGGTGGTGGCGCTGCGCTGACGCGTGAAAAAATCGTTGCAGCGGTGGCCAAAACCCTGATTTGTGTGGCCGATGAAACCAAACTGGTCGATAGTATGGGCACCTTTCCGCTGCCAGTGGAAGTGATTCCGATGGCACGCTCTTATGTGGCGCGTGAGCTGGTGAAGCTGGGCGGTGATCCGGTCTATCGTCAGGGCGTTGTGACGGATAATGGCGGCCATATTCTGGACGTCCACAATATGCGTATTAACGGCAGCGGCATTGATGCTGCTCAGGCTGCAACGGATCTGGAAGGCAAGATCAATCAGATTACGGGTGTGATCACCAACGGTCTGTTTGCCTTGCGCCCGGCGAATGTTTTGCTGCTCGGCACTCAGGCCGGTGTTCAGACCATCAAGGCTGACTGAACGGAGGCGCAGGCATGAGTCTGTCCGGTTCCATGCCTGAATCTTCCAATAGCGGTGGTGCTGACAGCGGGCATGCTAAAGTTGCCTCCGCACCTCGACCGCGCCGCCGCCGCTGGTGGCGTTATCTGCTGGCAGGCAGTGGCATCAGTCTGGTGCTGCTGTCTTTGCTGGTGTTCTTCCTGCCACAAATTCTGAAACCCACCCTGAATCGCTGGACACCCGACGCACTGGCCTGGCTGGCCGGTCTTGATGGTGAGGTCGTGATTCGTCACTGGGACTGGAAGCAACTGGACATCGAACAAGCGCGCCTGACGCTGGACGATGGCACCGAGATTCGCCTGCAATCCCTGTCGCTGGTGTTCACGCCACAGCAACTGGGCGTGGGCAAGATCCAGTCTTTGGTGGTGGAACAGCTGGACATCACGTTGCAGCAATCCGGTGAGCAAGTCGCGGTACTGACAGCCCGTCAGGCCAGAGAGGCGGCGCGCCAGCATTTGCAATCCAGTGAGCTGAATATTCCCGACTTGCCAGAACTGCTGTCCCTGCCGATTGAGCAAGTTCAGATTCAGCGGCTGAATATCCATCATGAGCAGGTGTCTGCGCGACTGAGTGCCGAGCTGGTACCGCAGCATTGGCAACTGAACGGCGATATTGAGCTGGCAGATGTCGGACATCCCTGGCAACTGACGCTGCAACTCGATCAATACGACAATCTGGGTGACTGGATTGTGCAACTGGCGGACGGTGAACAGTTGCTGATGCAGGCGTTCGCGACCCTGAAACGTCAGGATGACGGACATACCCAGGTGGCGTTACGCCAGCAATGGCAAGCCGACCAGCTACAGCCGCGTTTTCCGATGTTGCGCGACCTGCCTGCATTGCCCACCCAAATCACTCTGACTGCAGAGGCCAGTTTGCCGCCGACGCTGCGTATCCCGGATGATCTGGTACTGAATGCGCAACTGAAGGTTGAAACCCGCCCCGGAGCCCTGAATGCCGACTGGCAATGGCAAGCTGGTGAGTGGCTGCTGGAGGTACAAAAAGTCACAGCGGAAGCCGATTGGCTATGGTCGCTGCAGGCACGCGGGATCAAGCTATCTGGCACAGAAGTGCCTCGTCGCCATGTGTCGATCAAAGCAGGTAAATTAAACGCGACTTGTCGGGCTGCTCTGTCGGCCTGTGAGTTGGGCGGTGATATTCCGGTTCGTGTGAGTGGTGTGGAAAACATCAGTCTGTCGATCCGGCCAGAGCTGGCCTTGCACAATCTGCTTGTACCACAAGCCCTGACACTGGCTGGCCCGGTTCAGTTGGCTATGGATGCACATGTGCCCATCGCTGCCGCAGACACGCCCAAAGATCGGGTAAAACTGACCACCCGAGGCAAGCTGATGCTGGATGCGACACTGGACTCTGCGCACATCTCGTCGCCGGGGTTCTCCCTGCATACTCGCTTGCCGGTTATGAGCGGCTGGAAATCCACCGATATGCGAGGGCGCTGGGGCAAGGGCTTGTCGGTCACGTGGGAATCCACCGCTTCTGGCCATTTGCTACAAGCTGATCCGGTTCGATTGACCCTGAAACCGTTGTCACTGACCCACGATGAGATGCGTTTGAATCTGGACTCGTCGGATGTCCGCTGCGTACCTGGGCTGGTACGGGTGGATTGTGATCTGAAGCTGGCGCTGTTGCCGTCGGAAGCCGGGCAATGGCCGCTGCCGGATACGCAGTTGCAAGCTCAGGTCGAGCTGGATTTGACCACTCTGGATATAAACGCTCGCCTGTCGCTGGAAGCTGCACAACAGCAACTGAGCTTGCGCGGTTTTGTACAGCATCAGATAGAAACCGGCGTCGGAGCCTTGCAGTGGCACTTGCAACAGGCGCGTCTGAACTGGAGCAATATGGGGCTGGCGGAACTGTCGACCCTGATATCGGTGCAGTTGCTGGGCGGTCAGGTATCGGGCCAGGGCTGGGTGGACTGGGCACTGGAAGAGGGTCGTATTGAGCCGGATGTGATGCTACGCGGTGATGACATCAGCCTGATTTATGACAATACCATCGCCGCCGATCACTGGTCTTTGATGCTGTCGATGCAAACTCAGGAGGCTGCGATTGGGACGGCAAAGTCTGTGCAAGAGTGGGTTGTGGATGCCCAGGTAGCAGGCGAAAGCCTGAACAGCGGTGTGGAGCTGAGCAATTTGCTGGCGCGTTCGCGTTTGCGCCTGACACCCGACTGGTATGAGCTGAACCTGTACGAGATTCATATGGATGTGCTGGGCGGTCAGATTCAGGTGCCTGCCGCTCGTTACGACAGTCGCAAGGCCATCAATGCCTTTGGTGTTGAACTGTACCGGGTGCAACTGGATGAACTGGCGGCGCTGGAACCCAACGCCGGGATTGAGGCAACCGGCGTTCTGGATGGGGTGCTGCCGATTGTTCTGACGGCGGAAGGCCCAACGGTGCCGGGTGGTAACCTGTTTGCTCGTCCACCGGGTGGCATTCTGCGTTACAACACCGACACCAGCGCCTCGCTTAAACAAGCTGATCCTACCGTTGGGCTGGCGATGCAGGCGTTGGAAAATTTTCATTACACCGAACTGAATTCGGCCATCACCTACGCCGCCGACGGTGCGTTGAATCTGGCGCTGCAGTTTCAGGGAGCCAACCCGGATTTCTTCGACGGTCAGGCCACGCATCTGAATGTCAATCTGGATTACAACCTGCTGGATTTGCTGGAAAGTCTGCGGGTTGCCAATGATGTGGTGGAGCGGCTGGAAGAAAAGTACCAGTAGTAGTACAGCCACAGTGCCATGCTTCCGGCAGCGAAGCTGAATTGACGGTGGCTGAACGACCGGAAACCGTCATTTTTTTGATATATCGTGGCTCGCCTGACACGAAAGCAAGATACAATTCGCCACTGAAAAAACACCCGTTTACCATCTCTGTCGCACACGTTGTGTTGGCAGGGCTGGCACCGCTTCAGGAGATTGATTATGGCTTTCACCGATGCCCAGCGCATGTTCCCCGAAACCCGTTTGCGTCGTATGCGCCGGGATGACTTTTCGCGGCGATTAATGCGCGAAACCACGCTGACGGTGGACAGCCTGATTTATCCGATGTTTGTGCTGGAAGGACACCAGGAGCGTGAGGCGATTGTCTCCATGCCGGGCATTGAGCGCCTGTCGGTTGATCTGCTGGTGGCTGAGGTTCGACATCTGGCCAAGCTGGGGATTCCGGCGGTGGCGTTGTTTCCGGTGACACCGGACAGTGCCAAATCGGAGCTGGCGGAAGAAGCCTTTAATCCCAATGGACTGGCTCAGCGTGCTGTGCGAGCGATCAAGGATGCGGTGCCTGACATGGGCGTCATCACGGATGTGGCGCTTGATCCGTTCACGACCCATGGTCAGGACGGCATCATCGATCAGACAGGCTATGTGCTGAACGATCGTACGGTGGACACGCTGGTCAAGCAGGCATTGTCACACGCGGAAGCAGGAGCGGATGTAGTGGCTCCATCGGACATGATGGATGGCCGTATCGGTGATATTCGTGCGGCGCTGGAAGATGAGTTGTTTGTGAACACTCGCATCATGGCGTATTCGGCCAAGTTTGCGTCGGCCTACTATGGCCCGTTCCGCGATGCCGTTGGTTCGGCGGGAAATCTGGGCAAGGCCGATAAAAAGACCTATCAGATGGACCCGGCCAACAGCAACGAAGCGCTGCACGAAGTTGGACTCGATCTGGCGGAGGGTGCGGACATGGTGATGATCAAACCGGGCATGCCGTATCTGGATATCGTGCGCCGTATCAAGGATGAGTTTCAGGCCCCGACTTTCGTGTATCAGGTCAGTGGTGAGTACGCCATGCACAAGGCCGCCGCCGCCAATGGCTGGCTGGACGATGAAGCCGTCATGGCCGAGTCTCTGCTGTCCATCAAGCGTGCCGGTGCCGATGGCATTCTGACGTACTACGCCAAACAATACGCCGAGTGGATCAACGCCTGAGGAAGACGTGATGAGCGCTGAAAAATCAACCGATGCCAGCAGCATCGACCTGTACAACACCGATTTGTACATTAACCGCGAACTGAGCCATGTTCAGTTCAATATCCGGGTGCTGGAGCAGGCACTGGATGACAGTCATCCGCTGCTGGATCGACTGTTCTTCCTGTGTATTTTCAGTAAAAACCTGGATGAATTCTATGAAGTTCGGGTGGCCAACCTGACCCAACAACTGACCTTCGCCCGCGAAGAAGCCGGGGCAGATGGTATGCACCCGCAGCAGGTTCTGGACGCTATTCATGCCTTGTGCAGCGAGACCGTTGAGCGTCAGTATCGCATTCTGAATGAGACCCTGCTGCCCGCGCTGGCGCAAGAAAACATTCATTTTCTGCGCCGTCGTGACCTGACCGAAGCCCAGCGTGACTGGGTGCGCGATTACTATGGGGAAAGCATCCTGCCGCTGGTCAGCCCGCTGGGGCTTGATCCGTCGCACCCGTTCCCGCGTCTGGTGAACAAGAGCCTGAACTTTATTGTGGCGCTGGAAGGCAAAGATGCATTTGGTCGTGAAACCGGGATGGCGATTATTCCTGCACCGCGTTCCTTGCCCCGAATCATTCGTATTCCTGATGAACTGACGGATGGCGGTGATAACTTTATTTTCCTGTCTTCGATGATCCACGAATACGCCGATGAGCTGTTTCCTGGCATGAAGGTCAAGGGCTGCTACCAGTTCCGGGTCACGCGTAATGCCGATCTGGAAATCGACGAAGACACCACACGTGATCTGGCGTCCGCACTGGAGGATGAGCTGCACTCCCGTAACTTCGGTGACGAGATGCGCCTGGAAGTAGCGGATAACTGCCCGGATGAGCTGGTCAGATTTTTACTCAAACAGTTCAATCTGAAAGAGACGGATCTTTATAAAGTGGATGGCCCGGTCAATCTGGCTCGGCTGATGGAAGTGATTGGTCAGATTTCGCGCCCGGATTTGCAATACAAGCGCTTTACGCCGGGGTTGCCAAAGAACATCAAGTTCAAGAAGAGCATCTTCGAAAGCATTCGTGAAAAGGACACCTTGCTGCTGCATCCTTATGAATCTTTCACCCCAGTAGTGGATTTGTTGCGGGAAGCGGCCAAAGATCCGTTGGTCAAAGCCATCAAGCAAACCTTGTATCGTACCGGTGCCAAGTCGGAAATCGTCAATGCGTTGGTGGATGCCGCCCGTAATGGCAAGGAAGTCACGGTAGTGATCGAACTGCGCGCCCGCTTTGATGAAGAGGAAAACCTCTATCTGGCCAATCGCCTGCAAGAAGCCGGTGCGGTGGTGGTGTACGGTGTGGTGGGTTACAAGACCCACGCCAAGATGATGCTGATCGTGCGCAAGGAAGAGAACCGCTTCAAGCGTTATGTGCATCTGGGAACGGGCAACTATCACGCAGGTAACGCCCGAGCCTACACCGACTACAGTTTTCTGACCTGTAATGACAGCATCGGTGAAGACGTTCACACCGTGTTCCAGCAGCTCACGGGCATGGGCGCTGCTCAGAAAGTACGCAAGCTGTTCCACGCGCCGTTTACCCTGCACAAGAATCTGATCTCAATGATCGACCGTGAACGTGCCAATGCCGAAGCGGGCAAACCTGCGCTGATTCGCATGAAGGCCAATGGACTGACCGAGCCGAAACTGATTCGGGCGTTGTATCGTGCGTCTCAGTCGGGGGTTCGGATTGAGCTGATTATTCGCGGCATGTGTTGTCTGAAGCCGGGCATTCCAGGCGTATCGGAGAACATCGAAGTGCGTTCGATCATTGGTCGTTTTCTGGAACACACTCGTGTTTATCATTTCCACAACAACGGCAAGGATGAGATTTACGCCGGTAGTGCGGACCTAATGGAGCGTAACTTGCTGAATCGCGTTGAAACAGCGTTCCCGGTCGAGACCAATCGCCTCAAGGATCGAATGATCAAGGAATTGCAGGCGTACATGCAGGACAACAGTCAGGCGTGGGTGCTGCAAGCGGACGGTTCTTACGTGCGTTGCCAGCCTGCTGAGGGTGAGGACGTGATCAAGTCCCAGAGCATTTTGCTGGAAACTCTGGCGACTCCGGCCAGCTAGCCGGAGTCGGGCCGTCAGGTTACTTGACGGTCAGCAGCATCTCGGCGTCTCTCTGATACTGGCTTTCCATTTGCAGATCGCGTGCGGTCAGCGGATGGGCCAGTAGCCAGCCTGTCGGCATCTTCAGCGTCAGGTGGTGCTGGTCAACACTCAGTTTTGGCGTGGGCACCGGATGCGCTCCCCGGCCATGATTCAGCACGATGGCAATGCGCAGCAGGCGCGTCAGGCGTTTGATGGTCTGACGGCGGGTTTTTGAGACGGTGTCAAACTCCGGCGTGACAAACTTGCGGCGATGGCACCGCACCATGGCAGCGAGTGTGGCCTGGCCCTGACGAGTGAAGCCCATCAGGTCAGAGTGTTGCAAAATGTAGGCACCGTGTTTGTGATAACCGCTGTGCGACAGGCTCAGGCCAATTTCATGCACTTCGGCAGCCCATCCCAACCAGGCTTTCAGTTCTGGTGTCAGTGCCCAGTCGTCTCGCACCTGTTTGGCCAGTTTCAGAGCGGTGTCTCGCACCCGTGATGCCTGGTCACTGTCGATAAAGAAGCGTTCCTGTAAAGACTGAATGGTACGCTGGCGCACATCTTCATGGCCGGAGCGTCCGAACAAATCCCACAATGCTCCTTCTCTTAAAGCACCATCAGAATAGATCATGCGTTCGATATTGAAGGTGTCAAACACGGCTTTGAGAATCGCGAGACCGCCGATAAAAACCTGACGACGCTCGGGTTTGACGCCCGGTAGCTGGACATCGTCCAGTGTTTCAAATTTGAGCGTCTGCTTGATCAGTTTTTCCAGAGCCGGACGCGTCAAACCTTCGTTCGACCAACCCAGTGCTACCGCCGCCTGTTCGGCAGCCCGAATGGTGCCAGATGATCCTACGGCACTGTCCCAGCCCAGCTTTTTATAGCTGGTTTCAATGTTCAGCAACTCCTGACGAGCCGCTGCCGTGGCATTCTCGAAAGCCTTGGTGGTAATGCGATTGTTGGAGAAGAAATTTTTGGTAAAGGAAACACAGCCCATGTGCAGGCTTTCCAGTGCTTTGGGTTCAAAGCGCTCACCAATAATGAACTCGGTACTGCCACCGCCAATATCCACCACCAGGCGATGGCCGTGGTCATCGGCCAGGGTATGAGAGACGCCCAGGTAAATCAGGCGTGCTTCTTCCCGTCCGGCGATCACTTCAATCGGGTAGCCCAGAATGGCCTCAGCCCGATCAATAAATTCCTGCCGGTTGCGGGCAGCCCGCAAGGCGTTGGTGGCCAGTACGCTGACCTGGGATGGTTTCATGCCGGTCAGGCGCTGGGCGAATTCACGCAGGCATTCCAGCCCACGCTGTTGTGCTTCTTCTGACAAGTGAAAATTTTCATCCAGCCCGGCGGCCAGTTGTACCTTTTGTCCCCGTTTTTCGAGAGTCTGAAACTCTCCGTGGAATTCACGGGCGATGACCATATGAAAACTGTTGGAACCCAGATCGATGGCGGCGATCAGCTCCTGTTGTTGAGCGGGGGTATCGGACATATTTTCTTCCACACACAATCCTGACATTCGAACGACAGAATATGCAGGAGGTCACTGGCCCTCGTCTAGTAGAACTTTGGCCGACAGCGGAATTGATTCCGGCTTCGTCGAGAGTACAATGCAAGACACCTTTCGTGACATCTGTAGTCACACCGCATCAATTTTCATTTTATATTCCAAGGGGAAACCATGAGCGACCAGATTCTTAAAGTCAGTGACGACTCTTTCGACAATGACGTATTGAACTCCGAACTGCCTGTACTGGTTGATTTCTGGGCAGAGTGGTGCGGCCCATGCAAAATGATCGCGCCGGTACTGGAAGAGATTGCGGCTGAATATGCAGGCAAACTGACCATTGCCAAGCTGAACATCGATGAAAATGAAGCGACAGCACCCAAGTTCGGTATTCGCAGCATTCCAACGTTGATCCTGTTCAAAAATGGCAATGTGGAAGCAACCAAGATCGGCGCTATGAGCAAGTCTGAATTGACAGCATTTATTGATCAGGCACTCTGATTACGGTGTAGCAGAGTCGTTAACAGCCAGTTATGCGCGTGTATTGCTGGCTGTTTTTTGGACAGTTTCGCCACTTTCTATGTGTTTTATATGGACAGCTGTCAAACAAGGGACTATAGTTCAAACACGCCTAGAGTCCTTCCGGCGCACCTTCCTTCTTGATGTCTTATCAAGTTCTATATCTTAATAGCAACAAACCTTTTCTTATGAATCTTTCTGATCTGAAACTCAAGTCCGTTCCCGAGCTCCTTGGTATTGCCAAAGACATGGGTGTCGAGAATGTAAGCCGTACCCGCAAGCAAGATATTATTTTTGCCATTCTCAAGCATCACGCAAAAAGTGGTGAAGACATCTATGGCGATGGTGTTCTGGAAATCCTTCAGGATGGATTTGGTTTTCTGCGCAGCGCAAATAGCTCTTATTTGGCCGGGCCAGATGACATTTATGTCTCCCCAAGCCAGATTCGTCGCTTCAATCTGCGCAAAGGCGACAAGATTGCTGGCAAGATTCGTCCGCCGAAGGATGGTGAGCGTTATTTCGCCATGCTCAAGGTTGCTCAGATCAACGACGACAAACCGGAAAACGCCAAGTCAAAGATTCTGTTTGAGAACCTGACACCGCTGTTCCCGAATGAGCGTTTTATTCTGGAGCAGGGCAATGGCTCAACGGAAGATCTGTCTTCCCGTGTTCTGGATCTGGTTGCTCCGATTGGCAAGGGCCAACGTGGTTTGATTGTTGCACCGCCGAAAGCGGGTAAAACCATGCTGTTGCAAACGATTGCACAGTCGGTGACGCGCAATAACCCGGAATGTGAAGTCATTGTGTTGCTGATTGACGAACGCCCGGAAGAAGTAACCGAAATGAAGCGCTCTGTACGAGGTGAAGTGGTTGCTTCCACCTTTGATGAGCCGCCAGCCCGCCACGTTCAGGTTGCCGAAATGGTGATCGAAAAGGCCAAGCGTCTGGTTGAGCACAAGCGCGATGTGGTTATCCTGCTGGATTCCATCACTCGTCTGGCACGTGCCTACAACACGGTGATCCCGAGTTCTGGCAAGGTACTGACCGGTGGTGTTGATGCCAACGCTCTGGAAAAACCCAAGCGTTTCTTTGGCGCGGCTCGTAATGTAGAAGAAGGTGGTTCCCTGACCATTATTGCGACCTCTCTGGTGGATACCGGCTCCAAAATGGATGAGGTGATCTACGAAGAATTCAAAGGTACTGGTAATCAGGAGCTGCATCTCGATCGCAAGATCGCTGAAAAACGCACCTATCCTGCCATCAATATTCGTCGCTCCGGTACTCGCCGTGAAGACATGATGTTTGATGAATCTTCCTTACAGCGTTTGTGGATTCTGCGCAAGCTGTTGACCGAAATGGAAGACTTGCCGTCGATTGAGTTCTTGCTGGGCAAGCTGAGCAAGACCAAGACCAACGACGAATTCTTTGATGCCATGCGTGGTGGCGGTAAATAAATCCGCAGCGTGTGAGCACAAAAAAGCCCGTTCATTTGAACGGGCTTTTTTGTTGTGAATCGAAGTTGATCAGGCCAGAACCAGATCACCTCCCATAGCGTTTTTCAGTTTCTTCAGGGCATTCTTTTCCAGTTGGCGAATGCGTTCGGCAGAGACCTGATAGACAGCGGCCAGCTCATGCAGCGTGGCTTTTTCTTCCTGCAGCCAGCGTTGTTCCAGAATGCTGCGGCTGCGATCATCCAGCCCTTCCATCGCCTGAGCCAGACGCTGATTGGCGTTTTTCTCAAAGTTGTCGGCTTCCACGGTTAAAGCCGGGTCGGCGCTCAGGTCTTCCAGATAATGCGCGGGGGCTTTGTAGGCGGATTCGTCATCATCATCGACACCGGCATCAAAAGCCGCATCGTAGGCGTTCAGGCGGCCTTCCATATCAAAGACGGTTTTGGTTTCGACGCCGAGATCCTTGGCGATGGACGTTGCCTCTTCCAGGCTAAGCCAGCCAAGACGTTTCTTCTGGCTGCGCAGGTTAAAGAACAGTTTGCGCTGAGCCTTGGTGGTGGCAATTTTGACAATGCGCCAGTTGCGCAGGATGAACTCGTGAATTTCAGCCTTGATCCAGTGAACGGCAAATGAAACCAGGCGCACGCCAACTTCCGGGTTGAACCGTTTGACGGCTTTCATCAGACCAACATTACCTTCCTGAATCAGGTCAGCCTGATTCAGGCCGTAACCGGAATAGCTGCGGGCAATGTGAACCACAAAACGCATGTGCGACATAACCAATTGACGCGCTGCTTCAAGGTCTTCTTGATAGTGAAGGCGATTGGCCAGCGCTCGCTCTTCTTCTGTCGTCAGAACAGGAATCGCATTCACCGTCGCGATGTAAGCCTCCAGATTGGCTCCGGGGGACAGGGCGTTTACGGCAAGCAAACCTTTGCTCATCAATGACTCCGAGTAATGGTGTTTAAAAAAGCATCTTGAGTGTAGCACTCGGTTTAACTGACCGACAAGGTGAGGGCGAGTTCCTTGAGTGGAACAGATTGGCTAGCTGGTATTGAGTGTATCGCTTCAGGCTTGGGGTTCGATTTCATGCAAGTGCCGACTGACCGACCACCAGGCACCGAGCCACCCGAGCACCATGCCAGACAGAATCAATGTGCTGGCGGCAGTGGCAGAGACCGGGCGTAATCCAAAACCGGTGCCATAGAGTGTTGCCAGCTGTGTTACCGGGCCATTCAGTACGGCCCAGAGCATGATCAGAAACAGCCAGGCCATCAGGCCACCAATCATGCCGAACCAGATGCCGGTATACAGAAAGGGTTTTCGGATATAAGCATCGGTGCCGCCGACCAGTTTGATCACCTGAATTTCATCCACTCGTGCTGCAATCGACAGGCGAATGGTGTTGCCGACGACCAGCAGAATGGCCAGCGCCAGCAGTCCGCCAAGTACCATCACCATGCGCTCGCTCAGCACCAGAATGGCTTGCAGTCGCTCCAGCCATACCAGATCCAGTTGGGTTTCTTCCACCAGTTGATAGCGTTTGAGCACCTTGAGTAACTCGGCAATCTCATGTTGTGCCAGCCCCAGTGGTGGTTCCACCAGAATGGCAGCGGGCAGCGGATTACCCGTCAGCATCACCAGGGCATCGGACAAGCCACTGCTGGTCTGAAATTCTTCCAATGCCTGATCGGCACTGATGTATTGGGTGTTGCGGACATTGGGCAATGTCAGCACCCGTTGGCTCAGATCCTGGCCTTCCTGAATTGACGCTGTTTCGCTCAAATACAGGGTAATGCGCCCGGAAGATTGAAAGCTGCTGCTGAGCTGTTGCAGGTTGTCAATGCTCATCCAGAGTGCGCCGGGCAACGTCAGGGCAATGGCAATGACCAGCCAGGTCAGCAGGCTGGCCATGGGTTTGGCCAGTAATTTCAGCAGGGTTTCAACCGCAACCAGTTGATGATGGGCGAGACCATTGAGCAGGCGATCCCGAACTGTCAGGGTGTGGTAGGAAGCACCGGATGCCTGGATGTCGTTATCGGCCATAAATATCCCCTGTCATACGACCATGATTCAGAATCAGGCGTCGTTTTCCCATGCGTTCAACCAGGGGAATATCGTGCGTGGCGATCAGTAATGTGGTGCCCGCTTGCTGAAACAGACCGAACAATTTCATGATTTCTGCGGATAACTCGGGGTCGAGATTACCGGTTGGCTCATCGGCCAGTAACAAGGCCGGTTTATTGACCACGGCCCGCGCAATTCCTACGCGCTGTTGTTCACCACCCGACAGCTCAATCGGGTTGCAATGCTCCAGGTGCAGGAGGCCAACCGAATCGAGGGCGGCCTTGACCCGGCGGGTGTAGTCGAGGGTCGAATAGCCAGCAATTTGCATGGGAAGCGCGACATTCTCGTGCACGCTGCGGTCAAACAACAGTTGATGGTTCTGGAAGACCACACCGATTTGGCGACGATGATAGGGAATGGCCTGACGGCGTAGACGAGACAGGTCGTGACCATTGATCAGCACGCGACCCTGTGTCGGGTGCTCCATCAGCAGCATCAACTTGAGCAAGGTACTTTTGCCAGCACCACTGTGGCCCGTCAAAAAAGCCATTTCTCCCTTGTTCAGCGCGAAGCTGACATTACTCAGGGCGTCCCGGTTGCTGGCGTAGCGTTTACCGACCTGTTCAAACTGCACCATGCTCATGGTCAGCTATCCTTATCGTCTCGCTGGAACAGCGCCTTGATGAATTCATTGGCCTGGAATGGCCGCAAATCCTCAATGCCTTCACCGACGCCAATGTAGCGTACGGGCAGACGGAACTGTTTCGCCAGAGCGAATATGACGCCCCCTTTGGCGGTTCCGTCCAGTTTGGTCAGGGTCAGGCCGGTGACACCAACGGCTTGCTGGAATTGCCGGGTCTGGTTGATCGCATTCTGGCCAGTACCGGCATCCAGCACCAGCATGACCTCATGAGGCGCTTCCGGGTCGAGTTTTTTCATCACCCGAACCACTTTTTCCAGTTCCTGCATCAGGTTGTCTTTGGTGTGCAGGCGACCGGCTGTGTCGGCAATCAGAACATCCACATTACGTGCCTGGGCTGCTTGCAGTGCATCAAACAGAACCGAGGCCGAATCGGCACCGGTATGCTGGGCAACGACGGGCACATTGTTGCGCTCTCCCCAAACCTGCAATTGCTCGACAGCGGCAGCCCGAAAGGTATCGCCAGCCGCCAACATGACGCTTTTGCCCTCATTCTGGAACTGACGGGCCAGCTTGCCAATGGTGGTGGTTTTGCCCACGCCATTGATGCCTACCATCAGAATGACGTACGGCTTGGCTCCAACATTGATGTCGAGCGGTGCCTGAACGGTCTCCAGTGTGTCATTCAGCTCTTCAATCAGAGCGTTGTATAGCGCGTCGGAATCACTCAGTTCCTTGCGGCTTACGCGTTCTGTCAGACGTCCCATGATTTCATTGGTGGCTTCAACGCCAACGTCAGCAAGAATCAGCTGGGTTTCCAGCTCTTCCAGCAGGTCGTCGTCAATCGCTTTCTTGCCCAGAAGCAGGCTGGCCAGGCCATCGGTCAGACCGCTCCGGGTTTTGCTCAGTCCTTGCCGAATGCGCGCAAAAAAACCGGTTTTGACGGGCTTTTCCTGTGGTTGCTCCGTCGTGGTGGCTAACTGGGTTTGGGGGCCATCTGCATTGGATGTCTCTGGCGTGGCGCTTATGTCCGGTTCGACGGTGGATTCGGCGCTCGTGTCGGCGGCAGGAGCAGTCTGCTGCTCATCGCTGATATTTTCTTGGTCTTTTTTGCGTTTAAAGAAGCTGAACATAAATAGTGACCGTTGACTGGTGATAAGGACATGACTTCTACGAGCCACCCCCCTGGAAAACGGCTGCTATCCTACCATTAATCCGCTCGGATACAGGATGGCTTATCCAGGGCTTCATCGACTTTTGAGAGGAATATACCTAACATCTGTCAGTGTGACAGGCTCTTGTGGGCTTGAAAACGATGCCTGATTTGTCATCAATGCTGATAAATCTGTGTTTGAAATCTGCAATCAGAGGCCGATGTGAGTAAATCATCCAATCAGCAGCTTCGTATTATTGGTGGTGAGTGGCGTTCCAGACGGTTACGCTTTCCTGAGGTTGACGGTTTGCGCCCGACATTGGACCGAGTGCGAGAAACGCTCTTTAACTGGCTTCAGTTCGATGTCGAAGGTGCTCGTGTACTGGATGCCTTTGCGGGCAGTGGGGCATTGGGGCTGGAAGCGCTGTCTCGCGGGGCGCGTGAGGTTATTTTTCTTGAGAAACATCCCAAGGCGGCCTTGCAACTGCAGCAAAATTTGCAAACGTTGCAGGCTCAAAACGCTCAGGTATGGGCGGGTGATGCCTTGAATTGGCTGAGCAGCAATCCTGGGCCATACGACCTGGTGTTCCTTGATCCTCCTTTTGGTGCTCAGTTACTGCAGCCTGCGATAGATGCTTTGGTTCTGGTGCCCGGTGCCAGGGTATATGTTGAACACGAAGCCGGGCTGATGCCACAAATTCCATCCCAGTGGCAGGAGATCAAATCCAAAAAGACGAAAGAATTTCACTTTCGTCTTTTCGAAGTCATGACTTCTGAAAACTGAGGGTCAGACTGTCTTCAGGAAGGTGCAATTTCAAGCCTTTCAACACGCTGGAAGCCTCGCGGCAGCTTGTTGCCGCGTCGACCACGCTCCCCTTTGTAGTGTTCCATATCGGCCAGTTTCAGGGTCAGGTGGCGTTTGCCTGAATGAATGCGTAATGCCTGGGACTCTGTAAAGAACAACACGTGGATCATAAGCTCTTCCTGGCTGGCTGCTTGAGCGGCCGGAATATTGATCAGTTTGCTGCCCTTGCCGCGAGCCAGTGTTGGCAGCTCCGACGCTGGAAAAATCAGCAAGCGGCCTTCGTTGCTGATGACCGCCAACCAGAGAGTGTCGGTGCCGGTATCGGCTGGCTGTAGCTGCGGAGGCAGTAGGCTTGCCCCTTCTGGTAATGTCAGTAAGTGCTTGCCTGCTTTGTTTTTGCTGATCATGTCTTTGAGTTGGCACAGGAATCCAAAACCTGCGTTGCTGCACATCAGCCAAAGCTGCTGCGGATCACCGGACAGCATGGCGTGGATGGCTCCCTGGTCGGGCAGGCTCAGGCGTCCAGTGACGGGCTCTCCCTGACCTCGTGCTCCCGGCAGCGTGTGGGCTGTCAGGCTGTAGCTGCGGCCTGTATTGTCAAGCAGCACCAGAGGATCATTGCTGCGGCTTTGCAGGGCGGTCTGAAAACCGTCGCCGGCTTTGTAGCTCAAACGCTCCGGATCAATGTCGTGGCCTTTGGCGGCTCGAATCCAGCCTTTTTGGGACAAGACAATAGTAATGGGATCGGCTGCTACCAGATCATTTTGGCTCAGTGCCTTGGCTTCATTGCGCTGTACCACCGGAGAGCGGCGAGCATCACCAAATTGTTTGGCGTCGGCAGCGATTTCTTTTTTGATCAGGGTTTTCAGGCGGCGCTCTGAACCGAGTATTTTTTCCAGCGTGTTGTGTTCCTTGCTCAGTTTGTCCTGTTCGGTACGTATTTTGTGCTCTTCCAGGCGTGCGAGGTGGCGCAGTTTCAATTCCAGAATGGCCTCGGCCTGGGTTTCAGACAGGCTAAAGCGTTGCATCAATACCGGCTTGGGTTCGTCTTCCTGACGAATAATGTCGATCACATCATCAATATTCAAAAACGCAACCAGTTGCCCTTCCAGAATGTGAAGGCGAGCCGAAACCTTGTCGAGCCGGTGCTGCAGTCGGCGTTTAACAGTACTGGTACGATATTCCAGCCATTCAGACAGCAGCGTGAGCAGGTTCTTGACCTGTGGGCGACCATCGAGACCAATGACGTTCATATTGACCCGATAGGTTCTTTCCAGATCGGTGGTGGCAAACAGGTGGGCCATGATGGCGTCAGTATCGACCCGGCGTGATTTGGGTGTGATCACCAGGCGGGTTGGGTTTTCATGGTCTGATTCATCTCGCAAGTCACTGACGAGCGGAAGTTTCTTACTCTGCATCTGGGCGGCAATTTGTTCCAGAATACGAGCACCAGACACCTGATGTGGGAGAGCGGTAATAATAATGTCGCCGTCTTCCTGCGTATAAATGCCCCGCATGCGAATGCTGCCACGGCCCGTCTGATACAGCTTTTGCAAGTCACTCGGTGGTGTAATGATTTCGGCTTCTGTGGGGTAATCCGGTGCCTGAATGTATTGATACAGTGCGCTCAGCTCGGCTTTGGGGTTATCCAGTAAATGAATACAGGCATTGGCCACTTCGTGAACATTGTGAGGAGGAACGTCGGTGGCCATGCCGACGGCAATGCCCGTTGTGCCGTTCAGCAGAATATGAGGCAGCCGAGCGGGTAAGGTTTGCGGTTCATTCAGGGTTCCATCAAAGTTCGGCTGCCAGTCGGCAGTGCCTTGTTCCAGCTCTCCGAGCATCAGGTCTGCAAACCCGGACAGTCGGGCTTCGGTATAGCGCATCGCGGCGAACGATTTTGGATCATCCGGTGCCCCCCAGTTGCCTTGCCCGTCAACTAACGGGTAGCGATAGGAAAATGGCTGTGCCATCAAGACCATGGCTTCATAACAGGCACTGTCTCCGTGGGGATGGTATTTACCCAGTACGTCGCCCACGGTGCGGGCCGACTTCTTGTACTTGGCCGACTGTCGGAGCCCTAGCTCACTCATGGCATATACGATGCGCCGCTGTACTGGCTTCAAACCGTCGCCAATATGGGGCAGGGCGCGATCCAGAATGACGTACATGGAATAGTTGAGGTAGGCACTCTCGGTATAGTGCTGAATCGACTGGCGTTCAATGCCGTCATTGGTATAGCGGGTAAGCGTCATGTCAGTCTCGCAAAACACAGAGCGTCAAATGTGGTGGATAACCGTGATGAGCGGGATTGTGACTGACTCGGGGGAAAGTGCCAAATCCGTCTTTTATGCTATCTGGCCAGATTGTTATACCAGATGGGGATATACGGCTTTTCTGCGATTGGATTTGCCGGATATTAAGCGGGAAGATCGTTATTCTTTGGTATGGATTCGGGTATTTGCCGTATTACGGTTCATGTGAATGTAAAACGGCTGATGCATACTGGACATCGGCTTACTTTTTGTAACATAAAGGGAACGCTTGGTTGACGATGCAAGTACGCATGATCATACTTTCCGGCGTTTAAAAAAACAGCAATCAAACTGGTAACCCAATCAACAAGGAACTAGTGCCGACATGCAGGCGAAACTGGAAAACAGGTTACTCTCTCGCCCTGCTGCGGGATGGATAACACATATAACGAAGCTGATGGTTCTCGGAGCTGGCC
Source organism: Oceanobacter sp. (assembly GCA_045430275.1). Taxonomy (GTDB): domain Bacteria; phylum Pseudomonadota; class Gammaproteobacteria; order Pseudomonadales; family Oceanobacteraceae; genus Oceanobacter. Next base: position 59,502 of record JAILXU010000003.1, on the reverse strand, counting down.
TGGTTTCCATGGCTCATGCCGAGCCTCTGCAACTCCACCTGGGGCCATCGTATGCGTATCCTGTCACAACGGATGTGCCATCTGATGAGACACTGATCCCCATCGAGAAGCGTCTGGACTGGTTGAAAGTCCGGGTGGGTGAGTATTCTGGCTGGATTCATATCAAGGAGCTGGAAAGTGTGCCTCATGACAAGCGTCCTGAGCCTGCGCAGTTCCGTTATATTGCTGATTCCCGAGTGCAACTGGAGTTGTCTGCTTCGACAGAGTCTGCGTTGGGCATTGCAGCCAATTTTGACATGCTGGACCAGGATGTCTCTGTTCGTTTTGCGCGCTCAGTCAGAAACACGCAAGAGTGGCATTCGTTGGAATTCGGTTTGAATCGGGTTTTCAAAGAATCTGAAAAGTGGTCGTGGAGTGGCTATTTGGGGGCTGGTGTGGGTCTGAATGAGTCAGGCTCGGCTCGATGGAGTGACAAACGATCGGAAGAAATGCTTCCGCTTGTCGCTGCATCGACAGAAATCAGCTGGAATATTGATTACAACTTCACTGTCGGAGCCCGTGTGCAAACGCAACAGGCTTTGGCGGGCAACAGTGCAAATCATGGAGCGTTGGCCCTAGTATGGAAAATCCGTTTCTGAACAGATCCAGTGCGATACTGGGTTTCCTCCTGGCAGTTTCGCCTCTTGCAAATGCAGAGACGTCTGGATCTTCTTCTTTGGATAATCCAGAAGTCCTGAAACAGATTCTTAGCCTGGTTTCGAAAAAAGCAGCAACCGTTAATGATGGTATTGATCGTGAGTACCGTTTGGGCGATGCCAATTCATTAAATAACCCTGAAGTATTGGGGTCGTTGTTGAAAATGGTGCCCAAGGGGCCGGTTAAAACAGGTGAAGGCAACCCTGATTCGGTTAATAATGCCAGCGTCCTGGCTGGGATATTGGGCTTGATGGCCGTTCCTGAAGGTGAGGCTGCTGGGCCACAAGGGGATGCTGAGAAGCTGAATAATTCAGCCATTATGCAAAGTCTGGTGGGAATGATGGCGCAGATGGATACTGGAGCAAGCCGAATGGAAGAGATTCCATCACCGACCTTGGTGCTGGATGATCCCTCCATTCTTCAGGGCATCTTGCCACTGATTGCAGCAGGTGCTCCTGGCGTCACCAGTGAAATCTTTGAGCCAACTCCGCGTACCTTCAATTTTGTTGACAATGTTCCGCAACGTCATGGAACCCTGGGTCTGTCTCTGGGTCAGCAAACCTCCTCTAAGTTCGGCGATGCCGCTATTTTGGGTGCCAGTGCCCGTTATCACCTGACCGAACGCTGGGATGCGTTGTTTGTCGGAACGATTGGGATGACTCAGTTGAGCAACCCCGAGATCAAGTCTGGCACACGCACCTTGATGGATAAAAATGAGTCCTTCTATTCGTTTGCGGCGGGTGCCAGCTACAGCCTGTTGAAAGGGATTACCAGCTTCAATGGTGACTCCTTCCTGCCGTGGCAACTCAGTACAGATGTTCTGGTGGGTGAGCAATTCACAGGTAACAGTCACGGTTTGTACACCAGTGTCGGCGCATCTTTGAGTGTGATGTTCGATGAATACTGGGTTGGAACCGAGACGCGTTATTATCAGGTGGACGATGAAGTCCTTAATGAAGTTGGTCAACATCGAGGTCTGCAATGGAGCATCGCGGTCGGTTTTTATTACTGATTCTGGGTGTGCTTCTGACGCTGTCTGCCCGGTCTGAAACAATTGCTATTGGTCAACAGCTCGAAGATTTCACGTTGCCTGCTGTTAAGGGGTTTGCGAAAAACCTGACTGAACAGCGTGGATTACCTGTGATGTTGGTTTGGGTTGATGATTGTCGTCGCTGTAACAACGATGTGAAAGCCTATGAAGAACTGGCCCAACGTTATCGCGATAAGGGACTGATTAGCTGGGTAATATGGACGCCAAAGGGTAAAGATGATGCTGAAGCACCGGAGGTGTCTATTCCGGTGCTGAAATACAGCCCCAAGTTACCCAATGCCTGGCAAGTACAGCCACAGCCAGCAGTGATGCTGGTTGGTCGTGACGGTACGCTTGACTATATGTTTGCCGGAAATCTCCGGAAAAATCTGGAATTTGCTAATCATGCCCTAGCTTATTGGCTCGACGGGGATGATTTGGTTCGTCAACCTTGATGAGGTGTTTATGAAGTTTGTTGTTGCAGGGATGCTATGGTTTTTCGGTATAACCCAAGCCGTGGCAGAGACCCAACAGGACATTCAACTGGAAATCGAGGCGGCCAAACGTTCAGTTCTGGAGATTTCCAACGAGCTCGCCAAAATTGAGAGCGAGTTGATCAGCCCAAATAGCACCAAGGCTTCGTTATACGTGGCTATCAACGGTGGAAATTTTTTCAAGCCAATGTCAATTGAAGTGACGGGCGCAGGCATCTCCCCAATCAACTATGTGTATACAGAGCTGGAACTGAAGGCTTTGAAGCTGGGAGCTGTTCAGCCTTTGGGGCAAATGCAGGTTGCCCCCGGTGCCCATTGGGTGCGCATTGTTATTCAAGGCCAGGATGAGCGTGAGCAGGTTAGGGATCTTATATACGAGGGCACCTTCAAAAAAGGCCATCGTCATCAGAAACTGCTGCTGACTATTGTTGACAAGGTAGAGCAACGCAGTGCGTTTGCCACATTGAAGGCGTGGTAATTCATGCAAAAGTTAGGACTCTTCGCGCTGGCTCTGTCGGCTTCAGTCCTGGCAGAGGCGGCTGAAAGCCCTGCTGCAAATGCCAGCATGCGGCCGCCATCTGTTGTCAGTACTGAACATCCAGGTCAGGACATAAGGAATATTGAGCTGGGCAAGCGGGTGTACTTTTACAAGTACCTGACCGAAAACTACATGGCTGCACTAACGGCACCGGATGCAGAGTTATCCCTGAAAGAAACAGAAGTATCGATGACATTGCCTGTCAGCTTTCTGAATATGGGGATGGATCATTACGCCTTGGGGATGATCAATGATCCGGGATTGAAGCAACGCGGTGGCCTGGGGAACTCGTGGTTTGTGCTGGCGCAACGCGCTTCGGAGCGGGGTGAATGGGAACAGGCCTATGACTTTGCGTCACGGGCAATGGAGCCACGGGCATTACTGTCGGCACATTCTCGCCAGGAAAACCGCTATATCCTGATTACCGGTCTGGCAGGCACTGATCAGCTGAACTCGGCCAAAGCCATTCTGGAAGAAATGGCTGATTCGGATCGCTGGTATTACTATGCGCTGTACAACATCATGTTGGCCGAAATGCGCCAGGGAGTCAGCAGTGATGAGCTGGCTCAGCGTATGCGCCCTGTCCTGAGAAAAATGGATGTACTTGCCGGTTATGACCAGGCTCTCAAGGATCGTTTTTTGTTGACGGCCGGGCGTTATGAACTGGAAAACAAGCATTACCCTGTGGCCGTCGATTATCTTCGCATGGTTTCGAGTGATGGCCCTCTCGCTGCCGAAGCATTGCTGCAATACGGTTGGGCGTTGTCGCGCCAATGGTTGTATGACCAGGCTCTGCAGCCCTGGAGAATTTTGCAGGATAATTTTTACCACCTCGATTTGAACGTGCTGGAGTCCCTGATGGCAACTCCATACGTTGCCGAGCTGTTGAATGGTGGTATCGGATCCCTGAACGTTTATGAATACGCTGAGCGCCAAATGACCTCGGCCTTGTACGATATTGAACGCTTGAATGATCCTGAAACTCTCAATGCCTGGGTGACTGGCTGGTCCAGTAACCCAGACTTGGCGAAGCTGACGGGCAACTGGCTGGAGCCTGAGTCGGAGCTTGTCTCAGCAACGGAAACTTCCCGAGCACTTGAATCCCTTCTCAATACGTCAGAGTTTTTGGAAGCCCAACAGCAGCTTCTGGATGTTGACCGTATCCATCAATGGGCGGAGCAACAGAAGGCTCACATCAGGGAACAGGAAGTATGGCTGGAGAGCGCTCAAGCCTCTGCCTCCGAAGGTGGGCGTGTTAATCAGCTGCGATTGCGTCTGGCTGATCTCCGGGCTGTTCAGGCTCGAAGCAAGCGCTGGATTGAAACAGAAGAATCAACGCCTTACCCCTACGCTGACGAAGACGAGATGCAGGCTTTGCGTCATCTGGATCAGTTGCGTCAGGAAATTGCCGCGCATTCCACAGCAGACAATACCGAATACCAGGCACTGAGCAGGCAGGCATCCACCTTGTTGGGAATACAAGGCTGGAAGGTATTCAAGCAAGTACCGGAACGCCGCTGGCAGACTGTGAAGTCGTATCTGGAATTGGGCAAGGAAGTGAATGCCATTGCGGAGCAGTTGGCAGGGTTGCAGCAATTGGAGCAGCAACTGCAGCAGCACCACACTCAAATGGGTTCACGCAAGCAGCGCCTGAATGACATGGTCAAGCGCCTGGATGAGCTTGTTAATTCGTTGGAGCCTTTACGTCATCGTCAGCAAAACCATGTGGTTGCTCTGGCAGAGGAACACCTGAACATGCTGGATAGCCGCCTGAAGGAATATCTTGCAACAACGCGCCTGTCGATCGCCCGTTTGTATGATAACGAACTGCGTCGCAATGCTAACAGTGTAGACGAGGGTGAGTATGAATGATCGGCGTTCACTGATTTGGTCGTCCCTGACTGCCACTCTGTTGCTGAGTAGTGGTTGTGCGACGGTGAAAACAGATCGCAGCGGCACCATTGCAGATCTGGATTATTATGAGCTAAAGCGTTCTGAACAGCCTCTGATTGTGACCAGTGAAGATGTGGTCAAGCGTTTTCAGTCCTATCTTGAAGTGGCTGGCCATGGCGATATGTCCATTCTGGCTGCCAATCGGGTGGCGACATTGCGTTTGCTGGAACAGGAAGCGGCCTGGTCGGGTGAAGGTTTTGAAGACAACGAATTTGCCGAAGTTGATCCGGTTCAGCTGGAAAAGTCCATTGCAGAATACCAGGCTGTGTTTGATGAAAACCCGGATTATGCCGGTAACGATCAAATTCTGTATCAGTTAGCCAAAGCGCACAGCATCAATCAGGATTCTGATGCGACTGTTGATGCACTGGCACTGATTGTCGAGAAATACCCGGAGTCCAGCTATTATCTGGACGCCGAATTCCGCATGGGCGAGCTGCTGTATGCCATGAGCTTGTACCCAGAAGCGGAGGAGTCTTTCAAACGTCTGGTTGATTATGGCCGCGAAGGTAACAAGTACTACAGCAGTGCTGGTTATATGTTGGGCTGGAGTTTATTCAAGCAGAATCGTTATGACGACAGCCTGGTTTCATTCGCTCGCTTGTTAGATGAAGATTACCCCGATCAGGCAGCCGTTGATGCAGCCAGTGGTGCTGCTCTGGAGATATGGAAAGACAGTATCTACACCATGGCGGTGACCTTTTCTTACCGTGGTGAGTGGGAAGAAATCGGTGAGTTTTTTGATGGCTATGGTAAGCGCCATTATGAACACATGGTTTACGATCGTCTGGCTGATTTCTACTACGAACAAAAGTACTACCAGAGTGGTGCTTCGTCACTGACAGCGTTTGTTGAGCGTTATCCAGATAGTGAGAAGGCCCCACTCTTTGCGCAGAAGATCATCGAAAAGTTTGATCTGGCCGCTTACCCACTCCTGAAGCGGAAAAACGAAGCGGATTATATCGGTCGCTTTGGCATCGACAGTGACTACTGGAAATCGCACAGTGAGGCCGTGAGGGATACCATTCGTGGGCCGTTGAAAGCCTACATTATGGATCTGGCTCGCTTTAATCATGGCTGGGCCCAGCAATCCAAAAAGCCGGAAGAAAAAGCAGCGAAGTTTGCGCTTGCTGGCAAATGGTATGACGTTTATCTGAGAAGCTTCCCGGATGCAGAAGACTCTGCTGAAGCACGTTTCCTGCTGGCTGAAATTGCTTATGAGTTGGGTGATTACAAAAAGGCCAAGGATAACTATGAAGTGGTGGCCTATAAATTCCGTGATCATCCACGAGCGGCAGAAGCTGCGTATGCCACCATCCTGGCCTTTAATAAATACGAGCCTGTTAGCCCGGAAGACGCTGCAGAATGGCGCAAGCTGAGTGCGGCAAACTCGATGCGATTCGTCAGGGAATTCCCCGAGCACGAAGAACGTGGTCGAGTTCTTGTGAGTACCTCTGAATTGTTCCTGGCGGATAAAAATTATGACGAAGCTTTATCCGTTTCGCGCCTTGCCTGGGATATCAAAGACGAATTGTCCGCCCGTTATCGATACGGTGCCGCACTGGTACGAGGTCATGCCAGTTTTGAATTGGGTTTGTATGAGGAATCCGAAAAGGCCCTGAGCGAAGCGCTGGAATACAACAAAATCCAGCGTGGAACCCGCAAGGAAATCCGGGACAAGATTGCAGCCGCCATCTATAAACAGGGTGAGAAAGCGAAAGCCGAAGGTAACTATGAAGTGGCCGTCAGTAGCTGGAAGCGTCTTGGTGATGTTATGCCCGGCAGCGATAACACCATCATAGCTGCATACGATGCCGCTGCTTTATTGCTGGAACTGGAAAAATACCCGGAAGCCGAAGAAGCCTTACAAGACTTCCAGAATAAGTACCCCAATCACAAGTTGAGCAAGGATATTCCCAGCAAGCTGATTTTCACCTATGAGAAGCAGGAAAAATGGGGCAAGGCTGCTGGTACTCTTTGGACAATCTGGAAAACAACCGACGACAAGGAAGAGAAGCGTATCGCGTGCTTCCAGGCGGCTGAGTATTATCAGAAAGCCGGTAATATTCGCAGTGCGATTGCGATGTACAAACAGTACGCACACAGTTATAAAGAGCCATTTGATCCGGCTGTTGAAGCACATGCGAAGCTGGATGAGATCTACAAGGAAAAAGGAGAAGCTGACAAGCGTCGCTTCTGGCTGGACAAGGTCATCAGCCTGCACAACAAAAATCCAGCCAAACAAAGTGAACGTTCGACGTATCTGGCTTCCAAGGCGTACTTTGAATTGGCTGAATTTGACCGGGAAAATTACGAAAGTATTGGCTTGAGCTTGCCATTAAATAAAAGCGTGCCGGTCAAAAACAAGGCCATGCAAAAAGCTCAGGATGGTTATACGCAATCGGTAGAATTGGGTGTGCTTGAATACACAACGGCATCCACCTATCGGATTGGCCAGCTCTATACCCAGTTGAGTCAGGCGTTGATGAACTCCGAGCGGCCTAAAGGGCTGGATGAACTGGAACTCGAAGAGTATCAGTTCCTTCTGGAAGATCAGGCGTACCCATTTGAAGAAGCAGCGATTGATATTCATATGAAAAATATCAATCGTACGCGAGATGGTATTTATGATGAATGGATCAAGCGCAGTTATGGTGTGATGGCCGATTTGCTACCGACTCAATATCGAAAGGATGAAAGGGCTCCAAACTATGTTAGTGAGATTCGCTAGTTACATTTTGCCACTGTTGCTGCTGGCTGCATGTAGCTCGCAACCTTCTAAGGTAGACGAGCAGCCAGAGCAATTGACAGAACCGGAAGAATCATCAGAAAAAACGGATGATTCAGAACAACAGGATACGAGTGATGAGAGTGCCGATGGTGAAGTTCCCACTGCGCTTTCCAATCTGTATAAGCGTGGTGTGACTCTGATGAAGTCAGAGCGCTATCCTCAGGCCAAAAACCTGTGGCTGGCTGCTTCTGAGCGTTACCCTGATTTTCCTGGTATTTGGGTGAATCTGGCGTTATCGCAATACCATGTTGAGTCCTATACCGAGGCCAAGGAATCTCTGACAACAGCCTTAACGCTGGATGCCGGGTTTTGCCCGGCGCATAAGACATTGGGATTGGTGGCCAGGGAGTTAGGTGATTTTCCGCTCTCGGAACAAAGCTATATTTCAGCCATTGAGTGCGCACCGGAAGACGGTAATGTCAGACGTAATCTGGGCATCTTGTACGATCTCTACATGCATGATGAACAGCGTGCGCTAGAGCAGTACGAAGCAGCCAAGCGTTTGTATTTTGCCAAAGATAAAAACCTGGAAATCTGGATTACGAACCTGAAGTCCAGGCTGCCACAGCCTGAGCCCGTTGCTCCCGAGGTGCCTGTTCAGCAGGACTCTGCTCCGGTTGATAAGGCTGCTGTTCCTGCTGGGGAGACGACGGAATCCGTGGCGGTTGACAGTGCCAGTGCTGATACTCAAGCGGAAGAAGCAGAAGCGGCTGATGCAGTAGCCGAATCACAGAATGAAACAGAGGGAGCAGAATGATGAACTACTTATTGCCTGTTGTACTACTGGCATCGTTCAGTGTTTCATTGCAAGCCGCTGAGGTGATCCAGTTGGAAGGTATCTCTATTTTGGGCAGTACCGAAGAAGCCAAAATCATGACCATTACATCCTGGAAAAGCCCGCCCGATATGGAAGTGCCGTTTGAGCATATTTCGGGAAACAAGCAAGACCTGATGGAACCCCTGCATCCCAGGAGATTTCAGTTGGAAGTTGATTATGCACGGCAATACAGGAATGGACGCAGTACTTTTAGAAAACCAGGGAAACTGAATTAAAAAAACAATATTCTGGCAGGTGCTGATTTTCACTTTATAAATCAGAATCTGACCGGAAATTGCAAACTTGGTGTTGTTGAATCAACAATAACCTGACTTAAACCTTAAATCTCTTACTGATCAATATAAATTTCTGGGGGAAATTCTATGGATTCCATCGTTCGTTTTTTCCAAGAGGGTGGCGTATTCATGTACCCGATTGCGATTACCATGGCCATTGGTTTGGCAATTGCGATTGAGCGTCTGCTGTTCTTGATGAAAGAAAAATCCAGCAATCGTCGTACGTTTGAAGAAATCTTGCCAATGCTGGAAAGTCGCGATATGCGCTCAGCGTTGAATTATGCCAATGAATCCGGCACCAAGCTGGGTAATATTTTCTCTGCCGCTATTGCCCGTATTCCTGGTAGCCAGCGTCGTGAAGAAATTGAATATGCGCTTGAAGAAGGCCTGATGGAAGCAGTTCCACAACTGGAAAAGCGTACTCAGTATGTTGCGACACTGGCAAACATTGCCACCCTGCTGGGACTGTTGGGTACCATTATGGGTTTGATCGCGGCATTTACCGCAGTAGCCAATGCTGCACCGGCCGAAAAAGCAACGCTGCTGTCACAAAGTATTTCTGTTGCGATGAACACAACCGCATTCGGTTTGATGGCGGCGATTCCATTGTTGGTACTGCATACATTCCTGCAAACCAAAACCAATGAGATTGTAGACAGCATTGAGATGGCAGGTGTGAAATTCCTGAACATCATTACTGAGCGCAAGCAAGGTCAAGCGACTACCGCTAACAAGTGAGAGATGTAAAACACCATGAGACGCCAACGACAAACTGAAGAGGCGGAACTCAACGTTACATCTTTCATGAACCTGATGATCGTACTGGTACCTGTTCTACTTATGAACATGGTGTTTTCACAGATTTCAGTACTCGATCTAAAGTTGCCACAGGGTGATCAGAAGAATGTCATTGTGAACCCTGAAGATGTGACGCTTGAGGTCATTATCCGTAAAGAAAGTATCTCAGTGTCCTACAGTTATCTGCTGCAAACGAACGAGATAGCCAACTTGTCCAATATTGAAGGCAAGTACGATTTTGAAGGGCTATCAAAAGCGTTGCAGGAGCTGAAAAAGGATCCTGTATTCACCGAGAAGCGCGACATTAACTTGTTGCCTGAAGCCGGTGTTGATTACCAGACTCTGGTTACCGTCATGGATACCGTACGCCGGTACCCTGCTTTGTTGATTACATCCGTTGTTGACGCAACGTTGTTCCCGGATATCTCTCTGGGCAATGCACCTGACCCAGCGTCGGCGGACGCGTCAGCAACCGAGGCAACGGAGGCTGCAGAATGAAGAAAGATGCATCTCGTCGTGCCAAGCGTATGGCGCGCGCGCATAAGCGCCATAAGGGTGGTGGCACGCTGAATCTGACATCCTTGATGGATATCTTCACTATTCTGGTTTTCTTCTTGATGGTTAACCAGAATGACGTGAAAGTGGATGATAACGATCAGATTGAGTTGCCAGCGTCTATTTCCGAAAACAAACCTGGAGAAAATCTGGTTGTTTTGGTGAGTAAAGACGGCATTCTGGTTCAGGGTGTTCAGGTTGAAACCATGGCTGGTATCAAGCGAACGGAAAAAGAGGAAGAAACATTGCCTCAACTTCTGAAAGAGCTGGAATACATGGCTAACCGTACGCCCATGCCACAAGGGGTGGATGACAACGGTGAAACGGTTGATCAAGGGCGTCCTATTACGATCGTGGGTGATAAGGACACGCCATATGAATTACTGAAACGGGTTATGAACACCTGTTCAAAAGCGACGTTCAGTAATATCTCGTTGGCTGTGAATCAGATTGTTGAAGGAGGTGCGCCATGAGCGACTCTCCAAACACTCCGGCTTACAAACACCATCCGATGTTGCCCTGGTCTGATGCCAGTGGTGGGCGTTTCAAGCCGATTCTGGCTGTTGCCCTGATCATCGTTATGATTTTTGGTGTCATCATTCCAACCTTGAAGGTACCAGAGATCAGCCGTAAAGAACGGGAGCAGTTGCCACCTCAACTGGCCAAGATCCTGAAGAAGAAAGAAGCTCCGAAGCCGAAGCCAAAACCCAAGCCGAAGCCGAAGCCAAAAGAAGAGAAAAAGCCTGAGCCGAAGCCTGAGCCTCCAAAGCCCAAGCCTCAAAAGCCAAAACCGAAGCCAAAGCCCAAGGTGAAAGCGACCAAGGAAGAGCGTAAAAAAGCCCAGGACAAGGTAAAGAAGGCTTTGGGTAATGATGCCATGAAGTCATTGGCAGCGTTGGCCGCCGCGATTCCTAACGCCAAGTTGAGCACCAGCAGCGATGCCCTGAAACGGGGTGGAGCAACAGCGATTGGCGCGGGCAGTGTGGTTGATCCAAATGCCGTTATTGCATTATCCGGTGGTATTGATGAGGAAACTCTGAGTACTGCGGTTGCGGGTGAAGCGTTGGGTGAACGTACGGTGACAGCCGTTGAGGTCTCGGACGAAGAAATTCGCAAGACCACAGAAGCGTCTACCAAGCGTACTCAGGAAGAAATGCGTCTGGTGTTTGAAGCCAACAAGCAACGTTTCTTCAGCGCCTATCGTCGGGCTCAACGTAAAGATCCGACACTGGAAGGTACTGTGACACTGAAGCTGGCCATTGCGCCTAACGGCAGTGTGAAGTCCTGTACCATTGGACGCAGTGAACTGAATAACGATGGGTTGCACAAGCGTTTGCTGTCCAACTGTCGTCGTATGAAGTTCAAGAACCGTCCGGAAGTTAAAGTGGCGAACATTGAGTTCCCGATTAACTTCATTCCTTAAGGGGCACTCTGGCTGTGTATAACAGCCAGTAGCTGTTACCTGAACAATAAAAAAGCCGCTTCTAGCGGCTTTTTTATTGTTTGAAATCGACATACGGCTACAGAGAGCTGGCTTCGTTTCCTTTGCTTTCAAGCCAGGCCTTGCGATCGGCGGAGCGTTTTTTGGCCAGCAGCATATCCAGTAATTCAAAAGCGTCTGTTTCTGGCGCAGCTTCATGATCGTCAACGGGTTCATCCAGTCCTAACTGAATCAGGCGGCGGGTGTCCGGTGCCATGGTGGTTTCTCGCAGTTGCATCGGATTCATTTCGCCCAATCCTTTGAAGCGTTGAACGTTCACTTTGCCGCGTTTTTTCTCAGCCTCAATGCGCTCCAGTATTCCAATGCGTTCGGCTTCATCCAGTGCGTAGTAAACGTCCTTACCGATATCAATACGGTACAAGGGAGGCATGGCAACAAAAATGTGGCCCTGACGGACGAGTGCCGGGAAATGTCGCAGGAACAGGGCGCATAGCAGAGTCGCAATATGCAGTCCGTCAGAATCTGCGTCCGCCAGAATACACACCTTGCCATAACGCAGATTGTCGAGGTTGTCAGAACCTGGATCGATCCCCAAGGCGACGGCGATATCATGGACTTCCTGAGAAGCCAGAATCTGATCGGAATGTACCTCCCAGGTATTCAGAATCTTGCCACGCAGGGGCATGATGGCCTGAAACTCTCGATCTCGGGCCTGTTTGGCCGAACCGCCAGCAGAATCACCTTCTACCAGAAACAGTTCGGTTCGTTGTACATCCTGCCCGCTACAATCTGCCAGCTTGCCAGGCAAGGCCGGGCCTTGGGTGATTTTCTTGCGTGATACCTTCTTGGCCTGACGCATGCGGTTCTGGGCATTGGAGATGACCATCTCCGCCAGTTGCTCAGCGCTGTTTACATGATCGTGAAGCCAGAGTGCAAAGGCGTCTTTGACAATGCCAGAGATGAATGCTGATGCTTCTCGGGATGACAGGCGTTCTTTGGTTTGTCCCGCAAATTGAGGGTCGGTCAATTTGGCCGACAACACATAAGAGCAGCGTTCCCATAAGTCGTCCGGGCTGAGCTTGATACCTCGTGGCAGCAGGTTTCGCAGCTCACAAAATTCCCGCAAGGACTCCAATAAGCCTGAGCGAAAGCCATTAACGTGTGTGCCGCCCTGCGCTGTCGGGATCAAATTGACGTAGCTTTCCTGCAACAGTTCGCCGCCCTCCGGGAGCCAGGTCACAGCCCATTCCACCGCTTCATGGGCTGCATTCATGTTACCCGTAAAGGGAATTTCCGGGATGCTGCTGACCTCTTGGCAACTGCTGCTTAAATAGTCACGCAGGCCGTCTTCGTAGTACCACTCTTCGTTATCTTTACTATCCGGGGCTGTGAATATAATTTTCAGGCCAGGACAGAGGACGGCCTTGGCTCGTAGCACGTGCTTGAGTTTGGTAATCGAAAAGCGGGCGCTGTCGAAGTATTTGGGGTCGGGCAAAAACCGGACACAGGTGCCGTGTTTGCGTTTGGCACAAGTGCCGGTCTGGTGTAAGTCAGACGCCTTGTCACCGTTTTCAAACCCCATACTCTGAACGATTCCATCACGCCAGATGGTTACGTCCAGTTCTTTTGACAAGGCGTTAACAACTGATACCCCGACCCCGTGCAGGCCACCTGAAAAGGTGTAATTGTCATTGGAAAATTTCCCACCGGCATGGAGGCGCGTCAGAATCAGCTCAACGCCACTGACGCCGTGCTCTGGGTGAATGTCCGTTGGCATGCCACGGCCATTATCCGTGACACTCATGGAACCATCGGCGGACAGGCTGATGTGTATCTGGGAAGCATGCCCTGCCAGGGCTTCATCGACCGAGTTGTCGATGATCTCCTGAGCCAGGTGATTGGGGCGAGTGGTGTCTGTGTACATACCTGGCCGTTTGCGAACGGGGTCCAGGCCACTCAGGACTTCGATAGATGCTGCATTGTATTGTGCGGAAGGCATGTTCAGAAAGCTGCTGGTGTCTGAAAAAACCGAGTATAACGAGCTTACTTGGCCGGACTCCAGTACTCGGCGAATTGAATCATCTCGGGAAGCCGTTCTGTAAATCCGTTAAAGCGATGATTGCCACCGCTTTCCAGCCATCCCGGACAATGGCGATATAGCCGGGCAGCATGCCGATAGTCGAGGGTTTCATCGCCGGTTTGCAGCAACAGCAGTACATTCTCAGGACGTGTGATGGATTCTGTTGCCAAAAGGGCGAGTTGCTCCAGGTGACGTTCTTCCAATATGTGTGTTTCACCACTGTAGAAATGCTGGTTAGGGCCAAGGTAATGGCGGAATAAGCCGTGTGGATTGACTGCCGGATTGACTAACACCGCTGGAATATTGAGCTGCTGGGATAACCAGGTTGCATAAAAGCCACCCAGAGAGCTGCCAATAATAAAAACGCGTTGATAGCGTGACTGCAGCTCTGTCAGAAAGTGCTGCGCCAGTGCCATAGCGTGAGCGGGTTCAAAGGGCAATTCCGGGATGGACACTTGCTCTGGCGTGAGATGCTGCTGATAAAAACGTTGTAACTCAACCGCCTTTTCCGAGGCTGGAGAGCTGAGAAAACCGTGTAAATACAGGCAGCCTACATCGTGCGAAAAACCCATGAACTAGTATCCCTTGACGGAGTAATCCACTTCGAACGCGATGTTCTCAACCCGCTTGACCCCGGTTTCCAGATGACCATCCGGGTGCAGGTCGAGCCAACGGAAACCAGGAGAACGGGTATCCACCTGGAAGTCGGTGGATGCCGGTGTGAATTGCACACAGGTTGATGGTGTTGACAAAAGGCGGACAGAACCGAACATACGGTCACTTTCCTGGTGAACATGTCCCCAGAGCAGGCAGCGCAAATTTTGATGTTGCATGAGCTGCTGCATGGCCTCAGCACCATTCTGAATACCAATGGTGTCAATCCATCGGCTTCCCATCGGGGTTGGATGGTGATGAAAAGAGACCAGACTGTGCAAGTCAGGGCGCTCCTGCAGGCAGGCATTGGCAAAGTCGAGTTCTTGTTCTGACAGTTGCCCGTAGACCTTGCCACGGACGCTGGAGTCCAAAAGAATGATCTGCCAGTGAGGCGTGCGAATCAGACGTTGCGTGGAAGGTGTGTCTTTAATGACCGCCGACATGTTTTCCGGTACATCATGATTGCCGGGCAGCCAGAACGCCGGGGCTTCCAGTCGCGACAACAAGCGGTCGAGGTGCTGATAAGACGGTATGCTGCCGTCCTGAGACAAGTCCCCCGTCATTAACATGGCGTGGGGAGAAACTGGCTCCAGACACACAAGATCCAGTACACACTGCAGGCTGTGCAACGTTTGCATGCCCAACAGATGTCCCTCTGCGGCCGCATTGAGATGTGTATCTGTGATCTGAACGATGCGTACAACACCGTCTGTATTCAGTAAATACAAAAGGCACCCCTGATTGATACCATGCGACACCTGTTATTCAACGTTTAGAATGAGTGTCATCTTTCGGGTAAATCCTGAGCTGGTTGACAACGTCATGCCAGCCCGACTGATTGGTTCTGATCCTTGATGGTAGGAATACCACACATAAAACACTGTGTATCGGCGGTTGTTCCAATAACCCATCCGTTAATAAACAAAACGTTTGGTAACATTGTGTTTAATCATAGTAATTCTGGCTCGGGTCTGCACCCGCTATTATCGCTCAGCAGTCAACCAGACCGGTATTTCTGCACATCCATATGTCAGGCAATGCTCCAGACACTCAGCAAGGAAACCGTTGAGCCGGGTTTTTTCATCAGGTTGATACATCGCGGGGTTAGGATACTGGTGGACACCCTCGACCACATGTTTGCCCTGATAGCGAATCACCTCGGCCATTCCTGCATCGTGGTACATACGTACTTGCAACCGAACACCATCCAGACCCACTGTTAAGCGGTCATTCTGACTAAAGGTCAGCATGGTGGTGTATTTGTGTATCTCGTCAATTCTAACGGAGAAGCGGCTGCCCTTATGGGAGCCATTCCGCAGCGAGAATGTCACCTGTGTCCCAGCTTTGTCATTTGGTAGCAGTTTTTGCAGGCGCACGTAGTTGGTTTCTGCCAAAGCAGATAACTGTGTCAGAGAAGGTGTGTATTTTTTTCGAACGGATTGGGCGGACAACAGAGGTTACCTCATGGATTCAATTAAGCCGTCCCTGGGGTATCCAGCCTGGCCTGATTCAGTTGTAGCCATTGCAGGGCAATAATAGTAGCACCATTATTGATGTCTCCCCGGGCCAGTAATGCAAAAGCGTCTTCGGCCGGGAGTGTCACCAGCCGAATATCTTCCCCTTCTTCTTCCAGGCCATGAATGCCGTGGAAATGCCGACTGTCTATCAGGCCACAGTAAACGTGTATGCGCTCACTGGTGCCGCCGGGAGAAACCCAATATTGGTAAATCGGGATGAGGGTATGACATTCGCCGCCGGTTTCTTCCTGAACCTCCCGTCGGGCAACGGCTTCTGGTGATTCGTCGGTGTCGATCATGCCCGCAACGACCTCCAGCAGCCAGGGAGAGCGCGGGTCTTCCAGTGCGCCAATACGGAATTGTTCCGTCAGAACAACCTGTTGTCGTTCCGGGTCATAGAGCAGAACGGCGGCGGCTTCGCCGCGCTCAAACAATTCCCGTTTCAGTGTTTGGGTGGTGCCCCCTTCATACAAGGCGTGTTGAAGGTGGTGAGTGACGATACGGAAGAAACCAGAGTAGCCCTCTTCTGTTTTTGTAATCGTGACATCCTTGCGTGAGAACACTGCAGGCACCTGGCTCATGCTTGACCAACCTTTATAACTGAATAAGAATGCTGAGAACCCTTTCAGGTGTACTCACTGTTCTGGCAAGGAACACAATGCCATCGGAAAGGGCCTGTTAGAATCCCTCACATTAACGATCATTTCTTTGCAGAACGCCGCCAAGGTTCCACATTATGAAAAAACTGCTTTCACTCTCGGCTCTGATGGTGGCGTCTGCGTACGCCAGTGCCGCCGACCTTACCACTATTTATGAACAGGCAGCCAGCAACGACGCTGAAATCGCCGCTGCCCGTGCAACCCGCGAGGCCAACGCCTATAACGTCACCATTGCTCGTGGTGCCCTGTTGCCACAACTGCAGGCCAGCTATAGTCACACGGTGATTGATGCCGAGGTGGAGTCTCTGGACTTTACGACGCAAAAGACATCCACCAGTAATCGTGATTACGAATTGGGTGAATTACAGATACAGGCATCCCAAGCGCTGTTTAACCTGAATAGCTGGTACACCTACCAGGCGGCAAAAACAGCGGATAAGGCAGAGACCCTGAATCTGCAACTGTCGGAACAACAACTGCTGTTGCGCACTTCTGCGGCATATTTTGATGTTTTGCGTGCAGCTGACAATCTGGAAACCGCTCAGGCGGAAGAAAAGGCCGTCAAACGATCGCTGGAGCAGACCCGGCAGCGTTACGATGTCGGCCTGATTGCCATTACGGAAGTGCACGAAGCACAAGCAACGTATGACCTGACTTACGTGAACCTGCTCAGTCAGCAAGCGGCACTGGATATCAGCTTTGAAGCACTGGAAGTACTGACAGGCCAGCAGCACAAAAACGTTAACGGTCTGAAAGACAGCGTCAGTATGCAAATGCCCACACCGACCAATGTGGCGGACTGGGTAACAACCGGGTTGGAAAAATTTCCGGGTATTCAAATCGCCAGCTTGCAGAAAACGGCTGTCGGACATCAGCGGGATGCTGCCCGGTACAATCGTTTTGTACCAACAGCCAACCTGTTTGCCAACTATACCGACGGTGATCAGAGTCCGTTCAGTGGCAACGACCCAACCCAGTCAACGGTGATTTCCTACGGCGTGAAAGTATCGATTCCGGTCTTTGCCGGTGGCTCGCTGTACGGCCAAAGCAAGCAGGCAGCGGCCAATCTGGCCGCGACGGAATACCAGCTTGAATCCCAGCGCCGTCAGGTGAAGCAGAAAATTCGCAGCTTGTATCGCCAGTTGCAGACCACGGTGCAGAATATCGATGCTCGTAAGCAGGCCATTACTTCTGCCCAAAGTGCTTTGGAAGCAACGGAAACCGGTTATGAAGTGGGAACCCGTAATATCGTTGAAGTGCTGGATGCCCAGCGTCAGTTGTTTGGTGCGCGCCGGGATTACGCCAACGCCCGTTATGACTACATTCTGACGTTGCTGAATCTGAAGTTCTATGCCGGTACGCTGAACGAAGGTGATATTCAGGCGCTGAACGCCTGGCTGGAAGCCTGATTGTCTTCAGGCCACCTTTCACGGGTGGCCTTTTTCTCCGGGTCTATGTGTGGGTCTCAACCAGATATGGGCTGATGACTTGTTCCAGACGGTCTACCGCTCCCCGATGGGCCTGCACAAAATGCAGGCCTGCCTTGCCCATCGCTATTTGACGTTCCCGTTGCTCGAACAGCTCCAGTAAAGTTTGATTGAGTTGGGTCGCGGTGCAGGTTTCCAGTGCCCCATGCGCTGCCAGCCCGTCCACAATGGTGGCAAAATTAAACGCGTGTGGCCCCATTAACACCGGCTTGCCCAGAGCGGCTGGCTCAATCGGATTATGACCACCGACAGGCTCGAAGCTGCCTCCCATTACCACCACATCCGTTGCGCTCAGCAGTGGCAGCATTTCGCCCATGGTATCGGCCAGATACACCTGGATTTGATCAGCACGGGCTGTAGACATGTCACCTTCGGTGCGACGGTGCATGGTCAGATCGTATTGTTGAATTAACTGGGCAACCTGATCAAAACGTTCCGGGTGGCGGGGAATAAGCATGAGTATCAGGCCCGGATTGGCCGCTGCCAGACGTGGATAGCATTCCAGCAACAACTCATCTTCTCCTTCGTGACTGGATGCCAGTGCCAGCACCGGACGCCCGGCCCCCCATTGCTGTCGCAGTGCTTGCCCCTGTTGTTGAGGGTGATCAGCAATGGCGACATCAAATTTGATGCTACCTGTCTGGGTCAGTCGCTGCGATGGATAGCCCAGTTGTACAAAACGTTCCCCATCGGCTGCTGACTGAACGGCAATGGCCGTCAGGCGTTGCAGCATGGGTGCTGTCAGGGCTGAAAATTTGCGATAGCCTCTGGCCGACTTCTCTGACAAGCGGGCATTGGCCAAAATTGCTGGAACCTGCCGGGACTCACAATGAGCCAACAAGTTGGGCCATAGCTCGGTTTCCATGATGACCAGCAGACGTGGCTGGACACGGTTGAAAAAAATTGACCAGAACAGTGGCAGGTCGTAGGGCAGATAAGCGTGATGAACCCGATCACCGAACATGCGCTTTACCTGAGCAGCCCCGGTGGGTGTGGTGGTGGTCATCAACAAGGGAGTTTCTGGGTAACGAGCCAGCAAGCGCTCAATCAGAGGTTGGGCCGCAACACTTTCTCCCACAGACACCGCATGCACCCAGATGGCTCCACGGGGAATGGCTCCGGGCACTTGGCCAAAGCGCTCACTTATTCGCTGCCGATAAGCCGGGCTGCGCAGACTGCGCCACAGCAGACGAATGACCATTAAGGGCAATAACAGAAAAAATAACAGACTATAAAGCAGGCGAGCCACGACCAATCCCCATGACAAAGGAGCGTCGCATGGTAGCACAAAGCGGCGATGTGCTAGACTCCCGAGCTTTGTTCACAACGCCCTCATCTACCTATGAACGTATTGGTTCCGGATTTTCATCAAGCCCAGGTCCTGGTTGTTGGTGACGTCATGCTTGATCGTTATTGGCAAGGCCCAACATCCCGTATTTCCCCAGAAGCCCCTGTTCCCGTGGTTAAAATTCAGCACGATGAAGTTCGGGCTGGCGGTGCAGGCAACGTTGCTCTGAATATTGCGACCCTGGGGGCTCAGGCCTCCCTGTTGGGAGTTGCAGGTCAGGACATCAACGGCGATCACCTGCAAGAAGTACTGGCGGAAGCCGGTGTGGATTGCCACTTTCAGCGCCATCCCGACCACCCGACCATCACCAAGTTGCGCATTGTCAGTCGTCAGCAGCAGTTGATCCGGCTGGACTTTGAAGAAGCCTTCCACAGCACCGATCTGACGGAACTCTATGAGCGTTACGATCAGCAGTTGGAACAGGCGGGTGTGGTGATCTTATCCGACTACGGCAAGGGTGCTCTGACCAATCCGCAGCGTTTGATTGCTGCCGCTCGGCGCGCTGGTAAGCCTGTTCTGGTTGATCCCAAGGGTTCCGATTTTGAGCGTTATCGCGGTGCGACTCTGATTACGCCAAACCTGAGCGAATTTGAAGCCGTAGTGGGTGCGTGCCCGGATGATGAAACCTTGGTCACTAAAGCACGTGGCTTGCTGGAAGATTGTGATTTACAGGCATTGCTGGTGACGCGCAGTGAAAAAGGCATGACCCTGATCGAGAGGGGACAGGAGCCTTTCCACCTGCCGACCCGTGCTCGCGAAGTCTACGATGTCACCGGTGCCGGAGATACCGTGATTTCTGTGCTGGCATCGTCACTGGCGGCGGGTCAGGATCTGCATCAGGCCACTGTGCTGGCCAATACCGCTGCCGGAATTGTGGTCGGCAAACTGGGCACGGCAACCGCGTCTACCGAAGAATTGCGCAGTGAATTGCGTCATGAACATCGGGTGGGTGCGGGGCTGTTTGATGAAGACAATCTGGCACAACTGGTTCAGGAAGCGCGCCAGCGTGGCGAAACACTGGTGATGACCAACGGCTGCTTCGATATTATCCATCCGGGTCATATTCAGTATTTGCAGGAAGCCAAGGCACTGGGTGATCGGCTTTTGGTGGCTGTGAACACCGACGAATCCGTTGCTCGTCTGAAAGGCCCTTCTCGACCGATTAATTCCGTTGATCATCGCATGGCGGTTCTGTCCGGTCTGGAGAGCGTTGACTGGGTAGTGCCGTTTGCCGAAGACACGCCAGAACGACTGATCTGCCGATTATTGCCAGATATCCTGGTCAAAGGGGGCGACTACCGGGTTGAAGAAATTGCCGGTGGTCAATGTGTGATGCAAAACGGCGGTGATGTGATTGTTCTCAGCTTTAAAGACAACTGTTCCACTACTGCCATCGTTAACCGAATTCAGGAATCAAACACATGATTATTGTTACGGGCGGAGCCGGTTTTATCGGCAGCAATCTGGTCAAGGCTCTGAATGAACAGGGTCGCACCGATATTCTGGTGATTGATGATCTGAGTGATGGTCGTCAGTTCTACAACCTGAACGATCTGGACATTGCCGATTACCTCGACAAAGACGACTTTATTCGTCGTGTGCGTGACGGCGGCGATGTACTGGACGGCGTTGAGGCGATTTTCCATGAAGGCGCGTGTTCGGCCACCACTGAGTGGGACGGCAAGTACATGATGGAAAACAATTACGAATATTCCAAAACCCTGCTGCACGCTTGTCTGGCTCGCCGTATTCCTTTCCTCTACGCCTCCAGTGCGGCTGTGTACGGTGGCAGTGCGGTGTTCAAGGAAGAGCGTACGCACGAGTGTCCACTGAACGTCTACGGTTATTCCAAGTGGCAGTTTGATCAGTACGTGCGTCGTATCCAGCACACGTTTGAAAGCCAGGTGGTTGGCTTCCGTTACTTCAACGTTTATGGCCCGCGTGAGCAGCACAAGGATTCCATGGCTTCCGTGGCATTCCATTTTAATAATCAGATCAAAGACTCGGGCCAGTGCAAGCTGTTCGCGGGATCGGATGGCTACGGTGATGGCGAGCAGCGTCGGGACTTTGTGTTTGTTAATGACGTGGTTGCGGTCAACCTGTGGTTCTGGGCCAACCCGGACAAAAGCGGCATCTTCAACCTGGGCACCGGACGTTGCCAGTCTTTCAATGATGTCGCTGATGCGGTACTCGACTGGCACCAGCAGCGTGGCACCGAGGCCAGCAAGACTTACATGCCATTCCCGGATCATCTGAAAGGCGCGTATCAGAGCTTTACCGAAGCGGATATCTCTGCCTTGCGTAGCGCTGGATACGATCAACCATTTGCGGCGGTTGAAGAAGGCGTGGCAGCTTATCTTGATTGGTTGAATCAGGACTGATTACGATGCCCCCACGTGAACTCTGGCATCCTCGCCACTGGCCAACCTGGCTGGGACTGGGCCTGCTGGTCGCATTGACGCGTTTGCCCTACCGCTGGCAATTGCAGATTGGCAAGACCCTGGGGCTGCTGTTGCATGCAGTAGGCCGCAGTCGTCGCCATGTGGCCGAGGTGAATATCAGACTCTGTTTTCCTGATAAATCCGAGCAGGAGCAAGCTAAGCTGGTACGGCAGATTTTTATCGATAATGGCATTGGCCTGATGGAAACCCTGATGGGTTGGTTTCGGAAACCGGACTACCTGCTTGAGCGCACAATGTTCAAGGGTTTTGATCGGGTCAAGGAAGCTCAGGCGCGTGGCCAGGGTGTGATGCTGCTGGGAGCGCACTATTCGATGCTGGATCTGGCCGGAGCGCTGGTCAGTAATGTTCAGCGTGTGAACATCAGCTATCGCCCACAAGATAACCCGGTGATGAACTACCTGATGGAGCGGGGTCGTGCTGCCTTGTATGACCAGTGTTTTACCCGCAAGGACATCCGTGCTTTTATCCGCACGCTGAAGAAGGGTGAGGTGCTCTGGTACGCACAGGATCAGGACTTCGGACGCAAGAACAGCGTCTTTGTTGATTTCTTTGGTCAGCCAGCAGCGACGATCACGGCAACTTCCCGCATCGCCAAGGCTGGCAAAGCGCTGGTGATGCCAATCACCTATTTCCGCCGTGAAGACAACAGCGGTTATGAGGTGGAGGTACACCCGCCATTGAATATCCCCAGTGGTGATGATGTGGAAGATGCCCGTATGGCCAATGCGTTTATTGAGCGCCAGTTACGCCAGCACCCATCGCAATACCTGTGGCTTCACAAGCGCTTTAAAACATCGCCGATTGCCAGCGAAAAGAAAGGTTTGTTGTACAAACGCTGAGGTCAGCCCGTGACCTCAGAAACTTCTCGTAGCTGCATACCGTTGGCGTCGTAATTGATCTGTACTTTCTCGGTCAAGCTTCCAGATTCATCAAAGTGATAGCGGTAGGTTTCCTTGCCTTCCGGGTCAAACTCTGAGCTGATTGTTAGCTGCCCTTGTTCATCAAAGAGCGAGCGGTACTTCAACAGGCCCTGTTTGTTGAGCGTATCGGCTCGGTGTTTCTGATCGTCTTCATAGTAGTAATGCGTACTATCACCCGTCATCAGGTCGTCCGAGCGTTCCAGTTTTCCATGGCTGAAATACTGACGGCTGTTGCCTGTCACGACTTCCAGTTGTGGTCTGGAATCATCCAGACTCAGCGTATTCTGATTGTGTACCCGCAGTAACTGCACCAGACGGCGCAGGTCATCCGACAGTTCATTCAGGCGTTGCTGTTCCTGACGAACCGAATCCAGTTCGGTGTAGAGTGTGGTCTGACTCTGGTCGATGCTGCCCGCGAGCAGTTCTCCCTGAGCGGACAGAGCTTCAAGCAGTGCTTCAGCCAGGCTGTTCAGCTCGCCGGTGATGTTATCAACCTGCTCCCGAACATCCTCAATGGCAATCTTTTGGCCTGTGATGTCTTCCCGAGTGACACTGGATTTGTCTGTCTGGCGTTGCATCAGAGTTTGAAGGTGTTGGTCGATGCGAGAGGATAGCCCATGCAAGTCGGCTTCTATGCTGCGTCGTAATTGATCGACGCGTGTAACCAGATCATCCTGCCCCTGGCTGGCAAGCAATTGTTGTTCAACCACGGTTTGCAGGCTGGTGACAGACTGGCGTGAAGCAACCACTGAGCTGGTGAGCTGTTTCTGGTTATTCACCAGAGCAGCCGTTGCTTTCTTGAGTGTCGCCATTTCGCCACTCAGTTGATTAAAGTGGCTAATGATGGTGCTCAGCATGCGCTGGGAGGAGTCGGCCAGTTTCAACAAGCCTTCTGTTTGCTCCGTCAGGTCTTCCTGAATTTGTTGTCGCTGCTGTTCGGAGAACTGTTCAAAGCGCTGTTGGGTAGTGATGCCCAGGTCTTGAATCTGTTGCTGTTGCTTCCGTAGGCCGTCAGATAACGTATCCTGAATGCGGGTATTGCCAGTGGTCAGCTCACTGACGGAAAATTCCTGCAGGGTGCGCAATTTGGCGAAGTCTTCAGCTATGGTGGCGGTGGCAGTACGAAGGGCATCGGTATCGTGGGCGATGTTATTCAGGTGAATCTCAAAGTGATCCTTGATCTCGTTTACAACGCGTTCAAGTTGTTCGGCAGATTCCCGGTCGCTCTCACTGATTTGGGTAGCGACTTCTTCAGTACTCGTTCGAATCTGTTTTTTTAGCATCACAATACATCCAGCCAGCACAGCCAGAGTCAACCCCTGAATGCCGATCAGAATCATAGAGGCTAGCTCCATAATTATCGTACTCCTGCGGAATAAAATAGCATGGTGGTTTATCAGAGTTGGTGTGAGTGTGGCGAGGAACCAGATCTCAATTTATCCATAACTGACTCTGCAATAAACCAATGAAGTGTCCTTTTATCATTGAAAATGTAGCGTCTAAGTGGCGGGGATACCACTTTATCAGCTACCTTTGGCCGGATGCACCGTACCTTATGGCTGAAATCAGGCTTGGCCGGTGACGCGCAGGTAGGTTTCCTGCAAGACCCGAACGTCGTTGGCAGCCCGGTGGCGATCAATGCCCAATTCGCTCCACAAGGATTTTTTGGTGTCGTGCCAGGCTTCCATCTGTTCCTGGGTTAACAGACGATTGATGGTTTCCAGACGAAAGCGCTGGATCAGTTCGGCTTCGTTAAACAGTCGCCCGAGCCAGGACGTATCAAAACTCCAGGCATCGGAATACAGAGTTTTACCGCGCAAGGCGTCGTTCAGGCGCAAGGCAACTTCGCGAGGGCTATTCCCTTCCTGTAACAGCTGTTCGCGAGAAATACCGTGAATCTGCTCGGCCTCTTCACTCCAGTGATGCCAGTCACTGGCGGGTTTGATCAGGCAGCAGTGTACAACCCGATCTTCCAGCGCGTAGCCGATTTCGATGGGATAGCTGCCACGGCCAAAGCCGGAGGCTTCCAGATCAATGATGGGAGGGACAGATCTGAGCACGCTGCAATATCCTGTTATGTAACATCAATAATAAGAATCACGGGGCATGTTACCCGGTGTTGTTCAAGGGCCAATCAGTGCCTGACACCCGTTATGCTGCAGGTTTGTCAGACTTCTATCTTACACGGACTTCAATGACGAACCAGAGACAAAGGTGAGACTCTGAAGACTTCTTCCAGTGTGGTCAGGCCAGCCGCAACTTTGTGTGCTCCACTCAGGCGCAGGCTGTGCATGCCTTCTTTCATGGCCGCCTGACGCAAGCGAGTGTGATCGGTCTGGTCGGTGACCATGCCTTCCAGTGTCTCGCTCATGGGCATGACTTCATAAATCCCCATTCGGCCCATATAACCGGTGCCTCGGCATTCCAGACACCCCACTGCAGTATGAACATGGGAAGGGGTTTTCACCAGCCATGGGGCGGTGAGCTGTTTCCAGAGTTTCTCATCCACGGCGGTTTTTTTCTTGCAATGTGGACAGAGTGTACGCACCAGACGCTGCGCCATCACACCCAGTACACTGGAGCGAATCAGGTAGCTGGGCAACCCCAGTTCCAGCAAGCGGGTAAAGGCTGACGGCGCATCATTGGTGTGCAAGGTCGAGAGCACCAGGTGGCCGGTCAGGGCCGCTTGTACGGCAATTTCTGCAGTTTCCAGATCGCGTACCTCACCCACCATGATGATGTCCGGGTCTTGACGCAACAGCGCTCGAACACCGTCGGCAAAGGTCAGATCAATACCGGGGTGCACCTGCATCTGGTTAAACGCCGGTTCCACCATTTCAATCGGATCTTCGATGGTGGAGACGTTCACCTCGGAAGTCGCCAGTTGCTTGAGGGTGGTGTAAAGCGTGGTGGTTTTACCGGAGCCGGTAGGGCCTGTCACAAAAATGATGCCGTGATTGTTACTCGACATACGATGCCAGCGGCGTTGATCTTCAGCCCCGAATCCCAGTTCGGAAAAGCTGCGAATCAAGACCTGTGGGTCGAAGATACGCATCACCATTTTTTCACCAAAGGCCGTGGGAAGCGTGGAAATACGCAGCTCCACTTCCTGCCCGGAAGGGGTTTTGGTTTTCAGGCGGCTGTCTTGCGGGCGGCGTTTTTCGGCGATGTTCATGCGCCCAAGGGATTTCAGACGCGCGATTACTGCCAGTCCGACTTGTGCCGGTAACTCGTAGACGTTGTGCAACACGCCATCAATGCGGAAGCGCACATGAGCAACCTCACGGCGTGGCTCCAGGTGAATATCGCTGGCGCGCTGGTCAAAGGCGTATTGCAGCAACCAGTCAACGATATTAACGATGTGTTCGTCGTTGGCATCCGGGGCGCGAGCACTGCCCAGCTCCAGCATGGCTTCCAGATTCTGTACCGAGTTGGCCGAGTTATGGTCGCGGCGGGCGCGATTCACGGAGTTGGCCAGTTGGTAGAACTCGACCCGAAAACGTTCCATAGCAGCCGGGGCTGTCAGCACCCGTTTGACCTGACGCCGCGTGACATGCTCAACATCCGACACCCAGCTACTGACCATCGGTTCGGCGCTGGCCACGGTAATCTCTTCGGGCGTCACGGCGACAGGCAAGATCTTGTGGCGTTCGGCGAATGCGTAAGAAACCACTTCGGTAATGGCGCTGACGTCCGTTTCCAGCGGATCAATCACAACGCTTTCCATGTGATGTTGTTGCGCCAGCCAGTCCGTCAGGGCGTCTTCAGTCAGGCGTTTGTCACCATGACGAGCGTCGTTAAAATTCTGGCGGGCCAGCAAAGTCAGAGGATGCAGATCAGCTTCTGTAGGGTCACGGCGGATGCTCAACCCCTGTTGATAAGTATCATCGCTCAGCAGCCCTTCGCGTCGAAGGTCTTCCAATAACGTGGACAAAGTCAGATAGCGGTCGCTGCTGGCGTGCATGAAGGTTAATTCTCCTGATGAGGGCGATGAGTCGCAGAACGGCTGTGAAGCTGCCAGCCCAGATACGCCAGTTGCAATAACTGATTGGCCAATTGGGTAGGGAGTTCCGGGTGAGCCTGACGGTTTGACTCCAGAACCAGCGGCTGCATTGCATCTAACGCCTGTATGGATCGAGAGAGGTACGGATTCTGATCCTGCGCCATCTCTTGATACAGCTGTTTCAAGGCTAGCATCAATGACGGGAGGTCGGCGTCGACCGGCGTAGCAAAATCCTGATCCCAAACCCAGGATTCCAGCGCGCGCTTGAGGCAGGTCAACAAGCGATTCAGTCGTGGCAGTGGCGGCTGTGTTGCCGCCGAGCGCCAGTCTGGCGACCAGTCGGTGCCGGGCATGGCCAGTGCATAACCTCGCTCGGCCTTGCTGATGTCACTGAGCCAGAGAGGTGTTTGCTGACACAGTTGTTCAGTCAGTTGCCACAGACAGGCAACGTCACCGCCTTGCAGTTCCAGCTCCAGTTCGCACAGTGGCAATTCTTGCCCAGCGGCTTGAATGCTGCCCTGGTCAATCACGATTTCGATGCGTGTTTGCTGCTGCTCCCAGTGCCAGCGGTGGCGTTCAAAGTGGGTAGCGAACAGGGCACCCAGTTGGCGGGTATCCACCTGAGCAGGCCAATGCTGGCGCACGTCTTCCTGATCAAACAGGGCCGTGTCCAGTTGTGGTCGAGCCAGCGGCCAGTTCCATTCACCGCGTTGCTGTAATCCGGCGGTGCTGGTGCCGCGAGTCTTCAGGGTCTGTTCCCACTGCTCACCCGATTGTCGAATGCGCAGCGCACAGCCCGAAGCCGACAGGGTCGCATCCGGTGTGTCGTAATAATGATTGCGCAGCGTCAGCGTGCGTTGACGTTGGGCCAATTGATCCAGTTGTGTGATCAAAGCCGGTACATGCCGGGGCGCAACGCGTAATTTGAGTTCTATTTCGGTAGCCATGGCGCTATTGTCATGAGCTGTTTATGAATGCGCAAGCACAGGGTTGAAATTCATGTCTCAGGCAGAAAGAAACGTCCCCGGCGTGATCGACGCCATGGCCAAACTGGTCAGTCTTAACAGCATCAGTTCGGTGTTGCCGGAATACGATCAAAGCAATCTGGCAGTGATCGAACAGTTGGCCGAATGGTTTGATGCACTGGGGTTTGAAACCGTGATCCTGCCGGTTCCCGGCACCGTGGGCAAAGCCAATCTGGTGGCGACACTGGGCACTGGCGATGGCGGTCTGGTGTTGAGCGGTCATACCGACACCGTGCCGTGTAACCCGGAACGCTGGCAGTCTGATCCCTTCACGCTGACGGAGCGTGATGGCCGTTTGTACGGTCTCGGCAGTTGCGATATGAAAGGCTTCTTTGCCTTGGTGTTGCATGCGGTGAAGTCCTGGAAGGCCAGTGATCTGGCGCAGCCGCTGATCGTATTGGCCACCGCCGATGAAGAAAGCTCCATGACCGGAGCGCGGGCACTGGCCCGACAAACTCAACTGAACGCCCGTTATGCCGTGGTTGGGGAGCCAACCAGTCTGCGACCCGTGCGCATGCACAAAGGCATTATGATGGAAGGTGTGCGGTTGGTTGGCCGTGCTGGACATTCTTCTGACCCGTCTCTTGGGGTCAACGCACTGGACGCCATGCACGATGTCATCGGGGAGCTGAAGTCGGTGCGTTACGAACTCGCTCAGCGCTATCAGAACGCCCACTTTGCGGTGCAGACACCGACCATGAACCTGGGTTGTATTCATGGTGGTGACAACCCCAATCGCATTTGTGGCAGTTGTGAACTGGCGTTTGATCTGCGCGCTTTGCCGGGCATGAGTAATGACGATTTACGTGATGAAATGCAGCGCCGACTGACGCCGGTGGCGGAACGCAGCGGTGTCACACTGGAGTGGCAAACTCACTTTCCGGGGGTATCACCTTTTGAAACTCCGGCCTCCAGCCCACTGGTCGAAGTGGCCGAACGCCTGACCGGTAACGACAGTCAGGCCGTCGCCTTTGCAACCGAAGCGCCGTTTTTACAACAAATGGGCATGGATACGCTGGTGCTTGGCCCCGGCAGCATTGACCAGGCGCATCAGGTGGATGAATATCTGGCTCTGGATCAAATTGAACCCTGCCTGAATATTTTGCAGGGGCTGATTACCCGTTTCTGTGCCCGTCATACGGATGGCGTCTGACGGCTTTATTCCCCTTTATTACTGAGAGAAAATTGTGAGTCCCGCGAGTACCCAATACGTTCAATGGTTTCGTCAGTCTTCCCCGTACATCAATGCACACCGGGGACGAACCTTTGTACTGATGCTGGAAGGTGATGCCATCGAAGGGCAATACTTCAGCCATGTTGTGCAGGATCTGGCTTTGCTGAACAGTCTCGGCGTTCGGCTGGTACTGGTACACGGTGCGCGACCACAGATTGACCGATCGCTGCAGTTACTGGGTCAGACGAGCGCTTTTCATCAGGATTTGCGCATCACGTCGGAATCCGCACTGGCGGCCGTCAAGGCGGCTGTCGGAACGGTCAAGGCGACGGTGGAATCCTGCCTGTCGGTTGGATTGCCTAACTCACCGATGCACGGTGCTCGCATGCGAGTGGTCAGCGGAAACTTTGTCACCGCCCGGCCTTTGGGCGTGATCGATGGTGTGGATTTTCAGCACACCGGAGAAGTCCGCCGGATTGACCATCAGGCCATTTCTGCACAACTGGACGCCGGGAATATCGTCTTGTTGTCGTGTCTGGGGTATTCGCCGTCGGGCGAAATCTTCAATCTGGCGGTGGAAAACGTGGCTCAGCATACAGCGGCCAGCCTGAAGGCTGAAAAGCTGATCATGATGGGGCGTGTATCCGGGTTGCCGGATGAGCAGGGCCGGACACTCAAGGAGCTGACCGTCGGTGGGCTGGAAGATCGGCTGCACAGTTTGAAAGGCGAAAGCCGCAAACATGCCGATGCGGCTTTGCGGGCGGTCAAGCAAGGCGTACCTCGGGTGCATTTGCTCAGTTACCAGCAGGACGGAGCCTTGCTGCAAGAGCTGTTTACCCGCGAAGGTTCCGGCACTCTGGTGACCGAAGATCCGTACGACCAGCTACGCCCGGCGATGATTGATGACGTCGGCGGCATCCTGTCCCTGCTGCGGCCTCTGGAAGACGAAGGCATTCTGGTACGGCGTTCACGGGAGCTGCTGGAAACCGAGCTGCACCGCTTCTACGTGATTGAACGTGACGGCATGATCACCGCTTGCGCGGCGTTGTACCCGTACAGTGACGACCAGGCCGAACTGGCCTGCGTGGCGGTTCACCCGGACTATCGGCGTTCCAACCGTGGTCAGCGGTTGCTGGAACAAATCGAGCAGGAAGCCTGCAAACGCCATTACCGCCAGTTATTTGTGCTGACCACGCGTACCGCACACTGGTTTATCGAGCAGGGTTTTGTCCCCGGTGAGGTGTCGGAGTTGCCCGAAGCGCGGCAGAAACTGTACAACCTCCAGCGCAGTTCCAAGGTCTTTTTCAAATCCCTGAAGGAGCGTTTCAGTGATGGCAAGTAATGCCTGCGCCGAGTGAGTGGTATCAGCCCGGTCAGGAGCGTCATCGTCGCTACGATGAATACGGTGTTATTCAGGTCTTTGATGATGGTAACAAGCGCTATCTGTGCTTTGGCAATGCCGATGAGCAAAGTTGTCTGCTGCGTTCCCGGCCGGAGCAACTTCAGCATGAATATGCCCGAGCGATGCTGGCGGTATTGGCACTGATTGACGAGATCGAGGTACATGAATGGCCAGTAACGCTTCTGGGGTTGGGAGGTGGCACGCTGGCTTCCGCCCTGTTGGCGGTGCAACCTCAGGCCACGATTACCGCTGTGGAGTTGCGTCAGGCCGTAGTACGGGTTGCACGGCAATATTTTTCCCTGCCCAGAACGCCTCGTTTACGCATTGAAGTCATGGACGCCGGAGCGTACTTACGCACGGCGACCGCTGGACAAGCCCGTTTACTGGTCAGTGATTTGTATCTGGCAGAGGGAGCTGACCCGCAACAACTGCAACAGGAATATCTGGAAGCGTGTTGGCTCCATCTGGCCGAAGGTGGCTGGCTGGTGGTCAATTTATGGTGTGAGCATCGCGACCAGGCCGCCTGGCTGTGCTGGTTAAAACAGCGCTTTGGCCAGGTGTTGCACGCCACTACCAGCGATGGCAACTGGATTATCTGGGCACAAAAAATTGAGCAAGTGGTGGAATTGCCAATACAGCAAAAAAAGCAGATTCGTCAGCGTTGCAAAGCGCTCTCGACGGTGGCTGGGTTCAACTTCTGGCGCAGCGTCAAACCCTTCCTGAGTTCATCCTGATTTGCCAGGGCCGCTTCACCAAGGTCGCTTCACCAAGGCCGTTTCACCAAGGTAAAGGTTCTGCGACTTCAGCCCAGCGTTGCTGGTCGTGAATGGTTGCCAGAGCTTCCGCCAGTTGTTCACAGCGTTTGAGCACCTCATCCCAGCGTGGTCGGCGTTCCGGGTAGCGATAATCGTAAAAATCATCCAGATCTGGCACCTGTCCTCCGGGTAGTGTCGCTGCAAACTCCCACGATGGTGCAATCATAATGGTGCGGCGGTAGTGCTCACGACGGGCGCGCCGCCAGTTCAGACGTTTATCAAACCAGCCGCCTTTGGGAGCTTTGGCAAAGTAGTGCGGATACAGCACAAAGCCATCGTCCGGGAAAATTGGCAGATCAAACTGATAGTCGGTGATGCCGCCGTCCCGATAGACACCCTCAGGTGCGGCGGGAATATCCCGAATGCCGCTGATTACCATGGGAATCGCCCCGGTTGCCAGAATGGCGGGATGCAAATTGTCGCGGTTCAGCGTCACCCGGTGGGTTTTCAGGCGTGGGAAATCCTGAATCGGCGGTGCATCCGGGTGATGAAACAGCACCCGCTCAACCCAGGGGCGCATGGCCTTGGGAGAAATCAGATTGGCGCTCATGGCGCTGATCCAGCCTGCACCTTGCAACCACTTGTGATCACTGCCGGTCAGGCCA
Source organism: Oceanobacter sp. (assembly GCA_045430275.1). Classification (GTDB taxonomy): domain Bacteria; phylum Pseudomonadota; class Gammaproteobacteria; order Pseudomonadales; family Oceanobacteraceae; genus Oceanobacter. The sequence continues at coordinate 27,942 of JAILXU010000003.1, read as the reverse complement.
CGACAGCGGCTGGCAAGGGTGTGATAGCGTACCACCGGGTTATTGAGAATGTCATCCAGCCCGGTGTCGCCCAGCGTGTGATCAAGCATGCGGGTGCATTCCGCCGCGACTTCTTCCGGGGTGGGCTTGTCGGAATATTGCTGGCTGATATAGGCATCGAGAAAGCGGGCGTGAGCGGCCAGTGGGTCTTGCTGGGCGTAGCAGCTCATGCGCCAGCCACCAGCAGAAGTACCGAGCACGTGCAGCGGTGTGGTGCGATTGTGAAACCAGTTGGACAGCAGGTAACGATCAATTCCAGCCAGACACAGCCACTTGGGGCCGCCAGAGGCACCCAGCACTATGTGGATATCGTCTGCGCTCAGGCCATTCTGACGAATGTGCGCCAGTGCATCGTCACCGGCAAAGACTTTCAGGGGCATCGTGAGAAGGTTAGACATCCGCTGTCTCCGGGCAGAAGAGTGGGTTCAGGTACGGCGCTGGTACACCACAAAATCATACGGCAGCGGGTTCTTGCTGCAGGGCTGGCGAACATCGCGGGAGACTTCCTGCCATTGTGAGCGATCAAATGCTGGGAAGAAGGTATCGCCTGCAATCTCGGCCTGAATTTCGGTCAACAGCAGGCGATCCACACAAGGCAATGCCTGCTGATAAATTTGTGCGCCACCCATGATGATGACATCGCGCAGGTTCGGGTCTTCGGCCTTGCTGGCGGCTTCTCTGGCAACTTCCAGCGCCTGCTCCAGTGAATTCACTACCACCACGCCGTCAGGTTGAAAGTCACTCTGGCGGGTGATCACAATATTGGTGCGTTTGGGCAGCGGACGGCCAATGCTCTCGAACGTCTTGCGGCCCATCACCACCGGCTTGCCACTGGTTTGCTGGCGGAAGTACTTGAGGTCGTCCGGCAGATGCCAGGGCATGTCGTTATCCAGCCCAATGGTGTGATTGCGGGCCAATGCCACAATCAGTGAACAAGTAACGGACTCGGGCCGGGATGGGGAAGAAGCGGTCATGCCATTGATATCCTGTGCGATGAAGGGGCCTAGATGGCCACTGGAGCCTTGATGTGTTCGTGTGACTGGTAGCCTTCGATCACAAAATCTTCATAGCGATAGTCGAACAGGCTATCGGGCTTGCGCTGAATCACCAGTTTGGCCAGCGGCAGAGGCTCACGGCTGAGTTGCAGGTCGGCCTGTTCCAGATGGTTGGCGTACAGATGTACATCGCCACCCGTCCAGACAAAGTCACCCACGTCGAGGTCGCATTGCTGCGCCATCATATGAAGCAGCAGGGCGTAGCTGGCGATATTGAACGGCACGCCGAGGAAAATATCGGCACTGCGCTGGTACAACTGACAGGACAGCTTGCCGTCGGCGACGTAGAACTGAAAGAACGCATGACACGGCGGCAAGGCCATGTTGCGCAGCTCACCCACGTTCCAGGCACTGACAATGATGCGACGGGAATCCGGGGTTTGTTTGATTTGCTCAATTACCTGGCTGATCTGGTCGATGTGCTGGCCGTCAGCCGTTGGCCAACTGCGCCACTGGGCACCGTATACCGGCCCGAGATTGCCTTCATCATCGGCCCACTCATCCCAGATGCGCACGCCATTGTCCTTGAGGTAGCCAATGTTGGTATCGCCGTTCAGAAACCACAGCAGCTCGTGGATGATGGAGCGCAAGTGCAGTTTCTTGGTGGTTACCAGCGGAAAGCCTTGCGACAGGTCGAAACGCATCTGGTAGCCAAAGCAGCTCCAGGTGCCGGTTCCTGTGCGGTCTTCCTTGAAGACACCGTTCTCACGCACGTGACGCATCAAATCCAGGTACTGTTTCATAATTCGGTTCTCGATCTATCGTTCGTTCAGTGATTAGGCTTGTGGTTTTTGCTGACGCTGATAGGCAACAATCAGCAGGATCAGACCCGCCAGAATCATCGGCATACTCAGCAACTGGCCCCGGCTCATCCAGCCAAACAGGTCAAAGCCGATGTGGGCGTCCGGCTCGCGGTAGAACTCGGCCAGGGTGCGGAATGCGCCATACCCCAACAGGAAAGCCGCACCAACGGCCATGCGTGGGCGTGGCTGATGGGAATACCACCACAACAACAGGAACAGCAGCAGACCTTCCAGCCCGGCTTGATACAATTGTGATGGGTGACGCGGGTCATCTCCGGCGCGTGGAAATACCATCGCCCAGGGAACAGCCTGCGGATCTGCAACACGGCCCCATAGCTCGCCACCAATGAAATTACCAATCCGGCCAAACATCAGGCCGACAGGCACCAGAGGGGCGACAAAGTCACCGACATCAAAGAAATTTTTCTTGTGCTTGTATGCGAACCAGGCCAGCCCTAAAAGCACGCCCAGCAGTCCGCCATGGAAAGACATGCCGCCTTCCCAGACCCGGAATAACCACATCGGGTCATCGAGAAACTGGTCAAAGTTATAAAACAGCACATAACCGGCCCGGCCACCCAGGATGACGCCCATTGCACCAAAAAATACCAGGTCGGATACCTGCTCATCATTCCAGCCCGAGGCCGGACGACGTGCCCGAAAGGTGGCCAAGGCATAGGCGCTGCCAAAGGCCAGCAGATACATCAGGCCGTACCAGTGAATCTTGAGTGGGCCAATCGCCAGGGCGATGGGATCAATTTCCGGGTAGGTCAGCATAAAATCAGGTTCCTTGTCTCTGTTTGGCTATCACGATGGGTTCAGAGTCAGTCTGGTCGTTATGGTTTCCGGTTTGATTACAGCAACAGGAATTTGGCGGCGACCAGCAGCAAGAGTACTGCAAAGCCTTTCTTCAGCTTTTTCTGGTCAAGGCTGTGGGCCAGACGTGCGCCGACACGAGCAAACGGTACGCTGGTCAGTACGATACCGACCACCGCAGGCCAGTACACGTAACCGGTCGACCATTCCGGCAAGGTGGGATGGTTCCAGCCGGTGACAATATTGGAAATAGAACCCGTCAGAGCGATGGGCAAGCCGCAGGCGGCAGAAGTCGCTACGGCCTGACGCATCTCAGTGCCGCGCCAGGTCAGATACGGGACGGTAAAGGTGCCGCCGCCAATGCCAAACCAGGATGAGCCGAAGCCAATGGTGGCACCCGCGCCCACCAGCTCAGGGGCTTTGGGAGTTTGGCCACTGCTGCCGGGCTGCAAACCAAAAAACATCTGGATACCCAGCAGGGCCGCGAAGACACCAATGATGCTCTGCAAGGTTGGCCCGGCAATGTTCGCGACCAGAATTACACCAAGCAAAGTGCCTGCAATGATACCGGATGACATGCGGGTGACGCGTGGCCAGTCGATGGCCCCTTTTTGATGATGCGTCTGAACCGAGCTGATTGAGGTAAAGACAATGGTCGTCAATGACGTTGCGACGGCTATATGAGTCAGAACATCCGGGCTGACACCCTGGGCCGTCAGCGTGAAAATCACTGCTGGCACAATCACCATGCCGCCGCCGATACCAAACAGGCCTGCCAGAGTGCCTGCTCCGGCACCCACTACCAAATACAAGAGTAGTGTTGTCATACCTACGTCTCCAGCCAGTCAAAAATAGGCGGGCATTATGTCCTAACGGCCTGCAGAAGTCCTTAGGGGCTGTTCCCTATTCGTCGACAGGCCTCGGCTGGAGGTCGGTTGATTTTGATAGCGGCGTCTGTCGTCGTTTATTCAAGCCACTGGCCCGTATACTGTCAGGATCAGTAGCAGGAGACAGCCATGTGTTTGATCGTATTTGATTGGCAACCGAACAGTACAAACTGGTTAACCCTGAGCGCCAACCGGGATGAATTTTATCAACGTCCGACGGCTGCTCTGGCACGTTGGGATGACCACCCACAGGTCTTGGCCGGACGTGACCTGGAACAAGGCGGCACCTGGATGGGCATCACCGATGAAGGCCGTTTTGCTGCCGTGACTAACATCCGTCAGGCTGGTGGAGTGAAAGATCGCCGTTCAAGAGGACGACTGGTACAGGACTTTTTGACCAGCACTCAGACACCAGAGCAGGCTGCCCGAGCGCTGCAACAAGAAGCGCACGCTTATGGCTTGTTCAACTTGCTATTGGGTACGCCGGAGTCGCTCTGGTACGTTCGCAACTGGCCAGAGTCCGCTTGCTTTGAAGTGAAGCCCGGATTGCATGTGCTCAGTAACGAACATCTGGATTCACCCTGGCCGAAATCACAACTGGCGTTGCAGCAGTTACAACACTGGCTGACTGGCGCGCAAGGTGATCGATCCGAGACCGCAGAAATGGCACTGGCAGAATTACTGGACAGTCGTCAGCGTTACCCGGATGACACCTTGCCGACGACGGGCATGCCCCTGGAACTGGAGCAGCAACTGTCGTCACAACGACTGAATCTGCGTGATCGGGATTACGGGACGCGCAGCACGACCGCGTTGGTCGGAATACGCACCGGTGCTGGTCAACACCGGTTACGCATGCGGGAAGTGCAGTGGGACACGCTGGGCCAGCGCGGGGAAGTGTGCGCTGTGAGTGTCTGAGAGACGTTTCAGGGCACGCTAGCGCGCAGCGCCCCGGCGTAACAGGCGTTCAAAGCCTTTTTTCTCCAGTGAAAACTGGATCATGGAAGCGATGATTTCTGCCGATTCCATTTGCAGCACCTGTTCCAGCAGCTCTTCAGCCCAGTCACGGGTGATGCCGCGCAGCACGGATTTGATCTTGGGAAGGCTGGTGGCGTTCATCGACAACATGTCATAGCCCATGGCGACCAGCAGCACACACCCCAGCGGGTGTCCTGCCAGTTCGCCACAGATGCTGACGGGTTTACCCGCCGCGCGCGCTTCGTCGGCGATGGTTTTCAAGGCTGTCAGTACCGCCGGGTGAAACGTCTGATACAGATCGGCCACCCGTGGATTGTTACGATCCACCGCCAGCAGGTATTGCGTCAGATCGTTACTGCCAACGGACAGAAAATCGACCCGGTTGGCGATGTTACGAATCTGGAACACCGCCGATGGGACTTCGATCATGACCCCGACTTCGGGTGGATCAACATCGAAGCCTTCCTCTTCGACTTCGGCGTAGGCGCGGTAGATCAGATGCTGGGCTTCTTCTACCTCCATCACACTGGAGACCATCGGCAACATGATGCGCAGGTTATTCAGGCCTTCGCTGGCCTTGATCATGGCCCGAATCTGAACCAGAAAAATTTCCGGGTGATCCAGCGTCACACGAATGCCGCGCCAGCCCAGAAAAGGGTTGGCTTCGTTGATCGGGAAGTAGGTCAGTGCCTTGTCGCCGCCAATATCCAGCGTACGCATTGTGACCGGATTCGGGGCAAACATTTCCAGTTGCTGACGGTAAATCTTGCGTTGTTCGCTCTCGCTGGGGAAGCGGTCGCGCATCATAAAAGGCACTTCGGTACGGTACAGGCCAACCCCTTCGGCCCCGCGTTCCAGACTGCGCAAGGCATCGGTCAGCAAGCCGGTATTGACCCATAGAGGAATACGGTGGCCATCGAGGGTTTCAGCGGGTTCGTCGCGCAAAATTTCGAGATCGGCCTGAAGCGCACATTCTTCGTTATAAATGGCCTGATACTGTTCCCGCATTTCATCGTTGGGGTTGGAGAGCAGAGTGCCGTAATAACCATCGACGATGACCTCTCGTCCGTGCAACTGGTTGTGAGGCAAGTCGACGATGCCCATCACGGTCGGAATCCCCATGGCTCGCGCCAGAATGGCAACGTGGGAATTGGACGACCCTTTCACCGACACCAGACCTTTCAATTTGCTGGTGGGAATTTCGCCGAGCATGCCGGGTGTCAGTTCTTCACTGACCAGGATGCAGTCCTCAAGCGCCTCAACACGGGAAGCATGATCGTCGTTGTGGCCTTGCAAGTGGGCCAGAATGCGACTGCCCAGATCCATGATGTCGGTGGCTCGCTCGCGCAGGTAAGTATCTTCCATACGCTGGAAATGGCCAACGTACTGCATGATGACTTGTCGGAGTGCACCTTGTGCCCACTGGCCTTCGTGAATGCGGTTGCGTACCTCGGCTCCCAGAGCATTGTCGTCCAGCATATTGAGATAGACATCAAACAGCGCCATTTCTTCCGGGCTTAACTCGCTGTCCAGTTGTTCACCAATGCGGCGAATTTCAGACCGGGCGGCATCGAGTGCCTGTTCAAACAGTGCCAGTTCGGTATCTGGTGTATCGATCTTACGGTCGGGAACGCTGTGCAAGTCGGCGGCCGGGTTCAGGACGTAAGCGGTGCCGAGACCAATGCCCGGTGCGCCCGGTGAACCGGTAAAGCGGGCACTCTTGTGCGGCTTGTCCGGTTCTGGCTGAGCCGGGTTGGACAAGGCCAGCATGTGTCCGGTGGCTTCTGCGTGGGCGATGACTCCGGCCAACTGGGCCGACAGTGTGACCAGCAAAGACTCCTCACTGGCATCAAACTGACGGCTGTCACGTTGCTGTACCACCAGAACGCCCATCAGGCGTTTGTTGTGAATCATCGGCGCGCCGAGGAACGACATGAACGGGTCTTCACCGGTTTCGGACAGAAAGTGGAAGCGAGGGTGTTCCGGGGCATTGTCGATGTTGATTGGCTCAGCGCGAGAGCCAACCAGACCGACCAGACCCTGAGAAGAGTGCAGACTGACTTTGCCAACCGCATCGGCTTTCAGGCCTTCGGTGGCCATCAGCAGGTAGCGTTTGCTGTCGGAGTTATAGAGGTACACCGAGCACACTTCGGTGTTCATGGCCTCTCGGGTGCGGGCAACGACGACTCTCAGTGCATCCTCGAGGTCTGTTGCCGTGCTGACTTCCTGAACGATGCGCCTGAGAATTTCGAGCATATTACCTCACACTGCGTAGCTGTTTGCGTTGCAAGCGGGCAATTTTGGGTGCCAGCTCGGCCATGGCGCGACGGTAGACATCGCGTTTGAATGCGACCACTTCGCCCAGTGGAAACCAATAGCTGACCCAGCTCCAGCCGTCAAATTCTGGCTTGGGCGATGCCGCAACATCAATGCTGGATTCGTTACTGGTCAGTCGCAGTAAATACCACTTCTGTTTCTGGCCGATGCACACGGGACGATTGCCTTTGCGAATCATGCGCTTGGGTAATCGATAGCGTAACCAGCCTCGTGTACAGCCCAGTACCTGGACGTCATTGGCGGTCAGACCCACTTCTTCCGTCAGTTCACGATACAGCGCTTTTTCAGGGGATTCTCCGTATTTGATTCCACCCTGAGGAAACTGCCAGGAATTTTGTCCTATGCGCCTCGCCCAGAGTACCTGTCCCTGGTCGTTGCAGAGTATGATACCGACGTTCGGTCGATACCCCTGTTCATCTATCACAATGTTGTCCGAGAATAATCATAATATTGCAAAACTTGCTGATTTCACTCGAAAGGTCAAGTTGTCACTGCTCGTGATGGCCAATTTGTATGTATTGCCCTTGTGAATATCGCCTTCTGTGCTGTGCTGTTCGCCTGCTAAAAAATTATAAGGAAACCGTGTTCTGTTGCCCCTAGAATAGCGGCCTTATCGTATCGATGGATCACGCAGGACATACATTTTGGCACTCGCAATATTCGATCTGGATCACACACTGCTGTCTGGTGACAGTGATCATTCCTGGGGCCAGTTTCTGGTCGACAATCAATTGGTGGATGCCAGTGTCCATCAGCAGCGTAATGACTATTTCTACGAGCAGTACAAGCGTGGGGAATTGCAGATTTTTGAATATCTGGAATTTGCCATGAAGCCACTGACCGAGCACCCGCTGCCATTATTGCTGGAGATGCGGGAGCGATTCCTGAAGGAACGCATCGAACCGCTGATCAGCGATGCCAGTCGAGCGTTACTGGATAAGCATCGCCAACAGGGCGACACCCTGCTGATCATTACGGCAACCAATGGTTTTGTTACTTATCCGATTGCTGAACTGCTGGGGGTTGAGCACATCATTGCGCCGCACCCGGAAGTGGTCGAGGGGGAATACACGGGCAAAATTGTGGGGATACCCAGTTTCCAGCATGGCAAGGTTGAACGTTTGCACGACTGGCTCAAGGAGCATAACCAGTCACTGCAAGGGAGCTATTTCTACAGCGATTCCCATAACGACTTGCCGCTGCTGCGGGAAGTGGCGCATCCGGTTGCGGTTGACCCGGATGAGACGCTGGCGGCAACGGCTCGTGAACAGCAGTGGCCGATCATCAGCCTGGCGTGCGCACCAGGCTGAGTCATCACGTGAGGGGCTAGCGCGTTGGCAGAACGCGGGCAAACAGGGCTTTCAGATAACGGGTTTCCGGGATGGCTGGAATCACTGGATGGTCAGCCCCTTGTCCACCCGCGTGCAGAATCTGAACGTCACGATCCAGTTCACGCCCGACGACCCGCAGAATTTCATTCAGGCGGCCTGACGCCAGGTGCATGGAACAGGAACCACTGACCAGCAGGCCATCTTTGCTCAGCAGGCGCATGGCTTGCTGATTCAAACGATGATAGCCGCGTTCACCGGCCTTGATGTCCTTGCGTTTTGGAATCAGGGCTGGTGGGTCCATGATGACCACATCAAAGCGCTCGCCTTCCTCTTTGAGCTGTCTCAGTGCCTGAAAGGCGTCACCTTCCCAGCAATGTACCTTGTCCTCGACCTGATTGAGCAGAGCATTCTGCTCTACCCAGTCCAGCGCTTGAGCGGATGAGTCAATGCAGTGTACTTCGCTGGCACCGTGAGCGGCTGCCTGAATGCCCCAGCCACCAATGTAGCTGAAGACATCCAGTACGCGCTTGCCTGCCACCAGATTGTTCAAACGAGCACGATTGTCACGGTGATCGTAGAACCAGCCGGTTTTCTGGCCGTCCAGCACTGGAGCCAGGAAGCGCGTGTCGTTTTCGACCATGGGCGCGTATCCGTCTTCAAGCGTGCCGTGAACGACTTCAACGTATTCTGGCAGACCCTCGCTCTGGCGCATTTTGCCGGTATTCTTGACGACGATAACCCGAGGTTTGACCACCTTGATGACGGCATCAATGATGTCTGACTTATGCAGTTCCATCGCGGTATTGGATATCTGGACAACCACAACGTCGGCAAAGCGATCGATGACCAGGCCGGGCAAACCGTCACTGTCACCGTATACCCAGCGATAGCAGTCATGCGGATACCACAGGTTACGACTCGACAAGGCGACCTTGAGGCGATGAACAATCAGGGAGACATCCAGAAATTGACCGGGTTGACGGCTGATCAGGCGGGCACAGATCAGTTGATCCGGGCTGACAATAACACTGCCCAGCGCTTTACCATTAGCGCTCTCAATCACGGCCTGACTACCGGGTTCCAGCTCTTTGATTGGCGTTTTTTCGATATCGATTTCGTTGCTGAAGACCCAAAGGTGCCCTGATTTCAGGCGGCGTTCGGCTTTGGGTTTCAGGCGCAAGGTGGCGTAGGCAGTCATCAGGGCGTTCCGGTGATTCTGAAAAACAATCAGTATACCGGAAAGCCCTTGAGTGTCGCTTTTTAGAATGAGCCAATCACAGGCCCATGGCGGCCATCATGGTGTGTTGCTTGACCGGCAACAGGCGGTTGAACTGGCGCATACCGGCGTTGCGAAGCAGGCGAATGGCGGTTTGATCCGAGCCGAACAGGCGTTTGAAGCTCTCCATGGCAGCCATGGTCGCCAGGTTGTCGGCCTCGCGGCGGCGCTGGTAGCGAGCCAGAACGGATGCATGACCCGGTGACAAGCCACGCTGATGCGCTTTCAGAATTTCTTCAGCCAGAACTTCGACGTCTTTAAAGCCCAGATTCACGCCCTGCCCTGCCAGTGGATGAATGGTGTGAGCCGCATCGCCCGCGACCACAACCCCTTCGGCCCAATAGCGTGTGGCATGTCGCTGACGCAATGGGAAGACTGCGCGTTGTGAGCTGTCTGTCACGGTGCCCAGGCGGTGCTCGAAGGCAGTGGAGAGAGCCTGGCAGAAGTCCGGTGTGTTCATCTGCATCAACGACTCGGCTTCTTCCGGGCTGGTTGACCAGACGATGGACGCCAGATGCTCATCGGTGGGCATGGGCAGGAAAGCCAGTGGACCTTGTGGACGAAAACGTTGCCAGGCCGTTGCCTGTAACGGTTGTTCGGTACGAACGGTGGCCACAATGGCGTGGTGGCCATAATCCCATTCGCGAGTCGGCAGCCCGACCCACTGCCGCACGCGGGAATGAGCACCATCAGCACCCACGACCAGACGCGCGTGGCGAACATCACCGGAAGCCAACAGCAAGGGCGTTAGTCCATCGTCGCTCTGATTGTCGATGGCATTGACGGCTTCGGCCAGTAACTCGATCTGGCTGGAGGATTCCAGTTGCTGCTGAATGGCCCAGAGGGTCTGGCGATTCTCAACAATGTGGCCGAGGCAAGGGGCGTGCAGGTCGGCGGCATCGAAGTGAACGCGACCGGTGCCTTCGGCGTCCCAGACATCCATAAAGTGATACGGGCGCAGACGTTCGACAGGCAGATGCTGCCAGGCTCCGATGTGTTCAAGAAACGTCTGGGAACGGGCTGTCAGAGCGCTGACCCGGAGGTCAAAGTCTTCAATCTGTGTTCCGGTTTGTGGTTGTTGGCCGGAGCGGAACGCTGGATCAAACACTGCGACCCGAATGGCCGGGTTGCCTTTAATCAAGGCCGCCGCCAGCGACTGGCCGACCAGTCCGGCACCGACAATGGCAACGTCCAGCGGTGAATCGGTGGGGGTGGATGTATTCATGACAGGTCTCCCGGACGAGCGGCTTTTTGGCCCAGTCCCATGGCGTGGCGTGCCAGCAATTGGCGAACGGTGGGCGTCATCGACAGGCCGATCAATCCAGCATCGCGCAACAAGGCTGTCAGTTGGCCAGGGTGTGAAAAGAGCTTGGGGAGCAAATCGCTGGCCGCAATGGTGTGGGTTTGATCCCGCTGCTGCTGGCGTTCGTAGGCTTGCAGAACGGACAAGTCGCCAAGTGCCTTGTTGTTCACCCAGGCGCGAGTGAGGTGTTCGGCGAGGACGGCGGTATCGCGCAGGGCCAGATTAAAGCCTTGTCCGGCAACCGGGTGAAGGCTGTGGGCGGCGTTGCCCAGCAGCACCAGAGAGCGTCTGACCTGTTCGCTGCTGCGCACCAGCGCCAGCGGGTAGGTCAGGCGTTCACCCAGATGGGTCAGATTACCAATGCGGTGGCCGATTTGTTGCTGCAAGCGATTCAGGAACGCGTCATCGTCCAGTGCCATGACCGCTTCAATCTCGTCTTCCGGCAGTGTCCAGACCACGGCATAGTGTTGTTTTTGCAATGGCAGAAAGGCAATCGGGCCAGCGTCACTGAAGCGCTCATAGGCCCAGTGTTCGTGGTGCTGGTCGGTTTGAACCTGGGTCACGATGGCCTGGGTATCGTAGCCGGTGCGATGATGGGTAATGCCCAGTTGGGCTGCGAGACCGGAACGGGCACCGTCGGCCATGACCAGCAGTCGGGTATCCAGCACAGTGCTATCGGCCAGTGTTAATTCGGCACCGGCAACGGTCATTTGCACGCGTTCAACCTGGGTGTTGGACATCAGGGTGACGCCGCTGGATTCCAGCTCTTTCAGCAAGCCGTAGCCCAATACCGTATTTTCGACGATGTAGCCCAGCGCTTCGGTGTGTTGCTCGCGGGCGTGCAGATGAGTTTGACCAAACCGGCCTTGATCCGAAACCTGAATGTGTTCAATGGCGCACGCACGTTCAGCGATGTGATGCCAGCAGCCCATCTGTTCCAGTAATTGGCGACTGCCCCAGGACAAGGCGGTTGCGCGACCATCAAAACTGGGAGGGCGTTGCAGGGCCTCGGCGTCCCAGTCCAGTGACTGTCGCTCCAGCAGGGCAATGCGCATCCCCTGTTGTCGGGCCGTGTGCAACAGATGCACCAGGCTGGCACCGGTCATTCCGGCACCGAGAATTATCAGGTCATAGCTTGGCTGCTTCACGACTCTCAGCTCCTGCAGTATTGGTGGTGCCGATTCTGGCAGCTTGGCCATGAAGGGCACTGATTCGTATCAGTCTGGTGATGTTCCGGGGGCGAAGAGTGCTCTCCTAACGGTGCATCAGGGCTTCAATATCGGCGATGGTTTTGGGTACGTTCCGGGTCAGGATGTCGCAAGGCCCATCGCGTACAACCACATCGTCCTCAATACGGATACCAATGCCACGCCAGCACGCTTCGACGGTCTGATCATCCGGGGCAACATAAAGGCCCGGTTCAACAGTTAATACCATGCCGGGCTCCAGTGTGCGTGACTGGCCGTTGACACGGTATTCACCAACGTCATGAACATCCATACCGAGCCAGTGGCCGGTCTTGTGCATATAGAAGCGACGATAGGTTTCCTGCTCGATACATTCTTCGGCACTGCCTGCCAGCAAGCCCAGTTCAATCAGGCCGTCGACCAGTACCTGAACGGCGGCATCGTGCGGTTGTTGCCAGTGATTACCGGCACGCACTGCATCAATGGCCGCGCTCTGGGCATTCAGCACCAGTTGGTACAGCGCGGCCTGCTCTTTCGAGAAGCGTCCATTGGCCGGGAACGTTCGGGTGATGTCGCTGGCGTAGTAATCCAGTTCGCACCCGGCGTCGATCAGAATCAGATCACCGTCCTGAATGATCGCATCGTTGCGGGTGTAGTGCAGAATGCAGGCATTGTCTCCGGCACCGACAATGGAGGGGTAAGCTGGCCAGCGGCTACCTGCAGCCATAAAGGTGTGCATCAGTTCGGCTTCGAGTTGATATTCAAACTGGCCCGGCTGAACGGTTTGCATGGCGCGGCAATGAGCTTCGGCGCTGATGTCTGCGGCCCGGCGCATCAGCGCAATTTCGGCCTCGGATTTGATCAGGCGCATTTCGTGCAGCAGATGATCCAGGGCGCTGATGTCTCTGGGTGCCGTAATGCCGTTGCGTACCTGGGTTTTGACGTGGTTGATCCAGCCAATCAGGCGGTGATCAAACTCCGGACAGGCTCCCAGCGTGGCATAAACGGTGTTCTTGTCTTCCATCAACCGGGGCAATACGGTGTCAATGTCGGTGATGGCATAAGCCTGGTCAGCCCCTAATTGTGCGGGTGCGGCCTCCGGGCCAAGGCGGCGGCCTGTCCAGATTTCTTGCTCGGGGATTTTTTCCTGACAAAACAGGATGAACTCGTGCTGCTCATCTCCGGGCATCAGCACCAGTACGGCCTGCTCTTCATCAAAGCCAGACAGGTAATAAAAGTCGCTATCCTGTCGGTATGGGTGCTCGACATCGCGGTTGCGAACGGTGGATGGGGCAGAAGACACAATCGCCAGGCTGTTGGGAGCCATCTGTTCCATCAGGCGTTGGCGGCGGCGGGAGTACTCATTACTGTCCAGTTTCATCGGGAACCTTTTATGCGTCAGGGGCTGGGTTGTCGGGTGGTGCTGCGTTACTGCAGTGCCGGGGACGTCGGTGGCAGGCTGTTCATGCTGTAAAACACCGTCAACGCTGAAATTCGGGCGTGTTCACTAAGCTCGGCGTAGATTAATTCGTTATCGGGTGAGGTCGGGTCTTCAATGTTGGCCTGTGAAAAAGCATCCAGGTCTCGCAGTACCTCGACCACGTCGTCTTTCAGATTGCCCGATTTAATGCCCGATGCGCCAAAGCCATCCAGGAATCCTTTGCTCCACTGGGCCAGGCATTCAACCTGCTCCTCAATGTCAGCATCTTCATCGGTGGGCAAGAGCAACTGGTAGTTCATGTCTTCGGACATCAGGCTGGACAACACTTCGTCGTGCAGGCTCTCAAGAAGGTGTTTGAGTTTGTCGGAAGGGCTGCTTTCCAGTTCCAGGTACTGTTGTGCTTCTTTCAACCACTGGCTTCGGGACGGACGAACTCCGGCTGCCAGGTGGCCTGTCAGCCAACCTTGCAGGGCTGATGGACTCTGGAAGCAGTTATCATCCATCCATTGTTCATCCGCTTTGGCGAATTCAATACTCATACTGACCTCAAGTTGGTATTTTGAGTCATTCTATCATTGCTCCCGGACTGTCCGGCTGGATTCGGCAAGGAATTTGCCAAGCCGATTGACCAGCTTAGTATCACACTCTTATAGTAGGGGCATCGGCGAACTCTCCAGCTCATTAGTGGCCATCATGTCGGAAATGCAACTCCAGAGTCTAGAGGACAAAGTCCTGAAATTGCTGGCCAGAAATCGTGAGCTGGTGGATGAAATCGCATCAATGAAGTCGGGCTCCGGCGATTGGGAAAAAGAACGGTCTGAATTACTCAGACAAAACGAAGCCGCGCGGCGACAGGTCAACAAGATGATCAAGCAAATAGAAGTTTTGGAGCGCAACAGTGGCGAATGAATCACGTACATTGCCTTTGACAATTCTTGAGCGTGAATACCGTGTGAACTGCCCGGAAGGTGCTGAAAAGCATCTGACAGAGGCAGCACGCTATCTGGATCAAAAAATGGCAGAGATCAAAAGTGCCAGCAAGGCATCCGGCAAGATCCCTGCCTCTGATCGTATTGCTGTGATCGCAGCTCTGAATATTACCCACCAAATGCTGGAGTTACAGGCCGAACTGGAAGAGCAAGAAGCTATTTTCAGTCGTCTTCATGCGCAGTTGGATGATGCGCTTGGCCGCCGGGATTACTGAGCGGCTGCATCCTTTTTTATGAACTGATATACTCCGCCGCCTGCTGCATTCGCGAGTCGATAAAGACCTCGAGCCGATGTATCTTACCCAGGAGGGTATGCTTTGTTGTTGTGTGCATGTCCGCAAGCGGAAAGCCTGATTCGACAAGTGTCCCGCCACCTTGAACCATTGGGTTCAAGGCCTTTTTACGACCGCGGTGCAGTGGACCTTTCCTGATTTTCTTCTTTTTTCTCTGATTGTCCCTTATGAACAGACCGGATATTCGCCGAGCCATGCGTCGCCGTCGACGTGCCTTATCTGCCAGACAGCAGCAACAAGCCGCGATGGGGCTTGAACAGCACCTGGGGCGTGGACGTGAATTTCGTCGTGCCCGGCGAGTGGCGTTGTATTTGGCCAATGATGGTGAAATCAACCCAATGCCAACGATTCAGGCGCTGTGGAAACGCGGGGTGGGGGTGTATTTGCCGGTTTTGCACCCGCTGTACAAGGGTAAACTGGTATTTGTGCGTTTTGATCGGGACTCAGCTATGCAGCCCAATCGTTACGGCATTGCCGAGCCGGTCTATCAGCATCGGCGTGTCATTATGACCCGGTTTCTGGATGTCATTGCCTTGCCTTTGGTGGCATTTGACGAGCAAGGGCAACGCCTGGGAATGGGTGGCGGTTACTATGACCGCACGCTGGCGTTTACGCGCCGTGCAGGCAAGCGGCCTTGTCTGATCGGTTGTGCGCACGAATGTCAGAAATTTGACAGTCTGCCCACTGCTGACTGGGATATACCGCTGGATGCTATTGCCACGGATCAGCGCTACCTGCAAATATAGCGATAGCAATCGTGCAAAAAATGGCTATTTTTCCTTGCATGCACCACAAATGGTCTATGCTTTAGCTCTGTGCAGCAGAACGTTACCGAATGGTGTGTTCTGACAACAGGACTGTCGGTGAACGGGGCTTGCCTTCCATAGTCATCCCGGTGATGGTTGCGCCAAGAAGAACAACCACAGTCAAAAATACCAGTAGGTCTGGTTTCATCGATTCGACTCCGTAATGCAAAGTTTCGGAAATTGATGCTGGTATGATGAGCTAGCAACTTCCTGGCCATATTGGCAAATCTGTGTGACTGCCGAATGACATTATTATTATTTCAGTGGCCGGTGTTATGCCTGAATCAACCTGTATTCAGGGCACAACGACTATGCCCTAACGCGTGCTTGAATCAAGCCTGAACACGCGTTGATTTGTGCCAACCACGCTCACATTGCCCATCATACTGTCTACGTCTTTATTAGTATCACAAGCGCTTGCCGTGCTCCGTCAACCCAGTCACATTTGTCTGTTGGTCATCCATGGTTTGTTCTGGAGCATGACACAGTTCACTGCACTGAATCAGGTCTGGCCGGATGAGACCATAAAATGCCGGGCCAGCCATTGATACATCTCAGTCTGATGTTCACTGTTATCGTTCACCAGATGATGATGAGCTGTGGGTATCTGTAACACCTGTAAGGCGGGAAACAAGCGTTGATAAACAGGCAGGTTATACCGCCAGTGTACGGTTTGATCCTGGCCGCCCTGAATCAAACCGATGGGGTAATCCAGCGCCTGATGTTGCTCCATTTCAGGAATCCATTGCATCAATGCCTTGACCCACTTCAGGCTCAGGTGGTGCGGCTGTAGAGGGTCGTGATGTTCCAGGAAATAGCTGAAGTCTGGTGTATTACCATCGTGACGAAAGCGGCGGCGGAGTTGTTGGGTAAACAATCCCAGCAAGGGTGTTAATGCTTTCCCAAGATGCCAGCCGCTGGGTTTCAGCAAGGGAGCCAGCAGAGCGACGGAGACTGGCCCATCCACTCCGGGCGTGGGGCGGCGACTCAGCAACCAGTGAGCAAGAATGGCACCTCCGGTGCTCTGCCCCAGGGCATACCATGGCCCATCCAATGTTGAAGTGAAGCGTTGATACAGTTGTTCGACGATCTCAATGTACTCATCAAAATGCTTGATTTCAGCCCGAGGCCCGGATGAAAGACCGTGGCCCGGCAAGTCAAACGTTAATAGATTCCAGCCTTGTTCGGCACAGAAACGCACCACGCTGCCATACAGCCCGACATGATCGTAATAACCATGCACCAGAATGACACTGGCGGTCGCTGCAGGGTGCATCCATTGCTGAACGGCAATGTGATAATGGCCCACAGCCTCGTAACTGATCTGGTGACTGAGCAGGCCGTATTCCGGGTGAGGTTCGGGTAGCTGGTAGAACTGTCGATAGAGCGATAGCTCGGCAGCCAGTTGCAGGCTATTACAGCCGTTAGGGGTGTGTGCCGATGGAATCAGCGATTTCAGAAAATCAGGGTGCCATTCTGGCGCAGTGGGCGTATGCATAATCGAAACCGGCGTCGTGTCACTGTGAATCGCAGTGAAGCATAAACCGTGTTTGAAAGCAGCATAGAGCCTGCTTTTTGTGAGGGCAGCGTTTTGGCAGGCACAAAAAAGGGCCGCCGTAGCGACCCTTTTCAAAAACTGCTGCTAACGATCACAGCAATTCATGTGCTTCAGCCTTATACGCTGTAGTACATGTCGAATTCAACCGGGTGAGTGGTGTGCTCAACGCGGTAAACATCTTCCATTTTCAGGTTGATGTAAGCTTCGATCATGTCTTCAGTGAACACGCCACCTGCGGTCAGGAAGGCGCTGTCTTCTTTCAGAGAATCCAGAGCTTCACGCAGGGAACCACACACCTGTGGAATCGCCGCTGCTTCTTCTGCTGGCAGGTCGTACAGATCTTTGTCTGCCGCATCGCCAGGGTGGATCTTGTTCTTAACGCCGTCGATACCAGCCATCAACATTGCTGCAAATGCCAGGTATGGGTTAGCTGTTGGATCAGGGAAACGAGCTTCAACACGCTTGCCTTTTGGTGATGCAACGTAAGGGATACGGATAGAAGCGGAACGGTTACGGGCAGAGTATGCCAGCATTACCGGAGCTTCGAAGCCTGGGATCAGACGCTTGTAAGAGTTGGTAGACGGGTTGGTAAACGCGTTCAACGCTTTAGCGTGCTTGATGATACCACCGATGTAGTACAGAGCCGTTTCGCTCAGGCCAGCATAGCCGTCACCAGCAAACACGTTCTCGCCATCTTTCCAGAAAGACTGGTGAACGTGCATGCCGGAACCGTTATCACCAACAACTGGCTTAGGCATGAACGTGGCTGTTTTGCCGTATGCAGCAGCAACGTTGTG
Organism: Oceanobacter sp.; assembly: GCA_045430275.1. Taxonomy (GTDB): domain Bacteria; phylum Pseudomonadota; class Gammaproteobacteria; order Pseudomonadales; family Oceanobacteraceae; genus Oceanobacter. Next base: position 10,046 of record JAILXU010000003.1, on the reverse strand, counting down.
AACAACGTACTTCATCATCTGCACTTCGTCAGCTTTCTTCACCAGAGTGTTGAACTTGACGCCGATTTCGTTCTGACCAGCGTTAGCCACTTCGTGGTGGTGAACTTCAACGTCCAGATCCATCGCCATCATGGTGTTACACATGGCAGCACGGATGTCGTGGTGGCTATCAACTGGAGGAACCGGGAAGTAACCGCCTTTAACGCGTGGGCGGTGACCCAGGTTGCCGCCTTCAGTGACGGATTCAGTTGCCCATGCACCTTCGTCAGAGTTGATCTTGTAGAAGTTGCCGGACATGTCCTGGCCCCAGCGAACGTCATCAAAGATGAAGAATTCTGGTTCTGGGCCGAAGAAAGCCGTGTCGCCCATACCGGTCGACTTCAGGAACTCTTCTGCACGCTTGGCAACAGAGCGAGGATCACGCTCGTAACCCTGCATAGTGCTTGGTTCGATGATGTCACAGCGCAAGATCAGAGTGGCGTCTTCGGTGAACGGGTCCATGAACGGCGTGGTGTCATCTGGCATCAGAATCATGTCAGATTCGTTAATGCCCTTCCAACCAGAGATGGAGGAACCGTCAAACATTTGCCCTGTTTCGAAGAACTCTTCATCAACATATGAGGCAGGAATGGTAACGTGCTGTTCTTTACCGATGGAGTCGGTGAAACGCAGGTCAACCCATGTAACGTCATTTTCTTTGATCAGATTCAGAGTGTTCTCTGACATTATTATCTCTCCAGATGCTGGTTCATGTCCGATAAAGAGGGTTGCCCCATCTTATCATGCCCAAAAAGTGAGCAATTCTCGTGCCACACGAGAATCCAGGCCCCCGGCGCTTATGCCGTGAATCAATTTCTGGCCCTAATCCACCTACGAGAGGATGTGATCTGGCCAAGTGCCGGCGGCATTATGACGACTTTATGATGGATGCAACACCTGTCCTGGCAGTAAATGGTGCAGTTGACACAAAAAACTGTGCTCTGAAGTCGTGCTATCACGGTCTATTAAGTTATGCGTGCACTGTTATGGTGCGTGTTTTGTGGGTGTGTTTCGTTTTGGTGCGAATGCTCTCAGAGAGTGGTGATGGTGGTGATGGCAGTGCCTGTCTGATAGTTCGGTGGTTTGCACCCACCGTCATAAAAACTTAGGCAGCTTTCATTTCGTATTCGGGTATAATCGCGCGCTGTTTTGTACAAACTTTAACCAAGGCAATCGTTGTGATCGACAATCTCAGAAACATCGCCATCATCGCGCACGTAGACCACGGCAAGACCACACTGGTGGACAAGCTGCTGGAACAGTCTGGCACACTGGAGCGTAATCAGGGTGGCGAGCGGGTCATGGACTCGAATGACCAGGAAAAAGAACGTGGTATCACCATTCTGGCGAAAAACACCGCCATTACATGGAACGACTACCGCATCAACATCGTCGACACTCCGGGACACGCCGACTTCGGTGGTGAAGTTGAGCGTGTAATGTCCATGGTTGATTCTGTGTGCTTGCTGGTTGACGCCGTTGATGGCCCGATGCCACAGACACGCTTTGTTACCCAGAAAGCATTCGAGCGTGGCCTGCGCCCAATCGTAGTGATTAACAAAATCGACCGTCCAGGCGCTCGCCCTGACTGGGTGATGGACGAAATCTTCGACCTGTTCGACCGTCTTGGTGCGACTGAAGAGCAGCTCGACTTCCCGGTCATCTACGCGTCTGCCCTGAATGGCATCGCCGGTAACGATCCTGAAGAAATGGCAGACGATATGTCGCCGTTGTTCCAGATGATCGCAGACCACGTAGAAGCACCCAAGGTTGAGCTGGACGGCCCGTTCCAGATGCAGGTTTCTGCACTCGACTACGACAGCTTTGTCGGTGTTATCGGTGTTGGCCGCATCACGCGTGGCAAGCTCAAGCCAGGCACGGATGTTCAATTGATCGATATGGATGGCAAAACCCGTAAAGGTCGTATTCAGCAAGTGAAGGGCTTCAGTGGCCTGAATCGTGTGGACGTTGAAGAAGCAGCAGCCGGTGACATCGTATGTATTTCCGGTATTGATGGTCTGAACATCTCCGACACCCTGTGTGCCATGGGTCATGTTGAAGCACTGCCTCCACTGACGGTTGACGAGCCAACCGTCTCCATGACGTTCCAGGTCAACGACTCGCCATTCGCTGGTAAAGAAGGCAAGTACGTTACTTCTCGGAACATCAAGGATCGTCTGGAACAGGAACTGATCCATAACGTGGCCTTGCGTGTTGAGCCAGGTGATAGCCCGGAGAAGTTCAAGGTTTCCGGTCGTGGTGAATTGCACTTGTCCGTACTGATCGAAACCATGCGTCGCGAAGGCTTCGAAATGGCCATCGGCAAGCCGGAAGTGGTTCAACGTGAAATCGACGGTGAACTGCAAGAGCCATACGAACAGGTTGTGATCGACATCGAAGAAGATCACCAGGGTTCTGTCATGGAAGAGATGGGCAACCGTCGTGCAGAAATGAGCAACATGGTGCCAGATGGCAAAGGCCGTGTGCGTCTGGAATTCATCATGCCTGCACGTGGTCTGATCGGCTTCCGTAACCAGTTCATGACCATGACCTCTGGTTCCGGCATCCTGACCAACGTCTTCGACCACTATGGCCCGATTCAGTCGTCTTTGGGTGCTACTCGCCACAATGGTGTTCTGGTTTCCATGGTGAAAGGCAAGGTGTTGGGTTATGCCTTGTTCACTTTGCAGGAACGTGGCCGTCTGTTTGTTTCCCCAAGTGCGGAAGTGTACGAAGGGCAAATCGTTGGTCTGCATAGCCGTGACAACGACCTGGTGGTTAACCCGACCAAGGCCAAGCAGTTGACCAACGTTCGTGCCTCCGGTACTGACGAAGCGATCAACCTGACGCCACCAATCAGACACACGCTGGAACAGGCATTGGAATTCATCGAAGAAGATGAACTGGTTGAAGTCACCCCGACCAGCATTCGCCTGCGCAAGAAGTTGCTGACTGAAAATGAGCGTAAGCGCTCCAAGCCGAAGAAATCTGCTTAAGCTGCAGTTTTTCTGACCTCAACGCTTCCGTCACCCGCATGTAATGTGGGTGATGATCCTTGAGGTCAGTGCGCTTGAAACGCTTGAATAGAAACCCTCACTGGCTCCGCTGGTGAGGGTTTTTTATTGCAGAAAATTGGGCGTTAAACGGAATGATGGTGCTCTTGATCCGTTTTATGCGGTGGCGAACCACAGATTGGGCTAGCCGCCTTCGTTCGGCGTTTACTCCACCCGTGATACTTCCGTGACATTTCCGGGAGGACTGCAACAGCCTCCCGGCGTCACAGTGAACTTCATTATTTCACCGAATGGAGTTACTTCTCATGAATCTGCGCACTGCACTTCTGGCTGCTGCTATCGGCACCGTTGCTGTTCCGGCCATGGCCGCTGATCTGACGGTCAAGATCACCAACCTGACGCAAGGCATTGCGTTCACACCGCTGCTGGTAGCGGGCCACGACAACAGCACCACGCTGTTTACCCCAGGTGCTGCGGCTTCGGCGAATCTGCAAGCCATGGCAGAAGGCGGTTCTATCGCCGGTTTGTCCGGTGATGTCACAGGCGCTGGCGGTGTGGTTCAGGAAAACCCGGCGGGTGGTTTGCTGACGGCGGGCAAGTCGGCCATGACGGATATTGATACCGGCGCGAACACCCAATTGTCGGTTGTGGCCATGATGCTGCCAACCAACGATGGGTTTGTGGCGTTGAACAACCTGACCATTCCGACCACGCCTGGCACGTATACCTACAACCTGAACGCGTACGATGCCGGTACCGAAGCCAACGATGAAGTTCGTGGTGGCGGCGCACCGGGTGTGGCGGGCTTCCCGGTTCCTGGCCCATTGGATGCTTCTGTTGGCACTGGCGGTACGGGCGTGAATGCCGTTGCGGAAGGCTTTGTGCATATTCATCGTGGCGTTCTGGGAGATACCAGCTCTGACAGTGGCGTCAGCGACATTGATTCAACCACGCATCGTTGGCTGAATCCGGTTGCTCGCGTCACTCTGACCGTGAAGTGAGGAGGCAGTCATGACTGATTTAATCAAACGTCGTGCCGGTTTGGCATCCGTTCTGGCGGCGTCTGTGCTGTTGACCGGTTGCTTTGGTGACGATGACGACAACGATTCCAAAGACAAGGAATACTACACCTACGAGGTGACGGTGCTGAACGCCACCGCCGGGCAGCCATTCTCACCGCTGGCTCTGATTGCGCATACCAATCAGTACAAGGCCTTTACTGTGGGTGAGGCGGCCAGTACCGATCTGGAATATCTGGCCGAAGGTGGCAGCAACTCGCAGATTCTGGAAGGGGTGGCTGATGACAATCAGGTTCACACCACGCTGAGTGGCGAGGGCGCGGTGGCTCCGGGAGCCAGCCAGACACTGACACTGAAGGTTGAAAAGCAGGATGCCAAGTCCGCCTATCTGACAGTACTGACGATGCTGGTGAACACCAACGATGCCGTTGTGGCAGCGCGCGGTGTGAACCTGTCTGATCTGGCTGTGAACGGTTATCACCGTATGAATGCGATTGCCTACGATGCCGGTACGGAAGCCAACACGGAAACAGCGGCAACCATTCCTGGCCCGGCGGGCGGCGGTGAAGGCTTTAATGCTACTCGTGATGATCGTGCCAATCTGGTCACTGCACACGCGGGTGTTGTGACCAGCGATGATGGCCTGAGTACCTCGGCGCTGACGCATTTGCACCGCTGGGATAATCCTACGGCTGTGATTACCGTCAAACGCACGCGTTAATCATCGGCTGGTTATCGTCGATTGGTGATGCGACAGGTGTAAGAAAACATGGCGAGCTACGACCAAGTCGCCATGCACTTGTTCTTCGGAGTATTGCCGTGTCACTCGCCTCTTCCCCCGCTGTGTATTCTTCCGCCGGTATTCCGGCCCGTTCACCTATGGAACAACATCGCATTCTGGTCGTTGAAGACGACCCGGACATCGCCAGCCTGATCCAGTTACACCTGCAAAGCCAGTTCGGTGAAGTGGTGGTGGCAACCGATGGGCTGTGCGGTTTTGAGCTGGCGTGCCAGCAGTCCTGGAGTCTGGTGGTGCTGGATTTGCAACTGCCCGGCAAGGACGGTCTGGAAGTCTGTCGTGACTTGCGTGGTCGGGGGATCTCGGTGCCGGTGTTAATGCTTACCAGTCGCTCGGGCGAGATGGATCGGGTATTGGGGCTGGAAATGGGCGCTGATGACTACCTGCTCAAACCCTTTAGCGTGATAGAACTCATGGCTCGAATCAAAGCGATATTGCGTCGCGTACAGACCGAGCGCCAGGGACTGCGAGCGGTTGCGCGACCGGATGAAGTGGTCAGCCATCGTCATCAGTTGATGATGAATCTGCGCCAGCACCGTGCCAGCAAGGCCGGTCGGTTACTGGATCTGACCAGCAAGGAATTCGACTTGCTGAGCTACTTTATGCAGCACCCGGATGAGGCGTTCTCACGCTCGCATTTGCTCAATCGTATCTGGGGTCATGGTCAGGAAGGCTACGAACACACGGTGAACAGTCACATCAATCGGTTGCGGGCCAAAATCGAAGACGACCCGTCGCAACCGCGCATTATTGTCACGGTCTGGGGCGTGGGTTACCGATTGGGTTAATGGGTGCCCATCTTGCATTTGAATCCAGTGATTACGGGAGAGTCCATGAAAGCGCTTCATGCCAGTTTGTTTGCCCGCTTCGCGCTGGTGTTTCTGTTGATTATGGCGCTGCTGGGCGGCTCGTTGCTGCTGGCGTCCAGCTATATGAGTGAACATCACGGCCAGGATTTGTTGCAGCGTCTGAACCAGCCGGTGGCGGGTTACGTCACGGAGCAGCGTCAGTTGATTGACCTCAAAGGCCAGGTCGACGAAGCATCACTGGATGAACTGGCGTCACACGCCATGATTCTGAACCCGGCGTTGGAGATTTACGTGCTCGATCCCAGTGGTCAGATTCTCAGCCATCGACTGCCGGGCAATCAGGTACAAGGTGGGCGTGTGGATTTGACGCCGATTCAGCGCTATTTGCAGCCGGATGCTCAGTATCCGATTGTTGGTGATGACCCCAGTAACACCCTGCAGCGCAATATTTTCTCGGTCGCACCGATTGAAGACGCCGACAGTGGACAACGGCTGGGCTACGTCTATGCCGTGGTGGGCGGGCAGTTGTATCGGCAGTTACGGGATTCCGCCTTTGAACATTACGCCTTTTCGATGAGTGGCACGCTGATTCTGGGCTGTGTTCTGGCGGCGGTGGTGGCCGGTTTGCTGGTGTTTCTGGCCATGACCCGGCGGGTCACACGCTTGCGTCAGGCCATGCTGAAATACGATTTGCTGTACCCGGAGTTGTCGGCCATCGACCAGTTGCCCAAGGCCACCCGGCCCGGTGGTGATGAAATCGATCAATTGACCGATGCCTTCCGCGATATGGCGGCGCACATTCACCAGCAATTCACTCGCTTGCAGTCGCTGGATCAAAGTCGGCGCGAGCTGATTGCCAACGTCTCTCATGACCTGCGCACACCGCTGGCGGCGGCTCAGGGTTATATCGAGACCGCGCTGCTCAAGGCCAGTGAATGCGACAGCCAGCATGAATTGCGCGACCACCTGAACGTGTCGATTCGCCAGTGCCAGCGACTGTCGAGCCTGATTGAAGAACTGTTTGAGCTATCGCGCTTGCAAGCCGACAACACCCGCCCAGACCCGGAACCGTTCTCGCTGTTGGAGCTGGCCCACGACTGCTTGCAGGAATTTCAGCTCAAGGCTGAACAGCAGGATGTGCAACTGGCAATTGAAGGCCTGCAGCAAGACAGCTATGTTACCGCCGACATTGCCATGATTCAGCGCGTGCTCCAGAACCTGATTGACAATGCCTTGCGCCATACCCCGGAAGGTGGTCATGTCACGTTGCGCATTCTTCGGGCTGACACCGGTACGCGTATTGAGATCAACGATACTGGCTGTGGCATCAGTCATCACGATATTCCGTTTATTTTCGAGCGGTATTTTCAGGCGCGGGATTCACAGCCTGGAGCACAGAAAGGCAGTGGCCTGGGGCTGGCCATCGTCAAACGCATTCTGGATTTGCATCAGAGCCATATTGAAGTGGAATCGGAGCCGGAACGGGGCACTCGTTTCAGTTTTGTGTTGCAGTAAAAACTGAAGCAATCCGTGATTGTGACGGGAGGAATATCGGTTTGATCATCGTACTTGAGGGCACTTGCTGAAAAACCGGGTAACACCCCGGCTTTTCAATGAAATGAGATGAATACTCTGGGAGCCAGCCCCTTGAATATTACACCTGAATACTGCTTTCAACTTCTTTTAAGGCGCGTCGTGCCAGAGCCAGATTGGCAGAACTGGAATCCAATACGTAGTACACAAATAAATCACGGTCTGTGTGGAGAGGACGGATTAAATGAAACTGGCTGGAAAGTGTGATCAGGATATCGTCAATTTCCTGGTTCAGCTTCAGCATTTTGATGGTTTTCATTTTGGCCCGAACCACTTCAGTATTACCTGCGGCGGCAATTTCAAGGTCAACGCCACCGCCAGCAGACCCCAGCAGCATGCCGCTGTTGTAATCAACCAAAGCAACCGCCGCTGCACCATTAAGACCCATCAGTGAGTTCAAGCTTTCATCTATGTTCGCCATAATGACCTCTGTCAGTACTATTTATTGATTGGATTATTAGATTTATTTATAAACAGTGAGAAATTCGGATATGGATTTCGCAATGTTCTTGAGTGTCCACAGCGCCATGCCATGGTTTGATTCTTTGCTAAATACACCGAGCAAAACGGCATCAATTCCATCAGTTCTTACCAAGCGGCAAATCAGAAAACCGGTTTCACACTCAATAATACTGCCTTCCATATTCGTGTTTCGGGTTTCCTTGGCTAATTCAATACTAATTCCTGAAAGTGAAGAGGACATCGCAGATATTCTACGACAGTTAAGTAACCCTGATTCTGAACGACTGTGAGCCAGAATATAACCATCTGATGTTGATAGCGATAAGAACTCCAGATGGTGGTCATCATCAGTATAGCCATTTAATAGTGCATCGCACTTTACTTTTAACGTCGGTGAGAATACCGGGTTATCAGTTGGGTTCATTGGGTTTCTCCTGCGGAAAACAGTTCAGCCTCTACATTGGCTATAAGCAACTCAAGCAGCATTAATACATCGGTGCGCTCTCTGGGGTCTGACAAAATAAGAGGCAAAGTCAGATTGTTATCAAAGAGCCACTGTTGGCATCGTTGTACTGAATGCTGGTCAGTGCGATTAAGAGCGATAACAATGGCATTATTATCTCTTAATCTGGCAAATGCGTTACAGAATCGATCCAGTGTTTCCGGGATGTCACCCTGGCTGCAATCAAGTAAAAATATGGCCCCTAATGCTCCTTTTTCCAATATAGGCCAAAGGAAATCAAAGTGATCTTGTCCCGGGATACCATACAAATCAATTGCATCAAATTGATCCAGGTAGATTCGGCCAAAATCCATCGCAACGGTTGTTGTCTGTTTATCCGATATATGTCGGGCAGAATTCATCGCTTCTGTTGTCACAGGAGGGTCGTCACTGATGCTGGAAATTGCTGTTGTTTTACCTGCACCCATTGAGCCAATAAAAAGAATCTTTTTGCCATTATTCATAACCAAATGCCAACCCCAGTTTCCTCCGCAAGCCTTTTAGCAATCCAGCGGTTTCATGATTGTCAGAACTGGAAGTTGTCTCCTCCGTGTGAGTGGCCTGATTCAGTGGTAGTGGTTGTTTTTTCATACCCAGTTGGCATAGCTGACAAGCGGTCAGAAAAGCATGCACCTGTGTCTCGCTGCTGTTTGTGAATTTGGCCCCTTCAGCAATAGACGCAAATTGTCGCCCGTACAACGCTGATAGTCGCGGCATATAGGGTTCTGTATGCCAGGTGCCCAGCAGAGGCCAGGTAGCAATTTTAAACAGCTGGTCTTTGAATGGCTCTCTGGATGGGTATGCAATGGATAGTTCCCAAACAATGGCTCGGACACTGAAGTGATGAATGCCTTCATGCTGTGTGTCTTGTACCTGAACCGACTGGCTTTTTTTCAGGTTAATCGTTTTGGTTGCTAATTGGTGAATCAATTCTTTTTTTGGAAAACGTGTCATTAAATGCCATTCGCCCTGATCGGAATAACCTTGGCAAAGTATTTGCTCACCAATGACTATCTGAAAATGCGACTGTCTATCTGATAACGTATGACAATAAAGCGACAGTTGTTCTGCTGCCAAAATAGCTGGCATGTTTTCATCGTCTTTGGATTCTCGTTCGGCATTGTCTTCAATATCTCGCAATAGCTCCAGAAAGCTGAATATGCGCAGAGACTCTCCAATGTGGTAACAGCGATCGTCTACTTTTTTAAACACATCGCCCGATAAAATAGCGACACAGGTTTGTGAGGTAACGGTAATAGGGCGCTTGGTAATGATTAGGTCAGCATCCATATTGGCACCCTGATAGTGCCAGGTACGATGGGTTTTGGTATTCAAAACTTTCAAATGCCCCTGTACGAGTCCCTCCTCATAATCATTAAGTCCTATTGAACTGATTGTTGATTCCACCGGCTTTCCCCATCAAATAATGGCTAAAACTTGATACAAATCAGTATAGGTGAGCGACAGGAGATTGCTTTTTTTTTCGTAACTATTTGTTACTTTTGCGGTGCTCAAACGGGCAAAAAGTGGTGCTTTACAACACCACGTTCTAGATTTTCTTAAATAAAATCAGAGGGTTAGTTTTCACTTGCTCTGACTTTATAGTTGGCCTGACTTGTGTAATATTCTGATGGAAAGTGACATTATTTTGTGTGATGTGATCGTGATTTTATAACGGCATCCATATTGTTATAAGTGACTCTAAATACCGATTGGTTTTCTTTTTTATGTGTCGCTTACGTGTCGCTCTTATGTGGCAATCCAGATCGTTATTACTCCGGCATCTAAAAAAGTCATATCAAACTACCA
>JAILXU010000029.1:0-2169 GCA_045430275.1 Oceanobacter sp. | reverse complement strand
GAAATACAGCGTCAAAAATTAAGCCAGCTCGAGATAGCAGCTGTATATCGAGAAAATCAGAGGTGCCCTAAAACTCACAGTGGCCATCATGGATATATATTAATAATAAATATTTTTATTGTGGTTATTTGTGTGATGGTATTGATTTTTAATGCTCAATTTTTGGAGTGGGTTATTTTAAATTATGGCGTTTGTAAAAGATATTACTATTAAAGATAATGCAGTCCCTGCTGCAGCTACTTCTAGAATCATGGCTCAACGGCTTGGTAATTCTCTAAGGGAGAGGTTTCAGGATTTTATTCATAAAAGAGAATGCGATTCAGGATGCTCAGATTATGATGTAAAAATGGCTAGCAGGGCAATTGCTGCATTTTCGGTTTATAACCTTGCAGCAGTTGATGATGTAGTAGCAGGACAAAGTGTATGTGATAGCTCTAAAGATGGAGGTATAGACGCTATTTGTGTCAATCATAACGAAAAAAGAGTTATAGTTGTTCAATCAAAATTCAATCAGTCTGGAAATGGAACATGGGTCAAAGATGACTTTCTTTCGTTTAAAGATGCTTGTGAAAGGCTACAAATGGGAGAGTTTCATCGGTTTGATGAAATATTACAAAGAGTTTCAGATGATATTGAAACAGGCCTTGGGTCAAGTGACTATAAATTCCTTTTTGTTATGGCTCATACTGGAAAAAGGGGAGCCGCAGAAACAATTCTAGGGGATATGCAACAGTGGCAAGATGAGTTGAACGCTGCAGCATTAATACCAGTATCAATTGCTCAAGATGATCTACCCTTTCAAGTCCATCTTGTTTCAGCAGAAGATTTAACAGAATGGCTTCAAGCAGGAACACACGTTAATATTGACCTAGAAGATGTAGAAATAGAAAATTATGGTCAAAAGACTGAACCACACCTTGCATTTTATGGCCAAATTTCTGGTGATCAAATAGTTGAGTGGTGGGAAAATCATGGAACAAGACTTTTTTCAAAGAACATAAGAAATTTATTAGGTAATACTGATGTAAATGAATCAATTAAAAACTCTGCAATAAATCACCCTGAAATGTTCTGGTATTACAATAATGGAATAACACTGCTTGTTTCAGATATTAATCCTCATAGAAGAAATGCTACTAGAGGAACTAGTCGAGGAACCTTTCAATTCTTAAATGTAAGTGTTATAAATGGCGCACAAACAGTTAGCACTATTGGTCAAATTTTTAAACATATTTCTGACGAAAATGTAAATTCATTATCCCAAATTAAAATTCCTGCGCGATTTATAAAGGTTACAGATACTGAGAATGCAGAAGTTGCAACAGCAATAACTAAAGCAAACAATCATCAGAATAGAGTGCTTGGTAGAGATTTCGCTTCTCAACACACAGAGCAGTTAAGGATTTCTCGTGAAGTTGCTATAGAAAGTTATCAGTATCAACTGCTTAGGACAGCAGTACATAATATTGATACTGATGAGAATACAATTGATTTGGATGAGGCTCTTGATGGATTAGCGTGCTTATCGATGACGCCTACTTTAATTGCTACACTGAAAGCTCAAAGAGGCCGATTCTTTGAGAATCTTGATGGTAGCCTTTATAAGAGTGTTTTTAACCCAACTGTTTCTGGGATTAAGGTAGTAAATGCTGTCATACATCTTAGAGTGATTGAAAAATTAATTGAATCTAAGTTGATGATTGTTGATAGGAATGCGAATAGAAAGAGGCACTTGATTATCACTCATGCAAATAGGGTTCTAACTGCTCTACTTATAAATAAAGAGAGTCGAATTCTCAATGCTACTGAAATTGTTACACCAAACGAAAGACATCTTTCTTCTAAACTTGATTTTCTTTGTCAAGAAACTGAAGGTTATATAGAAGATAATTATACTAATGCTTATCCAGCTAGATTCTTTAGCAATGTAGAAAAAGTGACTGAGATTCTCAAAATATTGACAGAGAAATTACAAAACTGACCATAAGGGAACATCTATTTAATCGAAGGTCTGATAATTATTTACTCAAAAATCACAAGAAGGGCCTATATTGAGGCCTTAAAAGGCTGTTTTTCTGCTAGAAATGGGTGGGATTTTGGCTACTCTGGATTAAGTAGATGTCCCATACCCGCTGTGTCAGCATAGTTGTCCGATGAATTTTTCACTTT
>JAILXU010000028.1:0-5652 GCA_045430275.1 Oceanobacter sp. | reverse complement strand
GCTGAGTTTTGTCTTCTGCCAGGCCGACGAGAGAGGGCGTATCCGAGAGTGGTCAAAGCGAGGCCGCAGAAGTATCCGACCAGACGAAAAGGATGCCGATCAGTGCTTAACTGATCGGCATTAGCGCCATCGGCATACTTTCAATTTCATCCAGAAAGAGAGTACCGCCATTGGCGTACTGGAATTTTCCCACCCGTTTCTTGCCCGCACCTGTAAAAGCCCCGGCTTCGTGGCCAAACAGCTCGCTTTCGATCAGGTTTTCAGGAATCGCGCCGCAGTTGATCGCCACAAAGGCCTTGTCACCGCGCTTGCTGTGGCTGTGCAGATAACGCGCTACCAGCTCTTTGCCGCAGCCGGTATCGCCGTTGATCAGCACATCAGCGGGTGTGTCTTTGATGTGGTTCAGAGTGTCACGCAGCTTTTTGACATCCGGGTGAGAGCCGATAATGCGCGGCCCCGGACGTTCGTTTATCTCGACCTCAACCCGTAATTGGCGGTTTTCCAGCGTCAGCAGGCGCTTTTCCTGAGCACGCTGTACCGTTTCCAGCAGCACATCGGTAGCGAAGGGTTTTTCGAGGAAGTCGTACGCGCCGTTGCGCATCGCTTCGACGGCAATGCTGACATCACCATGGCCTGTCAGCATGATCACTGGCAAGTCCGGGTCGATGGTGCGCAGCTGTCGAATCAACTCCATGCCGTCCATCACCGGCATATTAATATCGGTCAGGACAATGCCTGCCCAGCCCGGCTGAACCAGCGCCAGTGCTTCCTGGCCGTTGGTCGCTGTCAGAGTGTTGATGCCCTCGATTTCCAGGGTTTGTGTCAGTGCCTTGAGGACGTCCGTTTCATCATCCACGACCAAAACATCAATCATGTTCTACTCCAGCTTCGGTAGCGTTAGCGTAAATGCCGTGCCGCCCTGGCTGCTGTCTGCAACCGTCAGCGATCCCGACAGGGTTTCAATAATGCGCCGCGACAACGCCAGGCCAATGCCCAGCCCTCGCGCCTTGGTGGTAAAAAAGGGTTCGAATATCTTGCTTTGAATGTCCGGTGCAATGCCCGGCCCGTTATCGCTGACGGTAATGGATACCTGATCACCACGGTCTGCAATCACAACCTGAACCACACCACCCTGCTGTTCAGACAACGCATCGGCAGCATTGGTCAGCAGGTTAATCAACACTTGCTGAACCTGCACTGGCTCACAGAAGATCATCAACTCCTGGCATTCCGGGGCCAGCTCGGTGGCAATGTGCTTGCGATGCAGCAAGGGCGTCATGATCGACATCGCTCCCTCTATCACCTCACTGACGCGCGTTGCTCGGGGTTCTGGCGGCGAACGACGGGCAAACACTTTCAGGCGCGAAACAATGGCGTGCATGGCCTGCACAATTTGTACAATTTCTTTCAGGTTGTCCGACACCATATCGTGACGTTCACGAGCTGCCAGCTTGATGCTGTTTTCGGCGTAGGTTTGCAAGGCCAGCAGGGGTTGATTCAACTCGTGATTAATGCCTGCGGACATTTCGCCCAGCACTGCCAGCTTGGCGGTCTGCACCAGTTGATTCTGAGTGGCCTCCAACTCATTCTGGGTTTGCTGATAGTGCGCTACCAATTGCTGTAATTCGATATTCGAGCCTCTCAGCTCCGCTGTCAGGCCCGTAACCCGGCGCTCCAATTCCTGATTCATTTCCAGCACATGGCGCTCCACCTCCAGATGCTTGCGCCAGTACAAACCAATCAGTACCAGTACTCCGAACACCAGCGAGAAATACACACACACATGCAACGTGCGCCGAAAAACCACCGATACCTGGTTAACCGCCAGGACATGCCAGCTTCCTTCTGGTATCAGCGCCCGACCGACCAGATACACATGGCTGGCTCCCCCTCGAATCAGGTTGATCTGAGTATCCGTCATCACATCCAACGCTCCATTGTCTCCCACTGGCGTGATCGAGGAATGTCCATAGCGGCGAGAATCCCGGATCGCCTGACGGCGCGACTCGCCCAACGGCTGCAAACTGCCCAGCGCCCAATCCTCCTGTGAAGCGGCAAACACCACACTGTCCAGCCCTACAAGCAGATAATCTCCCTGATAACGCTCAAGCCGTTGAAAAACCGGCTCCAGCAACACTTTGATGACCACCACACCAACAACCTGTCGGTCAGACATAATCGGAGCCGAGAAGTAATAACCTCGCTGTTCCGACACCACTCCAACAGCGTAGTACTTGCCTAGCTCTCCCAGCCGAGCCTGGGTAAAATATGGTCGAAATGAGAAGTCGTGACCCATAAAACTGTCAGCCCGATTGTGGTTGCTGGCTCCCAGCACCCGGCCCTCCGGGGTCAGGACAAACAGGCTATCACTCCCCAGACTGGTATTGGTTCGGGCCAGAAAACGATTCAGCAGAGACACCTGGTCATCGGATGGCTCGCGCAGGGTTTCTCGCAAGGTACGCAGGTCAGCGACGGCTGAAACAATGCCTTCGTATTGGCGCAACTGACGACCCAGTTCGGCACTGATCAGGTTGGCCTCCTGAGCCAGCTCGTCCAGAACATCATCACGCACCGTACGAGACGTAAAAAACGCTATCAGTATCACACCCAGCAACCAGACCCACACCAGCCACAGCATCCAGCGCCCTAATGCATCATGATTCCGGGCAATATCAGAGGAGGTTTTACTCGACAAATTCGACTCCCGTCTCGGTATAACTAACGATCATGCACCAGAGCCTGCATTGGCCACGGGTGGGATTCGACCCATCACAACGTTTTTATGCGTCTTTTGCTTCCCACGCGTGCTCTGCACACGCACTAATAATCCATTTTTTGTCATCAGACTGCTTAAGAAGCAAACATTGAGCCAACGAGAGCCGTCACATTGTTTCAATACATCGATAAAGAAAACACAGCAAAGGATTCCACGTTGTCTGCACCCAACGCCGTTCCTGGTGATGATTTGATCAATTCAGCACTAAAAGTGACTAAAAAGACGGATAATGATCCTTTAAATTGAGAGCAACTGGTGTTTATGCTGACAGACTCCTATCATGCCTGCTTTTCCAGCCCCACCGTAGCGAAACAATCATCATGTCCAGCTTCACAATCCTGGTAACACGAAGCCCGTTTGATACTTTGGCGCACCAACAAGCCATGGATTTTATTCGCGCTGCTATTAATGGCGGCCATCAGGTTAAACGTATTTTCTTCTATACCGATGCCGTGCTATGTGCCAGCGCGAATCAAACGCCGATTCAAGGTCAAAATCCTGTTGCTCTGCAATGGCAGGAGTTGGCCAGCCAACACCACATTCCATTACAAGCTTGTATTGCCAACGCACTGCGTCGCGGCCTGCCAGATTCGACCGAAGCCAAGCGCTATGAACTGACAGCCTCGCTGCACTCGGCTTATCAACTGGTTGGCCTGGGTGAGATGGCCAGTGCTTTATCAGACTCTGATCGAGTCATTCAATTCTGAGGAGCGCCTTCATGAACAATCGGGTTTTGATCATACTCAGCACCCCTCCCAGTCAGGATATGGAAGCTCTGGAACTGGCTCTCGCTCTCGCCGCATTCGAACACCCGGTGACTCTGTTGCTGACGGGTGCGGGCGTTGGCTGGCTGTATCAACAGCAACAACCTCGCAAGCCCAACGGTCGCTCCGCCGATAAATTGATGGCTGTACTGCCAATGTACGATATTGATCAGGTGTATTATGCCGATGGGGACTTGCAGCAACTGATGCCAACTCGCTCATCCATTCATACCTTTGCCAAGCCGCTGAATACAGCCGGTGTGCAGCAATTGATACAACAATCCCAACATTGCCTGAAATTCTGATATGAGCACTTTATACCAAGTCAGCAGTCCATCAAGAGACCTCCAGGCCATTGAATTCTGCACCGATGGTGATGCCGTTTTACTATTGGGTGATGCCTGTTATCAATTGCCACAATGGCAACAGGCCATTCAGGAAAGCGCCGTGATCCTGCGCCTGTATGCTCGCCAGAAAGATCTGGAGCAACGAGCCTTTGCGAACACGGAAGCGGCTTTCCACCCCATTTCGGATACCGCTTGGGTCAATCTGACTCTGAAACATACTCGGACACTGAGCTGGAGTTAATCATGGCTACCCTACCAGCCCTGGATAAAGACGGCTTTCTGGTCAACCTGGATGACTGGAGCCCGGAAGTTGCAGAGCAATTGGCCCGTGCTGAAAATATTCAACTGACGGAAGCACACTGGCAAATTGTCCATGCGTTACGTGATTTCTATCAGATGTTCGATGTATCTCCGGCTATGCGTCCCCTGACCAAGTACCTAAAACAACAGATCGGGGCTGACAAAGCCAACAGTATCTACTTGTTGACGCTCTTTCCTGGCAGTCCGGCCAAGATTGCTGCCAAAATTGCCGGATTACCTCGCCCGGAGAACTGTTTGTGATTGCTGAAAAACACCCCTTAGCCGACTACGTGCGCATTCTGGCACGCGGAAAAAATGCCAGCCGCAGCATGACGTTTGAAGAAGCGCGTTTTACCATGGAGCATCTGCTATCAGACGAGTGTCACCCGGAACAGCTTGGTGCCATTCTGATGCTGATGCGCGTGAAAGAGGAAACCGCCGCTGAGTTGGCGGGATTCAGTCAGGCCATAAACACCTGTTGGCCAGAAGTCAGACCAGATGTGGATCTGATCTGGCCCAGCTATGCGGGTAAACGTCGCCAACCCTTCTGGTCTTTGCTATCGGCATTACTGCTTGAGCAAATGGGTCATCGCATTCTGTTCCATGGCAGCCTGGCTCACACAGAAGGGCGTATTTATTTACACGAAGTATTCCATCAGTTGGGACTTCACTCGCTGATGCATATCGATGAACTCGGCTCTACACTCCCATCGATCAGTTACCTGCCCTGCCAGGCGCTGAACCCCAAACTGCAAGAATGGCTGGGGCTGAAAAACATCCTGGGTGTGCGCTCCCCCATCAACACCGTGCTCAAGACCATCGCACCAGCGGGTATTCCTTCCGTACAGGGAATATTTCACCCAGTCTATGCTGAGCTTCACGCTGATGCCGCTGCCATTACTCAGGAAGATATGCTGGTAATCAAGGGAGAAGGCGGTGAGTTTGAGGTCAACCCGGAACGACGCTGTACCGCTCGTTATCATCTAAATGGTCAATCAGGACAACTGATCATTGAGAATAAACACAGTCATTATCAAGACAAACCCAAAGACATTAGCCCGGATATGTTGCGCGATTGCTGGCAAGGCAAGCTTCAAAGTGAATACGCTGAAGATGCCATTATTCATACAGCAGCATTGGCTCTGGTTGCGATCCATAAAGCACCAGAAAAACTTGATGCCTTTATCGAGCAAAGCACACAAGCATGGGCAAACCGCAATAAAGAACGCTTGTCATAAAACCCCCGCCTGTCTCGCTAGCTCTGTCTCTGGCCCCGCACTCTTTAATCCTGCTTCTCAAAACGAAATGCACTAAACGCAAAAACCCCGCCTGCTGACTGCAGTCCGGGGTTGTTCTGTTCGCTCTATGTGTCGCTGCTGGTATGTTTGACTTTAATTTTTCGACAGCCAACAAAAAAGGCCCTACCGTACGGTAGAGCCTTTTGTGTTTAGAAGCTTGACGATGA
>JAILXU010000027.1:0-7834 GCA_045430275.1 Oceanobacter sp. | reverse complement strand
CGGTATTATCGCCTATCTTGGGGAATTATTCAGAGGTGCCCTAGATGATGATCCAACCTGGCAGGATGCCGGGTTTTCTTTTTAAAAAGATAAAGAACAATATAACAACTGACCCACTTGAAGTATCTCTTCGCCACAACAGTCAGCTTTTCGGATAGATGATGCCGCTGGCACTATTTTATAGAACTTCCTTCTCACCGTCTGTTGAATTCTTGTAGCACCTCATTATACTCAGCTGCCTTTGCGGGTAAATTAACGTGAATTTGGTGGTGAATGCAGTGATTGAGTCAAGGAAAGACTTTGTTGGAAAAAAGCCCCAACAGTTCTGTCGTAGCATATTATTTGGACTTTCTGGTCGGGTCTGAATATATGTCGAATATTGTTTCTCGAAGAACATCACGCCAGGTTATGCAAGATACCATCTCTGCTTTGCTGACTCGCGAATTAAAGGTTCGTTTTGGATCCAAAAGGTTGGGGTACTTTTGGGCCTTGGCTGAACCTGTTTTACAGGCGTCTGTTATTGCAATTATTTTTACTATCCTGGGCAGAAGCTCATTATCAGGCGTCCCTGTCGCTTTATTTTTATTACTGGGCATACTGCCTTTTCGTGGATTTACTAAAGCCAGCACTCAATTAGCAACAGCCATCAAAGCCAATAAAGCATTATTTGCTTACCGCCAGGTATCCCCTATTGATCCATTTATAACCCGACTATTAATTGAGTCAGCTACTTACCTAGTCGTATATTCCTTACTGATGATTGCTTTGTTTTGGATAGGTTTTCAAGTTATACCTGAAAAGCCTCTGGAGTTAATATTAATAAACTTATTCATGCTAAGCATGGCTGCCGGATATGGTTTATTATTATCCAACTTGGTTTTATTTTATGACGATGCACCACGTATCATAAGCCTTATTCACCAGCCTCTATTTTTCATATCAGGTATATTCTTTGTCATAACCATGATCCCTGCCCAGTACTGGCACTACTTGACCTGGAACCCTCTATTACACTTCACTGAACTTAGCCGGGATGCAATGTTCTCCAGTTATAAAACCCCAGTAGGGGATTGGCTATATTTGTTGACTATAACAATTTGCCTATGGGGAGGTGGCTTGTCATTTTACTGGGTCAATCGCCACCGGTTTCTAGCCTCATGATTCACTTTCGCAATGTTTCCAAATTTTACCCGACCCGGAATGGTCGAGCCTATATATTTAAGGATATTAATTTCAAACTGCCAATGACTCGAAGCATTGGAGTGCTAGGCCCGAATGGAGCTGGTAAATCAACTTTGGTTCGCATGATTGGCGGCGCAGATACACCCAGCAGAGGACATATTGATTCAGACCTACGCATTAGCTGGCCACTGGGTTTACAAGGAGGCCTACAAGGCTCCATGAGTGGTCGGGAAAATGTTCGATTTGTGGCTAGAATCAATGGTATACGCAATACATCTAGCATTGAATGCGAAGTAGCAAAATTTGCGGATATTGGCCGATATTATGATGAACCTATACGAACCTACTCTAGCGGAATGAAGTCACGGGTTGCTTTTGGATTAAGTCTTGCGTTTAACTTTGATGTATTACTTATTGACGAGGTGACCTCCGTAGGTGATGCAACCTTCCGAAAGAAAAGCCAGCAGGCCTTGAAACGTATCAGGGAAACCACACATGTAATTATGGTTAGCCATGAAATGAAGCAATTACAGGAATTTTGTGAAGCTGGCATTGTGATAAAAAATCAAAACTTTGTCTTTCATAGCTGCATTCAAGATGCTATCCGAGACTACCAGGAAACTTATGTCAAACTCTAGTTCAATCAAAACTACTTCGAGTAAGGACACTTCTAAAAAAGCAAAACCCAGAAGTCGATTTATGCGGAAAATGCGTAAGCTTCGGCACAAACCCAGTGATTTTTTCAAAGATTCTCGTCCTTATAAGGCCTGGGTTAGTATGGGATCTTTCACCCTGATCATCATGGCGTCATTGGTTATACTTTGGTACTTTATTAGTATTGCATCTCCCCGTTATGCTGCCCAAAGCCAGTTTGTCGTCAAACAAGCAGGGTCGTCTGAATTACCCATTTCAGGGCTTGCATCACTTGGTGCCATATCACCAACAACAAAAGATTCACTGATTATTAAACGATTTATTGAGTCACGGGAAATGGCTATGGCTCTTGATGCTGCCATTAATCTGCGTGCCCATTATCAAAAAACAGAATGGGACTGGTTCAGTCGTCTTGCCATAGATGCTACAACAGAAGAGTTTATCGAATACTACCAACAGCACATTCATGTTTTTCATGACGAAATGTCCGATGTTGTACAAATTGAAGTCCAGGCATTCACACCTGAATTTGCTTTAAGCATTGGTGACACAATGCTGGATATCAGCGAGTCTTTTATCAATGCATTGGGCAATAAGATGATTAAAGAGCAGGTTGCCTTTGCACAGCAAGAGGTTGAGAGGAAGTACAATGAATTCAAATCTCAACAACAACAGTTTCTGGAATTTCAAGGTGATAAGCAATTATTTAGTCCAGCAGAAGAGAGCGGTGCATTACTTACTGCAATCAACCAGCTTCAAGCTGAATTAATTAAAGCAGAAGCTCGTTACAAAGAACTATCCAGTGTCATGAGGCGTACAGCACCTGAAGTCAAAGCTCAGAAAAACTTGATTAATTCCTTAAAGTCTCAATTGGCAGAAGAACGCAAAAATCTAATATCTGAGAAAGAGTCAGGCCTGGGCAAGGCCAATCTGGATTATCAGGAAATACAGCTGAATGCAAAGTTAGCCGCAGACTTATATGCATCATCACTCGTAAGCCTGGAATCAGTGCGAGCAGAAGCCTACCGAAAGCTGAAGCATTTACTCATTGTGGAACATCCAGCATTACCCGAAGATGAATCATACCCAAGGCGCTGGTACAACATCATCACCTGGTTTTTGCTGCTGATTATCGTTTACCTTATCTCTAAATTAATAGCGGCTATTATCATGGAGCACAAGGAATAAAATGAAGTTTTTACTATTATCATTAATGTCAATTTATAGCAGCATTTGCTGGTCTGCTTTGGCTGTTCAGGATTCACCGGATGAATCAGAGGCATCATCCATTTATGAGCAACCTTTGGAAAATCTAACTCCTAATTCTGATGTTTATGGTAGCTGGTTGTTTGATGGAGGCTTCAAAAAAGTATCGTTTAGTGGCATTAATCCAGAATATCGTATTTCACAAGGTGATACATTACTGGTGCAGCTTTGGGGCGGCTTAAGTAGCCAAGAGGAAAAAGTCGTTGATGCTCAGGGCAATATCTTCATTCCAAGAGTTGGCCCAGTGAAAGTTGAGGGTGTTACTAACAATAAAATCAACAATGTTATTCTAAAGTCAATAGAACGCATTTATAAGAGTAATGTCGAAGCCTATGTCACTCTTGTGTCCAGCCAGACTGTCAAGGTTTTTGTATCGGGTTTGGTAAATAAACCCGGTTTGTATGAAGGCCAAAGCGCAGACTCTATCCTACGCTTTCTGGATCAGGCTGGCGGCATTCGTCCAGAGCTGGGAAGTTATCGTCATATATACCTTAAACGTTCAGGTAAAATAATCAGCCAAATTGATTTGTATAGCTTCATCTCACAAGGAAACATGCCAATGCTACAGTTGCATGACGGAGATGTTATTTTTGTTGATCGTCAAATTGGCTACATCACCATTTCTGGAGAGGTTGGATTTACAGGCCGTTATGAACTCAAGGAAAGTCATACTAACCTAGAAGAAGTAATTAGAGCGGCTGTTGTAACAGATAAAGCAACGCATGTTACGCTGGTGGAACCTGAAGGCACTAAAGTTAATGCCCGACAATTTTCCATTAATGAGTTTGGTGATAATCAGATACAACCAGGAGCTCAGATAAAGGTAAGTTCCCAGCTGCGGCCTACTAACATCAGTGTTGAAATACAAGGTGAACATAACTCTCGTACTGAGTTAGTATTACCATGGGGTTCAAACTTGGCTGACCTGTTAAAAAAAATAACGTATACACCACTGTCTAATAAAAGTGCTGTACAGCTATTTCGAAAAGATATTGCTAGGCGGCAAAAAAACATGTTGATGACCTCTCTGGTTGCACTTGAACAAAGTGTTTTAACTGCTCGCTCCAGTACCCGGGAAGAAGCTGAATTGCGCAAATCAGAGGCTAGTACCGTTATGCAATGGATTCAACGAGCCAAGCAGGTAGAGCCCAGGGGTCAAGTCATTTTGTCCGATGGTTATAATCCTAATAAGATTACCCTTCAACAAGGTGATGTCGTTGTTATACCTAGTAAAAAGAATCTTGTTCTGGTACATGGGGAAGTACTGTTTCCGACCGCCATTGCCTATAAAAATAGCTTTTCCGCTAAGCGTTATATTCAACATGCCGGTGGCTCTAATGGAGATTTGGATGACATGAACACACTTGTCATGAAGCCTAATGGCGTATTTGTAAACATATCAGATGATCTTCGAGATGAAGACCAAATAGGTCCTGGGGATGAAGTTTTTGTTTTAGCCAAACCAGACTTCAAGTCTTTACAGTTAACAAAAGATATTTCACAGGTTATTTATCAGGTTGCCGTTTCTGCCGCGGTTGTATTAGCATTATAAAATATATCAAGGATCACAAATGAAAACTCTTGCATTAGGAAAAAAGGATAGTGCATTTTACAAATCAATATCTCAAGCCATGTATGCGTTTGGTGATATCACCTATAGAAGTGAGCATGATTTCCCAAAACTTGTTCAGCTGATAAATTACATTGAAGAGAAAAACATCAATCAAGTTTTAATGCCAAACCCTTATGGAAATAACAAACGCTTAGCGACCTATAGAAAATTGAAAGAACTTAAAATTCCGGTCATCGCAAGTGATAGAGGTGGACTACCTGGGAGTTGGTTTTTTGATTCTGGATTTAATGCAGATTCTGAGAGCTATAATATTGAAAAATGGGATAAAAAACTTTCTTCCAAAGAGAAAGAAAAAGCTTCTATTTACATAAAAAATCTTGTCTCAACAGAAGATGCACTGGAAAAACAAGGCAATAGAGTTGGAGGGGAAAGCTTAAGGCGCTCACTTCGCCTAGAGGGGAAAAAAATCATCTTCGTTCCTCTTCAGAGGCCTGGGGACACGGTTATCAAATATTTCTACCCCGACAACACTATATCAAAATTTGTTGCAAGCCTTTCCATGCTTGCTAATTCTTTAGGATCTAGCGAGTATATATTCTTGCTTAAAAAGCATCCTTTAGAAAGTGAATACATTGAAATCTACCATGATTTGGTGAAATATGTTCCAGACAACATACACGTTAACGATTTGATTGAACTATCAGAAAGTGTATTGTTAGTAAATTCAGGAGTTGGTCTTTTATCCCTTGCATTTGGAAAGCCAGTTATTACTTTAGGTGAATCATTTTATTGCCACCCGGGGCTTGCTCAGAAAGCTAATAATATACAGGAATGCCGTCAGTATATTTTAAACCCTCTGTCCCCTAACCCTGATAAGGTAAATAGATTTTATCACCACCTGATTACCTCTGTATACTCTTTTGGAGAGTTTACAACCCGTACGGTACAAGATGGAAGTGCATTTCGAACAGTCACAGATCACATTGACTTTTCTAGTCTGCGAGTTTTAGGTAGAGATATTCCTGTATCTGGAAAAAGCATTATGATCCTCTCTCCTGTTGTTCCTGTGCCTATTTATCGAGGATCTCAGCAGCGTATTGATTTATTTATCCGCTGGCTAATAGATAAAGGCTGTTCTGTTTCTTTATGCGTATTAAATTCATCATATTCGAAAAAGAAAAGCCTGGATCTGAGAGAAGAGCTACTTGCAGCCTACCCAGGAATTTCAGATGTTGGGGTTGTAAAAGATCCATCTTTTTCTGGAAAGAAAGCTCCTCGTAGAGTATTGGATTATGTTCAGAAAATGGTTGCTAAGAACAAAGTTAGTAATGCAGTTGTATGCCCAGAAAAGTTTAAACGATTAGTGCGGAGAATGGCTGATGCAAATGAACCGGATGTAATTCTGGTAAATTATGCGAAGTTGACTAATGCTTTACCAGAAGATTTCTCTGGCGAATTAATCCTAGATGCTCATGATTACCAGACACAATTTTTAATTGAAGATCAAAAATTCAACGATGTAAACACTCATGTGAATATAGAGAAATTTAGAGCAAGCGAGCATAAAGCCATATCAAAATATGATAAAGTTATTGCCATCAACCCACTCGAACGAAAAACATTTGATGAGATACTTGGGAAGACATCAAAAAATTACTGTGTCCCTGCATTTGATGTAAAAAAAGAGCAGAACCCTGACAATAGAAATATGTTTATTGCATCACCATATAACGCTCTATTCGTTGGTTCAATATCAAACTTCAATGTAAGTGGCCTTTTGTGGTTTTTAGAAAAAGTCCTCCCTAAAATACTATCTAAAGCACCACATTTCCGGTTATGTGTAGCTGGAAATATTTCCCGAAGTAAAGAAATAGACAATTCAAAATATAAAAATGTTGATTTTATTGGCGTAGTTAATGATCTGGGAGTTAGCTATCGTAATGCAGATTTCATCATTGCCCCTATACTAGGTGGTGCAGGAATGAAAATTAAAATAATTGAAGCCTTGTCATATGGAAAAGCAATTGTGGCTACATCAAAAGCCTGCGAAGGGATATTGCATGAAGGAGCTATAATTGTATCAGATGACGCAACAAAATTCGCTAACAATGTAATAAAGTTAATTGAAGATGAAACCTTTCGATCAAATCATGAATTATTAAACCAAAACTTCTTTGATTTATCACATTCCGTCAACGCTGTTGAACGTGCTTTAAACTCTGTTTTTGATATGGACGATAAAATTAATGCATAATTCTCACGTAGATTCCAAATTCATAGATTACAGAAAGTCGCAAACCGATGACTTTAGAGCACTTGGGTGTGTAATATCACCAAGTGCAATATTATCTGAAAAATTAAAACTGTGCATTCCTATCCATGTATCTCCGAGAGCCCAAATCAAACCAGATTGTAGTATAGACAGATATACATTTATTAACTGGGATACCATTTTATATCCAAATGTTCACATTGGCTCATATTGTTCGATTGGCCGAGGTGTTGAAATAGGCTTGGCCAAACACCCAGTAAATTGGCTAAGCACTCATACATTCCAATATTCACCGAGCCACTTTCCTGGTATAAATAACTATGTAGTTGAAGGACAAAAGCATCGAATGCATCATAAGACAGAGGTTGGCCATGATGTATGGATCGGTAATGGGGCAAAAATCATGTCAGGTATTAAAATTGGCTCTGGAGCTGTTATTGGTGCTGGGGCAGTAGTAACGAAAGATGTTGCTCCATATAGCATAGTTGGCGGTATTCCAGGAAAGGTTATAGGGGAGCGTTTTGAAGCCGAAACCGTAAATAGGTTGCTTTGTACTCAGTGGTGGAAATTAGATCATTCATTCATTCAAAAACTACCAACAAATGACATCAATGAGTCATTAAATAAAGTCGAGAGTTACTTAAACCAAAAAACATAGAATATTATAATTAAACTCCATTGTTAGCGTAACTTTAATAAAAGTAATATTAAAAACATCTTTGTTTATCCAGCCCATTATTTTTAATGGGTTTTTTTAAGGCACCTCTGATTTTCTCGATATACAGCTGCTATCTCGAGCTGGTTTGATTTTTGACTCTTTATCTCCTGCCTTTTAGCCCAAAAACTATCGGTATTTTTCAACATAGTTGTCCGATAAACCATTAATC
>JAILXU010000026.1:0-11870 GCA_045430275.1 Oceanobacter sp. | reverse complement strand
GTATCCGACCAGACGAAAAGGATGCCGATCAGTGCTTAACTGATCGGCATTACTTCATTGAAGCGGTTTTTTTATGCGTGTTAATCAGGATTTCGCAGAAGCACAGCCACAAACATGGTGTCTGAGTTGTACTCCGGCAGGCCCGTCAGCTGTTGAGTATGCAACTGGAAATCAGGGTGGGCTTTCAGAAAGGTGTTTACCTGCTCTTCATTTTCATCAACAAGCCAACTGCAGGTTGCGTAAATCAGATATCCGCCGGGGCGCACGGCATCGGCAGCGTGTTGCAGTAACTGCTGCTGCAGTTGGTGTAGTGATTGGCGACGTAAGCTCAGACGCCAGCGAGCATCCGGGTTTCGCCTCCAGGTGCCAGAAGACGAGCAGGGAGCATCAATCAATACTTTGTCAAAGCCACCATGCTTTTTGATTTCAGCAGGCAAGCGCAAAGGCGCATCTCCCTGCCATTCGAAGGTACGAATATTACGATAGCCAGCCCGCTTGGCACGTCGTTTCAGCTCATTCAGCTTATTGGCTTTGATGTCGGTGGCGGTAATGGAGCCCTTTTGATTCATACGGGCAGCCATGGCCAGGCTTTTACCGCCAGCTCCTGCGCAGGCATCCCATATTTTATCTCCGGGCTTGGGCTGAATGGCCTCGATGATCATCTGGCTGGCTCGATCTTGTATCTCTACCTGCCCATGTTTGAAAGCATGAGTCTGATAAATATCCGTGCCGCCGGTTGCCTTGAGAGCGGTCTCTTCCCGCTCGACCTGTACGCCTTCGTTCTGGAGTGAATGCTCAAGCGCTTCCAGAGTGGGTTGCTCTGCACCGGTTGATCTTAGCCAGAGTGGTGGTCGGTGTGGCTGGGACTTCAGAAAATGATCCTGCTGATCCGGTGTCCATAGGCTGGCTTGCTGTCGGCGTTGTAGCCAGGTGAGCCAGTTGGGCCGGAACCCATACCACAAATACTGTTCCGTGGTTTCAGGGTGTTGCTGTATGAAGGTACGAAACTTCAGGAAATGTTGTCTTCTGTCTTTGCGTTGTGGCAGTTGCAGAGGAGTTTGCCAGTCAGCACCGGATCTGAGTTGTATCCAGTACCAGAAGTGTTGAGGCATGGCCTCTGGAGAGTTGGTATGGCTCCAGATTGTGTCCCAGGTATGCCAGTTGCTGAAGTCCGGGTCTTTGAAGGTAACCTCTAACACGTCGGCCAACTGCCGATAATGCATGGCCTGCATCAGGGCGTTATCAAGCTCCTGGCGCATGGCCGTGGGCTGCTTGCCCTGATGGCGAGCACGCTTACGGAGCCATTGATCAAGCAAGGGAAAGTCAGGTGCCTCATCCATCCAGTCTTGCCAGAGGGTCAACAGGTCTCGATAGGTCAGGGGGGTACGGTGCTGGGCGGGCATATTGGCCTTGTGTGCGTATTGAAAGACAGGTGGGCAATAGTAGCAGACTTTGCCCTTCGGGCTGTTTGGGATCAGTGACAGGCGATTTGCCGGGGCCGATCATCGAGCTTCATGTATTCGATCAGAGCATCGTGTGACAAAGGCATGGAAATGCCGTATCCCTGAACCGCATCACAGCCAATTTGCTGCAGCATTGCCTGAATTGAAGCGGACTCTACACCTTCCGCCACGACTTCCATGTTCATGGCGTGAGCCATGTTAATGACGGATTCAACAATCGCCAGTGAGCTGGATGCCTGATGCAGTTCCATAACAAACGATCGGTCGATCTTGATTTTATCGAAGGGGAAGTTTTTCAGATACAGAAGGGATGAATAGCCCGTTCCAAAATCATCGAGTGCGATGCGAATACCGAACGCTTTCAGTTCTTTCAGCTTTTTTGCGGCTCCGTGGCTGTCATCGAGTAAGACGGTTTCTGTGATTTCCAACTCCAACCGCCCCGGTGCCAGTTGATAGTGGGTAATGCGTGATTTGATGTCGTCAACAAACGTTGGGCTGGCCAATTGCAGCGGAGAGGCATTGATGGCCAGGCAAGGCAGTTCTGGCGTTTGGCTGAGCAATTGGCAAGCTTCTTCAATAACCCAGTCTCCCAAGGCATGAATTTGCCCGGTATCTTCGGCGATGTTGATGAATGTCTGGGTATCAACCATGCCCAGGCTGGGGCTGCGCCAGCGCAGCAAAGCTTCAGCCGACACCATGTCTCCTTGCAGATTTTGCTGTGGTTGATAAACCAGAAACAATTCCTGCTGTGGTAGTGCCTGACGGAGCGCCTGTTCCAGCACATTCTTTTGATGGGCGGTTTCGGCCATTTGCTGACAGAAACTGACAAGCTGACCTCGCCCCTGTTTTTTGGCTTCATACAGGGCCAGGTCGGCATTTTTTCGAATGGTGTCCACGTTGGTGCCATTGTCGGGAATCATGGCCAGGCCAATGCTGGCCCCGGCCAGAACACTATTGCAACCAATCTGGCACGGTTGCTTCAAGCTGTGAATCATTGCTTGGGCGATGTCACGAGCATCATCATGAGAGATGTGCCGTAACAGGATGTTGAATTCATCACCACCGGTACGAGCGACCACATCGGTATAGCGGGTGTGGTTGCTCAAGCGAGCCGCAACGATTTTGAGCAAGTGATCGCCGGAGTCATGCCCAAAAGCGTCGTTGACCGATTTGAAGCGATCAAGGTCTATGCACAACACTGCATGAGTATCATCATCTGGTTTTCTTTCCATCGAATGCAACAGTGAACCGACGGATTCATTGAATGCCCGCCGGTTGAGCAATTCCGTGACGCTGTCTTTATGAGCAAGCTCCCAGGCTTCGCGGCTAGCGTTTCGTTTTTCGGTATTGTCGCTGATGCAGCCAACCCAGGAACCGTCTTCAATTTTCTGACCTGTAATGGCCCACCAACACACCTGGCCATTGTGTCCAACTGGCAGTTCCTGATCATGAAAAGCCTGATTGCTGGCAAACACTTCCCCCAGCTTGTGATGGCCAAGGTCGTGTGAGGGAGTGTAGTCATCGGGCAGGCCGTCTTGTTGCGCCTTGATGAGGGTCAGGAAATTCTGACCGTTCAATTGGTCAATGTGGCGCTTGAGCTTGTCACTCAGACTGGGAGTAGCATTTTGAATGCGCAACTGGCTATCCAGTTGCCACAGCACATCGGTTGTACTGCGCTGGAAATTGGTGAGCAACAGTTCGATCACGTGGTTGCGCTCTTCCATGCGAAAACCGGCGAACACCTTGTTACGAAATACCTGATAGGAGTTGTTGATGATAGTGGTCAATATGACGCTGTAGACCAGCAGTAAGAGCAAGAGCCAGATACGGGTCTCCAGGTCAGAACGCAGCAGGGCAAAAGCAGCGCAGACCCCCAGGATGCCGGTGTAATACAAGGCTGCTGATCGAACGGGGTAGAGCGAGAATCCACCTGCGCACATCATTCCAGCGGTGATGGCGGCCAGAAACGTTTGCTGCTCCGGTTGTGATGAGGAGAAAAAAAGAACGGTGGGCAATGTCCAGCAGGCTGACAAGGCAATGGCATGCATCGTACAACGTTGAACACATCGTGGAGAAGCCGTTTGTCGAGGGGGAGACGTTGCCCGCCGGTATTTGGCCAGCAGTGGAGGCACCATCAGGAAGGCCAGTAATCCACTCCAGATAATCAAGGCTTCAGGTGATGCGGTAGGAAACATGACGGCAACGGTCAGGGCACCACATATCAGGTTGCCAAAAACATTCATGGTGATCAGGCGCGTGATGGTTTCAAGCTGGCTGGCCCGGTAACGTGCTTGATTGGTTGAAGTGTCGTACGTGGCCATATCTGAATTCGCCATGACTGTCTCTGATGTCATGGCGTGTTGCAGCTGTCTTATTCCATCAAGCATTCACCGAGCTCCTATATAAAAACGGCTACATTGAATCGTCGGTGTGGTGTCAAACCGGTATGGGCAAAGTAGCTGGGTACAGATATAGCCTCTTGGTGGTCGAGTACAGGGTACGTGGTGTACTTGCACAACTACCATCGTTTGTCAGTGTACTCCAGCAGATAGCGATTACCAGTGATGTGGTCTCAGGTTCGGGTTCTCAGTAGCGGCTGCTCCCCAATCGGGTATCAGAATGGTATAAGTGCTGGGGCATATAGATATCAGGGCTGTTTTCGGAAGCTGATGGCTCTCGAAACAGCCGCCTGAGGATGACACAAACGAGAGGTAGCATCATGAACCAGGATTTCTGGCTTGAGCGTTGGCATAAAATGGAAATTGGATTCCATTTGCCTGAAGTGAATGCGGTATTACTGAAGTACGCTGAGCGATTTCCAGAGCCAGACGGACAACACATCCTTGTGCCACTGTGCGGTAAAACAGTGGATATTATCTGGTTGTTGGAGCGCGGTTATCGGGTCACGGGCATCGAGCTGAGTGATATTGCCCTGAAAGAGCTGGCGGAACAAATTGAAACCGTGTTCGGCTGGACGCTGGATTACACAGCGTCGGACGCTGGCGCTTGCTGGAAGCATGAGCGGGTGACGCTGATTCAGGGCGATTTCTTTGCCGTGACACCAGAACAGCTCGGCCCTGTCGCACTGGTTTATGACCGTGCAGCGCTGGTGGCCTTGCCAGCCCCCATGCGCGGTGACTATGTTCAGCATCTGAAGTCCCTCAGTCCGCTTGCCGACCAATTTCTGGTGACACTGGACTATGACCAGCAACGCATGGACGGGCCTCCGTTTGCGTTGTCGGATGATGAGGTTCAGCAGCACTACACCGCGACTCACAGCCTTGAAGCCATGGAAGAGCGTCAGTTGATTGAAAATGAACCTCGTTTTCGGGCGCGTGGCCTGGAGTCCTTTATTCAGCGCTGCTATTGGCTCAAGCCTTTAAGCTGACAGTACGGAAAGAACCCGAATGGTGTCGGTGGAGGGGTAGTGCCACTTCACGTCCAGGTCCCATAAGCGAACACCGTACTCACGTTGGGGCGACGGGGTTTGATACGCGGGTTTGGGGTCTTGGGACAGACATTGCTGAATCAGCTCAATAACCGGCTGTTGCAGACGTTGCTGGTGGCCTTCTGCTTGCTGTCGGGCTTCTTCGGCCCAAATGACCGAAATCAATGCCGGAGCACCGGCAGCCAGTGAGTTGGTGGCTGTGGGCACGCAATCGGCATAGGGAATATAGGGTTTGATATCAATAATGGGGGTGTCATTCAGTAAATCGACGCCCGACACCGTCAAACAGGTACCCGTGATCTGCTCCAGTTTGAGTAACGATTGCCCAATGGCATTGGGTCGGTGGTTGCTGCGTGTCGCGAACACCCCCACTTTTTGATTGCCTCCCAATCTGGGGGGACGCACTTGCAAGCGAGGAGCCTGGCTCAGATCTGGCATGGCCTTGTGGAACAAGAACAACACCCAGATATGGCTGCAATGCTCCAGCCCTTCAAAAGCCTGACTGGAATTAAAAGGAGGTTGCAGGTGAATCTTGCCGGTGGCCGCTGTGGCCAGTTGAGGTTGTCGCGGAATCGCGAACTTTTCCCGGAAAGGAGTATGGATTGTTGCGATAGGAGTGACAGAATAGGACATACTGAAGAGTGGCTGCATTAGTCAAATATGAATGTTACGCCAGTTGGCCGATGGTGCCGACCGGCATTTTCCGAATGAGAGGATTACTATGAAAAATGGCTCGGGAAGCCACTGGAAAGAACGGCTGGAAGACTGGTGGATTGACAGTGGGCTGGTCAGAACCACTCTGGGCGTTGCCCTGATCGTCTATTTGTTGGTAGCTACTGTTCTGGGCGTTACCTGGAGTATGGAACCAGATTTGTTCTCCGTGCAGGAAAAAGCCGCAGAACGAGCAGAAGCACTCAATACCCAGGTCAAAACGGGCTTCACCAGCACCGTTACCGCGATTGAAATTACGGATACCTTGTTGAATAAACCCGGTGGTTATCTGGGCAACGACATGACTCCGCCAGGCGTGTGGCTGGATAACATTCCTAACTGGGAATTCGGTGCTTTGGTTCAGGTTCGGGATTTCACTCGTGCCATGCGCAAGGATTTCAGCCGTTCGCAAAGCCAGTCAACCGAAGACCCGGATCTGGCGATTGCTGAACCGCAGTTCAACTTCGATAGCCAAAGCTGGGCGATGCCTTCAACCGAATCAGAATACCGCAAGGGATTGAAGTCACTGGACTCCTATCTGGTACGTCTGGCCGATCCGGCTCAACCGGATGCCCAGTTCTATGCGCGTGCTGATAACTTGCGCCAGTGGTTGCTGGATGTAGAAACGCGGCTGGGCAGTTTGTCGCAACGCCTCAGTGCGTCGGTTGGCAAAAAGCAACTGAATATCAATCTGGCGGGTGATGCAGCGGCGCAGCAATCGACGCCCGAAGCCTATGATCAGGAAGTGAAAACTCCCTGGCGTGAAATTGATGATACTTTCTACGAAGCGCGCGGTACGGCGTGGGCGCTTTCCCACCTGTTGCACGCGGTGGAAGTGGATTTTCAGGACATCCTGAAAAAGAAAAATGCATTGGTTAGCCTGCGTCAGATCGTACGTGAACTGGAAGCCACACAGGAAACCTTGCTGTCACCTGTGGTTTTGAACGGTGGTGGCTTTGGCTTCTTTGCCAATCACTCTCTGGTCATGGCGTCCTATATTACTCGTGCCAATGCTGCGATTGCTGATTTGCGCGAGTTGCTCTCCAAGGGCTAACTCTCTCTTCTAGTCACAGTGCCTGAACTGCCTGTCATACCGTCATGGTGTGGCAGGCTTCTCCCTCTTGTTGCGTTGACGGCTGAATACCGCCTTCATTATGACCGTTGTATTGCCTTCATGCTGCCCCCTGTTTTGCCCTTCTTGTTCTCTTGATGCGGTTTGCCGCTTGTTTATGTAAAACCCCTTTTCCTGTCACCTGAATGTCATATTTCAGCAACATACTCGCGTTTCCAAATTTTGGTTCGGGTGAAGGTCTGTGTGTACTCGTTGTCGTTATGACTCAGTGCCTGTTTCCTCCCCAGTTCTTCTTATCCTTACATCCTGTCAGGGGGCTCAATGAAACCGACACGAGTATTGCTCACCGCAGCGTCGACTCTTTTCGTTTCTCAGGTGATGGCTGGTGAAGCTGTCTTCTACATCACAGAAGATGGCACATCGATGGCCGATGTTGCCGTTACGGTTGATGGCACAAAACAGCTGGTTGGTAAAAGTGGCTTTGTTACTTTTGATATCAACAGCGGTACTCACAGTGTTGAATTGACTCAATATGGCGAGTGGGTCGGTGACTTTGAGTTTGCTACTCAGGCCAATGCAGAAAATGCAGAAATTCAGGTCGAAGTATTGGGTGGTGAAGCACTGGAAGAAGTACTGGTGTACACACCAGGTCAGGAAGAAGCACCCGCCCTGGGTCAAATCTCCGGTTACCTGGAGTCTGATGAAACTGGCGGTGCGGTGACTGGCGCACGCATTGCCATTACCGGTACTGAGCAGGCTGTGATGACCGACGAAGAAGGTTTCTTCGCGTTTGAACTGCCTCGTGGGGAATACGACGTCACTATTGCGCACCCGAACTACGGCAAGCGCGATGTATCCGGCGTTCGTGTTATGTCCAACGTCAATACTGGCGTTAACCTGACCATGAGCATGTCCGGTGACGGCGTGATTGAAGAAGTCGTTGCCGTAGGCTCCTACATTCCTTCAACAGCGACGGCGCAACAACGTGATGCAAGTGGTGTACTGGATGCAATTGGCTCTGAGCAGTTCTCTCGCTTCGGTGATTCGAATGCTGCGTCTGCATTGAAGCGCGTCTCTGGTGTGACTATTGCTGGAGGAAAGTATGCGGTTGTCCGAGGCTTGAATGAACGTTACACCTCTGTTCTGTTTAATGGTTCACTGTTACCAAGCCCTGATCCGACTCGTCGTGTCGTTCCATTGGATATTTTCCCGTCCGGGATTATTTCATCACTGAATGTGGAGAAAACAGGAGCAGCGAATCGTCCAGCTGATTCGGCGGGTGCCACAATTAATGTAATTTCTCGTGAAGCACCTGAAGAGTTTGAGGGTAAAGTTTCATTCGGCATTGAATATGCTGATGGTACTACTGGTGAAAGTTTCCGAGGTCAGGAAAAAACAGGCCTTGAGATTTTCGGCATTGGCGATAGCAAACGTGATTTAGGTTCCCGAGGTCGTTCTCTGTCTCAAGCCTCTACTGGAACAGCATTGACCGGAAGTGACGGTGCAGATGTTGCCGATTTGGGACAATGGGAAACTTCTGAGATTGATATTCCAGTATCTTTCAGTGCAGAGGCTAATATTGGTGACTTATTGGCAGAGTATGACTTTGGAACTCTGTCATATAAAGCTACTGCCCGATATGCCAATAAATGGGACTTTCAGGAAAGTGATCGAGCGACGTATGAATCTTTGAATTCAAACACTGTTCGAGAGCAAGATGAATGGATAGAGTCGCGAGCAATTAATAATATTGATTTGAGTGGTGCTGTAACACTGAGCCTGGTTGGGGCTGAGTATGCTGTAACATCAAATACTATGATCTTGCGTAATACACAAGTGGATAGTACAGAGTCTGTTGGTGTTCGCGGTGAGGATCGATATTTCCAGATTGATCGAGAACACTCATGGGAAGAACGACAGTTCACAATGCAACAGTTCGTGGGCGACTTCCAATTTCCAGATCATATGGATGCCAATGTTGAATGGGGCCTGACATATGCGAAAGCAGAGTTGGATTCACCTGATAACCTTTCTTATACCTTGCGCGACCCTTCCGGAGGCATTGATCAGGATGATTCGTTCAATCCAATGGCGGATAATCGTTACAACGATGTAGAGATATTGTTCAGCAGCCGCCCTCAGCGTGACTTCAATGAATTGGATGATGAATCATTTGATTTGCAGTTAAGGGGTGATATTGCTGCAATTGAAGAAGACGACTATGAAGTACGTGTCGCTGCTGGTATTCAAACCATGAGTCGAGAACGTAATGTTAAGTCTGATTCTTTTATCTATAACGTTGCTGGTGGAGGTTTCAATGTTCCGTCAAAATATCGTGATGCCCAGGATATATCTCGTGTTCTGAACAATGCATCATTTGCAGCGGGTGATTTTGAAGTTTCTTCAGTAACTGATCCTGAAGCCTCTTATAAGGGTGAGTGGGATTATACATCTTATTATCTGACGCCATCTGTTGACTTCTATGATGTGGTTCGTGTAGAAGCCGGACTGCGTTCAGAAAAAAGTGAAATGACGGTACGGACATCTGTAGATCCAAATACCGGTTCTCGAGTTGAAACCAAAGTTGATGATGATGATGTTTATCCTTCCTTGAGTGTTAACCTGACCGCTGTTGAAGATTGGCAGTTCCGATTCTCATACTATGAGTCTGTGAACCGCCCTGACTTCCGTGAAGTAGCTCCTACAATCTTTAAAGATACTGTGAGTGGGGATACTTATCGAGGTAATCCTAATCTGGTTGAAGCTTCGGTCGATAACTTTGATCTGCGAGCTGAATACTATTTCTCCGACAATGAAAGCGTCACGGTTGGTCTGTTTCGCAAGGACATTGAAAAAGCTATTGAGCGAGATGCAAATATTGTATCCGGAAGTAGTAATAGTGTGATCTATGGTTTTGATAACAATGGTGATGCATATGCTCAGGGGATTGAAATTACAGCTGCTAAAGATTTTGACTTTGAGTCGTTAGGTCTGCGCGTTTCTGGTAATGCATCTATATTCGATACAGAGATTGAAATTTTCAATAATGCTGGTCAGTTGGATAAGAAACGTGATTTGCAAGGTCAGCCAGAACTTTTGGCAAACCTTCAAGTGGCTCTGGATGAGTTTGAATCTGGTCGTGAGTACACTCTTGTGATTAATCACACTGGTGAAAGCCTCTATGCTGTTTCTGCTGATGACTCTCTGGATGATGAAAAGCGCTTGGCACGTACTGTGGTTGATTTCAATTTCAAACAGCCAATTGCTGATCAGTTTGCAGTAAAAGCCGAACTGGGGAACTTGCTTGATTCAGACGTGGAGCAACAACAGGGTGGCAATATGACACGCCGTTATAGCCCGGGGCGTTCTATTTCTGTCGGTATGTCCTATGACTTTTAAATTGTAATGGATATGTAATAAAAGGCTCATATTATATATGGGCCTTTTATTTATACGTCGCAGAAAAGCCAGTTTTGTAACCGAGTTCGAGAGGAAACTATGAAAAAAGAATGCTTGAAATTGCTGCCTTTGGCTATTGTAGCTGCAACTCTGTCAGCATGTGGAAGTGATAGCAGTAGCTCCGGTAGCTCAAATAGTGGCAATAATGATGGAGATAAGAAAACTGCTAATATCGGTAGTGGTATTCATTTGAAAAAAGGTTCTGAGGGTGTGTTCGTTAACTCTCTGATTATCGGTGATTATGCCGAGTGTTTGTACCTGGATGATAATACCGTATTGACTCCAGCTTCTGATACTTCTTCTAATCCTCAGGACAATATCAAAAATATCTACGGCCACTGTGTTGAAGCTGTAAACGCTGGTGATTCTGGCTACACTGTTGAATTGGCTGGTCATGGTGCTTCATTTGCCGCTCTGGACGACAAACTGGCTGCAACAGGTACATCCGCTGTTTCTGCCACTATTACTTCTGAGGAAGTAGATGGTTCTGCCAGTAATGCCCAAAACCTGAGTGCAAATCCTAATTTCAGCTTCGATAACACCACCTATGTTGGCGCTGTCGATCCAGCTGCATCTACTGCATGGCATGCATTTGCATTGACTGGTTCTGTTCCAGCGACTGCTGCGGCTGTTGATGTGACTCCAGGTTCATACGATGCTGCGTTTGAGCCAAATGTAACGTTCACTCCTAACATGACTGGCGTTACTCCTGCTACAGATTGTCCTGCGGCCCCAACCGGTGCTCGCATTACCAAGCTGAGCACTACTTATGAACTGGATGGACAGAGCTTTATCGCTTGTGAATTGTCTGGCGACATCATGTCCGACTTTACTCTGAATGATGAAGTGGTATGGACACTGGTTGGTCGTGTTGTTGTTGGTAATGGTAATGTTGAGCTGAATGCAAGCAACCCAACACCTGCATCGGTTTCTCTGACTATTGATGCCGGCACGGTATTGATGAGTGCCAATGGTTCTTCTCTGGTAATTACTCGTGGTTCTGAGATTAATGCCATTGGTACTGCTGCACGTCCTATCGTTATGGCTGGTGACAAAACCAAAACTTTCGGTGGTACCGGTGAGTGGGGTGGTTTGGTTCTGCAGGGTTACGCATACCACAACAAGTGTGGCCTGAGCGATACTTACTGTAACCGTTCTGGTGAAGGTGATACCGGTAGCTTCGCAGGTTATGACAATGCTGACAGCAGCGGCACACTTCAGTACGTTATTGTGACTGAAGCGGGCGCAATCGTGAACGGTGATGGTGATGAACTGAACGGTATTGGCTTCATGGGTGTTGGTTATGGCACCACTGTTGATTACGTTCAGGTACATGGCAATGCTGATGATGGTGTTGAATTCTTTGGTGGTGCTGTTGATGCCAAACACTTGGTGCTGACTGCAAACCAGGATGACAACATCGACTGGGATGAAGGTTACGTTGGTAACATTCAGTATGCTCTGATTGTACAAACCCAAAACCAAGCCAAAACTTCTAACCACGCTTTTGAGCTGGACACTGCTGGTGATGCAAACGATTCTGCGACTCAGGAATCAAATCCAACTGTTGCTAACGTGACGGCTATTGCATCTTTGAGCAAGAAAGATGTAGGTCTGGAAGACTGATATCTTGTTTGTTTTAAAAACGGCCCCTTCTGGGGTAATGCCGATCAGTTAAGGGCTTCCCAAAGCTGATCAGCTGCGAAAAAATCCAGTG
>JAILXU010000025.1:0-32919 GCA_045430275.1 Oceanobacter sp. | reverse complement strand
TCATCGTCAAGCTTCTAAACACAAAAGGCTCTACCGTACGGTAGAGCCTTTTTTGTTGGCTTAAAAAACTCAGAAAATCTCGCCAAGCGTTCAGCCCAACAAGCAACTCAGCATTCTCAGATACAACCCTCATCGAAAACGGTGGGGGTTTTTGCGTTTGGGGGACTTGTGAATCAGAGCGTTATGTAGCTCAGTGAAATGCACTTGCCGCTACATCCTGCTTTGAGTAGTCTTGCTGGTTTTTTGGCCAGTTATACTGGCGTTTGGATAAACGAGAATTCAGATGATCAGATTTACAGGCATCGAAGCGCGCTTGCACGATGGTCGTCACCTGAAAGTGGCGGATTGGACAATAGAAGATGGGCAATACTGGGCAATTGCCGGAACCAATGGCAGTGGCAAAACAGCCCTCTCTTGTTTGTTTGGCGGACAAGTCCCTTTGTTGCAAGGGGAGATGAACAACTCGCCAGAAAATCCGGGATACGTTTCTCTGGAAGCGCAGCGTGAGCAAATTGAATGGGAGCTGAAAGAAGACGACAGCGACCTGACCGATTGTTTTACGCTAGGCACGCCCGTGCGCGAGTTTCTGGGAGAGCTGGGGGAATACGCCTATCTTGTTGAGGCCTTACGTTTAACTCACCTGCTCGATAAGGGCTTCCGTTCTTTGTCGACCGGGGAAAGTCGCAAGGTGCTTTGGGTGCGTCAACTGGCCGAAGGGCATGAATGGCTGGTGTTGGATGAGCCGTTTGAAGGCCTGGATGTGGACAGTCGTCAGGTTGTGACAGAGCTGCTTCAGAAGCTGGTATCACAAGGTCAAAAGATTCTGTGGGTGGCCAATCGTCTGGATGAAATGCCGGAATGGATTTCACACATCGCCTTTGTGCATGAAGCCCACTTGCTAACCCAGGGGTCTCGTGATGATGTATTGGCTCAGCCTGAAGTATCTGCGCTGGTGCATTTTGATCAGGAATTGCCAGAATTACCGCCTCGTCCAGGTGGTGAGTCATCTCTGGTTGAAGGTGATCCGCTGGTCACACTGACGGATGGCTTTATTGAATACGGTGATCGTACGCTGTTTGAACGTTTGAACTGGCAAATTAATCCGGGTGAACATTGGGCGATTCAGGGGCCAAATGGTTGTGGCAAAACCAGCTTGTTGCAAATGATCACGGGGGATAACCCGGCTTGTTATCGTAATCAGTTGCATCTGTTTGGCATGAAGCGCGGCAGCGGTGAGAGTATTTGGGACATCAAGAAGCACATCGGTCTGGTATCCGCTTCCCTGCAGTGGGAATACCGTGCAACCACCAATGTTCTGAGTGCGCTGATCTCTGGCTTGTACGACAGCATTGGTCTGTATCAGTCTGTTGGGGACGATGACAAGCAGTTGGGGCTGGCCTGGCTATCCATTCTGGGTTTGAAGGACAAGGCTAATAAAAGCCTGCAGCATTTGTCTTATGGCGAGCAGCGTCTGGTATTGATTGGGCGTGCGTTGATCAAGCAGCCATCGCTGCTGATTCTGGATGAGCCTTGTCAGGGGCTGGATGATATCAGTCGTCAGATGGTTCTGGCCTTTATCAGTCGTCTGGCGGATCAAAAGCAGATGACCATGTTGTATGTCACGCATCACCCGACTGAAATCCCGTCAGCCGTCTCTCGTCGTCTGGTGTTTACGCCGGATGCTGAAGGGCACAGTCAGGTTGAGCAGTTACAGAGTTAGGAATCCGTTTTTGAAGGAGAAGTGTTCTGCGCTTCTTCTTCATTTTTGTCCGTGTTGGTTGATACCGCAGTGGAAAGCTCGGGGTTGGCTTCTGTCTTGTTATGCATCGCTGCCTGACTGCTATCGGCAACGTCTGATGATGGCTCGCTCGATTGATCATCAGGCGGTGCCGGAAGTGCCTTTAGCTGAAGTGCTTTTAACTGGCGCTTCAGTTGCTCAATTTCTTTTAACAGTGGCTTTTCAGCGGCTGCTTTTTGCTCTCTGGTTTTTTGTACCAGTGCCAGTGTCTGATCCAGAAACGCCATATTGCGCAAGTCATCAGCAGACAGGGCTGTTGCGATTTGATGCAGGTATTCCTCAAACTGCAGTGCCGCTTCTTCAGCGTCGTCAATGTCCATATTAATGATTTTTTCGGCCTCGCGACCAATGTACAGGGCGTGTTGGGCAGCGCGTAGCGCCTCCAAACCAATGGAGCTGCAAATATCCCGCTTCTGATAGTGTTCCTGAATGGTGTCGTGCGCCTTGCGAGTCAGGCGTTCTGCGATGGCAAAGGTTTCGGGAGCGAAATCATCCGTGCCTTCATCTTCGGCCTTATCGAGCACCTTGCGTGCCGGACGCCAGTGAATTTCCAGCATGGTTTCCAGCTCAAGCTGCTGCATGTCTTCCAGCAATTCTTTGCCATCTTCCGCGACCTTGTCAGTCTGGCCTGATTCAATCGTGCGGGTGAGCTGACGAAGTTCATTAACCCGCTTGCGGTAATCCCGGCGCAGTATCTTGTCACTTTTCAGGGATAACAGAACCTGTTGCTGTGCCAATACCTCACCGAGTTGGGCTTTCACTTCTTTTTTGACATTCAGAGCGCTGTCGTAATAGGTCATTACCCAGGCGGACGCTTCCAGACTACTGACGCTGTCACCTTCGAGGTCTGCAGTTCGGGCTTTTTTGATGGCTAACGTCATTTGTTGCCAGTGGAGGGGAGTCAGAATAGAAAACTGCTCCGATTTCGCCGCAGTATAGGCATCCTCTGCCTTTTCCAGAGCACTGCGGGTATTGCCGACGTATTCTTCGGCCTTCTGGTGAGCAAGCTGGTCGAACTCATCCTGATTGGCGATGCCCTTCTGGGCACAACCAACGATCAGCAATTGGCTGGCGGCTATAAGTGAGATCGCGAGATGCTTCATACCGGAATCTGTGTTGGGTGAATGCAGGAATACCTGTGCGTTTGCAGCACAGGTATTCAGACAACCGGTTTATCCGGTTGTTCGATCAGTCGAGCAAACTCTTGTCGCGAACAGCACCTTTATCAGCGCTGGTTGCGAACTTGGCATACACCTTCAGTGCTGTGCTGACTTTACGTGGACGCTCGGCAACCGGTTTCCATCCTTTGGCATCCTGAGCCGTACGGCGAGTGGCCAGCTCTTCATCGCTTAGCTGTACATTAATGCTGCGATTCGGAATGTCGATGATGATGTCGTCTCCTTCTTCCAGCAGACCAATGGCACCACCGGAAGCGGCTTCCGGAGAACAGTGGCCAATCGACAGACCCGAAGTACCACCGGAGAAGCGGCCATCCGTTAACAGTGCACAGGCTTTGCCCAGGCCTTTGGATTTCAGGTAAGACGTCGGATACAACATCTCCTGCATACCTGGGCCACCTTTCGGGCCTTCGTAACGGATAATAACGATATCGCCTTCTTTTACTTCGTCCGCCAGGATACCGGCAACCGCGCTGTCCTGAGATTCGAAGATTTTTGCTTTACCATGGAAGACGTGGATTGATTCATCCACACCGGCGGTTTTAACCACACAGCCGTCCAGAGCAATGTTGCCGTACAGAACCGCCAGGCCGCCTTCTTTCGAGTAGGCGTTTTCGATCGAACGGATACAACCGTTTTCTCGATCACCGTCCAGTGTTGGGTAGCGTGTGCTTTGGCTGAACGCAGTCTGGGTTGGAATACCTGCAGGGCCAGCTTTGAAGAAGTTGATCACCTCTTCGCTGGGGTTGCGCATGATGTCCCACTTATCCAGTGCTTCCGTCATGGTTTTGCTGTGAACGGTCGGCAGGTCGGCATGCAACAAACCAGCGCGGTCAATTTCACCCAGAATACCGAAGATACCACCGGCACGGTGAACGTCTTCCATGTGGTACAGCGGTGAGTTCGGCGCAACTTTACATAACTGCGGCACAACACGGGACAGGCGGTCGATGTCTTTCAGATCGAAATCCAGCTCGGCTTCCTGGGCGGCGGCCAACAAGTGCAAAATGGTGTTGGTCGAGCCGCCCATCACGATGTCGAGTGACATGGCATTTTCAAACGCTTTGAAGTTGGCGATTGAACGTGGCAGAACCGACTCGTCATTGTCTTCGTAATAACGCTTGGCGTTGGCAACAATGGTGCGGCCAGCTTCCAGGAACAGCTGTTCCCGGTCGGCGTGAGTCGCCAGAGTGGAACCGTTACCCGGCAGAGCCAGACCTAACGCTTCCATCAGGCAGTTCATGGAATTAGCAGTAAACATGCCGGAACAGGAACCACAGGTTGGACAGGCACTGCGTTCGTATTCGGCTACTTTCTCGTCAGACGCGTCGTCATCAGCCGCGATGACCATGGCATCAACCAGATCCAGCTTGTGCTCGGACAGCTTGGTTTTACCAGCTTCCATCGGGCCACCGGAAACAAAAATCACCGGAATATTCAGGCGCAATGACGCCAGCAGCATTCCCGGAGTGATTTTGTCACAGTTGGAGATACAGACGATGGCATCGGCACAGTGTGCATTCACCATGTATTCGACCGAATCG
Organism: Oceanobacter sp.; assembly: GCA_045430275.1. GTDB lineage: Bacteria > Pseudomonadota > Gammaproteobacteria > Pseudomonadales > Oceanobacteraceae > Oceanobacter. The sequence goes on along the minus strand of JAILXU010000025.1, from coordinate 28,399 downwards.
GCAATCAGCTCACGGCTCGGCAAACTGTAGAGCATACCGTCGTGGCCCATCGCGATGCCGTCATCGACGGCAATGGTGTTGAATTCTTTCGCGACGCCACCGGCTTTTTCAATCTCGCGAGCAACCAGTTGGCCCATGTCCTTGAGGTGAACGTGGCCGGGAACAAACTGGGTGAAAGAGTTTGCCACCGCAATGATGGGTTTCTGGAAATCCTCATCTTTCATTCCGGTTGCGCGCCACAGCGCACGGGCACCGGCCATATTACGACCGCCGGTGGAAGTCTTGGAGCGATACTCAGGCATGGTCTCTCTCGTCAGTAGATAACATCGGGTAAACCGCCAGTGTATCAAAAGCTGCATCGCGGCGAAGCTGTTCCGTTGCAGCAATTACTGGATACCGAAGGGCTACGAGGATGTTTGGTGTGGATAAAATACTGAATAAGTTTTGAGCAACGATGCCCGCTGTCGATTTTGGCAGGCGCGTCTTCAGGGGTGTGAGTACATCAATGATGTGCGATCAGGCGGTTATCCAGATTGGTCGCCAGGATTCGCAGCGATATCGGCCAATAACGAAAGAAAATGCTGGATATTTGAATACCTATTACAAAATATTCACCATGAAGTTAGCCGTTGTATCGCTTTGAATGGTCGGGTGTATCATGGTTCTGATGTGGATAACTCTTATGGACGTTGATGGCTCTGTGTGAATAACCCAATGCACCGCATACGCAATACCACCAGCCAGATTGCCACGGTCTTTACGGCATGCTTCAACAACGTTGGAATCTTTGAGATAATCCTGCTCCTTTTTGCCCAGCAACGCGTCTGCTGCTGCGTCATCTGCTTTCATGCCAACCTTTTAACAGACACCAGATTCCCATTATGAAACCGCAAATTGCCGAGTTATTGTCCGCCGCTGTCAGCCAACTCAAGAATGAGGGGGTTATTCCTGCTGATCATGAAGCCCGAATCCAGGTTGATAACACCCGCGATAAATCCCACGGTGATCTGGCGACCAATCTGGCCCTGACACTGGCCAAACCTGCAGGCAAAAACCCGCGTCAACTGGCCCAGGCTCTGATGGATGCCTTGCCAGAATCAGCCTTGGTTGAAAAAGTGGAAATCGCCGGGCCGGGTTTTATTAACTTCTTCTTGTCTCAGGCGTCGACCAACAGTTTGTTGCACAGCATTCTGGAGCAGAAAGGCGCTTATGGCCGCAATCAGTCGGGCGAAGGCAAGAAAGTGCAGGTGGAGTTTGTATCGGCTAACCCGACTGGCCCCTTGCACATTGGTCATGGTCGCGGTGCGGCGGTCGGTGACTGCATCTGTCGCTTGCTGGAAGCCAATGGCTGGGAAGTGACTCGTGAATTTTACTACAACGATGCCGGTGCCCAGATCAATAACCTGGCCTTATCGGTTCAGGCGCGTTGCAAAGGGCTGACGCCCGAGCATGAAAGCTGGCCAGCCGATGGCTATCGTGGTGATTACATTACGGATCTGGCCGACAGCTTCATGAAAGGTGACACGGTTCAGTCGGAAGACCAGAGCTTCACCGGCACCGGTGATGCCGATGACCTCGATGCCATCCGTCACTTTGCGGTGGCGTACCTGCGTCGTGAGCAGGATCTGGATCTGAAAGCGTTCGAAGTGAACTTTGATGTCTACTTCCTGGAATCTTCCCTGTACACCGAGGGCAAGGTCGAAGCGGCAGTGAAGACACTGGTCGAGAACGGTTACACCTACGAAGACGGCGGTGCCCTGTGGTTGCGTACCACCGACTTTGGTGATGATAAAGACCGCGTGATGCGCAAGACCGACGGCGGTTACACCTATTTTGTGCCGGACGTGGCGTACCACCTCGATAAATGGCAGCGTGGTTTTACCCGCGTGGTGAATGAGCAGGGCGCTGACCATCACAGCACGATTACTCGTGTGCGCGCTGGTCTTCAGGGGCTGAATGTCGGTATTCCAAAAGGCTGGCCGGATTATGTACTGCACCAGATGGTGACGGTCATGCGCGGTGGCGAAGAGGTCAAAATTTCCAAGCGTGCCGGTAGCTACCTCACGTTACGTGATCTGATCGATGAAGTGGGCCGTGATGCCACTCGTTACTTCCTGGCGGCTCGTAAGGCTGACAGTCAGTTGACCTTTGATATTGATCTGGCGCGCGCCCAGTCGTCGGATAATCCGGTGTACTACATTCAGTATGCTCACGCGCGCGTGTGCTCCATTTTCCGCAAGCTGGCTGAAGCGGAGCAGAGCTGGACGCTGGAACAAGGTCTGACAGCGCTGGATCAGTTGACTCTGGACAGTGAAAAAGACCTGATTGTGACGCTGGGTCGCTTCCCGGATGTGGTCAAGAAAGCCGGAGCTGCCAACGAACCGCACCAGGTCGCCAATTACCTGAAGGAACTCGCCAGCGATTTCCACACCTATTACAACTCGGAAAAAACGCTGGTTGACGATGACGCGCTGCGTAACGCTCGCCTGACACTGGCTGAAGCGGTACGTCAGGTGATCTTCAACGGTTTGACTCTGCTGGGTGTGAGTGCACCCGAAGAAATGTAAACCACCTGTCGTTTGATCCGGTTATTGTCTCGGGGCGCTTCCAAACATGGAAAGCGCCGTCTAAAGATTGGTCAACATCAGGAACCGTAACGATGTCGGATTACTCCAGTCGCATACCAGGATGGATCTGGATCACAACTCCCACTCTGGCCATCGCCTTTGTGGGATTTCTGTTTTATCTCAGTAGCTTGCCTGCCAGTGATGAACTGGGGGCTGTTAAGGGTGATGCCAGGGAAGCCTTCCAGGCGGGTCTTGATCGTGCCAAAAAAGAAGTGATCACCAAAACAACCGGTGACGATGTGTACGAATTCTATCGCCTGCTGGAACAGCAAAAAATCGAAGTCCCCGAGGTCAAGGAATACAAATCGACCCCCAAGGATGCCAAGGTCAGTTATGAATACCTGCTCCAGGCCGGTTCTTTTACGTCATCGGAAGATGCCGAATCCATGCGGGCCAATCTGCTACTGCGGGGTCTGAACACCTACCAGACGTCTGCCGATATCAAGGGTAAACGCTGGTACCGTGTGTTTGTCGGGCCGTTTACCAATCGTTCAAAAATGAACAAGGCACAGGACGTTCTGGTATCCAATAACATCAGCCCGATATTGACCAAAAAGCCCATCATCAAAAAAACGGCGACCGCTGACGCCCAGTAAAGCGGCGTCCGACCGTCACCGTTAGCCGTTAACAGAACAGGGAGATCGTATGACTGCAACCGCCACACGCCAGCCGGAACGCATCGACTATCACTACCAAAGCCCGGAAGGAACACGCCGGGGCAGTTATCACCTGTGGCCTTGTCAGGGCAATACACCGGAGCGGGTGCTGTTTTGCGTACACGGCCTGACGCGCAATGCACGGGATTTTGATTATCTGGCGCGCGTACTGAGCCAGGATTACACCGTCATTTGCCCCGATGTGGCCGGTCGCGGTGATTCTGAATGGCTGACGCAGCCGGAACTGTATGGCTATCCGCTCTACATTGGCCAGATGTTGCAACTGGTGCAGCAGGTGATGGCCGAGCGCAAGGTCACAGGTGTCGATTGGGTTGGCACGTCCATGGGCGGACTGATTGGCATGATGATCGCGGCCCAGCCCGTGCAACCGATTCGTCATATGGTCATGAACGATGTTGGGTATCGGATTCCCAAAGCCGCACTGGAGCGCTTGGCGACCTACGTTGGCAAACGCACGGTGTTCCCGACCCTGCACGCGGCTGAAGCGCACTTGCGCACGGTAGCAGCGACCTTTGGGCCACTTACGGACGACCAATGGACGCATCTGATTCGCACCGGCACCGAGCCGTGCGAGGGTGGTTTCCGGTTCCGCTACGACCCGGCCATTGCCGAGCCATTCCGTCACATGATCGTGGCGGAAGATGTGAATTTGCTGGAGTTCTGGAATCAGGTTCGTATTCCCACGTTGCTGATTCGCGGCGCTCAATCCGACCTGTTTCTTGGCTCCACCGCCCGCGATATGGCCAGTGCTGATCAGGTTGAGCTGATGGAATTCGACGGGATCGGCCATGCTCCAGCATTGATGGCGCGTGACCAGATTCGTGCGATTCGCCAATACCTGACGCCGGGTACGGATTACTGATTGTGGCTTGCTTTAGAGTTCACAGCAGCGTTGCAGCCATTGCCAGCGGCCTCGGTGCCTCCACGCTGGTGGTCATCCAGGCCGTTGATTTGCAGCTAGGACTGCTGCTTTGGACGCTGGGTTTGCTGGGAGGCATTCTGCCGGATATCGACTCCAATACTTCCAAACCGGTGAACTGGCTGTTTAATGTGTTGGGGGTAGGAGCTGCGACCATGGCGCTGGCCTGGAGTCATGCGCGTTTTCCACTCTGGGGCGTGTGGCTGTCGATGGTGCTGGCATTTGTGTTTGTCCGACCCATTCTGATGACGACTTTTTTCCGTCTGACGGTGCATCGCGGTGTCTTCCATTCCCTGTTGGCCGCCGTATTTTGCGGGATCATTATAACGCTGTTGTGTACTCACTTGTTAGCTCTGGCCGCCTTGACCAGTTGGCTGGCCGGAATTTTTGTAACCTGTGGTTTTATTGTTCACCTGCTGCTGGATGAGTTTTATGCGGTTGATTTCAACGGGTTGGCCCTGAAGTCCTCGTTTGGCACTGCCATCAAGCCATTGAGCGTGCGCAACTGGCCGGGCAGCCTGGCGATGATCGTATTGTGTGTTCTGGCCTGGCAAAAGATGCCAGAGCATCATGGCATTATGCGTCTGGTCGGGAAGTTGCCGTTGGTGAGCGCGACACAGAATTTTCAGGTGGAAGAAAAGGCTCATCTGTTTCGGTGATCTGGTACATTAGCGCCAGCTTGAATGACAACAAAGAATCACAGGATATAAAACCATGCCTCTTACGCTTGTTACCGTGCCCGTCACGGCTTTTGAGCAGAATTGCACCATCCTGATGTGTGATGAGACCAAAAAAGCCGCCATTGTTGATCCCGGTGGTGATGTTCAGCGCATTACCAAAAAGCTGGATGAGCTGGGCGCAACGGCGGAAAAAGTGCTGTTGACCCACGCACACATCGACCATGCCGGTGGCACTGCCGAACTCATGGCGCAGTACTCTTTGCCGGTTGAAGGCCCACACATTGGGGACAAATTCTGGATTGACGCCCTGCCGCAACAATCCAGCATGTTTGGTTTTCCCAAGGTCGAAACTTTTACGCCGACGCGATGGCTGGAACAGGGTGATCAGGTCAGTGTGGGTAACGTGACGCTGGACGTATTGCATTGTCCGGGGCACACGCCGGGACACGTGGTGTTTTTCCAGCCAGAGCAACAAGTCGCGCTGGTGGGTGATGTCATCTTTCACGGTTCCATTGGCCGCACCGACTTTCCGAAGGGTGACCACGCCGAGTTGATCGACTCAATTCGCAATCGTCTGTTCCCGCTGGGTGATGACGTGACGTTTATCCCGGGGCACGGGCCTCAGTCCAGTTTTGGCGTTGAGCGCCAGACCAACCCGTTTGTGGCTGACCATCGCGGCTAGTGTGTTGTGGTGGGCAAGATGGGCTGCTGCAGCAATGTTCGCAATTGCGGTGCGGCCCAGTCGAGAAATTGGCGCACGCGCGGCGAAATCAGCCGACTGTGCGGATACACAAACTGCACCGGAATGTCGGCACTTCCCCAGTCTGCCAGCAAGGGCACCAGATCACCGCGTTCCAGAGCCGTTCTGGCTTGATACGACATCACTCTTGCAACGCCTAATCCACTGATGGCGGCTGCCAGTACTGGCTCGATCTGATTACTGGTCAGCACTGGCATCACCTGCTGTGTGATCACCCGATTATCTTGCTGATAATGCCACTGTACATTTTGATTGCTGGAAGTCAGGGCTGGCCAGTGACCCAGCTCGGACGGATGCGATGGCACGCCCCGTTGTGCAATCAGGGACGGGCTGGCACAAGTCACCATATGAACGTGCCCCAATGGCATGGCAACCAGAGACGAATCTGACAACTGGCCAATCCGCAGAGCCAGATCAAAGCCCTCTTCAATCACGTCAACAATACGATCCAATAGCGTTAATTCTGCCGTCATGCCTGGCTGTTCCTGCAACCAGCGATTCAGCAGCGGTGAGATGTGCAGGCTGCCAAACAGCACCGGAGCGGTCACACTCAGCTTGCCACTGAGATCCTGTTTGCGGCTGTCGAGTACAAATTCGGCTTCTTCAATATCCGCCAGAATACGGCGACAGCGGATCAGATACTCTCGTCCTTCGTCGGTTAATGACAAGCGTCGGGTGCTGCGATTCAGCAGTCGGATTCCCAGATGTTTTTCCAGCTCGGCCAGCGTTCGTACAATGGCCGACGGTGAGCGGTTCAGTTGCTCGGCAGCGGCTGACAGGCTGCCGCAATCCACAATAGTAACGAATGTTGTCATCCCTCTGAGCTTGTCCATACGACCCTTCATCTGTGCAAAAAGCTGAATAAATATGTCAAGTGAAAGCCATTTATTGAGAATAACTTAAATAGTTTACTGATTCTGTCGATAAAGCGGGTGATGTCACTTGCTCACGACGTAACCACACTGCGCATAAAGCGTTCAAAAGACTGAGGAGAATCACAATGACGTTGTATGACCTGGATTTGTCTGGTAATTGCTACAAGGTTCGATTGTTCGCTGCCCTGGCGGGTATTGATCTGTCGCTGGTGGCGGTTGATTTTATGGCGGGTGAACACAAGCAGGAGCCGGTTATTGGCCTGAATCCGCTGGGACAGTTGCCGGTGCTGGTGGATGGCGATGTGGTGCTGCGCGATTCCCAGGCCATTCTGGTGTATCTGGCACACAAGCATGGAGCGCCTCAATGGTGGCCAGAAAGTGCTGCCGAGCAGGGAGATGTGATGCAGTGGTTGTCCAACTCCGCGAATGAAATCCAGAATGGCCCCAACGCCGCGCGTCTGGTGGAGAAGTTTGGTATCCCGCTGGATAAGGAACGCACGCTGCAAGTCAGCGGTGTTATTCTGCCGTTTATGGAACAGCATCTGGCGACTAACGATTGGCTGTCGCTGGGACGTCCGACGATTGCTGACTGTTCCATCTTCCCGTATCTGGCCGTGGCCTGGGAGGGCGGTATTGATTTGGTTGAATATCCCAACATCAGCGCCTGGATGGATCGCGTCAAAGCGCTGCCCGGCTTTATCCCCATGCCCGGTATGTGACTGACGGAATAAATAACAGGCATAAAAAAACCCGCTGAGACAGCGGGTTTTTTGTTACGGCGTTCTGGGCAGAAACAGGGATTACTTCTTGCCAAAACCACCGAAACGCTTTTTAAAGCGGTCAATACGACCACCTGTATCAACAACTTTCTGCTTGCCCGTGTAGAACGGGTGACACGCAGAACAAACGTCCAGGTACATGGTGCCTGGCTTGGAAGAACGAGTAGTAACCACGTTGCCACAAGAGCAAGTAGCGGTTAACTCGGAGTATTCTGGATGGATACCATCTTGCATGAAACACCTCGGCTATCTTCACGCCGCTACCTGTCAGCGAATGGATCAGGCACCGCGTTACTGATTGATTTGATTTCGGTACTATTCCCACCGCGTTAACCTGACGGCCTTTATGCATAGGGAATAAGGGCCGCATAATACCAGAGCCTTTACTTGCGGCAAGTTTTGAATGTCATTTTTTGTAATAGAAGTAGCGGTTCCTGTACCGCTGCGCCGGTCGTTTGATTATTTGCCCGTTGCCGGGACGACGCAGGCTCAATACCTCCCCGGTATGCGGGTGCGACTGCAGTTCGGCTCTCGCCTGCTGACCGGCATTGTACTGGGCACATCTGACTCAACCGACGTACCTCAGGGCAAGCTCAAGCCGCTGGAATCGGTGCTGGATACCGAGCCTTTGATGGATACCGACAGCCTGGCACTGGGCCATTGGCTGGCAACGTATTATCACCACAGCATCGGTGACGTGATGGAACTGATGCTGCCTGCCATGCTGCGTCAGGGCTGCACCTTGTCAGACGCGGATGAACGGGTCTGGTGCCGGGCTGAATCATTGCCTTCAGAACCGCCGATACTGCGAGGCAAGCGGCAGCAGGCATTGTGGGAATTGTTCCAGCAACAGCCCCTCTGGCCCCACGCGCAACTGACGTGTCAGGGGTTTTCACTGAAGCAATTACAGCAATTGCAGCAGCGCCAACTGATTGAAGATGACTGGCAACTGCCAGGCCCGCCGCTGGAGAGAGAGACGGCTGAATCACATTGTCTGAACGATCAGCAGCAAACCGCTCTGGATGGCATGGTCGACAGCCTGGGACGATTTCAGGCGCACTTGCTGGAAGGCATCACCGGTTCGGGCAAGACCGAGGTGTATCTGCAGTTGATCGAGCACACCCTGAGACAGTTCCCCAATGGGCAGGTATTGGTGCTGGTGCCGGAAATCGGCCTGACACCACAAACGGTGCAACGCTTCCGATGTCGGTTTCAGGTGCCAGTGGCGCTGGTGCATTCCGGGCTGAATGACCGTGAGCGCTTGCAAGCCTGGCGGCAATGTCGGGAACAGCGGGCACAGATTCTGATTGGCACGCGCTCAGCGGTGTTCACACCACTGCCGGAATTGCGGCTGATTATTCTGGACGAGGAGCACGATGCCTCGTTCAAACAGCAAGATGGCTTGCGCTATTCGGCGCGGGATTTTGCTCTGGTACGAGCCAGCAAAGCGGCTGCGCCAGTGGTGCTTGGGTCGGCGACTCCGGCGCTGGAAAGCTTGCACAATGCCTTGACCGGACGTTATCAGCATTGGCGTCTGACGCAGCGGGCCGGAGCGGCCAGCCTGCCCCGCATGACACTGCACAATATTTTGCATCGACCACTGACTCACGGCCTGGCCCAGCCTGTGCTGGCGGCCATGAAGCAACATCTGGAGCAGCAGCAACAGGTTCTGGTGTTTATCAACCGGCGTGGTTATGCGCCGTTGATGGCGTGTCAGGACTGTGGCTGGATGGCGGAATGCCGTCGCTGTGATGCTCGTCTGACCTTGCACCAGTCACCGCCGCATTTGCATTGTCATCATTGTGATTTTCAGCAGGGGATTCCCACGAGTTGCCCCGAGTGCCACAGCTCGCGTATTCAGGCGGTGGGTCAGGGCACCGAACGCTTGCAGCAGTCTTTGATGTCGCTGTTTCCAGACATGCCGGTGACTCGGGTTGATCGGGATACGGTGCGTACCAAGCAGGCGTTTGATCACCTGCTGGATGAGATCCATCAGCCGGGGGCGCGGATTCTGATTGGCACCCAGATGTTGGCCAAGGGCCATCATTTCCCGCAAGTGACGCTGGTGGTGGTGCTGGATGCCGATGCCGGGTTGTTCAGCGCGGACTTTCGCGGTATGGAGCACACCGCCCAACTGATGCTGCAGGTTGCGGGTCGGGCCGGACGTGAGCAAAAACCGGGGGATGTCTGGATTCAAACCCTGTACGCCGATCATCCGCAGCTCAATCTGCTGGTCGATCAGGGTTATCACGCCCTGGCTTTGAACCAGCTAGAGCAGCGCCAGCAACAGCAATTGCCGCCTTTCAGTCATATGGTGCTGGTGCGGGCCGAAGCGCGCGAGCGCCATCTGGCCGAGCAATGTTTGCAACAAGCACGTCAGTTTCTGCAGCGACTGCAGGAACACTGGCGTCAGAAAGGCCACTCGAGGATGGAGCCTTTGACCTTGCTGGGGCCGTTTCCGGCGATTATGGAGCGGCGTGCCGGGCGTTACCGGCATCAATTGCAGCTTTACTGCCAGGATCGGCGCAGTTTGCATGCGGTGTTAGACCCGCTGGTGGATTTTCTGCAACAGCGTCCTGATTCGCGTAAAGTACGCTGGCATCTGGATGTTGATCCAATCGATACCCTCTGATTCTGTCCGACTCGTGTTCTGGAGCCTTTATGTCTGCTGTCAAACTGACTCATCCGTTTCATTGGCTGGCCTTTGGCCTGGGTTCGGGTCTGTCACCGAAAGCGCCGGGCACGGCAGGTACGGTGGCAGCCTTGCCAATTTGGTGGTTGTTTCTGGATGGCATGCCCTTGCTGCCGTACCTCGGTGTGCTGATTGCCGGTCTGGCGTTCGGGGTGGTGATTTGCGAGCGTACATCCGAGCACCTGGGGGTTCACGATCACGGCGGCATTGTCTGGGATGAATGGATTGGCATGTGGCTAACCCTGCTGCTGGTGCCAGAAGGCTGGCTCTGGGTGGTGTATGCGTTTGTGCTGTTCCGCATTTTTGACATCCTTAAACCCTGGCCTATCAACTGGCTCGACAAGCGCGTCAAAGGTGGCTTTGGCATCATGATTGATGATGTGCTGGCGGGTGTGATGGCGTGGATCGTATTGCAACTGACCGCAGGGCTGATGGGCTAACCCGGATAGCTCCGGTTTCTGCAACACCCTGTTTCAGAGGGAATCATTCGGACATTTCTGTATCACAATGGGCAGTTCTCTACTTCACTGGTAGACTACGCCGCCTGTTTAACCGGAGATGTGCAAGTTGACTATCGAATACATCGCATCGTGCAAGCTGCCTACGCCCTTTGGCGAATTCACCATGCACGGTTTTGAAGAAACCGCGACTGGCAAAGAACATATTGCTCTGGCCATGGGCGATGTTGGCAATGGTGAACCGGTACTGGCCCGTGCGCACTCGGAATGCCTGACCGGCGATGCACTATTCAGCATGCGCTGTGATTGCGGCTTCCAGTTGGAAGAAGCTCTGCGTTCTGTGTCCGAAGCCGGACGGGGAGTGGTGTTGTATCTGCGCCAGGAAGGTCGTGGTATTGGCCTGCTGAACAAGGTCAAGGCCTACAACCTGCAAGATCAGGGTGCTGATACGGTCGAAGCCAATGAAGCGCTGGGTTTTGGAGCCGACATGCGTGACTACCGCATGTGTCAGCCGATGCTGTCGCATCTGGGCATTCAGGCGATTCGTCTGATGACCAACAACCCGCGCAAGGTGAAAGCGCTCAGTGGTGCCGGTGTGACCGTGGCCGAGCGGGTGCCGCTGGAAGTGGGTCGCAACCCGCACAATGACGGCTATTTGAATACCAAGGCCTCAAAGCTGGGTCACTTTCTGACGCCAACTGCTCTGACGCCAGGTACTCCGTCCGATACGGCAGCAACCCTGACGCATCAGGACGACGAAATCTGATTGATCGGGCCGCCAGCATCCAGCGGCGGCCTGCCCGTTTCTCATTACAGCGTTTTGATACGCTGTTCCACACGCTCAATAATGCTGTTGGCATCCAGCCCGATCAGTGCATGTTGCATGGCGGGTGAATCCTGTTCGATGTACTGATCAGGAATGCCCAGAGTGATCACGGGTTTGCTGATTCCGGCACTCGCCAGAGCTTCCAGTACAGCAGAACCTGCACCGCCCATCACGGCATTTTCTTCCAGTGTCACCAACAGTTCATGACGGTCGGCCAGTTGCAGCAGTAATTCTGTATCCAGCGGTTTTACAAAGCGCATATCCGCAACCGTTGCGTTCAGGGTTTCTGCGGCTTTCAGGGCTTCTTTCGTGGGGGCACCGAACGCCACTAAAGCAACTTTGGGCTGGTCGGTAGCGGTTGTTTCCCGGCGTACCAGACCCTTGCCGATGGGCAGAGCCGTCATGGGTTCATCCGTTGTGACACCCGTGCCACTGCCACGTGGATAGCGTACCGCAGCCGGGCCTTGATGCTGATAACCGGTGAACAACATATTGCGGCACTCGGCTTCGTCGGATGGTGTCATCACCACCATATTGGGAATGCACCGCAGGTAACTGAGGTCGTAGGCTCCGTGGTGCGTTGGGCCATCTTCACCCACCAGCCCGGCGCGGTCGATGGCAAACAGCACATCGAGATTCTGCAGCGCAACATCGTGAATCAACTGGTCGTAGGCGCGTTGCAGGAAGGTGGAATAAATCGCCACCACAGGCTTGAGTTGTTCGCACGCCATACCGGCAGCCAGTGTGACGGCGTGCTGTTCGGCGATGGCCACGTCAAAGTAGCGATCCGGGTACTCATAGGAGAAGCGCACCATGTCGGAGCCTTCGCGCATCGCCGGGGTAACGCCCATCAGACGCTCGTCGATGGCGGCCATATCACACAGCCATTCGCCAAAAATGTTGGAGTAGGTCGGTACTTTCACGCTGGGCTGTGTGCCAGCGGGTGCCGCCGGTTTTAGCGCGTGGTATTTGATCGGGTCATCCACTGCCGGTTCAAAACCATGCCCTTTACGAGTGAACAGGTGCAGAAAGCGCGGCCCTGGCATGTCTTTCAGGTTTTGCAGCGTGTGCACCAGCTCATTGATGTCATGGCCATTCACCGGGCCGAAATAGTTAAAACCCAGTTCTTCAAACAAGGTGCCCGGAGCGACCATGCCTTTCATGTGTTCTTCGGTGCGGCGTGCCAGTTCCCAAGCGGCGGGAGGCAGTTTTTCCAGCACTTTCTTGCCACTGCTGCGCACAGCGCTGTAAGTGCGGCTGGCCCAGATACGGGTGAAGTACTTGTTCAGGGCACCGACGTTTTGAGAGATCGACATGTCGTTGTCGTTCAGAATCACCAGCATGTTGGCTTTTTCGTGCCCTGCGTGATTCATGGCTTCAAACGCCATTCCGGCGGTAATCGCACCGTCGCCAATCACTGCCACGGACTGTTGATCGCTGCCACTGTGACGGAACCCCAGAGCCATGCCCAGTGCTGCACTGATGGAGGTGCTGGAGTGCCCGACACCAAAGGTATCGTATTCACTTTCATCCCGGTGTGGGAAAGCCGCCGGGCCGTCAGCCGTGCGTACTTTGGGCATGTCTTCACGACGACCCGTCAGAATCTTGTGAGGATAGGCCTGATGACCCACGTCCCAGACCAGACGGTCGTTCGGCGTATCAAACACATAATGCAGCGCCACGGTCAGTTCGATGACGCCCAAACCGGCCGCAAAGTGTCCACCTGATTTACCGACGCTATAGAGCAAAAATTCACGTAATTCCCGGCACAAGGGTTCGAGCTGCTCCAGATCAAGTTGGCGCAGGTCGGACGGCTCATTGACCTGATCCAGTAAGGGTGTCTCAGGGCGTGTGGTCGGAATTTCGGTAAACATCAGGAAATACTTCCGTGGACGACGTGCGCAGGTGCACTCGGTTGGGACACGCGGTCGGCCCATGACCGACTGCAGAAGTGCGACATTCTAACGGCTGGTGCGGGCAATGAGTAGAGTGCAGCCGGTGACGATTAGTCTTACATCGTCACTCGGTGGTGTCGCGGGGGTTCAGTAGCGGCGATTGACGATGTAATCCGCCAGTTGTTGCAGCCGTTGTGTATCACCTGGCAAGGCGTGCAAAGCCATGTGAGCTTGCTGACATAAGTCGGCGGCTTTGCGACGAGCGCCATCGAGGCCCAGTAACGCCGGGTAGGTGGGCTTGTTCAGAGCTTCGTCAGCCCCCTGGGTTTTGCCCAGCGTGGCGGTGTCAGCTTCTATATCAAGGATGTCGTCCTGCACCTGAAAGGCTAGCCCGATGGCGTCGGCGTAGGCTGTCAGGGCGTTGGTGAGGGTGTCATCCAGAGGGAAGGACACGGTGGTTGCGCCCATCAGTACCGACTTGCGAATCAGTGCGCCGGTCTTGTGGCGGTGCATGTTTTCCAGTTGAGCCAGTGTCATCCGCTTGCCAACGTGATTCAGGTCGATGCTTTGTCCGGCAACCATCCCGGCGGCTCCGGCTCCACGAGCCAGCATTCGGATCAGTTGCAGGGCCTGCTCCGGGTGGTACTGGTCGGATCGGCTCAGGTGTTCAAATGCCGCTGTTTGCAGGGCATCACCGGCTAAAATCGCAGTGGCTTCGTCAAAGGCGATGTGACAGGTTGGCTGTCCACGGCGCAAGTCGTCATCGTCCATGGCGGGCAGGTCATCGTGAATCAGGCTGTAGCTGTGGATCATTTCCATGGCGACGGCCACGGGATCGACTCTGTTCCAGTTACCCCCCAGCGCTTCTGCGGCGGCGTAGGCCAAAAATGGCCGCACACGCTTGCCGCCATTCAGCAAGCCGTGGCGCATGGCCGCAGCAAGACGGTCGTCGGCAATATCGAGTGCCTGCAGGGCCATTTCCAGTTGCTGATGAAGCCGTTCCTGCACTTGTTGAATCTGTTGCTGCATCAGAACGGCCCGCCATCGTGGTCACGTTCAAACGGCTGGGCACGGCTTTGGCCCTGTTCTTCCGTCAGCAGTTGTACCCGCTGCTCTGCCTGGGACAGCGCCTGCTGGCAAGAACGCGTGAGCACCACGCCTTGTTCAAAAGCCTTGAGGGATGCTTCCAGCGACAAGTCGCTGCTTTCAAGTTGCTGAACGATGGATTCCAGTTCAGCCAGAGAGCGCTCAAAGTCGAACGCAGTATTGTTATTGGATGATGTCATTGTGTTACCCCCACGATTGCGGGGCAAACAGTAGCGGCTCCGACGATGCCAGACAAGCGGAGGAAGGTGGAAAGCATGTCCGTATGCTCATATTCCACCGTGTGTGACGGGGTTGGGTTAGCGTTTTATTCAGAGGGCTGTAACAGGTCTTTGATCACGGCGCGCAGAAAGCGGGCTGCCTCGCCTCCGGTGGCGGCCCGGTGGTCAAACGTCAGTGACAGCGGTAATACGCGATGAACACAGACCTCTCCTTGCCAGGCCACGACCTGATCACGGATCACCCCGGAACCCAGAATAGCCACGGTGGGCGGTATAACAATCGGGGTGGCGTAGCGTCCAGCGATCACGTCTCCGGTAATGGTGCCAAAGTTACTCAGGGTGATGGTGCCGCCCTGCAATTCAGACGGGGGAATGGTGCGCTTGATCACGTCCTGTCGCAGTCGATCCAGCCCGGCCCGGATGTCTTCTGGTGTGCGATTGGCGATGTCACGAATGACAGGTACAAATAATCCTTGCTCGGTATCCACGGCGACGCCCAGATTCACCGTATCCTGCACTCGGCGCGCCAGTTGCTGGCCATCGAACCAGGCATTCAGAGCCGGTTCTGTCTGACAGCCACAGGCGATGGCCCGAATGAGTCTGAGGGTGATGTCTTCGGAGGCTGACCAGTGGTGCACATCGACGTCTTCGCACAGCGTCACCGGCACCACTTCTGCGTGTGCCAGCGCCATATTGCGGGCCATCTGCTTGCGCACGCCGCGCAGAGGTTCGGCCTTGCCGTGGGCCTGATCGGTGCGGGCGGCGCGTTCGATATCGTCCGGGGTGATGTGGCCCTGATGGCCACTGCCTCTGAGCTGGTTGATGTCGACATTCAGACGTTTGGCCGGAGCACGCACCGCCGGTGTCATCTGCGGAGGGGCGCTGTGCGGAGCAGCACTGCGTGAACTGGGCGCTGCGCCAATAAAGAAGTGCTCTTCGGTCGGGGCGCTGGCGGATTTGCCCTGATCCTGTTTCAGCTCGCCCACTACGGTGCCGCTGTCGTCTTCTTCCCCGGCGAACTCCAGCAATGGCTCGCCAGTGTGGATGGTATCGCCTTCGGCCCCGAACAGATGAGCGATGGTGCCATCCTGAGGCGAGGGAATATCAATCACCGCCTTGGCGGTTTCAACGCTGACCAATAATTGATCGAGGCTGACGTCGTCGCCTTCGCGGACATGCCATTCGAGAATCTCGGCTTCGGGCAGACCTTCGCCCAGATCCGGTAGCTTGAAATACTTCATGAGAACTCCAGAGTGCCTTTCACCGCCTCCAGAATATCGGTGGTGTTGGGCATGTAGTGGTTTTCCATGCGGTAATACGGCATGACGGTGTCGTAGCCCGTGACGCGGGCAATCGGTGCTTGCAGGTTGAGCAAGCCGCGCTCGGCCAGTGTGGCGGCAATTTCAGCACCAACAGCACCACTTCGGGGGGCTTCGTGTACGATCACACAGCGCCCGGTTTTGGTGACAGAGGCCAGAATGGTGTCGTGATCGATAGGGTTGAGCGTGACCACATCAATCACCTCACAACTGACGCCCTGTTGTTCCAGCAGCTCGGCGGCTTCCAGGGTTTCCTTGATCATGGCTCCCCAGCTCACCAGAGTGATGTCCGAGCCTTCGCGCAGGGTATAACAGGTGTCCAGTGGCAGCGCTTCACCGTTGTCCTGTACTGGCTGGGCGTTGAGGCGATAGATACGCTTTGGCTCCATAAACAGCACCGGATCAGGGCAGCGAATGGCGGCCAGCAACAGACCATAGGCGCGTGCCGGTGACGATGGGATCACCACGCGCAACCCCGGAATGTGCGCGAACAGGGCTTCGGTGCTTTCGGAATGGTGCTCCGGGGCATGAATACCGCCGCCATACGGAACGCGCACCACCAGCGGGCAACTCAGACGCCCACGGGTACGGTGGCGCAGACGGGCGGCGTGGCCGACCAGATGCTCCATGGTGGGGAAAATAAAGCCCATGAACTGAATCTCGGCGATGGGTTTCAGGCCCTGAGTCGCCATGCCCACCGACAGACCGGCAATCATGGTTTCGGCCAGCGGTGTGTCCAGTACCCGTTTGATGCCGAACTCTTCACGCAGGCCCACGGTGGCGCGGAACACGCCGCCATTGACGCCGACGTCTTCACCCAGCACCACCACAGATTCATCCCGGCGCATTTCGGATTGCAGCGCCAGATTCACAGCTTCAATCATGGTGATGGCATTACTCATGACGGCTTCCTCCGGGTTGGGCGTTGCGAATCAGACGCGCGCGCTGTTCCTGCAAGGCATCGGGCAGTTCGGCGTAAAGGTAATCGATCAGGTGTTCGACGGGTTGGGCTGGGCGGGCGAGGTAATCATCAATCCCGGACTGGATGATCTGGCCGGTTTCCTCGATCCAGGCTTTTTCCTGGGTTTCATCCCACCAGCCTTGCTGGTGGAGCCAGGTTTGCAGACGCTTGATTGGCTCCCGTTCCCACGCGGCTTTCAGTTCGTCGCTGTCGCGGTAACGAGTCGCGTCGTCGGCGGTGGTGTGGTCTGCCAGGCGGTAGCTGACGGCTTCAATCATCGTGGCTCCCTTGCCGCTACGAGCGCGCTCCAGAGCTTCCTGCACCGCTTCGTGCAGAGCAATCACATCGTTGCCGTCCACCTGCTCGCCGTGAATACCGGCCCCAAAGGCTTTCTGAGCCAGCGTTTCAGCCCCGGACTGAATCTGGCGTGGCACCGAGATGGCCCACTGGTTGTTGTTGACCACGAATACGACCGGCAACTGCCAGGCT
The DNA here is from genome assembly GCA_045430275.1 of Oceanobacter sp. Taxonomy (GTDB): domain Bacteria; phylum Pseudomonadota; class Gammaproteobacteria; order Pseudomonadales; family Oceanobacteraceae; genus Oceanobacter. The sequence continues at coordinate 11,117 of JAILXU010000025.1, read as the reverse complement.
CCGGCCACATTCAGGGCTTCGGGAAAATCACCCTTGGAGGTGGCTCCATCGCCGCAGAGGGTGACGGCCACCCGCTTTTCGTTGCGAATCTTGAACGCTGTGGCGACTCCGGCGGCGTGCAGAGCCTGGGTCGCAATAGGAACCGCGTTGGGGAAATCTTCGCGCATCTCGACGGCGGCGTTGCCGCGCTCGTCACCGCCCCAGTAGGACAGAACGTCCGACAAGGGAGTGCCGCGCAACAGTTGCAAGGCATGATTGCGGTAATAGGGCACCAGTACGTCATCGGCGGCCATTAATTCACCGACCACCGCATCAATGGCTTCGGAACCCAATAAAGAGGCGTAGGTGCCCATTTGGCCTGTCCGCTGCAACGCGATGATTTTGTAGTCGAGCTGGCGCGCCAGCACCATGTTGCGGTAGTAGCGCAGTAACCGGTCGGGTTGCTGTGTCCATTCGGGCAGGGAGCACAGAGCTTCCCCGTGTGGTGACAGGTAGCAGCGATGGCGAATGTCACCCTGAAATACAGTGTCCATCAGTCACCTCCTAGGCGGCCTGGTGTTGGGATTGTGCGGCGTGTTTGAGGATGGCTTCGGCGCGCTGGTCGGCAATCCGATGCGTGGGTTGATTGGTGTCGTCGGCTTCCTGATAGAGCGCCATCAAGGTGTCGTGAATGGCGCCGATCTTGTGACGAATCAGGCGTTCGTGATGATTGGCGTGTTGCAGTGCGACAAAAATCAGGCCACCGGAATTGATCAGATAATCCGGGGCGTAGAGCAAACCGGCATCGTGCAATGCCTGACCACACTGGTCATCGGCCAACTGGTTATTGGCAGAACCGGCGATGCAGCGGCAGTTCAACTGGCGGATGGTTTCGGCATTCAGAATGGCCCCCAGACCGCAGGGCGAGAAAACGTCAGCGGTGACGCCATAAATGTCATCCGGCTCAACCGCCTGAGCGTCAAATTCAGCGCAAGCGTGGTGTACCAGTCGTGAGTCAATGTCGGTGACGGTGAGTGTTGCTCCGGCCCGATGCAGCAAGCGAGCCACGGCGTAGCCGACATGACCCAATCCCTGAATCGCCACGTGAATGCCGGTTAAATCCTGCCGCTGGTTAAGAAAATGCACGCTGGCCTTGATGCCTGAAAAGACGCCCAGAGCGGTGGACAGCGACGGATCACCCATCGCGCTGGTGCAGGTGACGTAGGGGGTGGTGTGAGCAATCTGATCCATGTCGGTCACTTGCGTGCCACTGTCCATGGCGGCGATATAACGCCCGCCTAGTGAATCCACAAAGCGTCCGAAGGCTCGCATCAGAGCGGCTCGGTCATCCAGGTGGTCGGGTTTGATAATGACGGATTTACCGCCACCGTGGGGCAGCCCGGCGAGGGCTGATTTGTAACTCATGCCCTGTGCCAGACGGGTGGCGTCGTGAACGGCGGCATCAATGGATGGGTAGGAGATAAAGCGACAGCCGCCAATGGCGGGGCCTCGCAAAGTATCGTGAATGGCAATAATTGCCTGCAAGCCGGTCTCGGGGTCGTGCCAGAAATGCAGATCCTGCAAACCGGTGCGTTCCATGGGTTCAAACATAACGGGATCCTCCGTACGTCCAACACTGGAAACTGAAACGTTCTCTGAGTGGTCGGGCAAGTCGTGTCTTGTGAACTGACTTATCCGTTTGGAAAGCATAGACCAACAGAAAGTTCACTGCGTTGGTTGGTGGGGAGGGGTACAGAGAATGGTGAGCAGATGGCTCAAAATGCAGGCATAAAAAATCCCCCGGTGGCTTGGCCAGCGGAGGATCTTCTGTCAGGCGCGCAGTGATCAGTGAGTGCTTTCGCTCTCGCCTTCACCTTCAACGGCTTCCTGAGCTTCTTGCTGCAGACGCTGCTGGTACAGGGCATCGAAGTTGATCGGTGCCAGCATCAGAGCCGGGAAACCGCCTTTGATGACCATGCTGTCAACAGACTCACGCAGGTATGGGAACAGGATGTTCGGGCACATGGCACCCATCATTGGCTTGAGCTGCTCATCCGGGATGTTTTCAGCCAGGAACAGGCCACATTGCATCACTTCAACCAGGAATGCTGTGTCTTCGCCCAATGATGCCGTCACGGTAACTTTGACGAATACTTCAAAGTGCTTGTCGTCCAGACGACGAGCGCCAGTGTTCAGATCCAGCTTGATTTCAGGCTGCCATTCCTGAGTGAAGATCACCGGTGCATTCGGGACTTCGATGGAGGCGTCCTTGACGTATACACGCTGAAGGGCAAACTGTGGTTGTGGCGTTTCGTTCTCGGCCATGGGAGAGATTCCTTAAAGTTGGGTTGCGAGCCAATTCAATCTTATTTGCGGACGACAGGCAGGTTCTGTGCGTTCCATTCCATCATGCCACCACTCAGGCGCAAGGCGTTGTAGCCTTTTTCCCGGAGCATTTTTCCAGCCACGCTGACGGTGGTTCCCGTCTTGCATACCAGAATAATGGGGCGATGTTTGTGGATATCAAGCTCGTTCATGCGTTTTGCCAGGTTGGCATAGGGAATATTCAGGGCGTTGGCGACATGGCCCTCTGCAAAATCCTTCTTGTCACGAATATCCAGCACCACGGCATTTTCTTTGTTGATCATGGCGGTTGCCTGAGCGGTTGAAACGCTCTGCCCGGCGCGCTGGTTGTTATCCCACATCAGTGCCGCCAGAAATCCACCCCAGATACCCACCAGCCACCAGTGATTACCAATAAATTCAAACAACTGATCCATAACTTTTTCAACGTCGGTAAAAAATCAGCGCGCAGTATAGCGTTTCACCTGAAACGCCTCTAGCGGGCTGGTGAAAAACTGCACATGGAAAATGTGGGGCATTGGTACATGCTGCCATGACAGTTTGATGACGCCTGATACTTACTCCAGAGGTGTCCAGCCTTGGCAGGGGCCAGAAAACACTGCGTGGCCGCTTGAGACAACCATGTTATGGAAAGACTGCTGACAAACGGTATTTGATGAACAAACAGGATTGCCCATTCAGCAGACTGTGCCTTGCCTCAGGGTTTCAGTACAATCGACGCCGTCAATCTTCTTATTCACGGTGTAATCAACTATGTCCACTCGCCCGGCACCTGTTGCCCTGATCATTCTGGATGGCTGGGGCCATCGTACCGAAACCGACAATAACGCCATCGCCAATGCGGATACGCCCACCTGGGATGCGTTGTTGGATCGTTTCCCTAACGCGCTGATCCAGACCTCGGGTGCGGCAGTGGGGCTGCCGGACGGCCAGATGGGTAACTCCGAAGTGGGCCATATGAATCTGGGCGCAGGTCGCGTTGTGTATCAGAACTTCACCCGCATCAATAAAGCCATTGCTGATGGCGAGCTGCAGCAGAACAGCGCTTTGATCGCCGCGATGGACAAGGCCAAGGCTGCTGGCGGTGCTTTGCATCTGACCGGTTTGCTGTCTCCGGGCGGTGTCCACTCTCATGAAGAGCATCTGGTCGCGCTGCTGAAGATGGCTAAAGAGCGTGGTCTGGAACGTGTGTACGTCACTGGCATTCTGGATGGTCGTGATATGCCGCCGCGTTCTGCTGCCGATTCCATCGCTGTTACCGAAGCGGCCTGTGCCGAGCTGGGTAACGCACGTCTGAGCGGTATCGTGGGTCGTTTCTACGCCATGGATCGTGATAACCGCTGGGATCGTGTTGAGCCAGCCTATCAACTGATGACTGAAGGCGTTGCGCCTTTCTCTGCGGCCAACGGCGCGGAAGCACTGGCGGCGGCCTATGAACGTGATGAAAACGACGAATTTGTGCAGGCTACTCGCATTGGCGATGCCGCGCCCGTCAACGATGGCGATAGCATCATCTTCTTCAACTTCCGCCCTGACCGCGCCCGTGAACTGACTCGTGCCTTTGTCGAAGACAATTTTGATGGCTTCGAGCGCAAGACTCGCCCGGCGTTGTCCGACTTTGTGATGATGACCGAATACGCTGCTGACATTCCGGCTCAGTGTGCTTTCCCGCCGGAAAAACTGGTCAATGGTCTGGGTGAGTACGTTTCCAATCTGGGCATGAAACAGCTTCGTATTGCCGAGACGGAAAAATACGCCCATGTCACCTTCTTCTTCTCCGGTGGCCGTGAAGCGGAATACGACGGTGAAACCCGTGTGCTGGTGCCATCACCGGACGTAGCAACGTATGACCTGCAGCCAGAAATGAGTGCCCCGGAAGTCACGGACAAGCTGGTGGATGCCATTCATAACGGTGGCTATGATCTGATCGTTTGCAACTACGCCAATGGCGATATGGTCGGTCATACCGGCATGTTCGACGCGGCGGTTCTGGCGGCAGAGGCGATTGATAACGCTCTGACCCAGGTTGTTGAAGCGATTCTGGCGGCGGGTGGTGAGTGTCTGATCACGGCTGACCACGGCAATGCCGAACAAATGCTGGATGATCAGGGTCGCCCCATGACTCAGCACACCACTGGCCCGGTGAGTCTGGTGTACGTCACAGAACGTGAACAAGGCAGCATCAGCGAAGGTCGTTTATGCGATATTGCCCCGACTTTGCTGACCATGATGGGGCTGGAGCAACCGGCTGAAATGACCGGTGACAGCCTGGTCAGCTACGAATAACTCACAAGGCCAAGACCATGATCCGTCTGCTATTGGCCAGCGTCCTGCTGGCTTCACTGAGTGTTTCTGGCCCGGTATGGGCTGACGACCAGGCCGAGCTGGATGCCTTGCGTGCTGACATTGCCAAGTTACAGCGCTGGCTGAACGAAGCCAGTGATGAGCATGGCAAGATCAGTGCTGCACTGGGCAGTACGGATCAGGAAATTGCCGAGCTGGCAAAGAAAATAGAAGCGACCAAACGCCAGCTTGGGGAGGAGCAGACCCGCCTAAAAAAGCTCCGACGGGAACAGCAGCAGCTCGGTGAGCTGCAAGCACGCTACCGCCTGCGGCTCAAGCAACAGCTCCGGGCCGCGCATCAGGTGGGTAATGAAGGTGCGATCAAGCTGCTCCTGAATCAGGATGACCCTCAGTACGCTCAGCGTATGTTGACCTACTTCCGATACTTTAATCGTGCCCGAATGACTCAGATCGAGAGCACTATTCAGGAACTCGACAAGCTGGCTCGGATAGAAGACGTCATACACGAGCAAGAAACGCGTCTACAGAAAACCCAGACCGCGTTGCGACAACAGCGCCAGTCTGTGAAAGGCAAGAAACAGCAGCAAAAGAAACTGCTGGTGAAGTTGCAGCAACAGATTCGCTCAAGCAAGGATCAGCTCAAACAGAAAAAGGCCGACCGGCAACGACTGGAAAAGCTGCTGGATGAGATTCGTCTACTGGTGGAAAACAGCGCCCGTAAAGACGACGCTCGTCCGTTCAAAAGCCTTAAACGCAAACTGCCCAGACCGCTGGACAGTGGCCGTATTCTGCACGCTTTTGGGCAGCGCAATCATGAAGGTGTCGGGCGCTGGCAAGGCTGGATGGTCAGCGTGCCGGAAGGAACGCCGGTCAAGGCGGTGCATCATGGCCAGGTGGTGTATTCCGGTATTTTGCGAGGACTTGGGCTGTTGATGATTGTGGATCACGGTGACGATTATCTCACCTTGTACGCCCACAACCAGGCGCTGCTGTATCCAGTGGGGAGCTGGGTGAATCAGGGCGAGGTGATTGCCAGCAGTGGACAAAGTGGGGGAATTGCGGAACCTCGACTGTATTTTGAAATCCGTTACAAAGGCCGCCCACAAGATCCGGCTGCCTGGCTCAAGCGTTAGCCTGGAACCGATCAAGCTTGAACCGGTTCCGCAGGCTGATCTTGAGCTCTTTCAGGATTCTGTGCCATGCTCAAAAGACTTCTTACACCGAGACACCCCATGCGATCATTTCTGGCTTTTGTTGCCCTGAGTTTCTCCCTGGCCCCATGTGTTCAGGCCAGCGATCACCCCGCTTCCCCCCATGCTGCCGGGCCGGAAGCCAATACGACAGCCACACCGCCAATGCCGCTCGACGAACTGCGTAACTTTGCGGAAGTGTTTGAGCGTATTCGCAGCGCTTACGTCGAGGAAGTGGACGATGAGACCCTGTTCAGCTACGCCATTCAGGGCATGCTGAGTTCCCTCGATCCGCATTCTTCCTATTTACAGCCACAGGATTTCAATGACCTGCAAGAAAACACCAGCGGTGAATTTGGTGGTCTGGGAATTGAAATTGGCCAGCAGGATGGACTGATTCTGGTGGTATCCCCCATTGATGACACTCCGGCTGAGCGAGCAGGCATTCAGCCTGGCGATCTGATTGTGACGCTGGATGGCAAATCGGTCATGGGCATGTCGATCACGGAAGCGGTCGAAAACATGCGTGGTGAACCAGGCTCAACGATTCATCTGGAAGTACGCCGTGAGGGTGAAGCCGAGTTGCTCGATTTCGAGCTGGAACGCGCGGTTGTCAAAGTGGCCAGTGTGCGCAGCGACCTGCTCAGCAACGATATTGGCTATCTGCGGATTACCCAGTTTCAGGCTCACACCGGCAAGGAGCTGGTGAAAAAACTGCGACGCTGGAAAGAAGACGGCAACCTCAACGGCATTGTGCTGGATTTGCGCAACAATCCCGGTGGTGTCCTCGGTGCTGCCGTGGATGTCAGCAATGCTTTTCTGGATAGCGGCCTGATTGTTTACACCGAAGGTCGGGCGGTGGATTCCGAGCTACGCTACAAAGCGACCCCGGAAACGGCGGCAGCGGACGTGCCCGTCGTGGTGCTGATCAATGGCGGCTCGGCTTCGGCATCCGAAATTGTGGCCGGAGCGTTGCAAGACCACCACCGCGCTGTGATTCTGGGCACTCGCTCCTTTGGCAAAGGTTCGGTACAGAGCGTATTGCCGCTGGCCAATGACAAGGCCGTCAAGCTGACTACCGCTCGCTACTTTACGCCCAGTGGTCGTTCCATTCAGGCCCAAGGCATCGAACCGGATATTGTGGTTGCCCAGAGTGATGTCACGCCTCGCAAGCGCGTTCGTCGCCTTAAAGAAGCCGATTTACAGGGTCATCTCAGCAATCCTGAAGACGCCGATGCCAACAGAGACGACAAGCGGGCAGGCCCGGATGAACTGTTGCAACGTGACTTCCAGTTATACGAAGCGCATACGCTTCTGCGAGGTATGACCATTGTCAGAAGCGGCCTTGGCAACGAAGGGTAAGCAGTCAGAGCATCTTATGAAGCGGCTTTCTGATAGCCAGCGTCGTTCGTGGCGCTGGCTCTCTTTTTTTACGGCACTGGCCACCACCTTGATGCCTCTGGTTTCCCAGGCAGAAAATGCGCGTCTGGCGGTGATTATTGATGATCTGGGCTATCACCAGAGAGGCTGCCGTGATGTGCTGGCCTTACCGGGGCCATTGAACCTGGCCTTTCTGCCACACACGCCCTTTGCGGCTCAATACGCCGAGAAAGCTCATCAGTCGGGTCATACCATCATGCTGCATCTACCGATGAGCAATCACAGCGGTGCCAGGCTGGGGCCGGGTGGCGTGAATGGCAGGATGTCTCATGATGTACTGGCGCAGACCATGCGGGATGGGTTGGTCAGCATTCCGCATGTTCAGGGGTTTAATAACCATATGGGCAGCCGTCTGACAGAAAACCGGACAGCGATGGATATCCTGATGACTGTGGCCGCAGAACAGGGCCTGTTTTTTATCGACAGTCGCACCACGGTGAAAACCACGGCTCAGCAAGCGGCGAGGGAGGCCAATATTCCCAACCTGCGACGCCATGTCTTTCTGGACAACGATACCCGTACCGAAGCTCTGGCACGGCAATTCAAACAGGCCGTGCGGCTGGCGCGCAAGAAAGGCTTGGCGGTCTTGATTGGCCATCCGTACCCGGAAACTCTCGCCTTCCTGCACCAACAACTACCGAATCTGGATAGTGATATTGAGCTGATCAGGCTGGATGACGAGCTGCTGGTTGCAGCACCGCCCGTACCGTCTGCTCCAGACCCGCTTCCAGAGCCAGTTGTGGCTGAAATCCAAGAACCTGCTGTGACAGAGTGGTGTCCATGGTGTACGCCAGATCATGACCGGGACGATCAGCAACGTAGTGGATCAGTGTTTCAGCCTGACCACGCTGTGCTGCTGTGGCCATGGGAAAGCGTTGTGTCAGGTTCCTATCTATACTGAACAGCCGATTCATACAGCGACAAAGCTGCTGCACAAGATACCGATTGGTGACTTCTTCGCCAGCCCCCAGATTGTAAATGGCCCCCGACTCGCTTTTCTGGATGGCCCGCTGGCAGGCAAAGTCGACTACACACTGGTTCCCATTTTATGATTTGGCTATAGTTCCAGAATATTTGAGAATCGAATGTCATGGAGTTCGGCCAGTGAGCCTGATAATAAAAAAAGAACGGCAACTGCTTGCACTTGGCTCTCCTGAGTTTACTTCTCGCCCTATTCGTCAACATCCGGTTATACAAGCATTATTGCGGTGTGCTGCGGGTCATTCTGATGATCGGCGATGCTGGCTTGGTTGGGGAAAGAAACGCAGTGGTCTATCTGCTCAGGCAAAAGCTGAGCGGAATCAGGAGCCATTTTATCTGTTGGAAGATGGGTTTATTCGCTCCGTTGAGAGAGAAGATCCACCCCTGTCCCTGCTGCTGGATGATCGTGGCATGTATTACGATGCCAGGACTCCTTCTCGCCTGGAACAACTTATAGAGCAGCCTCTTGAGCATGATGAAGTTCTCCGAGCGGATGCATTAATAGAGCAATGGAAAGCTGAAGAAGTCTCTAAATACAATGCTTCTCCAGAATATTCCGGGGAATTACCTGAAAACTATGTGCTCGTAATTGATCAGGTTGCTGGTGATTCATCCATTGAATGTGGGTTGGCAGCATCAGACAGTTTTCAACAAGCGTTGGAAGCCGCTCTTAATGAATACCCGGAAAGCAAAATATTATTAAAAGTCCACCCGGATGCTTTTACACGATCCCGGTGTGGTCACTTTGATCTGGATAAATTAAAAAATCACCACCGTATTCAGGTCATCAATGAAGCCTGCCACCCTGTAAAGCTGATTAGACACTCCTCTCATGTCTATGTGGTGACTTCTCAAATTGGTTTTGAAGCACTAATCTGGAATAAAAAAGTCACCTGTTTTGGTATGCCATTTTATGCCGGTTGGGGCTTGACTGATGATCGCAGTGATTCCCTTAATCGGCGTTATAAAACCCCTGTTACTTTTCAGCAACTGGTATTTTCAGCTCTGGTAAAATATGCCTATTACACTCAACCTGAGACCGGAGAGCTATGTGAAGTAGAAAGCATTATTTCCTGGGTTGGTTTACAGAGAAGAATGCGAGAAAGATTCCAATACTTGAATGCCCCTATGTGCGCTATTGGGTTTTCACGCTGGAAGAAGCCTTTTGTTCGACAATTTCTGGCTGGTTATAGCATTCGCTTTGTCAGAAATAAAAACAAGTGTCCTTCTGAAGCCGTCGCTGTTGTGTGGGGGAGTAAAGAGGCTCCTGATGCTTGCAAAGCGGTGCTTCGTATTGAAGATGGCTTTCTACGCTCCTCAGGCTTGGGGGCTGATTTGGTTCGACCTCTTTCCTGGGTTATTGATGATCTGGGAATTTATTATGATGCTACACGTCCATCTTGCCTGGAAAAAATTCTCTCTGAATCTCAGTGGTCAGAATCAGAATTGGAGCGAGCTGAGCAGTTAAGGACGTCAATTGTTAAAAGTAAATTATCCAAATACAACCTGTCAGGGAGTGACTGGAAGCGTCCGAAAAACATTAATGAAAAAGTAATATTGGTGCCTGGACAAGTTCCGAGTGATGCATCTATTAGGCTAGGATGCCAGGATATTCGAACAAATTCTCAGTTATTAAAGATTGTACGTCGGAATAATCCAGGCAGTTACATTGTTTATAAACCACACCCTGATGTTGTTGCCGGTTTGAGGAAAAAAGACAGTGATTGGAATGAATTAAACAGCCTTTGTGATGAAGTGGTTCTGAATGCTGATGGTATGCAGATGCTTGAGCAAATCGATGAAGTACATACGATGACTTCTCTTATGGGCTTTGAGGCTCTGATTAGAGAAAAGACCGTTTATTGTTATGGACAGCCATTTTATTCTGGTTGGGGGCTGACAGAGGATTATACTCCTAACATCCGGCGTAATCGGATGCTCTCATTGCAACAATTGTGTGCGGGTTCGCTAATTGATTATCCTGTATATGTGAGTCGGTGTTCTGGCGCTTATTCAAGACCTGAAATAACTGTACAAGAGTTGATTTTCTGCAAGTTATCAAGGTCTGGTAAAACTCTACTATGGAAGAATTTTTATCGTTATTTTTCAAAATTAATACTGTCAAAGAAGTAGAGGTTGTTTTTGAATTTTTATCCCAGCAGAGGTCTGTCCCATGTTATATTTTCTTTAACTATTCTCGCAGGGTTTCCGGCTAAAACAACATTGGATTTTTCTAATTTATTAGATATTACTGCCCTAATTGCCAAGACAGAGTTTTTTCTTATGTGAGTGCCTTTTAATATTGTAGCATGAGCTCCAATCCAAACGTGATCGTCAATAATGATATCTTTTGCATGGTTTACTCTTTCATTGTTTTTTATTTCAAATATGGCGTGAGAATCTGTCCCTCTTATGTCTATTCCGTATGAAAGCATGCAGTCATTCCCTATTTTTATATGTTTTCCTTCACCATTTATTATATTGGCGCCGCCGATAGATGTATCGTCTCCAATATAGAGTTTATTTCCATTTGTGAGTTTTTGTATGCATCTAAACGTTACTCTTGAACGCTTTCCTATATATATGTAGTTGTCGTTGCTTTCTATTGTGACTGATATGTTATTTAGTATGCTGTTATTGTCAAAAAATATGTAGTTGTTGTTTCCTTTTATATTTATAAGACCTTTGATTTTTCTGACGTCTTCTCCATAAATTACTCTGTTATCTATTCCGTCTATGTTTTCTGACCAATTTTCTCCCATTACAATACCTCTAGATTTTTTAATGTTTTGGTTTCCTTCAGGGGTCCCATTATATACCCGCTGTGTCAGCATAGTTGTCCGATGAATTTTTCACTTT
>JAILXU010000024.1:0-46747 GCA_045430275.1 Oceanobacter sp. | reverse complement strand
CGTATCCGAGAGTGGTCAAAGCGAGGCCGCAGAAGTATCCGACCAGACGAAAAGGATGCCGATCAGTGCTTAACTGATCGGCATTAGCCGCTGGCCGCTTTTGGATTTCAGATACCGGGATCGGTATTTTAGTACTTATAAGCCTCCGGCTGCTCTCAACCTAGTACTTATAAGCCTCTGGCTTATAGGGGCCATCCACATCGACGTTGATGTAGTCGGCTTGATCGGAAGTCAGTTGGGTGATCACGCCACCGAAGCCTTCGACCATGTCTTTGGCGACTTCTTCGTCCAGTTTCTTCGGCAGTACCTTAACGTAGATACCCGCAGCTTTTTCGTCTGCGTTCAGATCGGCAAATTTGGCTTCGTACAGGTAAATCTGAGCCAGTACCTGGTTGGCGAAAGAGCCGTCCATGATGCGGGATGGGTGGCCTGTGGCGTTGCCCAGGTTCACCAGACGACCTTCAGACAGCAGGATCAGGTGATCATTGTCAGCCTTGTTGCGATAAACCTTGTGTACCTGAGGCTTCACCTCATCCCACTCCCAGTTTTCGCGCATATAGGCGGTATCGATTTCGTTGTCGAAGTGACCGATATTGCACACAACAGCACCGTTTTTCAGTGCTTGCAGCATGTTTTTGTCACAGACGTTGACGTTACCGGTGGTGGTCACGATCAGGTCAGTCTTGCCCAGCAAGTCAGCGTCGATGCACGCCAGTTCACCGGTATTGAGGCCATTGAGGTACGGAGAAACCACTTCAAAGCCGTCCATGCAAGCCTGCATGGCACAGATAGGATCAATTTCACTCACCTTGACGATCATGCCTTCCTGACGCAGAGATGCTGCAGAGCCTTTGCCCACGTCACCGTAGCCAACGACCAGCGCTTTTTTACCGCTCAGCAGGTGGTCGGTGCCGCGTTTGATCGCATCGTTCAGAGAGTGACGACAGCCGTATTTGTTGTCGTTCTTGGACTTGGTGACGGCATCGTTGACGTTGATGGCCGGAACCTTCAGCTCGCCTTTTTCCATCATTTCCAGCAAGCGGTGAACGCCCGTGGTGGTCTCTTCAGAGATGCCGTGAATATCGTTCAGCAGTTCCGGGAAATCCTTGTGAACCATCTCGGTCAGGTCGCCGCCGTCGTCCAGAATCATGTTGGCATCCCAGACTTCATTGCCGTCTTTTTCGGACAGAATGGTCTGCTTGATGCACCACAGGAACTCTTCCTCGGTTTCACCTTTCCAGGCAAAAACCGGAATGCCAGCCGCTGCGATGGCCGCTGCGGCGTGATCCTGAGTGGAGAAAATATTGCAGGATGACCAGCGCACATCAGCACCCAGATCGACCAGTGTTTCAATCAACACGGCGGTCTGAATCGTCATGTGGATACAGCCCATGATTTTGGCGTTTGCCAATGGCTGGCTGTCGCGATATTTGCGACGCAGAGCCATCAATGCAGGCATCTCACCTTCGGCAATTTCAATTTCTTTGCGGCCCCAGGCTGCATCTTTGGCGAACTGTTCAGCGTCTTGAGCAGCAACTTTGTAATCTGTAAACGACATCGTTTAACCCTTGCAAATGAATGCGTTAGATAAATTCTTGGTTTAAAGGCCAGCAGCTGCTTTCAGTGCAGCAGCCTTGTCGGTTTTTTCCCAGGTGAAGTTGTCTTCTTCACGACCGAAGTGACCGTAGGCAGCGGTAGCACGGTAGATTGGACGACGCAGATCCAGCATGTCGATGATGCCTTGTGGGCGCAGGTCGAAGTGCTCACGCACCAGCTCGGCAATGGCGTCCTCGGCGATGGTATTGGTGCCGAAGGTGTTGATGGCGATGGAAGTCGGCTCGGCCACACCGATGGCGTAGGACACCTGAATTTCACAACGTTCGGCCAGACCGGCCGCAACGATGTTCTTGGCCACGTAACGGCCTGCGTAAGCGGCGGAACGGTCAACCTTGGAGGGGTCTTTACCAGAGAATGCACCGCCACCGTGGCGTGCGGCACCGCCGTAGGTATCAACGATGATCTTGCGACCTGTCAGGCCACAGTCACCCACTGGGCCGCCAATTACGAAGTTACCCGTCGGGTTCAGGTGATACAGCGTGTCGGCGTGCAGCCACTCGGCTGGCAGAACCGGCTTGACGATTTCTTCCATTACCGCTTCACGCAGATCGTTCAGGGCAACGCCTTCATCGTGCTGGGTCGACAGCACCACGGCATCAACCGCCACTGGCATGCCATTTTCATAGCGCAACGTTACCTGGGATTTGGCATCCGGGCGCAACCAGCTCAGTTTGCCGCTCTTGCGCAGTTCGGCCTGTTTCTCCACCAAACGGTGAGAGTAGTAGATCGGTGCAGGCATCAGAACCGGAGTCTCACGGGAGGCGTAGCCGAACATCAGGCCCTGGTCGCCAGCACCGAGATCCTTGTTGCTGCCTTCGTCAACGCCCATGGCGATGTCGGCAGACTGCTTGCCAATGGCATTGATCACGGCACAGGAAGCACCGTCAAAGCCCACGTCGGAGCTGTTGTAACCGATGTCCAGAATCACGTCACGGATCAGGTCTTCCAGATCCACGTAGGTGCTGGTGCGAACTTCACCGGCAACGATGGCCATACCGGTTTTGACCATGGTCTCTACCGCAACCCGTGCGTGTGGATCGTCCTTCAGAATGGCGTCCAGCACCGCATCGGAAATCTGGTCAGCCATTTTGTCCGGGTGGCCTTCAGATACCGACTCGGATGTAAATACGGAATATTCGCTCATTCTCGTTACCCTCAAATAAAACAGCGTTGGTCGCCGTTGGGTGATGTATTTGGTGATTCAGTACACCTGTCATCAGGTGTGATAAACAGTCAGGTGCGGTAAAACAATCGGAACTGGATCTGAAATCCATTGCGCAAGCCCAGAAACTGGCTTTGGCCGATGCCTAACTCGGCGTCTTCGGCCCAGTGTGTCAGGTCGTCCGGCTCGAATCCGAGCCATAAGTCGCCGCAACTGTCTTTGGCCCAGTGCTGATCGTGGCGACACAGATCTGTTACCAGAAACGTGCCACCGGGAGCCAGCAGCTTGCTGACTTCCCGAAAAATCGTTTGTGGTGCCGGAACGTGGTGCAGCACCATGTTCGCGACAGCCAGTTGATACGCCGTGTTGTCTTGCTGCAGCAAGGAATCCGTATCGCCCAGCCAGGTGGTGACGTTGTCGAGCTGTTCGGCTTCAATGCGACTTGTCACCTTGTCGAGCATGGCGGAGGAAATATCCAGCGCCATGACCTGGTCGAAATGCTGTGACAGCGCTGGTAGCAAAGCACCGTCACCGGGGCCGATTTCCAGCGCCCGCCCGGTATGGCCACTGTAATCCTGTAAAACTGTCTGCAAGGTTGCGCCGTATTGCTCAAACGATGCGATCAGATCCTGTTGTTCCTGAAAGGCATCCGCATTGTTGGCAAAAAAGTCAGCACAGGCTTTGGCGCGCTCCGACAGCAAGGTATCCAGAGCAGCAGACAAGCTGTTGTCGGTCATCTGATCAGCGGCTCGCATGGTAGTACGCAACCAATGACTCCAGGGGTCGCTTCCTACCAATAACGGACGGCGGTAATAAATGCTGTTGCCTTCGCGTTGGGTCGTGACCAGCCCGGCCTTGGCCAAGGTCTTCAAATGATGACTCAGGCTCGATTGCTTGACGTCCAGTAATTCGCAAAGTTCCAGTACCGCAAATGAACCTTGTCCCAGCAGTTGAAAAATGCGCATGCGCAGCGGATCGCCAATAGCACGGCAGGCTTGTACCAGTTGGTCGGGGTTCAGTGGCAAGTGTGGAGCATTAACGATTTCAGGCATGGCGGCATGGTAGCGCCATGGGAAATCTATATCAATATTTTTCGATATAGGTTTTATATGAAGTTTTGTATGAATAAGTAACCGGGCTATGAATGTGTGGCAGCCCGGTGTTCTGTGGGTCAGATGGTGACGGTAAAAATCGTGGTGTTGTCGGAGATTTTTTCCTGCCGGATGTCGAGATTGTCGTGCCCGAAAAATTTGGCCGCCCCTTCAATCAGCCCCACGGCGAGGGGTTCCAGATGGCGTTCAGAGGTGTATTCCAGCGTTAATACGTGCTCTTGCTGGCCCAGCACCCGAAAGCTGGGCAGGCTGGCTTCGTTGTAGAGCTTGAGCACTTGCTGGTGGATGTCGTTGTCCAGGCTGGTCAGAACCGAGAACAAAGATTGCTTGCCGTCCAGCAAGTGGGCGTGGGTTTCGGTGAAGCCCTCGAACAGATAGGTGCCGAAAGCGCGAATCAGTTCCTCGGGCGGGATGCCGGTTTTCTCCGAGAGTAAGGTCACCATGGTGACAATTTCGTCAAAATCGTAGTAACCAACGGCGGTGTAAGCGCCTCCATGGGGAAAGTTGGCTTCCGTCAGAATTTCATCCGCCAGTTCCAGTGAAAACTTTTCTTCCACCATGTCCACCAGTGTTGTAAAAATCAGCCCCAACATAAGTCATCCTCGCTGTCTGGTTGAGTGCAATGTACGGCGATCAATGTGCCTGGAACCACTATAGGTGCCTGTAACGGGCATCGCCACTTCAGCAGGCCATTGATGTCCAGGTGAGTGACATTCGAGGATGTGGTATTCAGCAATCAGGTAACTCTTCTAGTCATGAGTGTTCAAACGTTTGGCCACCCGGTGTTGGTGGGGGATATTGGCGGGACTAACGCGCGTTTTGGTGTGATGGATGGCAGTGTCCCCAGACCCGTGGTATCGGCAATATCCAGCTTGCCAGTGGCCGGGTATCCGGGGCTGGCGGAAGCCATTGCCGATTATTTGCAGCGCATCGGGCTGGAAGGTCTCAAACTGGAAGCCAGTCTTGCCATCGCAGGCCCGGCAGAAGGTCAGACATTGCGTCTGGTAAACGGCGGTTGGGTGTTTGACCGGGAACGCATTCTGGCAGAAGCCAATCTGAAAAGTGTGCTGCTGATGAACGACTTCAGTGCTCAGGCGCTGGCCATGGGCGTATTGGCGGACGATGGTTTCCAGCCCCAGAGCCTGGTGTCGGTTAAACCGGGAGTGCGTCGGGCAGAACGCAATCATCTGGTGATGGGGCCGGGCACCGGGTTGGGCGTCGCGGGTCTGGTGAATCATGCCGGTGAATGGCTGGCGTTGCCGGGAGAAGGAGGGCATGTGTCGTTCGGGCCGACTGATGATCTGGATGACGTCATTCTGATGTACTTCCGGCGTTTGTTTCCTCGGGTGTCGATTGAACGCATCGTCTCAGGCTCTGGGCTGGAAACCTTGTATCTGGCGATTGGCTATTACGAAGGTGTGCCTACCTTGCCATTGCGCGCGGCTGAAATCAGTTGTCAGGCATTGGCCGAACCCGACTCGCTGGCCCGCCGGGCCTGGGAGAGGTTTTTGTACATTATTGGCAGTGTGGCGGCGGATCAGGCGCTGACGCTGGGCGCGTGCGGTGGTGTTTTCTTGTGCGGTGGTATTTTGCCCAGAATGCAACATCTGGTACGGGAAGGGGAATTTGAGCGCGGCTTTCTGAACAAAGGCCGCTATCAGGAATACCTGGAAGCCATCCCGGTGCATTTGTGCGTGGCACACGAACCGGGATTGCAAGGTGCGGCACTGGCGTGGAAACAGAGCCAGAATCGCACCAGTGCCTCGGTGCTGATCAGTTGACGCGCACCACTTTCATTGTGTTGGTGCCACCTTCGGCGTTGAGGTAGTCACCGCGTGTCAGGATCACAACATCACCGGGCACCACCGCTCCTTTCTCTTTCAGAACCCGAATGGCGGATGGAGTGATGTCCTCCGGTGCCAACTGGTCGGCGTAGAAAGGGATGGTATCAACACCCCGATACAGTGCGACGCGGTTCTGGGTATCTTCCCGGCGACAGTAGGCGAAGATGGGGACGGCGGTGCGCAAGCGTGACATCAGGCGCGGTGTGGCCCCCGACTCGGTCAGGGCAATAATGGCTTTGACGTCTGTCAGGTGGTTGGCAGCGTACATGGCCGACAAGGCGATGGTTTCTTCAATGAATGTGAAGTCTTCGTACAGACGATGTTTGGAGCGCTTGGCCAGAGGTTGGCGCTCGGCCCCTTCGATAATACGCGTCATGGCTGCTACCGCCTCAACCGGGTAATCTCCGGCGGCGGTTTCAGCCGACAGCATTACGGCGTCGGTGTAATCCAGTACCGCGTTGGCCACATCGGATACTTCGGCGCGAGTCGGCATCGGGCTGTCGATCATCGACTCCATCATCTGGGTTGCGGTGATCACCGGCTTGTTCAGGGAACGTGCTCGCTGAATGATGTTCTTTTGCACACCGACCAACTCGGCATCACCGATTTCGACCGCCAGATCACCACGGGCGACCATAACAGCATCCGACGCGCTGATGATGCCATCCAGCGTGTCATCGTCAGCAACGCATTCTGCCCGTTCGATCTTGGCCACCAGATGCGCATGGCCCCCCGCCTGCTTCAGCAGGGCGCGTGCCTCGTTCATGTCTTCGGCATCGCGAGGGAAAGACACGGCGAGATAGTCCACCGCCAGTTCCGAAGCAAGTTTGATGTCTTCTTTGTCCTTGTCGGTCAGCGCCTTGGCTGAGAGGCCGCCACCCAGACGGTTGATGCCTTTGTTGTTGGACAGCCAGCCGCCAATGCGCACCACGGTGTGGAGCTTGTGCGGGAAGGTCTTGGTGACTTCCAGCTCGACGCGGCCATCATCCAGCAACAGGATATCGCCCACTGAGGCGTCTTCAATCAGTGCCTTGTAATCAATACCGACTTGCTGCTGGTTTCCGGCGTTTGTGTCCAACGTGGCATCCAGTGTGAAGCTCTGGCCAACGTCCAGATGCACTTTCTGATCGGCAAAGCGGGCGATGCGGATTTTTGGCCCCTGCAGATCACCCAGAATGCCGACAAAGCGGTTCAGTTTGCGTGCAGCGCGGCGCACCATTTCAGCCCGATCACGATGATCATCCGCGTTACCGTGAGAGAAGTTCAGTCGGAAAACATTCGCACCGGCTTCGATCAGCTGTTCGATAATGGCATCCGTGCTGGTCGCCGGGCCTAAAGTCGCTACGATTTTGGTGCGTTTGGACATGAGTCTCTCCTCGTTAATGATTCAAACCGGAATACGGGTATAACCACTGGCTGTGACAAATGAATGGCAATGCGCCATTGGTCGTAGCCGATTCGCCGCCTATTGTAGGCGTTTCTGGCGGTGTGCCAACGGTGTTATAGCAGTCTTGCCCCTGGCTCTGTAATAAGGCCCGCTGGTGATGCCGGAGTACCGAAATGGTGCACGTAACGGCAGGGGGGTTCTGACAACAAGCGATGATGTTGGTCGCTGTCCAGCCCTTCTATCTCTTCTTATCGACCCGGTTACTCCTTGTGTGTTCGCCAATGCTGTCAATCGCGCTTGTGATTCCGTGACGAGTGACAGTTCTGATGATTGGCATTGCCTGTGCAGTATTCCTGAAATGAATATTTTAGTCGTCACGGTATTTGCAGAGCAGCCGCCTGTGACGATCCGATTTCTCATTACAGAACCGATAGGGGAATACCCATGACTGCAGAAGAAATGGAAGCCTTGAAAGCGGCTTTCGAAATGCATCAGGCAATGAATGTGGAGGTGTTCTATTGGTGGTGTACCGCCATTATGTTCATGATTCACGCGGGCTTTTTGGCCTATGAAATTGGCGCTTCCAGAGTCAAGAATGCGCTGGCTTCCGGGATGAAAAATATCCTCACCCTGTCGGTTGTGATTCCGACGTTCTACTTCTTCGGCTGGTGGATCTACAACGCCTTTCCGGGTGGTTTGGTGCCAGTGGATGCGGCGTTTGCCTTGCCATGGTCAACCAGCATGGGGCCGGACGTTCAGGACATGGGCACCGGCATTTTCTGGGCCGCCTTCGCACTGTTTGGTGCCACAACGGGTTCGATCATGTCCGGTGCAGTGATTGAGCGTATTCGTCTCAGTGCCTACCTGATTCTGACCATTCTGGTCGGCTCGGTGGTCTGGATTCTGGCCGGTGCCTGGGGCTGGCACCCGGACGGCTGGCTGCTGCTGGATCTTGGTTATCACGATGTCGGTGCTTCCGGTGTGGTACACGCAGTGGCTGGTTTCTTCTCGCTCGGTGTGTTGATCAATCTTGGGCCTCGTATCGGCAAGTTTGTTAATGGCAAGGCCATGGCGATCGTGCCCCACAACCTGCCAATGGCACTGATTGGTTTGATGATGATCATCGTCGGCTTTTTCGGCTTCCTCGGCGGCTGCATCATCTTTAACGGTGGCGAGACAGGCTGGACGACGATTTATGGCAATCCGACCAACTTGTCGGCGTTTGCGTTCAACACCTTGATGGGCTTTGCCGGTGGTGTGATTGGTGCATACCTGACTTCTCGTGAGCCGTTTATGACCATGTCCGGTGGTCTGGCAGGCATTATCACGGTGGCTGCTGGTCTGGATCTCTACTATCCGGGTCTGACGTTCGTACTGGCCATTTGCGGCGGCCTGACCATGCCTCTGGTGGGAAAAATGGTTGAGAAGGCTGGTATCGACGACGCCGTTGGCGCTGTGGCGGTACACGGTTGGTGTGGCTTCCTGGGTGTGGTGCTGGTGGGCGTATTTGCTTCCGGCTATCCGAACACGCCAGAAGGCGCGCCTGAAATCACTCTGATGGGCCAGTTCATCGGTGCGGTGGTGATGGCCGTCACAGGCTTTATTCCTGGCTATGCGGTGTCTCTGCTGCTGAGCAAAATGAACATGCTGCGCGTGCCTTCAAATGTGGAAGAAGCAGGTCTGGATCTGGTGGAGATACCGGCTCAACCGTATCCCGAGACAGTACCTGCCCGTGACATCGTGGAAGGTACACAGCCTGCAAACGAGAACAGCTTGCCAGCCAATGGTGCATTGAGCTGATTGGCCTGAATCAAACCGACGGAGTCACCGGGCTTGCCCTGTGGCTCTCGACTTAAACCGGATATTGAGGATACACACATGAATTCATCGCCCATTACGACCTGGGAAGGCGCTGCCGCGTATTTCACCTTTGCGGATAACCCAACCATGATGGCCATTTTTTGTGCCTTGGCTGTCGCAGGGTTTGTCGGCTTTATGGCCGCCATTATCAAGCACGAAAAAGACGCGTTTGATAAACACGACGATTGATATGCCCGCAAGACCTTGCCGATCCGATCCCGCCGGATCGGCTTTTTTGTTTTCTGACTCAGATTCGGAGCACCGGAACAGATGACGTATCAGATTCAACTAGGTCAGCAGCGTTGGCAATTTGATGACCTGAAGATGCTGATGGCGAAGGCAACGCCCTTGCGATCCGGTGATTGCCTGGCCGGAGTGGCCGCCAGAGACGAACAGGAGCGAGTGGCCGCACAACTGGCGCTGGCCGATGTGCCGCTCAAGACCTTCCTGTCCGAAGTTCTGATTCCCTACGAAACCGACGAAGTCACACGGCTGATCATAGATGGCCACGACGCGGCAGCGTTTGCCCCAATTGCGCACCTGACGGTTGGAGATTTCCGCAACTGGCTGCTGAGCGAACAGGCAGATACTGCCACACTGAGCGCGATTGCACCCGGTATCACGCCCGAAATGGCTGCCGCCGTCAGCAAGATCATGCGCCTTCAGGATCTGGTGCTGGTGGCCTCCAAATGTCGGGTCACAACTGCTTTCCGTAATACCATTGGTTTGCCGGGACGGATGTCGACCCGCCTGCAGCCGAATCACCCAACCGACGATCCTGCGGGCGTTGCCGCTTCAGTACTGGACGGCTTGCTCTACGGCAATGGTGATGCTGTGATCGGCATCAATCCCGCCAGTGACAACATCGAAGCGGTGACCACCTTGATGATGATGCTGGACGACGTGATCCAGCATTACGGAATCCCAACCCAGAGTTGCGTGCTGACTCACGTCACCACGCATATTGAAGCGATCAATCGGGGCGCACCGGTTGACCTGATTTTCCAGTCCATTGCCGGAACCGAAAAAGCCAACGACAGCTTTGGCATCAATCTGGGTATTCTGAAAGAAGCCTATGACGCCGGACAGTCGTTAGGTCGCGGTAGCGTTGGCAACAATGCGATGTATTTTGAAACCGGGCAGGGCAGTGCGCTGTCTGCCAACGCCAATTTCGGCGTGGATCAGCAAACCTGCGAAGTGCGGGCTTATGCCGTGGCGCGTGCATTCAAGCCGTTGCTGGTCAACACCGTGGTGGGCTTTATCGGCCCTGAGTATCTCTATAACGGCAAGCAGATTATTCGCGCCGGTCTGGAAGATCATTTTTGCGGCAAGTTAATGGGCCTGCCGATGGGCTGTGATATTTGCTACACCAACCATGCTGAGGCCGATCAGGATGATATGGACAACCTGCTGACTCTGTTTGCGGCGGCAGGCGGCACCTTCATCATGGGGATTCCCGGCTCTGACGACATCATGCTCAACTATCAGACCACCTCATTCCACGACGCCTTGTACGCTCGCAAGTTACTGAATTTGAAACCCGCACCCGAATTCGAGCAATGGCTGCAAACCATCGGTATTTTTGATCAACAGAATCGTCTGGCTTATGGCAATCAGTCGTTACCGAAATCTTTTGAACACGTGGTCGGAGGCAACGCCGGATGAGTCAGTCAGCCGATATTCTGGTTCATAACCCGTGGCAAACGCTGCGTAATTTCACCGATGCTCGCATTGGTCTGGGGCGGGCTGGTGTGAGCCTGCCAACGCAGGCACATCTGGCATTTCAACTGGCGCACGCCCGTGCGCGGGATGCGGTGCATTTGCCGCTGGATTTTCAACAGCTCCAGGCGGATATCGAACAGGTGTACAGCGGCGATATTCTGAGATTAAGCAGCAAGGCGTCCCACCGCGCTGAATACCTGCAACGCCCGGACTTCGGCCGCGAACTGTCAGACACCAGTGCCGATTTGTTGAGCAGCCTGCCTGTTCAAAAGAAAAGCATTGTGCTGGTGGTGGCCGATGGCCTGTCATCGCTGGCAGTACAGAAACACGCTGTGCCCATGATGGCGTCACTCAACTCTGCTTTGGACGGTACGAAGCTGAGCATTGACAGTGTGTGTCTGGTCGAGCAGGGCCGGGTTGCCATCGGTGATCCCATTGGTGAGCTGATGCAGGCTCGGATGTTGGTGATGCTGATTGGTGAACGGCCCGGTCTGAGTTCACCGGATTCCCTTGGGGTGTATTACACCTTTGAACCTCAACGTGGCAAACACGATGCCTTGCGCAATTGCATCTCTAACGTGCGTAAGGAAGGGCTGAGTTACGAAGAAGCCACACACAAATTGATGTACTTGCTGCTGGAGTCGGATCGACGCCAGTTGTCTGGTGTGGCTTTGAAAGACGAGTCTGATAACGGTTCCAGTCAGTTGAGGAATCCATCAAGCAGCAACCTGCTGATTGGCGCAAGCGATCCTCATTCATAACCAAATAAATTCCTGGAGAGATTTTGATGTCAAAACTGCAACTGGTTCTGAAACGGACCCTGTTTTATCCCGCATTCCTGCTTTTCTCCAGCGGCTTCTTCCTGCTGGAATGGCGCGGCCTGCTGCCGATTGGTGTTGCCGTGGTTCTGGCATTAGCCATTCACATTGTGGTGAACGGCTATGAGATCTGGCAGGAATGGGCAACCACCGAGAAAAAATAATGGCTGCATGAAATGTATTTTGACCCGGTAACGTTGAAGCTTTGATTCGTGTCGGGATGCGTCAAAACCCGCCAGTTCTGTTGTCTTTTATCAAAAAAATAATGATGGCAGTATGATAAATGTGAGGTGTGTCACATTTATCTGGGCTGGGAGATTCAATGCATATCCGCAGAAAGCTGTTATCCGGGTTGGCGCTGCTGTTTGTTCTGGTGGCTGGCACCATTGTGCTGACAATCTATTGGATGGTGCTGCCCGGAATTGCCGAGGCCGAACGTCAGGAGCTGACTACCGAGATTTCCCGAGTGCAATACGCGGTTAAGGGGGAGGTTGATCGCTTGCACAGCTTTGCTGTGGATTGGGGGCAATGGGATGATACCTATGCGTATGTATGGAACAAAAACCCGGCCTATGAACGTTCCAACCTGCTGGATACAACGCTGGGAGATGTTGAGGCCAATCTGATTGCTCTCGTTGACCAGGATGGTGAGCTGGTCAAGGTATTGCCGGATGATCTGACCAAAACACGGCTTGGGCGTCAGCAGTTACGTGCATTATTGGCCAGTGTTCAGAGTCGTGGCTTATTGCTGGTTGATGAAAAAACCTTGCTGATTGCGTCCAGCGACATCTTGCCCAGCGTTGGCGAGGGTGTTGCGAGAGGGCGTATCTACTTTGGCAAGTGGCTGGATCTGGCAATGGAAGAACGTCTCTCCAAAGAACTGGTTCTGCCTTTGCAATTCACGCTGGCAGATCATTCGGCATCGACTGCCAATGTTGAATTTCTGAGCCGGGAGCGCAGTGTGATTCGTGGCTCCATGCCGTTTTTAAACAGCACCGGGCAAAGCCTTCGGATCAGCCTGCAACACGGTCGCCCGTATTATGCCCAGGCACTGGAGTTGATTAAGTTATCGCTGATCATGGTGGTGATCGTTGGCATACTGGTGGTAGGCGGCGCTTATTTTGTGATTCGCTGGACGCTGGTTGAACCGATTTTAACGCTGAAACACCAGACTGAATTGTTCAAGCGCACCCGTTCCAGTCAGGAAATTCTGGAGTTGCATCAGGGTGATGAGCTGGGCGAACTGTCGAGAAGCTTTGTTGAAATGTTGAAGGAACTGGAGACCTCTAATAATACGTTGGAACAGGAGCGTCAAAAGTTTCTGGATGAAAGTCTGACCGACCCCCTGACCCGTCTTGGCAATCGCCGTTTTCTGCAACGCTTCTTCAGCTCTCAAAAGGCCTCTGGCCAATCTGGCTGGATCTTTCTCATGCTGGATCTGGATTACTTTAAACAAGTAAACGATCAATATGGACACGATGTGGGCGATCAGGTGCTGGTGGAAATAGCCAGTTTGCTGACGAATATTAACCGCCACAATGACATTGTCGCCCGCTTTGGGGGGGAAGAGTTTGTGCTGGTGTGTCGTGACTCCGGGCAAAATTCTGAAGAAGTCGCCTCTGCACTGGCCGAGCGTATTCGTCAGGCCATTGAAGCACATGTCTTTCGTGGTCGTTTGGGTGAGACTTTTCATGTGACTTGCTCTGTCGGTTTTTTTGCCTTGAGGGTGTCGGGAGCCAGAATTGCCCTGGAATGGCCCTCGATGTTGAAAGTATCTGATCTGGCCATGTATGCAGCCAAGAGCAGTGGTCGTAATACCTGGGTGGGTGTTATCCCGGTTGGTGTGGAGTGTAGCAGTGGCTACCCAGTCACTGCGGATCAGATTGAGCAGTGTGTTGATCGTGAACATCTGGTGGTTCTGGCAAGGCGCAAAGCACCTATTCGATGGGAACGGCCGGTTGAATAAAGTGAGCAGCCAGACAATACTCTGTTTCTTGTTTGGAAATTCACTATTAATTATAAGAAATCAATAAGCCGGAAAAACCATGCTGACTATCAACTATCAGGAACATATTGCCATTCTGACTTTGGAGCATGGCCCTGCCAGTGCTCTGGATTTGGAGTTTTGCCAAGCCATTTATCAGGCACTGGATGAAATTTTGGCCTCAGATGCCAGAGCGCTGGTGATGACAGGAACCGGGGCCGTTTTTTCTGCCGGAGTGGATCTTAACCGGATGCTGCAGGGGCGCGCTGACTACATTGAAGCTTTTTTACCAGAGCTTGGGCGGGTTCTGGAAACTCTGTTGTTCTTCCCCAAGCCCGTCATTGCCGCCGTGAACGGCCATGCGATTGCGGGTGGAGGCCTGATGGCGTGTGCAGCCGATATTCGCCTGATGGCCGCCGGGCCAGGCCGAATTGGCGTGCCTGAGTTACGCGTGGGGGTGGCGTTTCCACCTCTGGCAATGGAGTTGATGCGCTCGCGCCTGACACCCTCTGCCACAACGGAGGTCTTGTTGGGAGGCAAACTCTGTTCACCGGAAGATGCTCTGGAATATGGGATGATCCACAAGGTGGTAGCACCAGATGACTTGCTGTCCACAGCGATTAACAAAGCTCAGAAACTGGCAGAAGTTCAGCCGGAATTGTATGCCTTGAGCAAGGAACAACTGAATCAACCGCTTCGGGAGGCAATCAATGCCAGTCAGGCGCGCTGGGGGGATCAGATTATGGCGCAATGGCAGTCCGACAAGGCGATGGAATCGCTGGCAGCCTATATCAAGATGATGTTTGGATAGCGCTGATTATTCTGATTGCAGAATAAAACCCCTGCCC
This sequence comes from Oceanobacter sp., assembly GCA_045430275.1. Taxonomy (GTDB): domain Bacteria; phylum Pseudomonadota; class Gammaproteobacteria; order Pseudomonadales; family Oceanobacteraceae; genus Oceanobacter. Next base: position 32,393 of record JAILXU010000024.1, on the reverse strand, counting down.
GTTTGGGTAGGGAGGTGATCAGAATGAATCAGAAAGCCAGAAACGAAAAAGCCCCGCTAATAAGCGAGGCTTTTAAATTCGTGGTGCCCGGAGGCGGAATCGAACCACCGACACGGGGATTTTCAATCCCCTGCTCTACCGACTGAGCTATCCGGGCGTCTTGTTCGGCGTGTGCCGTTCAAGTGGGACGCATTAAACCCGCATCTTTGTGTTCTGTCAACACCTTGTGTGAATTATTTGTCTTTATTTTCAGGGACGTAGCCTTCAGCGTGGTCGTAGTCGTTGCCTGAAAGGAATTTCTCACGCTGCTCGGTCAGGTACTTGCGTGATTCCTTGTCCATCATGTTGAGGTGCTTCTCGTTGATCAGGCGTGTTTGGTGCGTTGTCCATTCATCCCATGCTTTGGCGGAAACGTTGTTGAAAATATCCTCACCGGCTGGGCCTGGAAATGGAGCAGTATTGAGTCCTTCCAGCTCTTGCTGGTATTTGCGGCATAGAACGATACGGCTCATAAAGATTCCTGTGTCTGATGAAGCAGCTTTTTGACCGGTGCAGCAAGGCCCAGTTCGCTTGGTTGTTCTGGATTGTACCAGTGGCTTTCGGTTTCACCTATGTGAAGACTTTGGATGCGGGTTTTGACATGCAGTGGGTGAATATTCAGGTGATAGTGACTGAAAGTGTGCCTGAAGGGTTCTCGATTGCTGTATGAATTCAGGTCTGCTTGCGGATATTGAGTTGCCAGTAATTCCAGAGCCGCTTGCTCGGACTCAGCTTCCGGGAAGCTCCAGAGCCCGCCCCAGATGCCGGTTTGAGGGCGTTGTCTGAGCAAGTAGCTGCCATCATCAGCCTGAATCATCAGCATCCAGGTATCTTTGGTTGGTTTGTCTTTTTTCGGTTTGCTGTTTGGGAATTGGGTTGGCTTGCCCGTTAAATATCCCTGACAACCGGGGAGAAGAGGGCAAATGCCACAAGCCGGTTTGCTGCGGGTGCACAGGGTAGCGCCCAGATCCATCATGACCTGGGTATATTCCCGATAGCTGTGATCTGGCGTCAGACGTTCAGCTATTTCCCATAACTGCTTTTGCACCGCTGTGGTTCCCGGCCAGCCTTCAACAGCGAAATAGCGGGTGAGTACACGTTTGACATTGCCATCCAGAATCGGAGCACGAACCCCCATGCTGATACTGGCGATGGCTCCGGCGGTGGAGCGGCCGATGCCCGGTAATTCTGATAGCTGCTCTACTGTGTTTGGAAACTCACCCTGATGGCGCTCAACGACCGCTTTGGCACAGGCATGGAGGTTGCGGCCACGCGCGTAGTAGCCCAACCCTGTCCATAAGTGCAGAACCTCGTCTTGCTCTGCTGCAGCCAGTGAGAACACATCGGGAAAGCGTTCCATAAGACGCTCAAAATAGGGAATGACGGTGGCAACCTGAGTCTGTTGCAGCATGATTTCAGACACCCAGACCCGATAAGGGGTGATGTTCTGTTGCCAGGGCAGGTGCTTGCGACCATGATTCTGATACCAGTGCAGCAGGGTGTCGGCGAATTGATCGGAGGTAAGAGAAGGATGAGACATGGAAAACACGACTGATGGCAAAAGTGGCCAGTGTAAGCAGTGTTTGGGGGAATTGCGATGGGGCGGAGAGCCGCCCCGGCAGAATTAACCGTTATTGCTTTGGTGACGAGCGGCGACTTTGTCGGCTTCCGCTTGCAGTTCGTCCAGCAGCGCATTCATGCGCTTGTCGGCATTGCGAGGATTGGTGCCCTGAAGGCGCTCGGTCATTTGTTCACGGTAGGTTTTAACCATGCTCAGACCGGACACGACAGCGTCGTATACGCGCCATTGGTGATCTTTTTTGCTCTGGAACAAACGAAAATCGATGGGAATGACGTTGCCGTTGGTTTGTATCAGCTTGCCTTTCACTAACGCCTTGTTGCCCTTGTCATTCAGTCTTGGCTTCTCAAAGGACAGCTCTTCACCGCTAAAGGCCTTGAATGCACCGCTGTAAGTACGAATCTGAAGCTCACGGAAGCGGTCAATAAAGGACTGGCGCTGCGTTGGTTTGGCCAGACGCCAGTATTTGCCCAAAGCACTTTTGGCAATTTTTTCCTGATCGATAGCAGGAACGATGTAGGTCATGACCAGGCGTCGAACTTCGTTGTCGGTGCGCTGTTCCGGCGTCATTTTGTTCAGTTCACTGATCAGCTCATTGGTGGCTGAGTGAACTACATCGGCGGGTGTTTTTGCCTCTTCAGCCCAAGCGGACTGAAACCCCAGTAGCATGGCAAAAAAGATAAATGCAGTACGGAGCATGTTCATAAAGGGTCCTTGATGATGTCTGTGCATTGCCCACTTTTGCTGTGAAGGCTCAGTGAGCTGAACACTTCAGCAGTCGTTATTGCTCTGATTTTATTACAGACCATTTCGTATGTTTGTGCCGTCTTTCGCACAAGAAGCATGAGTATTTCGGCGTAGTATGTCGGGACAGATGGTCTTTGGGTAGATTCAGAATAGAGACAGATTGTTTTGATTATGTGTCTGTTCTGACTTTCAGGGCAGGCTGTAACAAGAAGAAAATGGGGCAGGGAGACATGCAGAGGGAAGAGCGGCTGGCTCTTCCCGAAGGTCGAAACTATCTGACATCGACATTGCGACGAGCCAGTGCTTTCTTCAGTTCTTCATGCATATCATCGGCTTGTACGTAGACTGACAGGCCATGTTCCGTTGTCCAACGATCCAGTAAGAACAGTAACTGGTGCAGCACTCCTTTGCGCTGGGTGATGGTTCGGACGCCTGCCTGACTCAGCTCCAGTTCATTACCCTGGCGTGTGACCAGCATGGCCCCAACCAGACGGTCATTGAAACGTCCGGCAAGAATCCAGAAATCGTTGTTGAGTTTTCCTTCCAGATCCTGGCGGGTACTACGGAATCCCAGAGCATCCGGCGTAGCGCCTGTATCAGCCCGGATCTTTTCGAGGTCATCCCAATCATCCGAAGTCGGTTGGGTTATGTGCTCGAGTACAACAGGCATAGCTGCTCTCCTTGTGTTAAATGGCAGATTTATTGCCCAACCTTTATACTGGTTTCTTTTTTTATTGGCGATAGGCGGAATTGATCATGGCCCGTATGGCAACGGTCGAGAGAAACACCCTTGAAACACAGATTCGGGTGACGATTAATCTGGATGGTACCGGAAAAAGCCGGTTTGATACCGGGGTTCCGTTCCTTGAACATATGATGGATCAAATCGCTCGCCATGGTCTGATTGATCTGGACATTGAGTGCAAGGGCGACCTGCATATTGATGATCATCATACCGTTGAAGACATTGGCATTACGCTGGGTCAGGCCTTTAATCAGGCGATTGGCGACAAGAAAGGCATCGTGCGTTACGGCCACAGCTATGTACCGCTGGATGAAGCGCTGTCTCGTGTTGTGATCGACTTTTCCGGTCGTCCTGGTTTGAGCTTCAACTGTGAATTCACCCGTGCTGCTATCGGCAAGCTGGATACTCAACTGTTCTGGGAGTTTTTCCAGGGCTTTGTGAATCACGCTCAGGTGACTTTGCACATTGATAACCTGAAAGGTTTTAACGCTCATCATCAGGCTGAAACCATTTTCAAGGCGTTTGGTCGGGCATTGCGTATGGCGGTCGAAGCAGACCCTCGTATGGCGGGTGTGATGCCTTCCACCAAAGGCACCTTGTAAGCACCGGAGTCGATTATGACCATCAGTAAATTATGCGCTGTCATCGACTATGGCATGGGGAATCTGCATTCGGCTCACGGTGCCTTGCAGGCCGCGTCGCCAGACACCGAGATTGTGGTGACGGGAGACCCCGATATCATTCGCAAGGCGGATCACGTTGTATTGCCCGGAGTGGGAGCCATTCGTGATTGCATGGCTGAAATCCGTGCTCAGGGCATTGATCAGGTTGTTGAAGAGGTTCGCAAGGAACGCCCGTTGCTGGGTATCTGTGTCGGGATGCAGGCGATGATGGAGCGCAGTGAGGAAAACGGCGGCGTTGATTGTTTGGGGTTATTCCCTGGCGACGTGCGTTTCTTCGGTAATGACCTGCAGGAAAACGGTGAGGCGCTCAAGGTTCCGCACATGGGCTGGAATCAGGTGCGTCAGGTCGAGCATCCTTTATGGAAGGGTATCGACGATCTGAGTCGTTTCTATTTCGTGCACTCCTACTTTGTTAAAGCCGGGAAGTCGCAGCAAGTGACTGCTCATTGCCAATACGGCGTTGAGTTTGCCGCCGCTATTGCGGAAGACAATGTCTTTGCAGTGCAGTTTCACCCGGAAAAAAGCCACACCGCCGGTCTGGCGTTGTTAAAGAATTTTCTTGCCTGGGATGGTCAGTCCTGACCCCGGCGTTGCAGTTAAGGTTAAATCATCATGTTAATTATTCCTGCCATTGATTTGAAAGATGGACAATGTGTGCGCCTGCGTCAGGGGCGTATGGACGATTCCACGGTATTTGGCGATCAGCCCGTTGATATGGCCCAGCGCTGGGTTGATGCAGGCTGTCGCCGTTTGCATTTGGTGGACTTGAACGGTGCTTTCGCCGGTGAGCCGGTTAACGGTGATGCCGTGACGGCTATTGCCCGCAAATTCCCCGAGTTACCGATCCAGATTGGCGGCGGCATTCGTACGCTGGAGACCATTGAGCATTACGTCAAAGCTGGCGTGAGCTACGTGATTATCGGCACCAAAGCGGTGAAAGAGCCTGAATTTGTCGCTGAAGCCTGCAAAGCATTTCCGGGCAAGGTGATTGTTGGTCTGGATGCCCAAGATGGCTTTGTGGCAACCGATGGTTGGGCGGAAGTCTCTGAAGTGAAGGCCGTGGATCTGGCCAAACAGTTCAAGAATGATGGCGTATCTTCCATCGTTTACACCGATATTGCCCGTGATGGCATGATGCAAGGTGTCAACGTTGAAGCGACCGTTCAATTAGCGGTTGAAGGTGGCATTCCGGTGATTGCATCGGGTGGCGTGACCAATATTGACGATATCCGTGCGCTTTCCAAGGTCGCTGGTCAGGGCATTCTGGGAGCGATTACCGGTCGCGCTATTTATGAAGGGACGCTGAACGTGGCGGACGCCCAGGCTCTGGCCGACGAGATGACAGGAGCATAATCATGCCATTGGCAAAGCGCATTATTCCGTGTCTGGATGTGGACAAGGGGCGAGTTGTAAAGGGCGTGAACTTTGTTGGCATTCGGGATGCGGGTGATCCGGTCGAGATTGCCAAGCGCTATAACGATCAGGGCGCGGATGAAATCACCTTTCTGGATATTACGGCCAGCCATGAAGGTCGTGATACGACCGCTCATATGGTGGAAGCCATTGCCGAGCAGGTATTTATCCCTCTGACCGTTGGTGGTGGTATTCGTGAGCTGGCGGATATTCGTAACATGCTGAATGCCGGTGCGGATAAGGTATCCATCAATTCTGCGGCGGTTTATAACCCGGATTTTGTTCGCGAAGCCTCGGACAAGTTTGGTGCTCAGTGCATTGTGGTGGCGATTGATGCCAAACAGGTGGGTGAAGGTCGCTGGGAAATTTTCACCCACGGTGGTCGTAAGCCTACCGGCATTAATGCCGTTGAGTGGGCAGCCAAAATGGCGGAATACGGTGCTGGTGAAATCCTGCTAACCAGTATGGATCGTGATGGTGTGAAATCCGGTTTCGATCTGGGTGTAACCCGTGCCGTGTCTGAGGCTGTGAACATTCCGGTGATTGCGTCCGGTGGTGTTGGCAATCTGGATCATTTGGTAGATGGTGTCACGCAAGGCAAGGCAGATGCCGTATTGGCTGCGAGTATTTTCCACTTTGGTGAATATACCGTGCAGCAGGCCAAGCAGCATATGGCGGATGCCGGAATTGAGATGCGTCTGGTCTGAAGCTCGTTTTCTGTAAACACAAAAAAACCGGCAGATGCCGGTTTTTTTATGATCAGTCGAAGACTCAGTACAACACGCGTGCGCGGATGGTACCTTCGACTTCCTTGATTTTTTCCAGTGCCAGTTCGCTGGCATCCGCAGACACATCAATCACAACGTAACCGATGTCTTCTGCTGTTTGCAGGTACTGGCCACAGATGTTGATGCTGTTGTCTGCCAGAATACTGTTGATGGCATTCATGACGCCAGGCACATTCTGGTGGATGTGCAGGATACGGTGCACATTCGGGTTGGAAGGCAGGGCAACTTCCGGAAAGTTAACCGCAGAAGTGGTTGTACCGGAATCGCTATAGGATGCCAGCTTTTCACCCACTTCCTTGCCGATGTTTTCCTGTGCTTCCAATGTGGAGCCACCGACGTGTGGTGTCAGAATCACATTGTCAAATTCACGCAGAGGGCTGACGAACTCTTCATCGTTGGAGCGCGGCTCAACCGGGAATACATCGACAGCAGCACCCAGCAATTTCTTGCTGCGCATAGCGTCCGCCAGTGCATCAATATCAACCACAGTGCCGCGAGAAGCGTTCAGCAATATCGCACCTTGCTTCATTTGCTCGAATTGCTCCGGGCCAATCATCCACTTGGTGGCAGCGGTTTCTGGTACATGCAGGGAAACAACGTCGGCCAGATTCAGCAGTTCGTTCAGAGAGCCGACCTGTCTGGCATTGCCCAGTGGCAACTTGGTAATGACATCGTAGAAGTACACTTCCATGCCCAGGTTTTCAGCCATCACAGAGAGCTGTGTACCAATGCTGCCATAGCCCACGATCCCCAGCTTCTTGCCTCGGATCTCATAGGAATTTTCAGCCGATTTTTTCCAGCCACCCCGGTGACATTGTGCATTTTTCTCTGGTACGCCACGCATCAGCATGATGGCTTCGGCGATACTCAGTTCTGCGACGGAACGGGTGTTGGAATACGGAGCATTGAAGACAGCGACACCACGCTTGGCGGCTGCTTTCAGGTCAACCTGATTGGTGCCGATGCAGAAGCAACCGACAGCAATCAGTTTTTCAGCGGCTTCAAAGACCGATTCTGTTAATTGCGTACGTGAACGGATACCAATGAAATGAGCATCCTTGATGCGCTCCTTGAGCTCGGCATCAGGGAGAGAGGTCTTCAGATACTCGATATTGGTGTAACCAGCGGCCTGAAGGCTATCAAGTGCTGACTGGTGTACGCCTTCCAACAAGAGGAATTTGATCTTGCTTTTGTCGAGAGAGGTCTGGGCCATTGAGGGTACCTATTAAATGATGTCTGTTGCCTTGGCGTGTCTTGAATGCAATCAATCAAATGTGGCCATTTGCCGGTTGACTTGCAGGATGTGGTGCAAATCAGGGCGCGTATGGTAGCATGATCGGCTTTCAATGTGTTCCTGAACCCGTTTCCCGAGATGGATGATTATTCATCTCACCATGACCTATCTTCATACTTCAATTTTTCCTGGAATGACCATGACTGCTGTGACTCAAGAGGTGCTGGTAGAGCGCCTTTCTGCCATCGTAGGGGCTGATAAGGTTCGTACTGATGACGAAGCATTCGACACCTTCGGTAAAGACTGGACGCGTATTTATGAGCCGTGTCCTTCTGCGATTGTGTTTCCAAAGACAACGGAACAGGTTCAGCAGGTTGTGCTGCTGGCCAATGAACTGGAGTTGTCTCTGGTGCCTTCGGGTGGTCGTACTGGTTTGAGTGGCGGGGCCGTAGCGGCCAATGGCGAGGTTGTCGTTGCTTTCGATTACATGAACCAGCTCTCGGACTTTAATGCGATTGATCGGACTGTGCGCTGTGGTGCCGGTGTGATCACAGAGCAACTGCAAACGTACGCAGAAGAGCAAGGTTTGTTCTACCCGGTGGATTTTGCTTCCGCCGGTTCCAGTCAGATTGGTGGCAATATCAGCACCAATGCGGGTGGCATCAAGGTGATTCGCTACGGCATGACTCGCGATTGGGTGGCAGGTCTGACCGTCGTGACTGGCAAGGGTGAGATTCTGACGCTGAACAAGGACTTGCTCAAGAACAACACCGGCTACGATATGCGTCAGTTGTTTATTGGTGGGGAAGGCACGCTGGGCTTTATTACCGAAGCCACCATGCGTCTGACTCGTCCGGCCAAAAACCTGACAGTTCTGGTGCTGGGTGTGCCTGAATTTGAAGCCATCATGAGCGTGCTGCACAAGTTCCAGTCGGGTCTGGATTTGACGGCGTTTGAGTTTTTCTCAGACAAGGCCCTGCAAAAAGTGCTGGCTCGTGGTGATGTTCAGGCTCCATTTGAAACCACGACTGATTACTACGCATTGCTTGAATTCGAGTCGGAAACAGACGCCGATATGGACGCTGCCATGGCGTTGTTTGAGTCTTGCATGGAAGAAGGCTGGGTGCTTGATGGCGCTATCAGCCAAAGCGAAACCCAGGCGGCCAACTTGTGGCGCTTGCGTGAAGATATTTCAGAGACCATCTCGCACTGGACACCGTATAAAAACGACCTGTCTGTTGTGGTTTCAAAAGTGCCTGCTTTCCTGAATGAAATTGAAGAGGTTGTGGTGCGTGAGTACCCTGACTTTGAAATTATCTGGTTTGGTCATATTGGTGATGGCAACCTGCACCTGAATATCCTGAAGCCGGAAGACTTGCCGAAAGAAGAGTTCTTTGAGCGCTGTGGTCGCGTATCCAAATGGGTATTTGAAATTACTGAAAAGTACGAAGGCTCTGTTTCTGCTGAGCACGGTGTTGGCCTGACGAAGAAACCGTATCTGAGCTACAGCCGTTCGGCTGAAGAAATTGCGTACATGAAAGCGATCAAGCAGGTGTTTGATCCGAACAATGTGATGAATCCGGGCAAGCTGCTGGACGTATAATTCTGGTGTGCCTGATGAAAAAAGCCCGGCTCATTTGAGTCGGGCTTTTTTGTTTCTAGAAAATTTGTTCCGGAGCACCACCGCCGTTGGAGGCTGACTCATCAGCAACAGTGGCCGGGACAGCGGTTTCCTTTGGAATATTTTCCTTGCGGAAATATTCAAAAATAGCATCACGCTGTCCTGGAGAAGCGAGTAAGCCACTCTCTGGGTCAATGCGAGCCGTCACAATACCATTGGGCTGCTCAAGAGGTGTTTGCGGAACGTCTTCCAACGCCACCTTCATGTAGTCAATCCAGATGGGCAGCGCAACACTGCCACCAAAAGCCCTTCGCCCCAGGGTTTTTGGCTGATCAAAACCAACCCAGACGGTCGTTACGACTTCCTGGTTGTAGCCAGAAAACCAGGCGTCTTTTTGATCGTTGGTCGTACCTGTTTTGCCTGCCAAATCCCGGCGACCCAGTTGCATTGCTTTCTTGCCAGTGCCTCGACGAATAACGTCTTGCAGCATGCTGTTGATCAGGAAATTAACCCGCTTTTCCATCACGCGTGGTGCCAGGTTGCTGGCGTGTTCTATATCCGAAGTGGAAGGGCTTGCCTGTTCTTCTGCAGCGCAGCTTCGGCAGGCAATCCGGGGTTGGGCTTGAAACAGCACTTCCCCCTTGTCCGTTTCAATACGGTCAATCATATAAGGGTCAATGGCAAAACCACCATTGGCGAGTGCTGCATAGCCTGTGGCCAGTTCCTGAGGAGTCAGGCCGGAAGCTCCCAGCGCCAGGGATAAGTCAGCGTTTAATTTGTCTTTGGGAAGCCCCAGTTGAGAGGCGAAGTTGACGACTCTGGAGGCTCCCATTGCTTTTAGAATGCGAATGGAAACCAGATTCTGAGAGCGATACAAGGCTTTGCGCAAACGTGTCGGGCCGTAGAATTTGCCGTTGTAGTTTTCCGGTCGCCAGGTGCCTTCCAAGCTGCGGTCTTCAAAAATCACGGGGGCATCATTAATGATGCTGGCAGGCGTAAAACCATTGCTGAGGGCGGCGCTGTAAACAAACGGTTTAAAGGCAGAGCCTGGTTGGCGATCGGCCTGGTTAACCCGGTTGAATTGGTTGCTGGACTGGGAGAATCCACCGACCATGGCTTGAATCGCACCGTTGTTGGGGTTGAGAGAGATTAGCGCCCCTTCGGCGTCAGGCTTCTGCGACAGTAGAAGTGTCCCGTTCTTGTCTTCAATCCATATTTTTTGGCCAATGGTGACAGCGTCACTTGGCTTGCGAGGCTTTTTGCCAACGGCGTTAACACTTATATAAGGCGCGGCCCATTGCATACTTTTCATTGGCAGGAATTGAAATTCACCGTGCTGATTCAGTAACCAGGCACCTTTGGTATCGGTATGGGTGACGATGGCCGGAGTCAGGATGCCATCTTTATTGCTTTTTCGGAGGTTGGCTGTCCAGGTTTTGATCGTGGCAGACCAGTTGACTTTGTCATCAGTTGCTGGCGTCCAGGGGAGGCTGAAACCAGGCTCGGTATTGCCGGTTTTTACTGCTTCTATAATGTTTGGTTTGGTTCTCAGGCCGTGGTTGCGATCATACTGGAGAATGCCACTTTGCAACGCATCAGTTGCTGCTTTTTGGCGTTTGGAGTGGATGGTTGTGTAGACCTTGTAGCCATCGGTATAGGCATTTTCGCCGTATTGAGCTTCCATGTGTTTGCGAATAACTTCAGCAACATACGGGGCCGATATGTCCGATGTTGGGCCGTGATAACGCGCTGTAATAGGGCTTGTTTTCGCTTGTGCATACTCTTGTTGTGTAACGTAGCCCAGTTGTAGCATGCGCTTGAGTACATAGTTTCTGCGCTTGATGGCTTTTGCCGGAGAGTTGACGGGGTTGTTGGCGGATGGCGCTTGTGGAAGGCCTGCAACCATTGCAGTTTGTGCCAGATCGAGCTGATTTAATGGTTTGCCATAGTACACTTGTGCAGCGGCTTCAAAGCCATAAGCCCGCTTGCCCAGATAAATCTTGTTGACGTAAAGCTCCAGGATTTCTTCCTTGGAGAACGTTTGCTCGATTTTAATGGCCAGTAGAATTTGTCGAATCTTGCGGATATAGGTTTTTTCGTTGGAGAGATAGTAGTTTTTTGCGACCTGCATGGTAATTGTGCTGCCGCCTGACTTTTTCTTCCCACTGAGAATCAGTTCCAGTGTTGCTCGCAAAAGTCCTTTAACATCAATGCCATAGTGCTGGAAAAAACCATCGTCTTCGGAAGCCAGCAAGGCATTGATGAAGGTATTCGGGATTTGCTGGAAGCTGAGAGGGGTGCGACGCTTTTCACCAATCTCAGTGATGAGCTGTCGGTCAGATGTGTATATTCTTAGCGGTGTTTGCAGCTCGATATTTCTCAACTCATCGGTATCTGGCAGTTGAGGGGCAAAGTAAAGATAGACGCCAAGAATCACAGCTGCAGAGCCAGCCAAGCCAGCAATAAGTAGCCAGCTCAGGGTTTTAAGAATAGATCTTGACATTGACATACAGGCTTCTGGCCCCCATCCGGGCTGGTGTTTATCGAGTCGAGGCATTATAAGGGTTTTTCTTCCTTTTGATACGATTGTCCTTATAATGACCAACACTATATGGGATCAATCTGAGCTTGTTATCGCAAGTTCTCGATTTTTATGGGGATTTTGTTGTGCTTGCGAGCCTGTTTAGTAAGAAAAGCAAGTCGCTTTTAGGGGTAGATATCAGCTCTACATCGGTCAAGGTAATTGAGCTGAGCGAAGCGGATGGTCGTTATAAGGTTGAGGCCTACGGCATGGAAGCGCTACCCGCAAATGCGGTCGTTGAACAAAGCATCAGTAATGATGAGGCGGTTGGTGAAGCCGTTAAAAAAGCCCTTGAGCGTTCCCGTTCCTCTGCGAAACGTGCGGCCCTTGCGGTGGCCGGTTCTGCTGTCATCACCAAGCATATCCAGATGTCCCGTGGTCTCAGTGAATCTGAAATGGACATGCAGATTCGCTCAGAAGCAGACCAGTATATTCCTTACCCTCTTGAAGAAGTTGCCCTGGATTGGGAAATTCAGGAAGGCGAAGATCAAACCTCCGATATTGTGAATGTTCTGTTGGCAGCGTGCCGTTCCGAGACTGTGGAGCGTCGAAAAGATGCCGTTGAATATGCCGATCTTGAAGCGGTTGTGATTGATATCGAAGCGTATTGTATTGAGCGCGCTTACCCCTTGCTGAAACAGCAAATGGACAGTGATGATGTTGAAGTGGTGGCCATTGTTGATATTGGTGCAACAATGACAACGCTGAGTGTACTTCATAACGGTGTTTCTATTTACACGCGAGAACAGTTGTTTGGTGGCAAGCAGTTGCTTGAAGACATCATGCGGCGCTATGGCCTGTCTGAAGAAGAGGCTGTACAAGCTCGTAGAGAAGGTACTCTGGGCGATGATTATGAGCCAGAAGTACTTCAGCCTTTCTGTCAGGCAATTGTTCAGCAGGTCAATCGCTCACTGCAATTCTTCTTCTCTTCAAGCCAGTTTAATGAAGTTGATTATGTGGTTTTAGCCGGCGGTACTGCCGCAATTCCGGATTTGGATGAGTTGGTTCAAGAAGCTGTTGGTGTTCCAACCATTGTTGCTAACCCTTTCTCTGCAATGGGAGTGGCTCAAAAGGTGAATGCAAAATTATTGAATGATGATGCATCCTCATTATTAGTGGCATGTGGCTTGGCAATGAGAGGGTTTGATTGATGGCTAATATCAACCTCCTGCCTTGGCGGGAAGCACTCCGTAAAGAAAAGCAACAGCAATTTTTATTCATTGTTCTGGGTGTTGCTGCGGTCGCTGCTATTATTATTATTACAATTACCAGCTTTTATGATGCTCAGTTATCTTCTCAAAATGCCCGTAATTCATATCTGAAAAATGAAATCAAATTACTGGATACCCGGATTATCGAAATACGTGATTTGAGGGATACCAAAAAGCAGCTGGTGGAACGTATGGAGTTGATCCAGGATTTACAGGGCAATCGGCCTGTTATTGTGCGAATCTTTGATGAAGTCGTCAGGGCGGTTCCAGAAGACTTGTATTTTACCTCTCTTTCTGTAGAAACTGGAGTGGTTAAGGTTTCCGGAATAGCCAAATCGAACAACCGTGTTGCTGCTTTGATGAGAAACTTTGATCAGTCTGAATGGTTTGCTGATCCAGCATTGTTGGGAGTTCAGGCCATGGATAATGGCGGTAATACCTTTGAAGTCACAATGAAATTGATAGAACCTAAGTCCTTGGCAATGGAGGAGCGCTGATATGGCAGTCGATTCCAAGATTGACCTGAAAGAATGGGGCGAGAAACTGAATGATTTTGAGCTCAGTGATATTGATTGGAACGATATGGGGTCATGGCCTGCGCCAGGAAAAATCATATTCTGTTCGTTGATATTCATTGGTGTATTGGTTGGTGGCTATTTTTTCAAGGTGAAAGATATTAGTGAACACTTGTCCAGAGCCGAAGGCTCAGAGATTACCCTAAAGCAGGACTTTGAATCAAAAGCATATAAATCAGCTAATTTGGAAGCTTATAAAGAACAATTGCTGGAAATGAACGAGAGCTTTGGATCATTGCTTAAACAGTTGCCAAAAGATACTGAAGTTCCTGGCTTGATTGATGATATCAGTGCAACGGCTTTGGGGGCGGGTTTAAAACTGCGCTCTATTTCACCTGACGGCATGGTAAACACCGAGTTTTATAACGAATTGCCCATCTCTATCTCTGTTGTCGGGGGTTACCATGAAATGGGAGCGTTTGTTTCCGGGGTCGCAGCCCTGCCCCGTATCGTGACACTGCATGACTTTTCAATTTCTGGGGATCAAAACAACACCAGTGAATTGACCATGACCATTCTGGCAAAAACCTATCAGTACGGTGGGGAAGATGAAGAAAAGTAATGCTGTGCGCTTTGTGGTTGGTTTGTTACTGAGTTCTTTATTGCCTGTTCTGCAAGGGTGTATGGGGAGTGCCGATACGGGGGATTTGGAGCAATTCAAGCGCAGTGTGCTGTCCAAACCCCGTGGCCGTATTGAACCGATACCTGTTTTCAAACCCTATGAGTACTTTAGTTATAGTGCTGCGGGTTTACGCTCACCTTTTGATTTACCGATTGTGGTTGATACAACGTTGGCGGTTGTTCAGGCAAATAGTAATGTTCGCCCTGATTTTGACCGCCCGAAAGAGCATCTTGAACAATTTTCCTTGGCCGAATTGTCCATGGTAGGGACATTGAAAGGTATTGATGATGTTTTGTGGGCCTTGATTAAAGATGGTGATGGCGGTGTGATTCGTGTCAAGGAAGGATATTTTATGGGGCAGAATCACGGCAATATCATTTCCATTGCAGCAAATCGTCTTAATTTGATTGAAATTGTACCTAATGGCCTCGGTGGCTGGGTTGAGCGCCCAAAGACCATTGCTTTGGAAGGACTTGGCGGAGATAACTGATAATGAAATTGTTTCGGACATTATGTTCAAAAACGCGTGCTTCCTGGCTAATCTGGCTATTCTCTGGACTATATTGCTCTTCTGCTGTAGCCGCGACTCTCGAGGGGATTAATTTTTCATCCTTGCCAGGAGACGTCACCGAAATTCGATTGGATTTTGATTCGGCACCACCAAAAACCAGTGGTTATACCATTGAAAAACCGGCACGAATCGCGATTGATATGCCTGGAGTAAGTAGTAACTTACAAACCAAAAAGCATCAGATTGGTTCCGGCAATGCCAGAAGCGCAACCATTGTGTCGACGTCTGATCGTTCGCGTCTGGTGGTTAATCTTTCGAGAAGCGTTGAATACAGCACCAAGACTGTTGGGAACAGTTTGTTCATTCGGGTCGGTACGAGTGATAGCGCACCTGCATTAGCAGGGCCTGCCCAAAACACTTCGGGTAGTGCGCCAAGTAATGCATTTTCGGATGCGCTTAGGGTGGTGAATGTGGATTTTCGCCGGGGTGAGCTTGGTGATGGTCAGGTTCAGATTATGCTAAACGATGCCAGTGCATCGGCAAATATTCGTCGAGAAGGCTCTAAAATCATTGCTGATTTGGGTGGTGTGGATCTGCCTCGTGAGTTGAGCCGACGTCTGGATGTCACGGATTTTGCAACGCCGGTTCAGTTCATCGATGCCAAGGAATACGAGGGTTCTACCCGTATTGTAATTGAGCCAGTATCGGATGAGTTTGAATTTCTTGCTTATCAAACTGATCGATTACTCTCTATCAATGTTACGAATTTGCCAAAGGATCAGCAGGAAGAGCGTAAAAAGAAATTTCCATTCACGGGTGAAAAGCTATCTCTGAATTTCCAGAATATTGAAGTACGGGCAGTGCTGCAGTTAATTGCTGATTTTACCGGACTTAATCTGGTGGCGTCAGATACGGTGCAGGGCAGCATTACTTTGCGTTTGCAAAATGTTCCATGGGATCAGGCTCTGGATTTGGTACTGAAAACCAAAGGTCTTGGGAAACGCCAGATGGGATCTGTCCTGTTGGTTGCTCCTGCAGAAGAAATTGCCGCTCGTGAAAAAATTGAGCTGGAAGCTGTTAAGCAGGTTGAAGAATTAGCCCCGCTGGTTCAGGAGTTTATGCAGTTTAAATACGCCAAGGCGGCAGATCTGGCGACAATTCTGACATCAGAGCAAGGGCTTCTTTCTGAACGTGGTACTGCGGTTGTAGATGAGCGTACCAATACGATTTTGATGAAGGACACGGCCAGTAATCTTGAAAAAGTCCGAGAGGCGCTGGTGATGCTGGATGTGCCGGTACGTCAGGTTTTGATTGAAGCTCGCATTGTCGTTGCCAGCACTTCTGTGGGTGAAGAAATGGGAGTTAAGTGGGGCGGCGGTTATTATAAAAATAACGGTAATAACTTAGTGACTGCAGGTGGTAGTCAGCAGACCATTGCAGATGCTAATCAGATCCTGTTTGATCGTGCTCAGGGTGATACTCCAACTGCCTTGGGTTTGGGTGATGCCAATGTAGTGGACTTTGGAGTCAGTGCGAGTAATGCCAGCTCTTTTGCCATCGGTTACCAAACTGCGGACTATTTGCTGGACCTGGAGTTGGCGGCAATTGAGACAGATGGTCGAGCTGAAATTGTTTCTCAGCCCAGAGTAATTACCGCCGATGGTCAAACCGCATTTATTGAATCGGGTACAGAGATTCCATACGAGCAATCGACTTCCAGTGGTGCAACCAGTGTGACGTTCAAGCCAGCGGTGTTGCGTCTCGAGGTCACTCCTCAGATTACTCCTGATGATCGCATTATCATGGATTTGGTCATTAGTCAGGATTCTATTGGAGAAGTCTTCAATCAGATTCCTTCGATTAATACAAATGCAGTTGAAACCCAGGTGCTGGTTGATAACGGTGAGACGATTGTTTTGGGGGGAATTTTCCGCTCGGAACAGGTCAAGACTGTTAATAAGACCCCCTTCTTTGGTGATTTACCGCTGATTGGCTCCTTGTTCCGCTACACCATTGAGTCGGATGACAAAACAGAGTTGTTGGTCTTTATTACACCGCGATTGGTCAAGGAATCGATTGGTTCTCAGTAATGTCTCTTGCATAATTCTGTAGTGATTGAAGCCCTCGGCCAGTAGTATGGCAGAGGGTTTTTTCATTTTTAAATGCGTATTTTTTTGTATGAGTTGATGTCAATTCATTGGATTGGCGTGATGGGGGTTGTTAGTCGCGAGTATGTCTTCCTGTAAATCCATCTTTCTTGTCGGCCCTATGGGGGCTGGAAAAACAACGATAGGCAAATTGTTGGCTGCTGAATTGGGGCTGGAGTTTGTGGATTCTGATCGTTATATCGAGGAGCGTTGTGGCGCTAATATCCCGTGGATCTTTGATATGGAAGGAGAAGCCGGGTTCCGTGATCGAGAGGCATTGGCCATCGAGCAACTGACTGCTTTGAATGGAATCGTACTGGCAACGGGAGGTGGTGCTATTTTACGTTGTGAAAACCGGCACTATCTGAATCAGAGGGGAGTGGTTGTGTATCTTTGCACCTCTATTGAGCAGCAACTACAGCGTACCGCTCGTGATCGCAACCGCCCATTGCTGCAGACCGAAAACCCGGAGCAGGTTTTGCGTACTTTGTTTGACGTACGTGACCCTCTGTATCGAGAAGCTGCTCATGTCATATTGAAAACAGATCAGCGCAACCCTCGGTGGGTTGTTAATGAAATCAAGCGTCGTATAAAAGGTTGAAGTGAATGGAAACCCTGAATGTAGATCTTGCCGAGCGCAGTTACCCTATTTTTATTGGTCAGGGGTTGCTGGGTTCGATTGATTGTTTTGCACCTTATATTCGTGGGAAGCAAGTCATGGTTGTCACCAATACAACCATTGCGCCTTTGTACCTAGATCGCTTGAAATCAGTTCTGAAGGCGTATGACGTTGACACTGTCATTCTGCCGGATGGTGAGCAATACAAGACTCTGGATACTGTTAATCAGATTTTCACGGCTTTACTGGAAAAAGGGCATAACCGAACCACGACCCTGGTTGCTCTGGGTGGTGGTGTGATTGGTGATATGTGTGGCTTCGCGGCGGCATCGTATCAGCGTGGTGTTGATTTTATTCAGGTGCCAACCACCCTGTTATCCCAGGTTGATTCGTCTGTGGGCGGTAAAACCGGTGTGAATCACCCGATGGGAAAAAATATGATCGGTGCGTTTTATCAGCCCCGGTGTGTTGTCATTGATACGGATTCACTCGGGACATTGCCAGAGCGTGAGTTGTCGGCAGGCGTGGCAGAGGTCATTAAGTACGGTTTGATTCGTGATAATGGCTTCTATGGCTGGCTGCTTGAGCATGTGGAATCCCTGGTTCGGTGTGAAACTGAGGCTTTGACTGAAGCGATTCTGACATCGTGCCGATGCAAGGCGGATGTGGTAGCTGAAGATGAGCGTGAGTCGGGTGTACGGGCCTTGTTGAATCTCGGGCATACCTTTGGTCATGCCATTGAGGCACACCAGGGGTATGGCAAGTGGCTGCATGGTGAAGCTGTTGCAACGGGTATGTTGATGGCTGCCGACTTGAGCTGTCGCCTGGGGTGGCTAAATCAAGACGCTGTGACACAACTTCGAAGCTTGTTGGTTCGGGCTAATTTGCCCGTGGTGGCTCCGGCAGAGATGTCTGAAGCTGATTTTATCTCTCGAATGAAGCTGGACAAAAAGGTTATGGATGGCCAGATTCGTTTGGTATTACTGACGTCAATCGGCACTGCTGTGATTTCATCCTCTGCCCCGGAGCATGTATTACGAGAAACGTTGGTGGCCGGGGAGCGCCTGGGGTGCTGTGTTGACGCTCTATGATGGATGCTATTCGGGCCTTTATTCAGCGTTTTAATGCTTCATCTACCAATCCTCGTTATTTGGAATGGGGGGAGCTGATTCATCACGCTGCGGTGTATACCGACTACTTGATCATTGTGCCTGAGGCAGTCGAAGACGATCGTGCCGAGCTTGTACTGGCCTTGTCTAAATTGCACGGCAACTCGTTTGATATGGCGACGCTGTCCGGTAGTGCGGAGACGTCCTGGCGTGAGATATTGTCTTGCATCCGGGAGGCGTTGGGGAGTGAGCAGCATTTCGATGATACTCTGGATATGGCTGAGCACTGTGTGTCAGTTGCTGAGCACCGTTATGCAGCGGCTGGTAATCTACTGATCGCTGTTGATCACAGTGAAAAAATACCCGCTGAGATACTGAATCAGATCGCACATTTTGCTCTTCTGGGGCAACGTTACATTGTGTTTGTGCTGCTGGGGGAGCCTGGCTTCGCGGATGTTATTCGGGAAGGGCCAGCCCAGGCTATGAAGCAGTATTTACCCGACCCAGCCAAGGATACTGCCCGTATCGTGCATCACGACAGGGTTGGAGACAGGGTGGGGCTTTGGTTTGATAAGGTGCTCTTGGCTCGTTTGAAGCAGTCGCCCCGGCTGGTTGGATTCTGGAAACCCATTGCGCAAGGGGGATTTCCCTTGGCTCATACGGTTGCGGCCACGTTGGCCATTGTTGGGTTGGTTGTCGGCGCGTTGTTTTGGCCTGCAGAAGAAAATGCAGAATTTAAAGAAGTCGTACTTCAGGAGAACCCAGCTCCCGTGCGTGTTGATTCCAGCGTGCTTTCAGAGGTTGCAGAGCCTGCTATCCACTATGCGGATGTCGCTCCGGATGTGGCGGATACTTCCGATGGCCGCTATCAGGGTCAGGAGTTACCCATCTCTTCTCCTGAGCCACAAACGATTGACAAAGTTTCGGGCCGCGCTCCCGTTAATGTGCCTCGTGAGCTTGAGCCGTTGGCGTTTTCAGAGCACTACACCATTCAGTTAATCGGTGTCAGAGATCAGACGGCTGCTTTGGCGTACATGAAGCGGTGGAGTCACCAGGTTGCTCAACCCCTTGGTTTTCTTGAAACTCGCTTGAAAAACAAACCCTGGTATGTGGTTGTGGCGGGACGGTTTGATGACAAGCAGGTTGCCAAGCAGGCCATTCAGACATTACCTGTCGAACTTAAAAACAGCAAGCCCTGGATTCGCCTAACGAAAACCCCGGTGTCATGGCTGAAATAAAGGGAAAATATTCGCAGTTTTTACTTCGTTAATACCTCCATTCGGGGCTACTTTGCAGGTTCCAAAACCCTTCTGAATACAGTCGATTTGTGACTGTAGCCCCATCTGTGTAGAATGAGCGTCCTTTTTGTCTTGATATTGCTCATTTTTTGAGCGCTTCGGCCTTCCCGGCCGCTGACTTATTCAATCGTATTTTTTGGTGAGAGCTGTTCTATGAGAACTGGTCTGTATACTCCAGGCGACTACAAGGACAACTGTGGCTTCGGTTTGCTGGCCCATCTGGAAGGCCAACCAAGTCATGAGCTGTTGACGACAGCGATCCAATCCTTGACTTGCATGACTCATCGCGGCGGTATTGCTGCAGATGGTAAAACCGGTGATGGCTGTGGCTTGTTGCTGCAGAAGCCGGATTCATTTTTGCGGGCTGTGTGTGCTGATGCCGGCTTGAACCTGCCAGAACAGTATGCGGTCGGCATGCTGTTTATGGATCTGGATGATGCTGTCTACAGCGCCCAGAAAAAGGCGGTTGAGGCAGCTCTGGCGGAGCAGAATCTGACTGTGTTGGGGTGGCGTACCGTTCCAACAAATAATGATTGCCTCGGGCCTATGGCTCTGGACTGCCTGCCACGTTTTGAGCAGGTATTCATTGCCTCGAGTGAAACGATTCCAGCGGCCGCTTTGAATGTGAAGCTGTTTTACGCACGTCGCTTTGCTGAAAAGGCTTTGGAAGCGTATCCGGATTTCTACATTGCCAGCTTGTCTGAGTCGGTCTTGTCCTATAAGGGCCTGACCATGCCAGTGGACTTGCCTAATTTTTATCTGGATCTTGGCGATGAGCGCATGGAGACCGCAATTTGTGTGTTCCATCAGCGATTCTCGACCAACACCATGCCGCGCTGGAAATTGGCACAGCCTTTCCGCATGCTGGCTCACAATGGTGAAATCAATACGATTCAGGGGAATCGGAACTGGGCGAATGCCCGTGCCTCCAAGTTCTCATCAGAGTTGTTGCCTGATCTGGAAACGATTTCACCGGTTGTGAACACAACCGGGTCGGATTCGTCGTCCATGGATAACATGCTGGAATTGCTGACTACGGGTGGCATGAGCATGTTCCGGGCAATTCGTATGATGATTCCGCCAGCTTGGCAGAATGTTGAGACCATGGATGCGGACTTGCGTGCTTTCTATGAGTACAACTCCATGCATATGGAGCCGTGGGATGGCCCGGCTGGTCTGGTGATTACGGATGGTCGTTATGCCGTCTGTGGTTTGGATCGTAATGGTTTACGACCTTCCCGTTGGGTTATTACCAAGAATAACTTCATCACGGTTGCTTCTGAAATCGGTACGTACGATTACAAGCCCGAAGATGTGGTGTCGAAAGGTCGTGTTGGCCCGGGTCAAATTCTGGCGATCGATACGCTGGAAGGCAAGCTGCTTCAAGCTGATGATATTGATAACGCTCTGAAGTCTGAAAAACCCTACAAGCAATGGTTGCGCGAAAATGCCATTCGCATTGAAAGCCAATTATTCCTGAAAAAGGTTGGTGACGACCCTATCTCCGGGGATGAGCTGGCAACCCATCAGAAGTTACATCTGATTTCAAACGAAGAGCGTGACCAGGTACTGCGCCCAATGGGTGAAGACGGTCAGGAAGCGACTGGTTCCATGGGGGATGATACCCCGATGGCTGTTCTTTCCAGCCGGGTGCGCCATGTTGCCGATTATTTCCGTCAGCAGTTTGCGCAGGTAACCAACCCGCCAATTGATCCGTTGCGTGAAGCCATTGTGATGTCTCTGGAGACATGTATTGGTGCGGAAAAAAATGTCTTTGAGCAAACGCCAAGTCATGCCAAGCGTATCATCCTGACGTCGCCGGTGCTGTCGCCGCTGAAATTTGTTGGCCTGATGAACGCGGACAGTTCCGAATTCCGTCACCTGACTCTGTCGATGGCATTCGATCCTGAAGTAGGTCTGAAGCAAGCTGTGATCAACCTGGCCGATCAGGCAGAGCAGGCAATTCGCGATGGTCATGTTGTTCTGATTCTGACGGATAAAGACGTCTCTTCAGAGCAGCTATTGATTCCGTCTGCAATGGCTACCGGTGCTGTGCATCATCGCCTGGCTCAGA
The DNA here is from genome assembly GCA_045430275.1 of Oceanobacter sp. GTDB lineage: Bacteria > Pseudomonadota > Gammaproteobacteria > Pseudomonadales > Oceanobacteraceae > Oceanobacter. The sequence continues at coordinate 10,797 of JAILXU010000024.1, read as the reverse complement.
AGGGTTTGCGTACCAATGGCAATATCGTTGTCGAAACTGGCGACGCTCGTGACCCTCATCACTTTGCGGTTTTGTTGGGTTTTGGGGCAACCGCTGTTTACCCGTGGTTGGCTTATAACGTTCTGACTGACCTGCATCGTTCCGGTGAGCTGATGGGCGATCCCCTGAAGTCTCAGCAGAATTATCGCAAGGCCATTCGTAAGGGCCTGCACAAAGTGATGTCGAAGATGGGCATCTCTACTGTCACCTCCTATCGTGGTTCCCAGCTTTTTGAAGCGGTTGGTTTGAGCCAGGAAGTGGTTGATCTGTGTTTCTGTGGTGTGACCAGTCGTATTGGTGGTGCAACGTTTGCCGATTTCGAGAGTGATCTGCAACTGGTGCGTCAAAACGCCTGGAAAGTCCGCAAGAATATTGAGCAAGGTGGCTTGCTGAAGTACGTCCATGGTGGTGAATACCATGCGTACAACCCGGATGTTATTCAGTCTATTCAGGAAGCTGTGCAGACGAATAGTCAGGCAGCTTACGATCGTTTTGCCTCTCTGGTGAACGAGCGTCCTGTTGCAACATTGCGCGATTTATTAACACTGCGCAGTGATATTCAGCCAGTTGATATCAGTGAAGTTGAGCCAGCGGAGCGCTTGTTCCCTCGCTTTGATACGGCTGCCATGTCTTTGGGTGCCCTGTCACCTGAGGCGCATGAGGCGTTGGCTGAAGCCATGAATGAGCTGGGTGGTCGATCCAACTCCGGTGAAGGTGGTGAAGATGCTTCACGTTATGGCACCTTGCACAATTCCAAGATCAAGCAGATTGCTTCTGGCCGTTTTGGTGTAACACCAGCGTATTTGTCCAGTGCTGAAGTTCTGCAGATCAAGGTTGCTCAGGGCGCGAAGCCGGGTGAAGGTGGTCAGTTGCCGGGTGGCAAGGTTAATCAACTGATTGCGACTTTGCGTTATTCTGTGCCAGGTGTGACACTGATTTCTCCTCCTCCGCACCATGATATTTATTCAATTGAAGATCTGGCGCAGCTGATTTTTGACCTTAAGCAGGTCAACCCCAATGCGCTGGTGTCTGTGAAACTGGTATCTGAGCCAGGCGTGGGCACAATTGCAGCCGGTGTTGCCAAGGCGTACGCCGATTTGATTACCATTTCAGGCTATGACGGTGGTACTGCAGCTTCTCCTCTGACTTCGATCAAATACGCCGGTTCTCCATGGGAGCTGGGCCTTTCCGAAGCGCATCAGGCACTACGAGTCAATGACTTGCGTGGCAAGGTTCGGGTACAGACCGATGGTGGTTTGAAGTCGGGCCTGGATGTTGTCAAAGCCGCAATACTGGGTGCTGAATCCTTTGGCTTTGGTACTTTGCCAATGGTTGCCGTGGGTTGTAAGTACTTGCGTATTTGTCACCTGAATAACTGTGCTACCGGTGTTGCTACCCAGAATGATGATCTGCGTGACAAGCACTATATTGGCACGGCCGATATGGTGAAGAACTACTTCCGCTTCCTGGCTGAAGAAGTACGCGGCTGGATGGCTCAATTGGGTGTTCGTACGATGGATGAACTGGTGGGTCGCACAGACTTGCTGGAAATTCTGGAAGGTACGACGTCCAAACAAGGCAATCTGGATCTGACCCCAATTCTGGTTAACGATCACATCCCTGCGGATAAGCCAAATACTGTTCAGGTTGAGCGTAATACGCCATACGATGAAGGCTTGCTGGCTGAGCGCATGGCGGCTGATCTTATGCCTGCGATCGAAGCGGGAACAGCGGCTCAGGGCGAATACACGATCACTAACTGTGATCGCTCGATTGGTGCGCGTCTGTCTGGTGAAATTGCCAAACGCCATGGCAACCAGGGCATGGCCGAAACGCCAATTCGCCTGAATTTGACCGGTATTGCCGGACAGTCGTTTGGTGTCTGGAATGCTGGCGGCCTGGAAATGGTGCTGGAAGGTGATGCCAATGACTATGTTGGCAAGGGTATGACTGGCGGTAAGCTGGTTGTCTTCCCTCCCAAAGGCTCTGTCTTCAAAACCAATGACACAGCGATTGTCGGTAATACCTGTTTGTACGGAGCAACAGGCGGTAAATTGCTGGCTGCAGGTCGCACTGGTGAACGTTTTGGTGTCCGTAACTCGGGTGCTCATGCCGTTGTTGAAGGGGCCGGTGACCACTGTTGTGAATACATGACGGGTGGCATGATCTGCGTTCTGGGTGATACCGGTTATAACTTTGGTGCGGGCATGACGGGCGGCTTTGCCTACGTTCTGGATCGTGACAACAGCTTTGTTGACAAGTACAACCATGAGCTGGTCGATATCCATCGTATTTCGAACGAAGAAACAGAAGCACACCGCAATCATTTGCGCTCTGTGATTCGCGAATTCGTGGCCGAAACAAGCAGTGCCTGGGGCCAGGAAATACTGGATGACTTTGATGGCTTTATTGGTCGCTTCTGGCTGGTCAAGCCAAAAGCAGCAGACCTGCAACAGCTACTGAATAGTACCCGTGCTCGTCCTGAATAAGGCCGCGGGTTGGAACCAGGACGAGAGAGAGAGGTTTTAGATGACACAACGTCTGAATAATAACTTTCAGTTTATCGATGTGGGTCGTAAGGACCCACAAAAGAAATCGGTTCAAACTCGCAAGAAGCAGTTTGTAGAAATCTATGAGCCGTTTGATCAAAAGCAAGTCAATGAGCAGGCACATCGTTGTTTGGCTTGTGGGAACCCGTATTGTGAATGGAAATGTCCGGTTCACAATTACATTCCAAACTGGCTGAAGTTGGCCAGTGAAGGCAATATTCTCGAAGCGGTGGAGTTGAGCCACCAAACCAACACACTGCCTGAGGTATGTGGACGCGTTTGTCCACAAGATCGTTTGTGTGAAGGTTCTTGTACACTGAACGACGGTTTCGGTGCGGTCACCATTGGTAATGTTGAGAAATACATTACGGATACTGCCTTTGCGATGGGCTGGAAGCCGGATATGTCCAGTGTGGTTGCAACGGACAAGCGTGTGGCTGTGATTGGTGCAGGCCCTGCGGGTCTGGGGTGTGCAGACATTCTGGTTCGCAATGGTGTAACGCCTGTTGTCTTCGATAAGTACCCTGAAATTGGCGGTTTGTTGACGTTTGGTATTCCAGAGTTCAAGTTGGAAAAAACCGTCATGTCGAACCGCCGCAAGGTATTCGAAGAGATGGGTGTTGAATTCCGTCTGAATACCGAAGTGGGTAAGGATGTTGATTTCCAGGCCATCATCGACGAGTTTGATGCTGTGTTCCTGGGCATGGGCACCTACACCTACATGAAAGGCGGTTTTGACGGTGAAGATTTACCGGGTGTGTACGATGCGCTGGATTTCCTGATTTCAAACGTGAATCGCAATTTGGGCTTTGAAAAGTCAGAGTCTGATTTTATTAGCGTCAATGGCAAGCGTGTTGTGGTTCTGGGCGGTGGTGACACTGCAATGGATTGTAACCGTACTTCTATTCGTCAAGGTGCCAAGTCAGTCGCTTGTGCTTATCGTCGAGATGAAGAAAATATGCCGGGTTCAAAGCGGGAAGTTGTTAATGCCCGTGAAGAAGGCGTGAACTTCCTGTTCAATCGCCAGCCCGTCGGTATTGTCGGTGATGGCAAGGTTGAAGGCGTCAAGGTCGTAACCACGCAAATGGGCGAACCGGATGAAAATGGTCGTCGCCGTCCTGAAGTGGTTGAAGGCTCGGAAGAAATCTTGCCTGCTGACGTTGTTCTGGTTGCGTTTGGCTTCCGTCCAAGTCCTGCTCCCTGGTTTGCAGATTTTGGTATCGAGTTGAACGACTGGAAGGGTGTTGTGGCACCTGAAGAACAGAAATTCGCTTATCAAACTTCTAACGAGAAAGTGTTTGCCGGTGGCGATATGGTCAGGGGCTCTGATCTGGTTGTTACGGCTATTTATGAAGGTCGTCAGGCTGCCGAAGGCATTCTGGATTACCTGGATCTCTAGAAAGTTCTGAATTTGTGATGAAAGATACAAAACGCGGCTCCGGCCGCGTTTTTTGTTGGTGGCCTGCCAATAGCAGTCAATGCTATCCTCCTGCGTTATATGTTGTGTCAGGAATTCCTCAAGGGAGCATACCTCATGTTTAAACCCGGCCTAATTACTGCTGCGGTGCTGACAATGTTGTTGTCAGCCTGTGGTGGTGGTGAGTCTACTGTTACTGGTGATAGCACTGGTACCGATACTGGTGGTACGGATACCGGTGGTACGGATACCGGTGGCACGGACACTGGTGGTACCACCACTAATGTTTCAGAAGGCTTGGGGGCTGGCACTGGCAGTGAACATGAACCGGGGGAATTGACACTAAGTGCCTCTACTATTCTGACCGGTGGCTCTGTCACGGTGACTGTCAACGGTGTCGATAAAAACGATAACAACAGCGATTTAACGAATAGCAGTTATCAATATACCTTTAGCTCTGTTTGTGCTTCGGCAAGTCCGGCAACGGCCAGTTTAAGTACTGCATCTACGTTTAGTTCCAGTGGTGCAGCCTCAACGGTTTACTCGAATAGCGGCTGTTCTGGTACTGACACAATTACGGCTCAGCTGTTTAACCAAACAGATGACGTCTCTGTAGCAACGCCTTTGGCGACAGCGACAGCGACCCTTCAGGCGACGGCTCCCCAGCTTGGATTTGGCTCCGGTGTGGATTACCGGGATGGAAAAATTGATGGAGAACTGTATCTGGTTGGTGTGACCGAAACCGTTCTGACAGCCAATGCGGTTGATCGTTTGAATTTGAATGCGCTAGTAAATTCAGATGCTTATGCGGCTACTTGGACTTCGAGTTGTGATACTGCCAATTTTAGTATTCCTTCCCAGACATTAAATAACTCCACTATTCAGACTCGCTATGATGCCGATACAACCAAGTGTCCCGGTGATAACACTATTACTTTGACACTGGCCTTGAAGAGTGACACCAGCAATGTTCTGGATACAATATCGGCGATTGTTAAAGTGGGAATCTCATCAGCAGCGCCTGACCTAGGTCTGGGTAACGGCGATGACTTCCTCGAAAACACTCTGGGCCTGAGCGACAGCAACGTCCTGATGGGTGAGCCGGTGACCGTGACCGTCAACCTGGTCGATAGCGATGACCTGAACGCCTTGTTGAACGAGCGTTACCAGTTCAACTTCATCTCCAGCTGCGACACCAGTGCGGCCTTTAGCCGTACCAATGTGATCAGCAGTACGGGCACCGCCACCACCACGTACACGCCATCGGCGGTTGCGTGTGCCAGCGGTGATATCACCGTGACCGCACAACTGGTGGATCTGGATACCGGCAATGACGTGACGGGTGTGACCGCAACGGCCACCGTGAACGCCACCTTGCCGACACTGGGCACCGGAACCGGTGCTGAGTTCAGCGACGCCGCCGCCGATCTGGCCGTGACCGTCACCGGCAGCAACGCAACGACCTTGACTGCCGATGCCGTGAATCCACTGAACGCCAACGCGGCGGTCAGCTCCGACCGGTATGAAGTGCGCTGGACGGAAACCACGGCCTGCGCCAGCGGTGCTGGCAACTTCAGCGTGGCCAGTCAGTCACTGAACAGCGCCATTGAAACCCGTTACACCGCCGGAGCCGCCGCCCCGACCTGTGCCAGCAGCGAAGTGACCGCCAGACTGTACCTGACCGGTGGCACAGAAGTGCTGGACAGCATTGTGATGGCCGTAACGCTGGAAGAAACCACCACCACGACCGCCACACCGGATTTGGGCTTGGGTAACGGTGATGACTTCCTCGAAAACGTCCTGGGTCTGAGCGACAGCAACGTCTTGGTGGGTGAGCCGGTGACCGTGACCGTCAACCTGGTCGATAGTGATGACCTGAACGCCTTATTGAGCGAGCGTTACCAGTTCAACATCACCTCCGACTGCGACACCAGTGCGGCCTTCAGCCGTGCCAATGTAATCAGCAGCACGGGCACCGCCACCACCACGTACACGCCATCGGCGGTTGCGTGTGCCAGCGGTGACATCACCGTGACTGCACAACTGGTGGATCTGGATACCGGCAATGACGTGACGGGTGTAACCGCCACGGCGACCTTGAACGCCACCCTGCCGACACTGGGCACCGGAACTGGTGCTGAGTTCAGCGATGCCGCCGCCGATTTGGCTGTGGTCATCCGTGGCGGTAATGAAACGACCTTGACCGCTGATGTGGTGAACCCACTGAACGCCAACACTGCGATCAGCTCTGACCTGTATGAGGTGCGCTGGACCGAAACCACTGCCTGCGCCAGCGGGGCTGGAAGTTTTAGCGTTCCAAACCAACTTTTGGATTCTTCCATTGCAACCCGTTACAGCTCTGGAGCTGCTGCTCCGGCTTGCACCAGGAGTGAAGTGACCGCCGCTTTGTATCTGGCCGGTGGCACTGAACTTCTGGATAGCATCGTCATTGATGTTACTTTGGAGGAAGAAGGCACGAGCACTGATCAGATCACTATTGGTAGTGGTACCGGAGATTCCTTCCTTCAAGGGAATTTGGCATTTAGTGATAGCGTTGCTCTGATCGGCGATGCACTGACGGTGAGTGTCAATCTTGTTGATTCAACCGATAGTCAGTATGTACTTTTGCCTGAACGTTACAGATTTGATTTTGAATCAGATTGTGATAGCTCGACTGAGTTTGCACGATCAGAAACTATTAGTAGTACAGGAACAGCATCCACTCAGTACACACCATCCATTGCATGTATTGATGTAGATACAGATTCCGATGATGTGGTTGACAGAGGTAGCATTGGCTTAACGGTTAAGTTGGTCGATGCTGATACCGGGGTGGTTGTTACGGATGAAAATAGTGCACCTATTCAGGCATCTGGAACTATTTCAGTTACTGCTCCAAAGCTGGGTTTGGGTATAGAAGCTGAATTCAGAGATGACCCCAGTGACTTAGCAGTATCTATTTCATCGAATGTAGATGAAACATATCTGGTACTTAACGCAGTCAACCCTTTGGATGCAAACTCTGAAGTAACTTCACCTGTATATTGGGTGGAGTGGGAGGAAACCTCTTCTTGTACCACTGCTCTGGCCACATTTAAGGGCACATTCAGCGTTCAGCGTCAGCCTCTGAGTAGTGAGATAAGAACTCGTTATGAAATCGGAAATGGGTTTGAAGACTGTGGTACGGAAGTTGAGGTTAAAGCGAGTTTGTATCTGGCTGACGGTAGCCAGTCTCTGATTAATGCAATTGCTGTTTTGGACACTGTTTCTATTAAAGTGACGAAAGACAGTGGTACTTCACCATCGACGGCAATTCCAGACCTGGGTCTGGGTAACGGTGATGACTTCCTCGAAAACGTCTTGGGTCTGAGCGACAGCAACGTCCTGGTGGGTGAGCCGGTGACCGTGACCGTCAACCTGGTCGATAGTGATGACCTGAACGCCTTGTTGAGCGAGCGCTACCAGTTCAATTTCACCTCCAATTGCGACACCAGTGCGGCCTTCAGCCGTGCCAATGTGATCAGCAGCACAGGCACCGCCACCACCACATACACGCCATCGGCGGTTGCGTGTGCCAGCGGTGACATCACCGTGACCGCACAACTGGTGGATCTGGATACCGGCAATGACGTGACGGGTGTGACGGCGACGGCCACCCTGAATGCGACCTTGCCGACACTGGGCACCGGAACCGGTGCTGAGTTCAGCGATGCCGCCGCCGATCTGGCCGTGACCATCACTGGCAGCAACGCAACGACCTTGACTGCCGATGCCGTGAACCCACTGAACGCCAACGCGGCGATCAGCTCCGACCGGTATGAAGTGCGCTGGACGGAAACCACGGCCTGCGCCAGCGGTGCCGGCAACTTCAGCGTGGCCAGCCAGCCACTGAACAGCGCCATCGAAACCCGCTACACCACCGGAGCTGCCGCTCCGACCTGTACCAGCAGCGAAGTGACCGCCAGCCTGTACCTGACCGGTGGCACGGAAGTACTGGACAGCATTGTTATAGCGGTATCTTTGACAGAAGCTGGTCAGGATGAAGTTGCCCCTGCTTTGGGGGCGAATTCGGGATCAGACTTTATAGACGGTGCGTTATTACTGAGTGATTTTGATGTGTTAGTTGGAGGCAGCCTGACTGTCGAAGTTAGCGGTGTGAATAAGGTAGATGGTAACAATTTGTTGGCAGATACCTATCAGTATGTTTTCTCATCGACTTGTGCCGATGCATCACCAGCAACCGCTGAATTCAGTATTTCACAAACATTCAGTGCCAATGCTGCAGTTTCCAGTACCTATAGAAATCTAGGGTGTACATCTGGCGATACAATTACTGTGAAGTTATTTGAAGCTGATGCAAACCCGGATACCGCAACACCATTGGCTACTGCATCAGCTCAAATTGATACGGCAAGACCTTTGTTGGGATCTGGTTTCGGTTCGTCCTTCATCGAAGATTCTGTTTCTGGTGAAACAGAGCTGGATGGTGAAGAGGAAACAACTTTGACTTTGAACCTGGTTGATCCTTTAAATGCCAATGCTTTGATTAGCAGTGACGATTATGTTCTGGAATGGGGTGCTGACATTCCTGATACCTGTTCGACTGGTGATTTCAGTATTTCCAAGCAGAGCTTTGATACGGGAGCTGTATCAACCCGTTACAGTACAGAGTTGAGTACTGATAGTGGTAATGATTGTACTGGTACACACACAATCAATGCGATTGTTTACGAGCGAACCTCTACTGCAGTATGTACTTTTGCGGATACATCAGGATGTCTGGATTCCACTGTAATTACTCTGACGATAACTCAAGGGGTAGATGCTCGTTTAGGTACTGGTGAAGAAGGAACCTTTAGCGAAGGAGATATTACAATCTTCCCTGATAGTATTGGTGCTGGCAGCAGCGCATTGATTTCAGTGAATATTGTTGATGCTAATGGCACTCCACAATACCAGCAGGTCAATAACCGCTCTTATGGTGTAAAGGTAACTTCTGGTTGTGCTACCCAGGTTCCTTCTCAGGCATCCTTTACTTATACCGAGACCATTGTTGCTCAAGGGTTAGCAACTTTTAGTTATACAGCCGAGGGCTGTACGGGTACTGATGATATTGAAGTGGAACTCTTCAAAGTCGTGGATGGCCTCATTGATGTGGCTGCTTCCCTCGGAACGGCGACAGGTACAATTACAATTGCTGATATTGAACTTGGGGCTATTTCTTATGATGAGGCAACAGCTGACGCTATTTCTATATCAACTATTGGGGATGCAGTTCTGCCGAAACAAGCAGTGTTGACCTTTACAGTTACAGATGAAAATGGTGATAACCTTGAGAATGAGACAGTTGAATTTGAATTGACAAATACAACCGGTGGAGTAGCGCTGGCACAACCATCGGATGTAACCAATGCCGATGGTCAGGTAACCGCTATTATCAATTCTGGTACCTCTCACACTGTTGTTGCTGTTATAGCTAAAGTTCAGGTAGAAGGGGCGGATACCGTTGATAAAGCTGATGATATTTATATCCAAACCAGCTCTCAGCCAATTACAGTAACAACAGGTATAGCAGATCAGGATAGTTTTTCTGTATCTGTTGATGTTCAAAATCCGGGTGCCTATGACAAAAATGGTGTATCCCTGACTGTTTCGGCCTATGCTGCCGACCAATATCAAAACCCGGTTGCTGATGGAACCGCAATTAATTTCACAGCTGAAAGCGGTATTATCGGATCCAGTTGTTTGACTGCTGATGGCACATGCTCTGTCACTTGGACAAGCTCAGGTGTACGCCCAGGGAATCATGATCCATCTTTAAGTCGAGTGAATGAAATTGAGCTAAGCTGCAGGGCTTTCTCGTCAGATTCTACAGACCCTACCTATCCTTCTTCATCTGGCAGTCAGCCTTTTGAGCAGTATTGCTTTGAACGCTTTGAAGAGGGTTACAAAACGGTTCTGGGGATGACCACTATTATGGCCTATACCTCAGGGGAAGCCGGATTTACAGATCAGAATGGTAATGGAAAATTCGACTTTTTTGATATAGATGGTGATGATTCGTTTACCTTGGGAGTTGATGAAACAGAACCGTTTGTAGCATTGCCAGAAGCCTTTAGGGATGATGACAATGATGGTGATTTGTCAGAGGATGCAACAACGGGGCGTCCGGTTGAATTTTTCGCCGATTTTGACTCAGATGGTTCTTATGATGATAAGCCTGATTACTACCAAGGGGTTGTTTGTAGTGATGCGCTTTTAGAGCAAGAACATGAAACTGGTGAAGGTCATTGCCACCAGTTAACACATATTTCTAGTGATGTTCGTATCATTCAAAGTACTGCGACTGCACCTGATATGACGCTATATACCTTTAATTCTTCTACAGAAAAGTATGAAGAGCAGGACTCTATTTCTCTAGGCACTTCTGGTGTCTTCTATGTACTGTTACAAGATGAAAATGGTCATATGCCAGCCAGTGGTACAACGTTTACTGCATCTGGTGATGGATATAAAGTGAGCGGTGACTCTGGAGCAGTCTCAGATACACTTGGTTCGCTTTATAATGGAACTGATCATGGTTTGCCTGGATTTGGTCAGTTATTTGAGGTGTTTTATGAAGTCGATGATACGCCTGTTTCCGTTACGTTAAGCGGAACATTTGATGGATTCTCTTCTACATTAAAACTGGTGAAAGCACCGTAAAAGTTTTTGCTTCTCTAAAACCAGCACCTCGGTGCTAATGCCGATCAGTTAAGCACTGATCGGCATCCTTTTCGTCTGGTCGGATAC
>JAILXU010000023.1:0-53513 GCA_045430275.1 Oceanobacter sp. | reverse complement strand
CAGGATGTGATGAGCCGACATCGAGGTGCCAAACACCGCCGTCGATGTGAACTCTTGGGCGGTATCAGCCTGTTATCCCCGGAGTACCTTTTATCCGTTGAGCGACGACCCTTCCATACAGAATCGCCGGATCACTCTGACCTACTTTCGTACCTGCTCGACGTGTCAGTCTCGCAGTTAAGCCGGCTTATGCCATTGCACTAACCTCTTGATGTCCGACCAAGATTAGCCGACCTTCGTGCTCCTCCGTTACGCTTTGGGAGGAGACCGCCCCAGTCAAACTACCCACCACACAGTGTCCTCGATCCAGATAATGGACCTGAGTTAGAACCCCAAATTGACCAGGCTGGTATTTCAAGGTTGGCTCCACGGTAACTGGCGTCACCGCTTCAAAGCCTCCCAGCTATCCTACACAAGCCAATTCAAAGTTCACTGTGAAGCTGTAGTAAAGGTTCACGGGGTCTTTCCGTCTAGCCGCGGGAATACGGCATCTTAACCGCAAATTCAATTTCACTGAGTCTCGGGTGGAGACAGTGTGACCATCATTACGCCATTCGTGCAGGTCGGAACTTACCCGACAAGGAATTTCGCTACCTTAGGACCGTTATAGTTACGGCCGCCGTTTACCGGGGCTTCGATCAAGAGCTTCGCAGAGCTAACCCCATCAATTAACCTTCCGGCACCGGGCAGGCGTCACACCCTATACGTCCACTTTCGTGTTTGCAGAGTGCTGTGTTTTTAATAAACAGTTGCAGCCACCTGGTATCTTCGACCGGTCTCAGCTTACGGAGCAAGTCCTTCACTAAAACCGGCGCACCTTCTCCCGAAGTTACGGTGCCATTTTGCCTAGTTCCTTCACCCGAGTTCTCTCAAGCGCCTTGGTATTCTCTACCTACCCACCTGTGTCGGTTTCGAGTACGGTTTCTTTGTAGCTGAAGCTTAGAGGATTTTCCTGGAAGCATGGCATCGACCACTTCGGACTCCGTAGAGCCGCCGTCATCACGTCTCGGCATTGTGGAACCGGATTTGCCTGATTCCACTGCCTACCAGCTTAAACACGGACAACCAACGCCGTGCTGGCCTAGCCTTCTCCGTCCCCCCATCGCACTACAAACAAGTACAGGAATATTAACCTGTTTCCCATCGACTACGCTTCTCAGCCTCGCCTTAGGGGCCGACTAACCCTGCCCCGATTAACGTTGGACAGGAACCCTTGGGTTTCCGGCGTGCGGGTTTTTCACCCGCATTATCGTTACTCATGTCAGCATTCGCACTTCTGATACCTCCAGCCTGGTTCACACCTTGACCTTCAACGGCTTACAGAACGCTCCTCTACCATGCCATAAATGGCATCCGCAGCTTCGGTGTACAGTTTAGCCCCGTTATATCTTCCGCGCAGGCCGACTCGACTAGTGAGCTATTACGCTTTCTTTAAAGGGTGGCTGCTTCTAAGCCAACCTCCTAGCTGTCTGGGCCTTCCCACATCGTTTCCCACTTAACTGTAACTTTGGGACCTTAGCTGGCGGTCTGGGTTGTTTCCCTTTTCACGACGGACGTTAGCACCCGCCGTGTGTCTCCCACGATTGCACTCATTGGTATTCGGAGTTTGCAAAGGGTTGGTAAGTCGGGATGACCCCCTAGCCTTAACAGTGCTCTACCCCCAATGGTGATACGTGAGGCACTACCTAAATAGTTTTCGAGGAGAACCAGCTATCTCCGGGCTTGATTAGCCTTTCACTCCGATCCACAAGTCATCCCCTAATTTTTCAACATTAGTGGGTTCGGTCCTCCAGTTGATGTTACTCAACCTTCAACCTGCTCATGGATAGATCGCCCGGTTTCGGGTCTAATGCTAGCGACTGGACGCCCAGTTAAGACTCGCTTTCGCTACGGCTCCGTTAACACTTAACCTTGCCACTAACATTAAGTCGCTGACCCATTATACAAAAGGTACGCAGTCACCGAATAAATCGGCTCCCACTGCTTGTACGTACACGGTTTCAGGATCTATTTCACTCCCCTCACAGGGGTTCTTTTCGCCTTTCCCTCACGGTACTGGTTCACTATCGGTCATCTGGGAGTATTTAGCCTTGGAGGATGGTCCCCCCACGTTCAGTCAGGATATCACGTGTCCCGACCTACTCGATTTCACTGAAGATAGGTTTTCGTATACGGGGCTTTCACCCACTATGGCCGCACTTTCCAGAGCGTTCTACTAACCACAAAACAGCTTAAGGGCTGTTCCCCGTTCGCTCGCCGCTACTTAGGGAATCTCGGTTGATTTCTTTTCCTCGGGGTACTTAGATGTTTCAGTTCTCCCGGTTTGCCTCTTACACCTATGTATTCAGTGTAAGATACCTATAAATAGGTGGGTTTCCCCATTCAGAGATCTTCGGATCACAGGTTGTTTGCCACCTTCCCGAAGCTTATCGCAGGCTACTACGTCTTTCATCGCCTCCAGATGCCAAGGCATCCACCGTGCACGCTTAGTCACTTGACCATATAACCCCAAACCGTTTCAATCACTACAAGCTATGAGTGATAAAACCTTATGGTTGGGCTTATTGATTGTTAATCGATCAAGCAACCGCTAGTTCGCTTGAGAATCTCAATTCTCATGTATCCAAATTTTATAAAGAGCAATAAGAAGTCCATCAAACTTGATGTTTGAAGGACAACTTCTTGTTAGCAAGAACAATTCGTGTGAGCACTTAACTGAGAGTCAGAAGTATCGTTTAAGGAGGTGATCCAGCCCCAGGTTCCCCTAGGGCTACCTTGTTACGACTTCACCCCAGTCATGAATCACTCCGTGGTGACCGCTCCCCCGAAGGTTAAGCTAGCCACTTCTGGAGCAACCCACTCCCATGGTGTGACGGGCGGTGTGTACAAGGCCCGGGAACGTATTCACCGTGACATTCTGATTCACGATTACTAGCGATTCCGACTTCATGGAGTCGAGTTGCAGACTCCAATCCGGACTACGAACAGCTTTGTGAGATTAGCTCCAGCTCGCGCTTTCGCAACCCTCTGTACTGTCCATTGTAGCACGTGTGTAGCCCTACTCGTAAGGGCCATGATGACTTGACGTCGTCCCCGCCTTCCTCCGGTTTGTCACCGGCAGTCTCCTTAGAGTCCCCAACTTAATGATGGCAACTAAGGACAAGGGTTGCGCTCGTTACGGGACTTAACCCAACATTTCACAACACGAGCTGACGACAGCCATGCAGCACCTGTCTCAGTGTTCCCGAAGGCACCAATCCATCTCTGGAAAGTTCACTGGATGTCAAGAGTAGGTAAGGTTCTTCGCGTTGCTTCGAATTAAACCACATGCTCCACCGCTTGTGCGGGCCCCCGTCAATTCATTTGAGTTTTAACCTTGCGGCCGTACTCCCCAGGCGGTCTACTTATCGCGTTAGCTTCGTTACCAAGGGATCAAGTCCCCCGACAACTAGTAGACATCGTTTACGGCGTGGACTACCAGGGTATCTAATCCTGTTTGCTCCCCACGCTTTCGCACCTCAGTGTCAGTATCAGTCCAGGTGGCCGCCTTCGCCACTGATGTTCCTTCCCATCTCTACGCATTTCACCGCTACACAGGAAATTCCGCCACCCTCTACTGTACTCTAGTCTGCCAGTTCGAAATGCAGTTCCCAGGTTAAGCCCGGGGCTTTCACATCTCGCTTAACAGACAACCTACGCGCGCTTTACGCCCAGTAATTCCGATTAACGCTTGCACCCTCCGTATTACCGCGGCTGCTGGCACGGAGTTAGCCGGTGCTTCTTCTGCAGTTAACGTCACAGCTAGCAGGTATTAACTACTAGCCTTTCCTCACTGCTGAAAGTGCTTTACAACCCGAAGGCCTTCTTCACACACGCGGCATGGCTGCATCAGGCTTTCGCCCATTGTGCAATATTCCCCACTGCTGCCTCCCGTAGGAGTCTGGGCCGTGTCTCAGTCCCAGTGTGGCTGATCATCCTCTCAAACCAGCTAGAGATCGTCGCCTTGGTAAGCCATTACCTTACCAACTAGCTAATCTCACGCAGGCTCATCCAATAGCGAGAGCCGAAGCCCCCTTTTCCCCGTAGGGTGTATGCGGTATTAGCAGTCGTTTCCAACTGTTGTCCCCCACTACTGGGTAGATTCCTACGCGTTACTCACCCGTCCGCCGCTCGTCAGCATCTAGCAAGCTAGATCTGTTACCGCTCGACTTGCATGTGTTAGGCCTGCCGCCAGCGTTCAATCTGAGCCATGATCAAACTCTTCAGTTTAAAAAGTTTCGATTGGAGGAATAATCCAATCTAAATCTTGCTCAAGTATAAAACGTATCTATAAATCTTAATGAATTATCGACGAGTTCTTACTTGATAATCGTTTGACTTCCGATCATCTCAGTAAGCACCCACACGAATTGTCTAAATACTTTTTTAAAGAACGTTGCTTCGTTTCTTCCGAAGCGGGCTGCGCATTCTAAACGTTTAACTTATCATGTCAACCACTTTTTTCTGATCTTTTCGGCTGCTGCCGTGTCGTTCAGAGCGGGGCGTATTCTACCTCTCTTTTTGAGAGTGTCAACCCCTTTTTTGTTTCCTTTTTTGATCCGCCGCAATGTTGCTGGCTGACTCATCGAAGGAGCGGCGCATTATAGAGAGATAAACTGCGCCGTCAACACTTTATTTCGTTATTTCTTCATTTCAAACAAGTGATACTTTTTCTTACCCAATTTCACCAGGAAAAAACGTCCAAACAGGGCTTTGTCTGCCGCAAAGACTGCAGCACACTTCATATTGTCTTCCATGCCCTTGGCGTCACCGTTAATGAGTACAGCGTTGCGGCCCAAGGCATCTTTCACTTCACGCCCGGCCTTTACCATGCCGCAGTCTGCGAACAGGGAAGTCATTGGAATCTCTGACAGCCCATCCAGCACCAGATCACTGGAAGGCAAACCGTCCAGTTTGATTTGTTCCAGTTCGTTTTCACTCAGCTCAGCCAGATCACCGGAAAACAACGCCTGGGTAATGCGCCTGGCTGAAGCCAGGGCATCTTCACCATGTACCAGACGAGTCACTTCCTCGGCCAATATGGGCTGTGCGGTTTTGCGGCCTTGAATCTCGGCATCGGCTGCTTCAATTTCAGCGATTTTTTCAACTGGCAAGAAAGTGAAGTAACGCAGGAATTTGTAGACGTCCGCATCCGCGGTATTCATCCAGAACTGGTAGAAGGCATAAGGGGATGTCTTGCTCGCGTCCAGCCAGATAGTGCCACTCTCGGTTTTACCAAACTTGGTGCCGTCCGACTTGGTCACCAGTGGCATGGTCAAACCAAAGGTTTGCTTGCTGTACATTCGACGCGCCAGATCGACGCCACCCACAATATTGCCCCACTGATCCGAGCCACCAATCTGCAAGGTGCAGTTGTCACGCTGGGCCAGTTCTGCAAAGTCGTAGGACTGCAGCAACATATAGGTAAATTCAGTAAACGAGATGCCAGAGCCTTCGCGTTCAATGCGTTGCTTCACCGACTCTTTCTGAATCATGTTGTTAACTGAAAAATGCTTGCCCACATCCCGCAAGAAATCGAGCACGCTCATCTCGCCAACCCAATCCAGGTTATTCACAACTCCGGCACTGTTATTGCCGCAATCGAAGTCGATGAACTGTGACACCTGCGCCTTGAGCTTATCCACCCAATTGGCAACCACGTCAGGGCCGTTCAGTTTGCGCTCCTGAGCCTTGAAACTTGGATCACCAATCAGCCCTGTCGCACCACCGACCAGAGCAACCGGCTTGTGGCCAGCCAATTGGAAACGCTTCAGCATCAATAGTGGTACCAGCGAACCAATATGCAGGCTGTCAGCCGTCGGATCAAAGCCGCAATACAAAGTACGCGATTGCTCTTCAAGGTGCTGAATCAGCTCTTCGTCAGCGGTGGCCTGGTTTAATAGCCCGCGAGCTTTAAGGTCTTCGATCAGTGCGGCAGTCATGGTGAACCCGAATATGGTTATCAGATTGAATAGAATGCGTGCCTCAACAAAACCGGTTGCTGTTCACGCAAAAGGCATGAAAATACCGGATCAAGGTGCAAAATCAAGCGCACTGGTTAAAATGCACGCGCGCCTTTCGGGGCACCTTTTGTTTGCCGATGTATTCTTCAGGTATTTCATGTCTACAGACAAAGACCAATCAGGTCGTTTTCAGTTTTTTCCAGCAACGCACATTGCAGGTGTTGCAGCCATCGCACTGCTATTACTCATCGTATTGGTTTGGCCATCTGATGAGAAACAGGAACCACATCAACAGCGCTTGACGTTCAACCTGCCGGAATCCGAACCGGAGAGTGCCACCCAGTCCGGTCCCGCTTCAGCAACAGCCACCCAAAGCCAGGCACGGCGCGGCAGTGATCAGGTGCGCCCCGGAGATAGCCTGTCGGTGTTATTCAGCCGCAATAATTTGAGTGCCCGTGATGTCATTGATATCGCATCTTCCGTGTCCAAGGACGTCATCAAACTGCGCCCTGGCCAACAACTCAACTGGACGACCAGTAATGACGGCAAAATCCAGAGTATGGATATTATCCTCTCGCCTCTGGCCCTGAACCGCATTACGCGCCTTCCTGAAGGTGGTTTCAAAAACCAGCTGGTTGAGAAAACCGCTCAACGCTATCCCCAATACGCCCATGTCACGATCAATACATCCCTGTTTTACGATGGCAACAAGGCTGGGGTTCCAGAGCAAATCCTGATTCGGCTGGCCGGTATCTTTGCCTGGGATATTGATTTCGCTCTGGATATTCGCACCGGCGATTCCTTCACGCTGGTGTATGAGGAAATATTTCTGAATGGCGAAAAAATTGGCAACGGCGACATTCTGGCGACTCGATTTGTTAATCGTGGACGCACCTATACCGCTGTCCGCTATGTGGATCGAAAAGGCGAGGCCAACTATTTCACGCCTGCGGGTTTGAGTATGCGTAAGGAGTTTTTACGTAACCCGATCGATTTCGCACGCATCAGCTCTCGCTTTAACCTGCGCCGCAAACACCCGGTACTGAACCGAATCCGGGCACATAAAGGCACCGATTACGCGGCGGTTACCGGCACCCCGATCAAGTCTGCCGGAGATGGCAAAGTGATCTTTGCCGGGCGCAGGGGCGGCTACGGCAACACCGTTATTATTCAGCATGGCACTCGTTATCAGACCTTATACGCCCATATGAATGGCTTCCATCGCAGCGTCCGCCGTGGTCGCAAGGTACGCCAGGGTCAAGTGATTGGTTATGTCGGCACCACCGGGCTATCCACCGGGCCTCATCTGCATTATGAATTCCGTGTGGATGGTGTTCACCGTGATTCCCTCAAGGTCAAATTACCCAAAGCCAAATCCATTCTCTCTTCTGAGAAACCTCGCTTCCTGAAACAGGCAAAAGAGATGGCCGCCATCCTTGATAATGTCGCGGTGAGTACACGCTGATGAGTTATTACATCGGGCTGATGTCAGGCACCAGTGCTGACGGCATGGACGCAGTGGTGGTCGACTTTTCACAAGCACAACCCGCTCTCGTAGCGGCTTGTGGTGGCCACTATTCGGAAGAAACTCGACAGCGGCTCAGAACCGCCGCTCTGGCTGACTCACTCACACCCGATGATGTCATGCAGCTTGACCGGCTGATTGCAGACTATTCCGTCTCTACCATTCAACAGGTACTGCAACAGGCAGGGCTGACAGCCACAGACGTTCAGGCCGTTGGCAGCCATGGCCATACGTTGCGCCACCACAGTGGTCAGAAGGGAGATGGTTTCAGTTGGCAGATAGGCGATCCAAACCGGATTGCCGAGCACAGTGGCATTTGCTGCATTGCAGACTTTCGCCGTCGGGACATTGCCGCCGGAGGGGAGGGTGCTCCGCTGTTACCCGCCTTTCATCAGGCGGTATTGGGACATGGCGAGCAGCCTCGCATGATTCTGAACCTGGGTGGCATTGGCAATCTGACCGTCCTTGAATCACAGACATTCGGGCAACCACGAACCTTGGGGTTCGATACAGGCCCCGGCAACGCCCTGATGGATGACTATTGTCAGACTCACCTGAACCAGAGCTGCGACCACAACGGCGATCTGGCCAGACAAGGGCAGGCCGACGAGAGTCAGATCAACATCTGGCTGCAAGATAGCTACTTTCAGCAACCAGCCCCCAAAAGCACTGGGCGAGAGCATTTCAACCTGACGCGCTTTCAGCCTTCAGCACCCCAATCGCACCCGGATGCACTGGCCACGCTGACAGAATTCACCGTCAACAGTGTCATCACCGCCATTCAACAGCACGGTCATGCCAGCGGCGAATTACTGGTATGCGGCGGTGGTGCTCACAACGCCTATCTGATGCAGCGCCTGCAGCAACAGTTGCCACGGCATCAGGTCAGTACAACCGCCCAATACGGGGTTGATCCCGACTGGATGGAAGCGATGGGCTTTGCCTGGCTCGCACAGCGCACATTGCAAGGGCTGACAGGAAATTTGCCAGCCGTCACAGGTGCGAAAGGAGAAAGAATTCTGGGAGGGATTTATCCGGTCTGAAACGCCGGATGAAACGGTGTCTGATTAAACCGTCAGGCTACACAGCAAAGGACGAACCACAGCCACAGGTGGATGTGGCCGACGGATTGTTTACGACAAACCGTGACCCTTCCAGACCTTCCTGATAATCAATCACAGAGCCGACCAGATAGCTGTAACTGAGTACATCCACCAGCACACGCACTCCGTCCTGACTCAGTAAGGTATCGTCTTCTGCGCGCTCATCGTCAAACGTAAAGCCGTACTGGAATCCCGAGCAGCCACCACCCGTCACGAAAACGCGCAGACACAGCTCGTCATCGGCCTCGTCAATCAACAAATCACGGATCTTGTTTTCCGCCGTAGCGGTCAGTTCGATAGGGCTGGCAGCTTGTACACTCATAAATTCACTTGATGATCGCAACAGAGGACGCGCAATTATGCGTTTACCTGACTATTTTAGTCAACTTTATCCGTTTCTTTGGCAGCCGGTGCTTTCTTAACCGGTTTATCTGTCTTGCTGACCGCCTTGCTGGCTGTCACATGATGCAACTGGCCATTCACTGAGGCTCCCAGAACCATTTCCATCATGCTGTAATACACATCGCCGGTGATCTGGGCGTGCTTGGCCAGTTCGATGTATTCACCCGCGTGAATATCCCCCTCAACCGGGCCATTCACAATGATGTTGGGCGCACGAATTTCACCTTCTACTCGCGCCTGATCGCTGATGCGCACTACGGCACCGCTGCCCGCTTCGGCCAGCAGGTTGCCCTTGATGACACCATCAACGTGCAAGCCTCCAGAGAAGCGCACATTACCTTCAATTTCCGTCTTCGACGAAATCAACGTGTCGTAATGCGTATTGCTGCTTTTGTCTTTACCACTGAACATCAAGATGCCCCTTTTGGCCAGTCGATTGTTTGTTCTACACGTTGCGGTTTTTTACCCGCAGATTTCACCAGCAACTGAATGTGTTGTGGCTCAAAACCTTCTGGTAGCGTTAGTGTGCCTCTCAGCTCCTGAAAATAACGGAATCGAAAACGCACACCCTTGGCCGAAGTTTCACTGTCCAGTGTATGCAATGGCAGGGTTTGGGCCTTGCCATCAACCTGACCAATCACATTCATAGTCAGCGTACCGGACACAAAACGCCGACGCTCTGCAATCTGGGTCATGGTCACGACATAACGATATTCACGCCCTTCCAGAGCAGATACCAACACCTTACCAACCTGCAAGCCCGCCGGTTTGTCTCCAGGCACCATGATGCCTTTATAGAAAGAGACTTCCTCTTCCAGACCCGCGACCTGAATTTTCAGCGCCCGGATGGTGTCTCGTACCTCATTAGCGGCCTGGCGATCCACTTCACCGCCGGTTTCGAGAATACCGACTTTCTGTGCCAGATCACTGACCGTCAACTCGCTCTCCGCCAGCGCCTGATGCAAGCGATCACGTTCCGCTGTTGTCGCACTCAGAGTCTGACCACTGCTCATCCAGCCCAGACCAAAACCGACGCCTGCAGCCACCAATACCAGAGCGGCCACGATAAGCTGGCGACGACGTTTCTCACCAGAACGTTCCTGACGAATCACCAGTTTGTGTTGCAGACTGCCTTTAACAACGGCCATGAGATCTCCCGACAGAAACGTTCGTTATGACGCCGTTGGATTACGGCATCAGTGCAACGATGTTCAAACCGGTCTTTTCTTCCAGACCGAACATAATGTTCATATTTTGCACGGCCTGACCGGATGCACCTTTGACCAGGTTATCAATCACAGACAACACCACAATCTGGCCAGTGCTTTCATGATAATGAACGGCAATACGACACATGTTGCTGCCTTTCACTGAACGCGTGGCCGGATGGCTGCCTGCAGGCATCACATCCACAAATGGCTCGTTGGCATAACGCTGTTCGAACAAGGCTTGCAGATCCACATCCAGACCCGGTGCTGTTGCATACAGGGTTGAGTGAATGCCACGGATCATCGGCGTCAGGTGCGGTATAAACGTCAGAGGTACGGTCTTGCCCGCCATTTCCGACAAGCCCTGGCCAATTTCTGGCAAGTGACGGTGACCAGCAACGGCATAGGCCATCATGGATTCGCTGGCTTCGCACAACAGAGAACCCACCTTGGCACCCCGACCGGCACCGCTGACACCCGACTTACAGTCGGCAATCAGGGTTTGTTCCGGGAGCAGACCGGCTTCGATCAATGGCAAATAGCCCAGTTGAACCGACGTTGGATAACAGCCCGGCACCGCAATCAGGCGAGCTTGAGCAATCTGTTCACGGTTGACTTCCGGTAAGCCATAGACGGCTTCTGGCAGTAATTCACGAGCACCGTGGGGCTGGTTGTACCACTCTTCCCACAGGTCGGCGTCCTTGATACGGAAGTCGGCAGACAGGTCGATCACCTTGGTGCCAGCCGCCAACACATCAGCAGCCAGAGAGTGTGCCACACCGTGTGGTGTAGCGAAGAACACCACGTCACACGCCGCCAGCGTTTCGCTGTCAGGCACGCTGAAACACAAGTCTGTCAGACCGCGCAGATTCGGGTACAGATCAGCGACCGGCGTTCCCGCTTCGCCTCGTGAGGTAATGACGCTCAGTGCCACATTCGGGTGATTCACCAAAATGCGCAGCAACTCGACGCCTGTGTAACCGGTTCCTCCGACGATCCCTACCTTGATCACGCTGTATACCTCGCAAATCTGTGTTTAACGCGACACCGCCCTGACCTGATGCCGGACGGCTATAATGAAAGCCGTTTATAATACCCGTTTCATTGTTTGCTTCCACCGCTGCACACTACAGGGAATCAGGTTGAGCGCTTCACACCCCGATCCAACCCGCCGAAAACAAGGGCTGTCCCACTGGCTACACGCCCTGATTGCATCCGATAGCCAATTGGGATTGGCGGTGATGGCACTGCTCGCTGGCCTGTTGGCAGCACTGGTGATCACCGTCTTTCGCCTGCTGATTGAGATTCCGCTGGAGCTGGTCTTTCCCATGACCAGTGAAGACGACTATGAAGCTCTGTCCGCTGTGGTGCGACTGCTATTACTGGGCGGCGGCGGCCTCTGCCTGATATTGCTATTCCAGTGGCTCAAACCGGAACAACGCAGCGTTGGCCTGACCCACGTACTGATTCGAATGGAACGCAATCAGGGCTATCTGCCCAAAAGCAATCTGCTGGTGCAGTGGATTGCTGCCGGTATTGCGCTGCTCAGCGGCCACAGCGTGGGGCGTGAAGGCCCGGCGATTCACATGGGTGCCGGTGCCGCCAGCCAGCTTGGCCAATACGCCGACATTGCTCATCATCGCCTGCGTATTCTCGCAGGAGCCGGTGTTGCCAGCGCTATTTCTGCTTCCTTCAATACCCCGATGGCCGGTGTGATCTTCGCCATGGAAGTGGTGCTGCTGGAATACAGCATTCGCGGTTTTATTCCGATTATTCTGGCCTCCGTCGCCGGGGCCATCTTCAGCCAGCTGACTTTTGGCACTCACACCGCCTTTGATGTGCCTTCACTGGGGCTGTATTCGCTGCTGGAAATTCCCTATGTGATTTTGCTCGGTGTGATCGGAGGCATCACAGCAGGCTGTCTGATCTGGCTGGTGCGCTATCTTCAACGACTGAACACACTGCCACTGTCGATTAAATGGGGCGGCCTGACCCTGACAACCGGCCTGATCAGTATCGGATTGCCGGAAATTCTTGGCATTGGCTACGACACGGTTAACGCAGCCATTGATGGTCAGGTCATCGTTCCCGTCTTTCTTGCCTTGCTGTGCGCCAAGTTGCTGCTGACCGCCTGGGCCGCTGCCACCGGATTTCCCGCCGGGTTAATTGGCCCCAGCCTGTTTATGGGCGCAATGATCGGCGGCTTGCTGGGCGAGCTATCGGCTGTCTGGATGCCAGACTATCCTGCGGCAACAGGCTTTTATGTGCTGCTCGGCATGGCCACCATGATGGGCGCGGTGCTCGGAGCACCGCTGGCCGCTCTGGTCGCGCTGCTGGAATTGACCGGCAACCCGAACATCATCATGCCAGGCATGTTGTCGATTGTGATCGGCACTCTGGTGGTCAGCGAAGGTTTCAAGCTGCCTTCCGTGGTGGATATCCAGCTCAAGGGCAATGGCCAGTACGTCGCGCCTGACCCGGTGCGACTGCTGCTACGAAACACCTGGGTCAAGGAAGTCATGGATACTGCCTTTATCAGTACGGATCGTTATATCCGACCCGAGAGTGCGCGATGGATGCTGGATAGCCAGAGCCTTCACCCAAGCTGGTTCTTGCTGGAAAAAGAATTGATGCTGGTGCCGCCTGCTGCCCTGGCTGCAGAATTGAGCCAGTCTGCGGAATGTTCTCCGCAAGACCCGGTCGAAGACAGCCTGATCGGTGATGGTTGCAGCCTGGATCTGCTCGATATGCCCGCCGACCGTGAAAGCATCGGCGTGATCAGCCTGAAAGCCAATCTGCAGGACGCCTTAGACCAGATGGAGGCGCATGACTTACAATGGCTCGCGGTGGTCGAGACCGCCCCTCATGACACCATGCCCACCAGCCTGCAACGCGGTGAGTGCATTGGCTTGGTGTCCCGAACCATGATCGACCGCTACTATCGTTATAAACCGGGCTAAATGCCCGCTTCATTCCTGTTCAGGAGCTATTTATGCTGTGGGTCAAAGCCTTTCACATCATGGCCGTTGTGACCTGGTTTGCCGGTATTTTTTATTTACCGCGCCTGTTTGTGTATCACGCCGCCTCGGAGGACCAGATTTCCCGGGACCGCTTTAAAATCATGGAACGCAAGCTGTACCGAGGCATTATGTGGCCATCCATGGTAGTGGTGATTGCTCTGGGGTTCTGGCTGATCAGCTTCAACCCGGACTACTACCTCAGCAGCGGCTGGATGCACGCCAAACTGTTTCTGGTAACACTTCTGGTTGCCTATCACCTGTACTGCGGCAAACTGATTCAGGTGTTCAAAAACAACGACAACCAACGCAGCCACGTCTGGTTCCGCTGGTTTAACGAAGCGCCGGTATTTATTCTGATTGCCGTAGTGATTCTGGTCGTGGTCAGGCCGTTTTGAGGTTGTGGATCTTGACGACTGCAAACACCAGACAACGTACTTCCAGGGAGTGCTGAGTGAAACCCCCTCAAAAGACCAAAGGCATTCAGGAACTGACGCCTGCTCGCGCCATGATTGCCGAACTAGTGCGCCGTTACTGGACACTCGGGATTGATTGCAGCCTGCTGGAAATTCAGAAACTGGCCTGGTTTCTTCAACAAGCCATTCAGCAACATGGCCAGCCAGACGTTCTGAAACTGAATTTTCAGGCCAACTATTACGGCCCTTACGCCAATAATCTGGATCACCTGCTGAACGCACTGGACGGCAGTTATCTGAAAGCAGACAAACGCATCCCGGATAGCGATCCTCTGGATGTGATCTGGTTTCGGGATGAGCAAAAGCCGAAGCTGGATGCCTGGTTCAAATCCGAAGGCAAACACTGGCTGCCAACGCTGGATAATGCGGCTCAAACCATCGAAGGCTTTGAATCGCCGTTCGGGATGGAGTTGCTGTCCACCGTCGATTGGGCCACTTGCCAGATGAACGCCGAACCAACAGTGGCGGGCATTCGCACAGCCATCAGCCAGTGGCCTGCTGGCCAGAAGTGGGCAGAACGCAAACAACGACTCTTCAGTGACCAACATTTACAGGTCGCACTGAAGCGTCTGGCCCGCACTTAGCCCTATTCCCAATTCGCCCCTTACCAACGGCTTTCGTTTAGAATTCCATCCCATACACCTTTTCCGCTGTTATTTCCGAGAGAGATTGACATGAGTTATTCCATTTCCCAGTCCGAGTCCCTGTTTGACGCCGCCCAGCAACACATTCCTGGCGGCGTAAATTCTCCCGTACGGGCGTTCAAGGGCGTGGGTGGTACACCGATTTTCTTCGATCACGCCAAGGGCGCGTATGTGTATGACGTCGATAACAACCGCTACATCGACTACGTTGGCTCCTGGGGGCCGATGATTCTGGGCCACAGCGCGCCGGAAATTCTGGAAGCCATCAGCGAGCGCATGACCAAGGGTCTGAGCTTCGGTGCGCCAACCGCGATTGAAATCGACATGGCCAGTGAAGTCTGCAAGCTGATTCCGTCCATGGACATGGTGCGGATGGTGAATTCCGGCACCGAAGCCACCATGAGTGCGATTCGTCTGGCACGTGGCTTTACTGGCCGCGACAAGCTGGTGAAGTTTGAAGGCTGCTACCACGGTCACGCCGATTCCCTGCTGGTGAAGGCCGGTTCCGGCATGTTGACGCTGGGCGTTCCCACTTCTCCGGGCGTTCCGGCCAGCGTTGCCGAACATACCCTGACGCTGGATTACAACAATCTGGACAGCGTACGCGAGTGTTTCTCACAAATGGGCGACCAGATTGCCTGTGTGATCATCGAGCCAGTCGCAGGCAACATGAACTGCATCCCACCGAGCAAATCGTTCCTGCAAGGGCTGCGTGAGCTGTGTGACGTACACGGCATTGTGCTGATTTTTGACGAAGTCATGAGCGGTTTCCGTGTGGCTCTGGGCGGCGCTCAGGAATACTACGGCATCACCCCGGACATGACTTGTCTGGGCAAGGTGATCGGTGGCGGTCTGCCAGTCGGAGCCTTCGGCGGCAAGCGCGAGATCATGGAATATCTGGCACCGCTTGGCCCTGTGTATCAGGCCGGTACGTTGTCTGGTAATCCACTGGCGATGGCGGCGGGTCTGGCGATGCTGAAAGCGATCCAGAAAGACGGCGCTTACGAGCAGTTGAACGCCCGTGTCGATCAGATGCTGACCGGCTTTGAAGCGGCGGCGAAGAAACACGGTGTACCTTTCACCACCAACCGTGCCGGTTCCATGTTTGGTCTGTTCTTTACCGAACTGGACACGGTCGAGAACTTCCAGCAAGTCGCCAACGAATGCAGCGGCGAGCTGTTCAATCGTTTCTTCCACGGCATGCTGGCCGAAGGCGTGTATCTGGCTCCGTCATCGTTTGAAGCCGGATTTATGTCACTGGCCCACACCGAAGCCGACATCGACGCGACCATCGCCGCCGCCGACAAGGTGATGGCCTCATTGGCCAAGTGATCGGGAGCTATCATGTCGTTTGTCTTGATCGCCGTTGATGCCCTGATCCTGCTGTATGCCAGCGCCATCCTGAGCTGGAATAACCGCCCGGCCAGTGCCGGACAATGGCCCGGTTCTGCAGCGGCACGGTTTGCGTCCGGCCTGATGCTGCTGGGCTATGGCGTCAGCGCGTTGTTGAATCTGGTGCCTGCATTCGATCTGGCCCGCACTGAGTTGTTAATGCAACAGCTTGGTCTCTATGCCGCATTGCCGATGCTGATCTGTGCCCATCTGGCTGAACGGCTGGGCTATCACTGGTCGCGCCAGATCTGGGGCCGGATCTTTCTGGTCTGGTGTGTGCTGTTCGAGCTGGGACGGCGCAATGAGCTGCTTGAGACCATGGAATGGGTAACGCTGGCGCTGGGTGTTGTCACGCTGGCGCTGCCCTGGCTGCTGCCCAAACGCATGCAGCAAGGTGAGGAACCCCTGACTGCGCATGAACAACGCATGCATCTGTTTTTGCCGATTGGGCTGTGGATCTTGCTGGCCATTATGTTGATCAGCCAGACACTGGCCGACATCAGCTCAACACTCTGGGTCGGAGCGGCGGTACTGGCGTTTAACTACGCCCAGCGGGTGTCCTATCGGATGGCCCATTCAGAACCGGCAGACACACAGTAGCGCAACAAAGCAGTAACGCAGCAAAGCACGGTTACTGCCTCTTGAGCCGGGTGTCTTGTCCACCCGGTTCAACCCTTCTTCTCTTCGGCCATAACGGCTCATCGGATTATTTGTCCGACTCTCGCACCAACTGCTTCAGTTTGACCTCCGTCATCGCGTCATCACTGAACACCAGCCCGCGCTGTGCCAGTTGCCGGGTCAGTGGCTTGTCGCCCATTTGCAGCGCCACCCAGGACTGACGCAAAAACACCTCGGCATTACGCGGCGCAATCTGCCTCGCCTGATCCAGCCAGGTCATGCTGCGTTGCCAGTTACTCTGCAGGCGCGACTGCTGGGCTTTTTGCAGCAGCGCTTTCACTGCCGGGTGGAACTGCCCCTGGGCGAAATCTTCCATATTGTTGGAGTGCCAGCGCGTGATATTTCCCGTTCCGATGGCGGTCGGGGATTCAAACGAACCGGTTGGCAATTGTGAACAAGCCGCCAGCCCCAGCAGGGACAGGGCAGCACACAGTTTCAGGATACGCATCGTGTCTATCTCAGTTTGTCTTTCGGAGTAACCAGTCCCAGAAGTCTGACGACTCCTTGTCCTTGTCTTGTGTGAGCACCGGCTCATCCGGGGCCTTGTTGGCGGCCGCTGCGGCAGTTCGTGCTTTCTGACACGTCATTGCACGCGTTACATAGCCTGCCGGGAAGGGAACTTTCTGACCGCCACAGCGAGTGTCCATCGGTACGCCGTCGGCGCTGGTGGCGCGCCATTCAAACCCTTTCAGTTTCGGCAGCGGTTCAACGCCCACTTGGCGGAATGTCTGCTGCCAGATCGGCAAGGCCGCCGAACCACCGGCAAACGGAATCGACTTGTTGTCGTCCCGACCGACCCAGATCACGCCCAGATGACGATTATCAAACCCGGCAAACCAAGCATCACGTTGCTGGTCGCTGGTGCCGGTCTTGCCTGCAACCGGCCCCGGCAGAGCTTTAGCCAGACGCTTGGCGGTTCCGGTGCGAGTCACTTGCTCCAGACCAAAACGCAGCCAGCGAATGGCTTTGGGGTCCACCGCCTGCTGTCCCTGAATGGCATAGGACGACAGCGTTTCACCCTCCGACGTGGTCACACCGACCACCGCTCGCAAGGGCATCACAAAGCCCGATGAGGCCAACGGCTGATACAGGCTCGCCACTTGTAACGGCGACAGCGCCAACGAGCCGAGGAAAATCGACGGATACGGCGGAATATCGGCATCCAGCCCCAGTTGCTTAAAGGTATCGACCACCGGCTTCAGGCCGACTTTCATGCCCAGTCGGGCGGTAGAATGGTTGTAGGAGTTCGCCAGCGCATCCACCAGCTGTACCTGACCGTGACTTTTGCCATCGTAGTTCTTTGGCTGCCAGAGCTTGCCATCGGCACCACCAATCGTTACCGGGCCATCACTGATACGACTGCCCCAGTGATAACGGCCACTTTCCAGCGCCGCCAGAAACACCACCGGTTTGGCCAGCGAACCAATCGGGCGTTGTGCTGCCAACGCCCGGTTAAAGCCGAAATAGCGACCATTACGGCCACCGAGAATGCCGCGAATTTCACCACCATCGACGCTGGTGATCACCGCTGCAGTTTCCAGCTTGCCTTTGAGTGCCGGGCGGCGTTTTTCCAATTGCGCCAGATGCTGGCTGGCGGATTTCTCCAGGCTCGACTGTACCCAGGGGTCAAGACTGGTGAAGATATTCAGGCCCTCGCTCTGGAGGTCTTCCGAACGATAATCCTGCTTGAGTTGCTGGCGTACCAGCTCCAGAAAGGCCGGGTATTCGCGCTGCCCGGCACGCTGGGTTGGACGGGTGTCCAGAGTGGTATTGGCGGCGGCGATCTTTTGCGCCTGACTGATCACACCTTCCTGCTGCATCAACTCCAGCACCAGGTTGCGCCGTTTCAGCGCTCGCTCCGGGTTCCGCTTCGGGTTGTAATACGACGCGCCTTTTACCAGCCCCACCAGCGTGGCACTTTCTGCCAGCGTCAGCTCCTTCACCGGCTTGCCAAAATAGAAACGCGCTGCCAGCCCAAAGCCATGAATACCCCGGCGTCCAGCCTGTCCCAGATAGACTTCGTTCAGATAGGCTTCAAGAATCTCGTCCTTGCTGTAATGCAACTCCAGCAACAAGGACATCAGGGCTTCGCGGGCTTTACGGGTAAAGGTGCGCTCCTGCGTCAGAAACAGGTTTTTCACCAACTGCTGGGTCAGAGTCGAACCGCCCTGCACCACACCACCGGCGCGAATATTGGCCAGCATAGCGCGTGCGATGCCCTTGGGCGAGATGCCCCAGTGCTTGTAGAAATCCTGATCTTCGGTGGCCACCAGCGCACTCACCAGCGCCGGAGGTACGTCCTTGAGCCGCACCAGCTCGCGGTCTTCATTGTGTGACGGCAAAATACCGCCAATGTATTGCGGCTCCAGACGCGTCAACGGTTGTTCAACGCCGTTCACCTTCAACTGCCGTACCCGGTTATTCTGCAACCGGAAGCTGATTTTTGCGGCCCCGTCACGACCATCCCAGAAGTTGAACTCCCGGCGGTGAATCTGCCAACGGCTGCCCTTGCGCTGATACGTACCCGGCTGTCTGGCCCCGGCAGCGGAGCGGTAGTCTGCCCATTGCAACTCGGCCAGCAACTGTTCGTGCGTCAACGGACGATCGTGATACAGCGTCATCGGACGGGCATAAACTCGCGCAGGCAAGGCCCATTTGTTGCCGTCAAACTGCTGGCGTACCTGTGCGTCCAGATACACCATCCAGCCGCCCAGCAGCACCATGCTTACCAGTCCAATGCGCCACAACCAATACCAGATTTTGCGTGCCATAGAGGTTTCTTGCTCCGGTTGTCGGGGTGTTTTCTTTCGGGATGTTTTTTTTAAGGGTGTGTTGTTTCGAGGCGGCTTATTGCCCGCCGGTTTCTGACGCCGGGGTTGACTGTCCTCGTCCTGGCTTCGACTCGCACGGCCACGCCCTGGTGCCGGTCGCGTGCCGGTGGTGGTCGTTTTTGGGCGTTTGCCGGTGGCGGAGGGAGCTTTCCCGGTACGGGAGCGGGTCTTGCGTGGCGTCTTGCCAGAGCCTTGGGAATCGGACATGTAGAGGGAGTCGCTAACGGTATCTGAAATAAAATCGTGTCAGCAGTGTAGCAGACCTGAGACGCTATTCTGGCCCGATGTGCGCTGAGCTGGAGCAATGCCTGTTTTTGCAAAAGGCGCTAAAGTGGTGCGTTATTGCTGAATGATCTCGCCGATAAGGATTCACCATGACTGACACCCTGCTGGAAAACCGCTGGACACTGGTAACTGAACAACTGACCGATACCGGAGCGCGTTTTGGACTCGACTGGCCAGCCCTGTGGCAAGCCCTCGGCACGGATCAGCAGCAGCGCTTGAGACGAGTGCTCAGCGTCAGCCAGTACGTGGTCGATGCGCTCCCCAAGGAAGCGGACTTTTTCACCCGGCTGATCCAAACTGACGCCATCAGCCAGCCGCTGGCGCGCGCTGATATCAGTCAGTGGCTGGATCAGGCCGCCGCTGAGGCCACCAGCGAAGAAGACTGGCACAAAGCCCTGCGGATTGTGCGTCGCCGGGCGATGGTGCAGATTATCTGGCGTGACCTGCTGCGACTGGCTGACACCCTGACCACTACCCGCTCGGTGTCCGACCTCGCGGACGAGTGTGTTAGCCGCACCATCAACTTCCTTGGCCCTATTCTGCAAAAGTGCCACGGCGCGCCCATTGGCAAACACAGCGAGCAGGAACAACACCTGCTGGTGCTCGGCATGGGCAAGCTGGGGGCTTATGAGCTGAACCTCAGCTCCGATATTGACCTGATCTTCACCTACCCGGAAAGCGGCAACACCAGCGGCCCCAAGGTCATCAGCAATCAGGAATACTTCATCAAGCTGGGCCAGAAGCTGATCACCGCACTGGATAAAAACACCATCGACGGTTTTGTGTTCCGCACCGACATGCGCCTGCGACCGTATGGCCAGAGTGGCCCGCTGGTGATGAACTTCGATTCCATGGAAGAGTATTACCAGAATCAGGGCCGAGACTGGGAACGCTACGCCATGGTCAAGGCTCGCGTGATGACCGGCGAGCAAACCGACGCCGCGCAAACGCTGCTGAAAATCCTGCGGCCATTCACCTATCGGGTGTACATCGACTACAGTGCGTTTGAATCGCTGCGCTCGATGAAAGCCATGATCAACGCCGAAGTGCGTCGTCGCAATCTGGAGCACAACGTCAAACTCGGCCCCGGTGGCATTCGGGAAGTGGAATTTATCGTTCAGGCGTTCCAGTTGATTCGGGGCGGTCAGGACACCCAATTGCAAAACCGCGAGTTGGTGCCGATGCTGCAGATTCTTGCCGCTGAGGGCTACTTGCCACCCACCGCCGCCACCGAACTGGACGCCGCTTACCGTTTTCTGCGCGACAGCGAGCACGCCATTCAGGCCCTCAACGACGACCAGACCCAGCAGTTGCCGGATCAGCCGCTGGATCAGCAGCGTATGATGCTGGCCATGGGCTTCGAGCAATGGGATGCCTATCTGGAGCAACTGAGCCAGCACCGCAATGCCGTCAAACACCACTTTGCCGAGATCGTCCGGGGGCAGGATGAAGACGAAGGAGACACCGCACAGGATCATCGCTGGGTAGACTTGTGGCATGGCGAACTGTCAGAACACAGCCGCGCCGAGCTGGCGCAACAGCACCCCGAACTGGTGTCAGATCAGGTCATTGAACAGCTCAACACCTTCCGGGAATCCAAAGCCGTCGCCAGCATGCAGGCCATTGGTCGTGATCGACTGGAAACCCTGATGCCTGAATTGCTCGCCACACTGGCAGACTCGGCCCAGCCACACACCACCCTGACTCGCCTGATTCCCCTGCTGGGTTCCGTTCTGAGACGGACGGCGTATCTGGTGCTGTTGAAGGAAAACCCGCAAGCCCTGAAACAACTGGTCGACCTGTGTGGCGCATCTATCTGGGTCACAGAGTACATCACCCGCACGCCGTTGCTGCTGGATGAACTGCTGACACCGTCCACGCTCTATCAGCGTCCAGAGCGAGAGCAACTGGAAGAAGAACTGCACCTGCGCTTGCTGCGCATCGACGAAGACGACCTCGAACAACAAATGGAACAGTTGCGTCAGTTTGTGCGGGCGCACAAGTTGCGAGCGGCTGCCTGCGAGGTCATGGACGCCTTGCCGCTGATGCAAATCAGCGATTACCTGACCTATCTGGCCGAAATCGTTCTCAAGGCGGTGATGCACCTGGCCTGGAACCAGATGGTCGAGAAATACGGTTATCCACAAGGCAAGGACAAACAGCCGGTACTGGCACCGGAATTCCTGATCATCGGCTACGGCAAGGTCGGCGGCCTGGAGCTGAGCTACAGCTCGGATCTTGATCTGGTGTTCCTGCACAATACTTGGAACATGGGCAGCACCCTGGCTGATAAAAACGCCGGGCAGCGCAGCATCGATAACCCGGTGTTCTACACGCGCATGGGCCAGCGCATGATTCACATCATGACCACCCAGACCCACTCCGGCGACCTGTACGAAATCGACATGCGGCTGCGGCCTTCGGGCAATTCCGGCATGATTGTGGCATCTCTGAAAGCCTTTGAAGAATACCAGCAGCAACACGCCTGGACGTGGGAACATCAGGCCCTGGTACGCGCCCGAGTCCTGGGGGGAAGCGCTTCCCTTGCCAACGCATACGAAGCCGTGCGCGCCCACACCCTCAGCGCGCAGCGGGACAACCAAAGTCTTAAACAGGAAGTTAGAGCCATGCGCCAGAAAATGAGGGATAATCTCGGCTCGAAAGACACCAGCGGACAACAATTCCACCTCAAACAAGATGCCGGGGGTATTGTTGACATTGAGTTTCTGGTTCAATACGGCGTTCTGGCCTGGTCACATCAGTACCCGGAACTACTGGCAGTCACCGATAATATGCGCTTGTTGGATGCCTTTGCCGCAGCAGATTTGCTTGATCCAAAAGATCAGCACACCTTGCAGCAAACCTACCTGTCATACCGAGCCGAAACTCACCGGCGCGCTTTACAGAATCAGAACATAACGCTGGATTCGTCTGAAGCCGATACGCTTGGCTTTCGCCAGATGCGTAATGATGTGACGCGCCTTTGGCAGCAGTGGCTGGACAACTGACAGCCTGACAAACAATTGAGATAACGAATACTACAGTGAGGTCCTTATGCTACCTTCCATGTCCGACCGCGATGGTCTGATCTGGTTAGACGGAGAATTGGTTGACTGGCGCGAAGCCAGGGTTCACGTCCTGACTCACACCCTGCACTACGGTATGGGCGTGTTTGAAGGCGTCCGTGCCTATGAAACCGATCAGGGCGCTGCCATTTTCCGTTTGCAAGAGCATACGGATCGCCTGTTCCGCTCTGCCCACATTCTTGGCATGAAGCTGCCCTTCACCAAGGAAGAACTGAACGAAGCCCAGCGCGCCGCCGTGCGTGAAAATGGCCTCAACAGTGCTTACATTCGCCCAATGGCGTTCTTTGGTTCTGAAGGCATGGGATTGCGTGCCGACAACCTGCGTGTACACGTTATGGTTGCTGCATGGGAATGGCCTGCCTACATGGGCGAAGAAGCCAAGACCCAGGGCATCAAGATCCGCACTTCCAGCTACACCCGTCATCACGTCAACATCACCATGTGTAAAGCCAAGGCCAACGGCAACTACATGAACTCGATGCTGGCCCTGCGTGAAGCACTCGACAGCGGCTGTGAAGAAGCGCTGCTGCTGGACAACGAAGGCTACGTGGCCGAAGGTTCCGGCGAGAATATTTTCGTGGTTCGTGACGGTGTTATCCACACGCCAGAGCTGACTTCCTGTCTCGACGGCATCACTCGTAAAACCATCATGGAAATGGCCGCCAGCCTGGGTTACGAAATCCGCGAGCGTCGCATCACCCGTGATGAAATCTACATTGCTGATGAAGCCTTCTTCACCGGCACTGCCGCTGAAGTACTGCCAATCCAGTCACTGGACGGTCGTATCATTGGCGAAGGCCGTCGTGGCCCAGTCACCGAGAAGCTGCAAAGCTGGTACTTCGATCTGGTCGAAGGCAAGAGCGACTTCCACCCGGAATGGCTGACGTTGGTGAAGTAATTTTGCCGTCATCCGCGTGAACACAAAAACCCCGCAAGATTCTGTCTGGCGGGGTTTTTTTATGCCATCGTCAGGTTGTCATCTTGTATCAGCATGATGCCGATTTTTAACCCTCAGGATAGAAACCATGAATCGTCTGGCCCTGCTGCTGCTCAGCACCTTGTTGCTGACCGCGTGCAACACCTCCTCTGATTCCGACAAAATCGCCGCCCCCAATGACAGTAATGACAGTCCGGCTTCCGAGGATACCAAGCCCGACGAAACACCTGACGAAACTCCCGACGAAACACCGAGTGATACCGGTATTACCTATCGTGGTACCTACTACGACAAGATGACCGACAGCACCAATCCAACAACCCTCAAAGCCGCACTTCATACCCTGATCGACGGCCACCGGGCGTTGACCTACACCCAATCAGGCAACAACTGGCGCGACTGCTGGGAAGGCAGTGTGAACGACAGCAGCTACTGGCGTACCTGCACCATCGACGTCTGGGAATCACTCAACTACACCGACGCCGGTTGCGATGCCGAAGACGTCTACTGCGACTCTGTAGTGCTGCTCTACAGCGGTGATGTCCGCTCAGTCACTCTGGCCAATCGTGGCAGCGGCGGCGATAACGCCTGGGATCGTGAACACGTCTGGCCCAAGTCGCGCGGCTTCCCGAAGAAATCCCAGGACGGCTACACCGACCTTCACCACCTGCGCCCCGCCGACCGCAACATCAACTCAACCCATTCCAACTACGGCTTTAACGACAGCGCCAACAACGGCGGTTCACCGTATTCAGAAACCACCTTGTCGGGTGAAGGCGTCACGGTGCACGTCGGCAACAACAGCTTCGAGCCAACAGAACGGGCCAAAGGACAAGTCGCTCGAATGCTGTTTTATATGGCAGTACGCTACGAGGAAGGTGATAACGGCGGCTCAGAATTGATGCCGGATTTGCAACTGATCAAAGGCAATCGCCGCGTATCCGAACCGGTGATTGGTGACCTGTGTACTCTGCTCGACTGGCACAAAGCCTACCAGGTGACAGAATTCGAGATGCGTCGGAACAACCGCATCGAACAGATTCAGGGCAACCGCAATCCCTTTATCGACCACCCGGAATACGCCGATGTGATCTGGGGAGATGAGTGCCGGTAGGTTAGCAGCCGGTTCAGGATATTTCGGCAAATAAGTACCCGCTCTTGTTACTCTGATGTGAGCATGTCGATATCATGCACGCTGGCTTTAATTGTTTCAGTCATCATCAATGCGGGAGCACGTCATGAACATCAACGCCAGTATTGTTGATCAACGTCTGGATGGGCTGGTTCGAGACCATGCGGAATGGTTGCCTGCGGGACAGGACCCTACAAGGCAGAAATCAACGGCGTTTGTACTGTTGTGTACTGCTACGTTTCTGGGGTTGTCACTGGAAGAAACCAGTGAATTGATCACCGAGGGAGGGCAAGATGCCGGTGTTGATGCGATTTATATCAACGACCCTGAAGATGGTGAGTTTCAGGTCACTATCTTTCAAGGAAAATACAAGCACAAGGACTTGAGTGGTACAGCCAACTTCCCTGCCAGAGGAATAGAAAGTGGCCTGATGTTACTTGGCACCTTGTTTGATCCATCCAGGCAAGTGGCGATGAACCCACGCCTGAAGCCTAAAATTGAAGAAGTGCGATCACTGATTCAGGATGGCTATATTCCATCGGTCAGACTGGTCCTGTGCAATAACGGAGCACGCTGGAATGCCGATGCTCAGTTATTAATTGATCAATCTGACTACCCCGCCGATCAGGTAAGCTGGCTGCACTGTAACCACAATCAGATTGTGCAAGTGCTGCAAAAACAGAAGTCGGTCAACGATGCCCTCAGGCTAAAAGGCAAAGCAGTCATCGAGGACTTTGATTTTCGGCGGGTACTGGTTGGCAAGATTGCTCTGACTGAAGTTGCCGGATTAATGAATCGACACGGGGATAATTTGCTCGAACGTAACGTTCGTCGTTATCTGGGGTTGCACCGTAGCCGAGTAAACAGCGCCATTCATGACACGTTAAAAGACGACCAAAAGCGCGACGATTTTTATTTCTTTAATAACGGCATCACCATGATTTGCCGAAAATTTCGCCACAATGCGCTGCAAGGTGAAGACTATCAACTGCGTCTGGAAGACATTCAAATCATTAATGGTGGCCAGACATGCAAGACAATTCAGCAGGCATTGGCTAATAACCCAGAGCTGAATTTGAACCAGAGTTTTGTTCTGCTGCGTCTGTATGAACTGGCCGATGACGATCAGGCGTTTGTTCAGGATATTACCTATGCAACCAACAGCCAGAACCCGGTCGATTTACGCGACCTGAAAGCGAATGATCCGATTCAGGCTCAACTGGAATTGGGAATCCAGGAGCTGGGGTATGCATATCGTCGCAAACGGGAAGAATTTGTCACCGAATCCCAGGAATTTACCAGCGCCACCGTCGCCGAATCCGTGTTGGCAATCTGGCGACATAGCCCTCATCAAGCCAAGTTCCAGCGTAAGGAACATTTTGGCAAGCTGTACAGAACCACCTTTGAATCCTTGAACGCATCACAAGCCGTGTTAGCGGCATTGATTTTCCGCAAAGTCGAAAACGAGCGAAAACGCCCCTCAATTCAACCAGAACCGGCGTTCTTGCCCTATGCATCGCACTACATCGCCATGATGGTAGGAGAACTTCTGTTACAAGATACCGGACTCAACCAGACCGAGATCACTCACAAGCACTTTGCAGAACTAAAACAGCAACTCGAAGATAACAGCGCGCAGTATCAGCAGCAGGCTTATCAACACATTCAGGAAGCACTGGATCGTTTATACGGTCGTCAGCAGGTTTCTCTACAGCAGCTATCCGCCACGTTTCGCCGTGGTGACTTGCTATTGCACCTGTTTTTGTAAGGCTTTTTCAGCCTTCACAGCCAATCTCACTTCACTGTAACGCTTGCTTTCAGTTTGGCAGGCAGGAATAAAAAACGGCCGCTTCTTCAAGCGGCCGTTTTACGTCTTGCAGCGTCAGGTCTTAGCTGTTGGTGGCGATAATATCGCGCAGTACCATCGGCAAGATGCCTTTGTGACGGATCTGATCCAGTTCGGATGAGGTATCCACACGAGACAGCAGCTCGATTTGCTGTGATGAGCCATCGGCACGGTTGATAGTCAATGCCACAGAACCGCGTGGTTCCAGTGCATCAATAC
Source organism: Oceanobacter sp. (assembly GCA_045430275.1). GTDB lineage: Bacteria > Pseudomonadota > Gammaproteobacteria > Pseudomonadales > Oceanobacteraceae > Oceanobacter. Next base: position 26,730 of record JAILXU010000023.1, on the reverse strand, counting down.
CGTTCAGGTCGAAGGTTTCGGTGCCGTCCAGATTCAGCGACGCACGAGTCACGCCTTCTGGCAGTTGCAGCGGCAGTACGCCCATGCCCACCAGATTGGATTTGTGAATCCGCTCGAAGCTTTCAGCGATGATGGCTTTCACACCCAGCAGTGCCGGGCCTTTCGCCGCCCAGTCACGAGACGAGCCAGTACCGTACAGCTTGCCACCAAACACAACGGTGGAAGTGCCTTCTTCACGGTAGCGCTCGGATGCGTCGTAAATCGACATCTGCGCTGGCGCGGCATCCGCCGAGTAGTAGTTGGTCACTGCGCCTGTGGTGCCTGGCAGCAGCAGGTTTCTGGCTTTGACGTTGCCGAAGATACTGCGCAGCATCACGTGGTGATTACCACGACGCGCACCCAGCGAGGTCATGTCGCTGTCGGCCACACCCTGCGAAGACAGGTATTCACCTGGAGGCGAATCCGGGCGGATACGGCTGACTGGTGAAATATGGTCGGTCGTGGTGTTGTCATCACACATCACCAACATACGCGCACCGGCGATGTTGTTGAGTGAATCTTCCGGCGTCTCCAGAGAGAAACCATCGAAGAAGGAGATTTCCTGAATGTAGGTCGAATCTTCTGCCCAGTCGTACACAGGGCCAGTTGGAGATTCCAGGTTCTGCCACGTATCCGGGCCAGCCAGAGAGTTTTCATAGGTCTCGCGGAAGGCTTTCGGGTCCATGCACTGATGCATGGTCTCGGTGATTTCCGCGTTGCTTGGCCAGATGTCCTTCAGGAACACGTCGTTGCCGTTGGCATCCTGAGCGATAGGCTGAGCAGTCACATCAATATTGACGTTGCCCGCGATTGCCATGGCAACCACCAGCGGTGGTGACATCAGGAAGTTGGTGTCCACATCCGGGTGTACACGACCTTCAAAGTTACGGTTGCCGGACAAAACCGACGCCGCCGTAATATCGTGATTCTGCAGGGCTTCTTCAATGCTTGGAGCCAGCGGGCCAGAGTTACCCACACACGTAGTGCAACCGTAACCGGCGGTGTTGAAGCCCAGCGCATCCAGATGCTGTTGCAGTCCGGCTTTGGTCAGGAAGTCGGTGGCAACCGGTGACCCTGGGGCCAGCGAGGTTTTAACGCCAGCCGGAACCTTCAGACCCAGCTCATTGGCTTTCTTGGCCAGCAAGCCTGCGGCAATCAGCAAACCAGGGTTGGACGTGTTGGTACAGGCGGTGATCGCCGCAATCACGATATCACCATCTTTCAGTTCGCGTTCTGGCAGCGGCGCGAAGATACCCGCGTCGTCGGCCTTCATTGGCGTAACCTTGACTACTTCTGGTGTGCGCTCGCCTTCAGAGGCCGCTTTGCTGAACACATTGCCCAGCTCCGCCAGAGGCAGACGATCCTGAGGCTTTTTCGGGCCTGCCACAGACGGTTCAACTGTGGACAGATCCAGATGCAGCAGATCGGTGTATTTCGGCAACGCCTGACCTGCTTTCCAAGCCATGTTCTGTGCCTTGTAGAATTGCAGCGGCAGCTCACCATCACGACCGGTGGCTTTCATATAGTCGGCAGAGACTTCATCAAACGGGAAGAAGCCCATGGTCGCGCCGTATTCTGGCGACATGTTGGCGATGGTCGCACGATCAGGCAGAGACAGGCTGGCCGTACCTTCACCCACATATTCAACGAACTTGCCAACCACGCCACCCGGATACTTACGCAGCATTTCGGTGATGGTCAGTACCAAGTCAGTGGCGGTGACGCCTTCTCTCAGTGCGCCCGTCAGCTCCACACCAACCACTTCAGGAGCCAGCATTTGCATTGGCTGACCCAGCATGGAAGCGCCTGCTTCAATACCACCGACACCCCAGCCAACGATACCCAGCGCGTTCGCCATTGGCGTGTGGCTGTCCATACCGATCAGCGTGTCCGGTGCCATCAGACCGTTCATGTTGAGGTAGCCTTGCGCCAGATATTCCAGGTTCACCTGGTGCACAATACCGGTTTGAGGCGGAATGATACGGATGGTCTGGAACGCCTGCGCACCCCATTTCAGGAAGGCATAACGCTCTACGTTTCGTGCCGCTTCCAGCTCGCCATTGATCTTCAGAGACGCCGGGCTGCCGGTGTTGTCCATGGTCACGGTGTGGTCGATCACCAGATCAGCACGCACCAGCGGCTCGATAATCGCAGGATCAAGGCCCATACGCTGAACCGCAGAACGCATTGCCGCGAAATCCACAATTGCAGGCGTGCCGCTCAGGTCGTGCATGATGACGCGACCGGCGGTGAAAGGAATTTCGACAGGCTCTTTACCCTGATGTTCTGTCCAGCCGCCCAGCGCCTTGACCTGCTCAGCGGTAACGCCGTTCTGGCCAACGTTGCGGGCGATCCCTTCCAGAATCGGGCGAAGAGAGAAAGGTAATTCATCAAGCTTGATACCAAACTGCTCGGCGGTATCAGGCAGGCTGTGATAGCTGTGTTCTGTTCCGGGGAGCGTTCTTACAGAACTGGATGGGTCGAAATCGATAGGACTTGTCATATTTTATACCTTACGCAGAGGGGACGTTTCTGAACCTACAACCTTCTTGCACGAACATCCGGCCATTGCTGGAGCTGGCCGGTTTCCTTGTCAGTCGTATTCCCAGTCGTCAAACGAACCGCTATATCCAGCAATCAAAATTATTATCTCATCAAGATTGTCAACGATAATAGCTTCAGACAACGGCAAGGCAAGATAAAAAGGCATAAATAGGCACGGATTGCATACAATCTAAGACCTATTGCTAGTGTTCCCAAAACGTTTTCAGGCCCATCAGAAGCACAGCCAGACACGCTGATGCACCTTGCGGGGTGCAAGCGCGTATTGCACGAGAACTGATTTCGCTTCCACCACCCAGCAGCCTATAATTCCACCACCACACTTCACATCTGTTAGCCCATGACACCCAATCAGTTTCAATCCATGAAGCCCAACCGTGCCAAAGCCCTGATGCTGGCGAAGCATGAAATCTCCACACTGGTGTATAACGCCATCCAGTTGGAAGACATCAACTTCACTCTGCCCGAGGTTCAAACCATCCTTGATGGCATTACCATTGGTGGCCGAAGACTCAGCGACCAGAACATCACGGCCAATCAGGGCAAAGCCTGGCAAGAGCTGTTTTTATTGGTGAAAAACGACGAGTTCCGGGTAGATACCGAAACCGCGTTCAGACTTCATGATCTGGCAGGCCGGGAAGAAGCGCTGGAATGGGGAAAATTCAGAACCGGAGGCGTTCTGATTGCAGGCACTGAATACACACCGCCGTCAGCAAATCAGCTACCCGACGCCTTTGAGGTGATGGTCAAGGATATGGACACACTCGACGACATCTACGATCGTGCGATCCACGTATTTCTGACCATGGCCCGCAACCAGTTTTTCTGGGACGCCAACAAACGCATGGGCCGATTTATGATGAACGGCATTCTGCTGAATGCCGGATACCCGGTAATCAACCTGCCCGCCAGTCGGCGACTGGAATTCAACCAACTGATGCTGGAGTTCTATCCCTCCAACAACCAGCAACCGATGAACCGGTTCCTGCGATCCTGTCTTGATCCGAGGGTGATTGAGATAATGGCGGAGTGAGGTGAGGCTGGGTCTTTTGGAAGATTAACTGATCTGGCAACCATGCTCCTGCGTGGTTGCCGTGGAGATTGGAGACTGGATTAATCCGTAGGGTGCCAATAGCGCAGAGCGCGTATTGCACCAGATGGCCCGCCAATTCAACCAACCGATGAACCGGTTCCTGCGATCCTGTCTTGATCCGAGAGTGATTGAGATAATGGCGGAGTGAGGTGTGACTGGTTCTTTTGGAAGATTAACTGATCTGGCAACCATACTCCCGCGTGGTTGCCGTGAAGACTGGAGGTTGGATTCATCCGTAGGGTGCCAATAGCGCGGAGCGCGTATTGCACCAGATTGCTCGCCACTTCAACCAACTGATAAATCAGTTCCTGCGATCCTGTCTTGATCCGAGAGTGATTGAGATTATGGCGGAATGAGGTATGGCCGGGCCTTTGGAAGATTAACTGATCTGATCTGGCAACCATGCTCCCGCGTGGTTGCCGTTGGGATTGGTGGTTTGATTCATCCGTAGGATGCCAATAGCGCAGAGCGCGTATTGTACCGGACTTCCATCTAGCCAGGCAACGACTGGCATTTAACCAACTGGATCGCTGTCTATTGAAGTAGCATAGGTATATGAAAATAGGTTACTTTGCCCTGCAAGAAGCAGAGCAAAGATAAACTCAGTTAACTACTCTCAGTTCGCCATTCCGAGTTAGAATCATTTCAACACATTTATGTTGAATAGATTTCAGAAAACGTGAAGCTGAATGCTTTTCATCTGGACTATATGTAATAAATAGCTGATCTCTAGCTCTAGTCATCGCTACATAAAACCGGGAAGCGTCTCTAAGTACAGTTTCATTACCAAACGTCAAATTTGGAATTAAACCTTCAACAACTCCCAGTATATAAACTTCAGAAAATTCATGACCTTTAGCAGATTCAATTGTTGAGATTTTCACCACTTCGCTTTCATAGTCAACATCTTGTTTCAAGTCGGAGGATTTAATTTTCAACTTATCAAACTCTGTTTTTAATGCCTTCCTAATCTTCGAATTAGGAGCTATCACACATATTTGCCCTTCCACTTTCCCCATAGTCAAACCAGATAAAATTTTCTTTGCAACAAATTCAACTTCTCTATCAATAGAATCACATCTAATTATATTTGGTTTATTTCCATGGCGGCTAGCAAACTCTGGTGATGTTGGTTTTGTACGATGTTCCTCATCAGTATCTGAAAACTCATATTCAGATACAACATCATACGCAGCATTAAGAATCTCAAAGGAATTTCTATAATTTTTCTTTAAATTATAACTTCTGCCAACTATATCGATCCCCACTCTAGACAAAACAAAACCTTTATTATAAATACTCTGAACACCGTCACCGGCAAGAAAAAGTCCATTTTCTGATTCGGCACACCTAGAACCTGAAAGATTGTTCATACCACCTAAAAATCGCATATCAAGCTCTGAAAAATCTTGCACTTCATCGCACAAAACACAACGATACTTCGCTTCTGGAAATCCTACTCTATCAATGATGTCTAAATATTGCGAGACACGGCTTTCATGATCCTTACCATTCATATTTTTTGAATATAGCTGTACAGCAGAAAGCATCACATCACGATCTGACTTAGATAACCTTGTTGATCGGCCTTTTCGTTCAAATTCTTTTGGAATCAAATATTTCTCATATTCACTTTGACGTAAACGCCCCCGAACATAAGGAATTTCTAAGCGAATAAAATTCGAAAAATTTTTTGATGACATACCAGAAAATACGGTCTGACTAAAGTTTGGATGTTTTTGCATGATAATTTCACAATCACGAAATAGGGAATTATCATCCTTATCATCATAACCTATGTGTTCATTACCACTAACCTCATATAAAGACTCTCGAACAAGAGCACTTACTGTCTTGACTGATATTAGATCTCTTTCTATTCCACAAAGATCATTGGCAAGCAATTCCAGTAGCCGTTTCATACTCTCAGTTAATGTCACCAAAATAACTGGCTGATTATATTTTTTCGCAAGGCGTCTCGCTCTATGAACCAAAATACATGTTTTTCCACTCCCTGAAACTCCTCGCAACCGAGCAGCCATTTTAAAATCACGATCAACTACGACTTTCTGTTCAGAGTGTAAAAATAACATCCAATCAGCAAAAGTTCCTGTCTTAAAAAAATTCTCATACAGGTCTTTATCATCAAATGTGATAATTGATTCTGTGTTTGTATTTTTTCTCAAGGCTTCAGAAACATCAGCATCTTTAATTAAAGCACCATCTTCTTTATAAGCTCTCAACCGAGTCTTTATCTCATTTGAACTACCATCATTCGCTAACTGCATACAATCAAACAAGGCACTTGCCAATTCATATTCAAAACGCTGGTCTAAACATTCAAGAATATTATCGGCATCTACCTCAAAGTCATCAAACGTCACTGACTTCAAATAAGAAATATCGTTATAGCTAATACCTAGATCTCTAAACACATCATCAGAAAGTGCGTTTAAAATATTACGCTCCCCTTCAGCTTCTGTAGCATCAAGGTTAAATCTATCAGCTGGCACATGTCTTTCACCACCTTCAATTGTTATAGGAATAAAGGATATAGAGCGTCTATTATCAGCACGAACCCATCGATAATTCCTATGATTATCAAGCCAACGCTCAGCATCATCATGCGTACCAACAAACAAAAAAGCTCTAGTTTTATCAATACCATCAACTAGTTGAACGACTAGTCTAAAGCCATTTTTTAGATCATATTTTTCGATTTTTTCAATCCTATTTTCTCCATGCTTAGTCCTAGAGAGAGATGTAATACTACCTGACATTCCAGCTTCAGTAATTGCTTTCCTAACCAAGCTGGCAGCTTCTCGATTTGACTTACTTAGCTTTCTCAAATCTTTGTTGAATGAACTAGTGTATGCAACTGTATACTCCACTTTATATACTCCTTTCCAATATTATATTTTCAAACAAAACTAATTTTAAGTTTGAGTTCTCACTGCTGTAATGTAATGTGTTCGACATACGATGCCATAAAAAACCAGAAACGCTCTTTTAACCATAAAATATCTCAATAAAGTTCGGGGTCCGGGGCTGGTGCCGGTTTCCTGTTCTTCCCAGATGTCGGCGAGGTCGTGAATGCCGTTGCCTTCGTGTCTGGCAAGGCGCTGGATGCAGTCGCGTTCGGCCCTGTGAGCGTCGGCACGGGTATCGGCGTAGAGAAAGGTGTCGCCCGCGTCGATCTCGCCAAGGTCGTGGACTAACGCCAGTTTGATGAGTTTGCCTTCGTCGATGCCGTGGGTGTTGGTCAGGTCAAAGCTGCGGGCGATTGACCAGCAAGCCATCGCGAGGTGCCAGGAGTGTTCGGCGGAGTTTTCAAGTCGGGCCGGTTCGCCGCTGATGTAGCTTTTGCGTTGCACCTGTTTGAGTGCGTCCAGCTCCAGAAAGTGGCGGGTTATCGGGTGGATATCTCGGGTCATTACTGGCGTCCGGCGGCGAATTGGGTCTCAAGTGTAACCCATTCGCCCGGTGTGCCATCGGTCAATCAAGGACGGCAGCTTGAGTTGCTGCCATTTTTAGACCGATTATTGAGTCAGTGCCGTCTTGGCGCGCTGACGCTTTTGGTATTCCGCTTCGACTTCCGGCAAGACTTTTCTCGGTTCATAGCGAGCGTTATGACCACTGCCAATCTTGATGCCCAATTCGTTCTCTTTTCCCCAGGCTTCCAGGAAACGCTTACGTGGTTTCTGCCATTCGCAGCGGTTCCATTTATCCAGCGGCACAACGGCGTAGTGCTGTGCCTGTTCGGCGTCTTTATAACCTAGGCTGATGTAGCTCATGAGTGGCGCTCTGTCCTCTGCACGAACCAATAGCCAGTACTGACGACTGGAACCAGGGGGAACCAGAATATCGTTCGCCAATATATGTTGATTCTGACTGGTTGAAACCGGTGTCACTGCCTGACTGCGTTCATTCCGGTAAGCCACCACGCCATCACGCGCCAGCCGTGTACCGATCAGCCCGGCTCCGAGCTTTTTGGCGTTGTCATTGCCTTCATTGATCAGGGCAGCGCCCACCACCATGGTCAGAGCACCGGTCATATAGTCGTTGTATTGCTCAACCCGTTTGCGGTTCACCGTAGCATCGCCCCAGGCCGCCAGACGGTCGCCCACCACGACCTCAAAATCATCGCTGTTGCGGCTATAGGGGAATAAGAGCGACAGATCGTTCATCTTCAGCCACTCGTTGTGCGGGTTGTGAACCGAGAATTTGATGTAGGCGAAGTAGTCGCTGCACAGGTTGTTTTTGAACTTGGCGGTAATGTTGGCGGGCGGGTTCTTCTGATCGTCTTCTGAGAGGAAGGTGGCTTCACGCTCGGCAATACGGGTGCTGCTGGCGCAACCACCGAGCAAGGCCAGTGGCAGGAGGGATATCAACAGGGTTCGGGCAAGCTTCATGGAGTGAATCCTTTCAGAATAGACTTGTGATCATCGCCTTATGTAACAAGGCCAATGTGAAGGCTGTATGACAGGCCTTGTTCCCGGCCATTGATCCGAACCATGCACCAGTCTGTTTTAATCGTTAGACTGAACGCAGTAATTGACAGGACTTGACGGAATTATGTGCGAACTTCTCGGCATGAGTGCCAATACCCCCACCGATTTATGCTTCAGTTTCTCCGGCCTGATCCAGCGCGGTGGTGCCACCGGGCCACACAAGGACGGTTGGGGCGTGTCGTTTTACGAAGGCAAGGGTGTGCGTTCCTTCCACGATGTCGAGCCGAGCTGCCAGTCACCGATTGCGCGCTTTCTGCAGGAACATCCGATCAAGAGCCAAACCGCTATCAGCCATATTCGTCAGGCCAATGTCGGCTCGGTGAATCTGGCCAATACACATCCATTTGTGCGCGAGCTGTGGGGCCATTACTGGGTCTTCGCCCATAACGGCCAGCTCACCCGCTTTACTCGTCGGGACGGTATGTACGAGCCGGTGGGTGACACCGACAGTGAGAATATTTTCTGTGATTTGATGAATCAGATGCGCCAGAACCTGCCGCGCGATGCCGGGCCGCTGCAACTGGTCGATACTCTGGTGGCACAGGCGCAGGACTACGCCCAACAGGGTGTGTTCAATTGTCTGCTGAGCAACGGCGACTGGCTGTTTACCTTCTGTACCACCAAGATGGCCGCCATTACGCGGCGGGCACCGTTTGGCCCAGCGGAGTTGAAAGACACCGAATTGACGGTGGATTTTGCCGCAGAAACCACGCCTGCTGATGTGGTCAGTATTATTGCTACCGCGCCGCTCACCTGCGACGAAAACTGGGAAATCTACCAGCCGGGTGAATGGCGTTTGTGGCAGTTGGGCGAGGTGGTCGCGTCTGGTCGGGTGGAAGTGCCTGTGCATAAGACACCGGCCTCCACTGCCTGCCCACCCGCATAAAGCCCACTTACAAATAGGCCGGGAACAGATGACTGGCGGTTTTGATGATGCTGGCATGACGTTCTGCCAGCTGCTGGTGATCGCGGTCGTAGCCGCCGCCAATCACAGTGGCAACCGGAACAAAGCGCTTCAGGCAATGGCGCAGTACCAGTTCGTCACGTTCCTGAATGCCGTGCAGGCTGATGTTCAGGTGCCCGAGTTCGTCGTGCTCCCAGACATCGACACCAGCGTCGTAGAGCACCAGATCCGGTTGCAGGCGTTCCAGTAAATCCACCAGCGTGCTTTCCACCACTTCCAGATAGGCGCGGTCATCCAGCCCTTTGTCCAGCCCGACATCCAGATCACTTTCGCTTTTGCGGAACGGGAAGTTCTTTTCGCAGTGAATCGAGCAGGTAAAGGCACGCGGTTCGCTGGCCAGCATGGCGGCGGTACCGTCGCCCTGATGCACGTCGAGGTCAAAAATCAGGATTGATGTCACTTCACCGGATTGCAGCAGTGAACGAGCCGCAAACGCCAGATCATTCAGCAGGCAGAAGCCGCTGCCAAAATCATAATGAGCGTGATGCGTGCCTCCGGCCAGATGGCTGGCCATGCCGTATTCCAGCGCCAGTCGCGCAGCAGTCAGAGTGCCATTGGGCGAGGTCACGGTGCGGTCGATCAGTCCCTGACTCCAGGGCAAGCCAATGCGTCGCCAGCGTTTGGCATCCATGCTGTTGTGTATCAGCTCGGTCAGATACACAGGGCAATGGGCCTGCGACAACTCCGGTATACCAGCGGCTTGGGGCTGGAACAGGTTCGTGCCCACCAGCCCTTCCTGACAGACATGCTGGTACAGGCACTCGAATTTGGACATCACAAAGCGGTGCTTTTCCGGGAACGGGCAGGAGTAGTTGGGGTGGTAAACCAGTGGCAGCATAAAAGGATGAAAACTGAGTAAGGGCGGTTATTGTAATGCGCGGTTACAGCGCTTGCGACCAAGGAATAGTGGCACGACATGTCCTGATATGGTCAGCTGTGATCATAAAAACGACAACAATAACATCGATGACATTCATTATTTCCGGGTGTTATCCGAGCACCACAGCAGGGGTTGAGCGTGAAAAAAGACAAGAAGCAGCCAGACGATACCAAAAAAGAAAACAAGGCTATTTCCAGCTTTGAGAATTTCTTCTACCGCTATGTTGCCTGGTTTCCGATTCTGACCTTGCCAACGATCGTCTGGGAAATGTTTGCCACGGGTGAAACCATGGGCGGAGCCTTGATCGGCATTATGCACGCGGTGCTGGTACTGCGATTCACTCAGGTGATTGATGTCAGCAAGTGGTTCCAAAGAAAGAAGAAGAACGAACCGGCGAAGTAAGGCAGTAAGCCTTCGGCATCAGACAGAATACAAAAAGCCCGGCGCTCACTACGCCGGGCTTTTTTCGTTTTAGCGCGCCGCCAGTTTGGCTTTCACGCGAGCCGCTGCAGCACGTACCTGATTCGGCGCAGTGCCACCGATGTGGTCACGAGCCGCTACCGAGCCTTCCAGCGTCAGTACGTCGAATACGTCGTCGGTGATCTGATCGGAGAACTGTTGCAGTTCTTCCAGCGTCATTTCACTCAGGTCTTTGCTCGTTTCCAATCCATACGCCACGGCTTTACCGACAATTTCGTGGGCATCACGGAACGGAATGCCCTTGCGAACCACGTAGTCGGCCAGATCGGTCGCAGTGGAGAAACCACGCTTGGCCGCTTCGTACATGGACTCTTTATTCGCGGCCAGATGCGGGGCCATATCGGCGAACGCACGCAGGCTGTCACGCAGAGTATCGACGGTGTCGAACAGCGGTTCCTTGTCTTCCTGATTGTCCTTGTTGTACGCCAGCGGCTGCGACTTCATCAGCGTCAGCAAAGAAATCAGATGGCCATAGACGCGACCGGTTTTGCCACGCACCAGTTCGGGCACATCCGGGTTTTTCTTCTGCGGCATGATGGAAGAACCGGTGCAGAAGCGATCTGGCAGGTCGATAAACTGGAATTGCGCCGAGGCCCACAGCACCAGTTCTTCGGAGAAGCGCGACATATGCATCATGATCAGTGACGCAGCGCTGGTGAATTCAATCGCGAAGTCACGATCGGAAACGGAATCGAGGCTGTTTTCGGTCGGTGCGTCAAAGCCCAGCAGTTCCGCCGTGTAAACACGATCAATGGGATAGGTCGTACCGGCCAGAGCCGCCGCGCCCAAAGGCAACTGGTTGATGCGCTTGCGGCAGTCTTGCAGACGCTGGTAGTCACGTTCCAGCATTTCATTCCACGCCAGCAGGTGATGACCAAAGGTCACGGGCTGCGCGGTTTGCAGGTGAGTGAAGCCCGGCATGATGGTGTCGGCTTCCTGCTCGGCCAATGCCGCCAAACCTTCTTGCAGACGGGTCAGTTCGGCACCGATGGTGTCAATTTCGTCGCGCAGGTACAGGCGAATGTCGGTCGCCACCTGATCGTTACGAGAGCGACCGGTGTGCAGCTTTTTGCCGGTCATGCCGATTTTCTGGGTCAGTGCCGCTTCGATGTTCATGTGAACGTCTTCCAGCTCCACCGACCAGTTAAAGGTGCCACGCTCGATTTCGATGCGTACTTCTTCCAGACCACGCAGAATGTCGTCGCGCTCTTTGTCGGTCAGCACGCCGACCTTGGCCAGCATTTTGGCGTGAGCAATGGAACCCTGAATGTCCTGACGGTACATGCGTTGGTCAAACATCACGGACGCGGTGTAGCGTGCGACAAAAGCATCGGTCGGTTCAGAAAAGCGACCTCCCCAGGATGCGTTGGTGGTTTCCGGCGTTTGATCAGACATGATTTTCCCCTGACATTCAGATAACAAAACAGATAGCAAACAGATAACGTAAAGGCGGCGATTATACCCGTCTGTCCCGCTAATGGTCACATTCGTCTCACCAAACGCCGACTATTCTGGTCGCTGATCTAGACTGCGTCACCTCTCTGGCTGACATTTCACGCTAAGATCAGTCCGACATCACTTAAGCATGCTGTGGATCTTTCATGCCCTTACGCGCCTCAGGAAAGTCTTCCGAATCCCATCCGGCACTGGAGGCCTTTTTTCTTCCAGACCTGTGTAATACCCGCGCCATCATCTATTTATTGGTGGTGACGGAAGGCTTGGTGGTAGGGCTGAACCTGATGGAATCGGGCTTGAATGACTTTTCCTGGCAGCGCTTCGGACTGGTATCGCTGTTTATTCAATGGGTGGCGCTGGTGTCTGTGGCGATCCTGTGTCAGTCGCGTCACTGGCTGGTGCATCGTCCGGTCTGGCAAGTGACCCTGATGGCGATGCTGCTGGTTCAGGTGGTGACACTGGCGGTCAGTCTGGCCAGTGAAGCCCTGATTTTGCACAACTATCCGATCTTTGACTGGCTCTGGATCGCTCGCAATATGGTGGTCAGTGCGCTGGTGTCGGCGCTGGCCCTGCGTTACTTCTACGTTCAGAGTCAATGGCGACTGCAAGCCCAGGCGGAGTTACGCGCCCGGCTGTCGGCCTTGCAAGCCAATATTCGCCCGCACTTTTTCTTTAATACCCTGAACACCGTGGCTTCCCTGATTGTGATTGACCCGGACAAGGCCGAAACCATGCTGGTGGATCTGGCCCAGCTTTTTCGAGCTGTACTCAAGGCCGACGACAGCCCATCCACCCTGCAGGCCGAATTAACTCTGGGGCGTCGCTATCTGGATATTGAAACCATTCGGCTTGGGCAGCGCTTGCGCCTTGACTGGCACCTTCCTGAACAGTTGCCGCCCTTGCCCGTGCCAGCTCTGATTTTACAGCCTTTACTGGAAAATGCGGTTTACCATGGCATTCAGCCACAACTCGACGGCGGTGATATTGTGATTCAGCTCAGCATCGGCACCAGCGCTCTGGTTCTGACCGTGGACAACAGCAAGCCCACGGACAATAGCCGCAGCTCATCCGGCAACGGCATCGCGCTGGAAAATATTCGTGCCCGACTGGCCACTCACTTCGGTCAGGATGCCACCCTGGAAACCCGTGACCTGGGTGACCGCTATCTGGCCACGTTGACGCTGCCCCATACCCATTCCTACCCATCTGAGACAGGGAGACAATCATGACTTACCGGTTGATCATTGTTGACGACGAACCACTGGCCCGAACACGACTGCAACGCCTGCTGGAAAAACACGCCGACATTGAGGTGGTGCAAGAGCTGGATAATGGTCAGGCCTGCCTTGACTGGCTTGATCAGCATCAGGCCGACATTGTCTTGCTGGATATCCAGATGCCGGGCTTAACCGGACTGGAGACGGCGGCACAACTGCAGCAGCTTCCCAACCCGCCAGTGGTGATTTTCTGCACGGCTTATGACGAGCACGCGCTCGATGCCTTTGGCGTCAAAGCCGTCGATTATCTGTTAAAACCCGTCAGCCGCGAGCTGCTGCAGCGCTCTCTCGATCGCGCCAGCGAGTGGTTGCAACACGCCGAACCCGATGCGGAAGAGACACCTTCCCGAACCCACCTCACCGCGCGCACTCATATGGGGCTGCAACTGATCCCGATTGAAGAGGTGTATTACTTCAGTGCCGACCAGAAATACGTCAATGTGGTTCACAGTGAAGGCGAGACCCTGATTGATGACTCATTACGCCAGCTTGAAGTAGAATTCGGCGAACGTTTTGTGCGTGTCCATCGCAGCGCTCTGGTGGCTCGTCATCGTATTGAACGACTGGGTAGCCTCGAAGGCAGTGGTCATCAGGTTTTCTTACGCGGCTTGAAAGACGGCGTCAGCGTCAGCCGCCGCCACCTTGCCGACGTTCGTCGGGTAATGAAAAGCCTGTAAAATCCGTCATAATTCCATTCCAGAAACGTATAACGGCCTCCAAACACTCAGAGCGATTGCCCAGAAACAATAAAGCCTGACCCGGATCTTTGAGACCAGAGGCCACTATTTGGTATGCTGGCGGCCAAATTGCCGGTGTACCGGCGTTCCACAATGATTGAGATCCCTTATGCCTGCAGTTCAGACACTTCGCATTGCAACCCGCAAAAGTCCGCTTGCCATGTGGCAGGCAGAGCACATTCAGTCCCGTCTTGAGCAGTTGCACCCGGAACTCAAGGTTGAACTGGTCACCTTTACTACCAAAGGCGACAAGATTCTTGATACACCTTTGGCCAAAATCGGGGGCAAGGGTCTGTTCGTCAAGGAGCTGGAAGTGGCCATGCTCAATGGTGATGCAGATATTGCGGTTCATTCCATGAAAGACGTCCCCATGGAATTCCCGGACGGGCTGGAACTGGGCATTATCTGTGAACGAGAGAACCCACTGGATGCGTTTGTATCCAATAACTACCGTTCGGTGGCCGAACTCCCACAGGGTGCAGTGGTCGGAACGTCCAGCCTGCGCCGTCAGTGTCAATTGCAACAACAGCGCCCCGATCTGGTGATCAAAAGCCTGCGTGGTAATGTTCAGACGCGTCTTGGCAAACTGGATGGCGGTGAGTTTGATGCCATTATTCTGGCAGCCGCCGGACTGCTGCGCATGGAAATGACTGACCGCATCGCCGACTACATGTCCGCTGAAGACAGCCTGCCTGCCGGTGGACAAGGTGTACTGGGCATCGAATGGCGCACCGGTGACCGTGCAATTCAGCAACTGCTGCAACCTCTGCACCACGCTGAAACCGCCGTCTGTGTATTGGCCGAACGGGCCATGAACCGCCGCTTGCAAGGTGGATGTCAGGTTCCTATTGCGGCTCACGCCATTCAGCAGGACAATCGCCTGACATTGAAAGGACTGGTGGGTAGCGTTGACGGACAACAGATGCTGACAACCCTGGTAGAAGGACACGTCGAGGACTGTGAAGCACTGGGCATTCAAGCCGCCGAACACCTGCTGGAACAAGGAGCCGGAGACATTCTTGCCGCTGTGTACGGGCATGAGGTGAAATAAGCGTGGCCAAACTGATCGTCACGCGTCCGGCGGGACAAGCCCAGGCACTGACAGACAGTTTGATCCGACAGGGGCACACCGTCACGGCATTGCCGTTGATGCGAATAACCCCGCAAGACACTAACATCCCGGCGCTGCGCCAACGCCTGCTGGATCTGGACAACTACCACAAGATCATCAGCATCAGTGCCAATGCCAGCCGACTCGGTCTGGATGCAGTTGATACCTTCTGGCCTCAGTGCCCAGTGGGTTTGGACTGGTTTGCGGTTGGCCCTGGCAGTGCCGAAGCCTTGCTGCAGTTTGGTCTGGAGGTGACAACCCCCAGCCGGTGTTTTGACTCAGAAGGGTTGCTGGCGTTACCGCAACTGCAACAGGTCGCTGGAGACAAAATCCTGATCTGGCGCGGTGTTGGTGGCCGTGAAGTGTTAGCCAAAACACTGCGGGAGCGGGGTGCCAGTGTGGACTACGCTGAGTTATACCAGCGAGAAGAACACCGATATGAGCCATCTGTTTGGCAACAGGCTCTGACAACAGACACCTGGCTGGTACTCAGTAGTGGCCAGGCTTTGCAGATCATCGAACAGCAAGTCCCTGATCTGCCACAACGCATCGCAGGTTTGATTTTGCCCAGTGAACGAGTCGCTGATCAGGCAAGAAACAAGAATTACCATCAGGTGCTGGTACCCGCCAGCGCCCGCGACGATGACGTACTGTCCTGCATACAGGACAGTCTTTAGATTAAAATACTGCCCAAAAGCGGTTTACCATTTTTCTTTTGAACATAAACAGGAACCTGGACGTGAGCGAAAAAGAATCCGACGCCCCGAAGTCACAAGGGCCAGAGACTTCTCCACCGGAAGAAACCAAAGCATCACAGGAAGCTACCGGGGTAGAAACACCGTCTCTCAGCATTGAGAAATCAGACACCTCTTCAGAGGATGCTGCCAAATCAGATGCGACAACTGACGCACCTGATTCGGACAAGGCAGACAAAAAGCCGGAAGAGATGCCTGCTGACGCTGCCACGGGCGGTTCCGGCCCAACGGCTGACGAAGGCGAAACGTCTCCAGTGCCAGCACCGGAAGAAGAGCCAGCCAAGGCACGTACACCGTTATGGCTGATTCTGCTGGCCGTCATCAATCTGGCGCTGATCATTGCTCTGGCCGCCGGTTACTGGATGGATCGCCGTGAACAGCACTCCAGCCTGCAAACAACGCAATCTGGCATTGCCGTACTGGACGACCGCATTGAACGTGCTGAAGGCGCGATCTCCAGCAACAGCAACAATAGCCGCCGCAATGCGAATGACACAGCCAGGTTCAATCAACAGGCTGCTCGCCTGAAGAAACAGATTGACCACAACACCGACCTGCTCGCCAAACTGCCTGGTGCAGAGCGTCAGGACTGGTTGCTGGCCGAAGCTGAGTATCTGATGCGTCTGGCTCACCAGCGCCTGACTCTGGAAAAAGACTGGCAGGGTGCTGTTGCCATGCTGCTGGCAGCCGACAAGGTTATTCTGGAAACCAACAACCCACGCTACGATGCCGTACGCGCCCAGTTGGCCAAGGAAATTCTGGCATTGCGTCAGGTACCAACCGTCGATACCGTTGGTGCTGTGAATCGTCTGCAAGCTCTGCAGGACACGCTGGAAAAACTGGACTGGCGTCCACAACGCAGCATGCCTGAACTGGCGGATGCTGCTACTTCGCCAGAAGAAGCCGCTCGCTGGTTTGACCACATGTGGGAAGGCGTACTGGAACAGATGCAACGCATGATCGTTATCCGCTTTGATCAGAAAGTTGATATTCCTGTTGGCCCGGATCAGCAATACCAACTGCAATACGGCATGCACCTGATGCTGGAACAGGCACAAATTGCAGTACTGCGCCGTCAGCAAGCCTTGTATGACCGCAGCCTGACGCGTGTTAAAGGCTGGATTGATGGCCACCTGATTAACGATTCCGCCAGTGCCCGCGCCGTCAAGGACACGCTGGCTGAACTGCAAGGCTGGAAGATTGATCCACAAATGCCAGAAGTGAACCGCTCCTTGTTCATGCTGCGTGAAATTCTTGAGAAGCAGCGTCGAGGCGTCTTCGATACCTCCAATGCCAAAAAAGCGGCTGCCAACAAGAAAGCAGCGGAGGGCTGATTAAATGAAGCGCTGGTTACTACTGACAATTGTCATCTTGCTGGCTGGTTTGGGCATTGGCTCACTGGCTGGCAAAGATCCGGGGTATGTCCTGATTAACTGGACGACCATTAGCCTGGAAACTACCGTCTGGTTTTTCCTTGCCTTCCTGGCTGTCCTGATTCTGGGCTTTTACTTCATTGCCCGCTCAACGCTGATCCTGCTGGGTTCCCGCACCTGGTTTCGCGAATGGCGCGATGAGCGCAGCAGCGGCACCGCACGCAAGCAGACCACTCGTGGTCTGTTGGCTTTGGCTCAGGGCCAGTGGCCACGTGCCGAGCGCTTGTTGACCAAAAGTGCCAAGTCTGCAGACACGCCACTGATTAACTATCTGGCGGCAGCTCGTGCCACCTATGAACAGGGCAAAACCCAGGAAACGGACGAACTGCTGAATGCAGCGAATCAAAGCACACCCGGTGCAGAACTGGCTGTTGGTATCACTCAGGCTCAACTGTTGATGTCACGCGGTCAGAACGAACAAGCACTGGCCGTGCTGCTGAAGCTGCGTGAATCCCACCCTCGCCATGCCTATGTACTCAAGTTACTGGTCAAGCTGTATCAGGAACTGGAAGACTGGGTTGCCCTGCATAAGCTGCTGCCAGCATTTGGCAAAATGGGGAAAATCTCAGAGGAAAAACTGCACAAACTGGAGAACAAGGTCTACGTCCAGTTGCTGGAAAAAGCGGCCAACTCTCCTGTTAAGCAGTCGGCTACTGAGATCCTGAAAGACCAGTTCAATGGCATTCCCCGTAACAGCCGTTACCGCCAGCCAATTCTGCTGAGCTACGCCACTTTGCTGCACGCTCGCAAAGCCGATGACATCGCAGAAGAAGCACTGCGTCAGGGAATGAAACAAACCTGGGATGAGGCACTGGTGAACCTGTACGGTACGCTGAACAGTGATCCAAAGCAGCTGGCTGCGTTTGCCACTCAGCAACTGAACAATCGTCCTAACGACCCTGTTTTGTTACTGGCTCTGGCTCGTATCAGCCAACGTCAGGAGCAACTGGATAAAGCTCAGGAGTATCTTGAAAAAGGTCTGGCACAAGCCAATATGCCAGAGCTTCATGCTGAAATGGGTCGGGTTTTGTCTGCCACAGGCAATCCTGAGAAAGCCTGTGAACACTTTGAGGCTGCTCTGCAAAACCAGCCAGCTCACTAGAGCTGGGTTGGTTTACCTGCCGCTGTTCGAACCTTGATCCATTCCTCATAGGTTCGGGCAGCATCTCCCCCCGACATATTGCCAATCACTTCAAAATAATCTGCTTTGAACCGGTCTTTCATCACCTCAGCACGCGGGCGGCCACGCAGCAAATAGACGGTTTGCACATTTTGATGGTCAAAGGCACGCCACGTCTGCTCATCCTTCAGCCCAACGTACGTGTGATTTTCCAGCGCCTTAATCAATTTGCCTGTTCTCAGGCTTTTGGCCCGCTCTGCCGCTGCACTGAACTGATACACAATACTATAAGCCGTCGCAGCCGCGCTGGATGGGTAGTCACCAAAACGCTCTACATAAGACTCAACAAAGCGCTTGCCATCCGCATAGTCGTATTTAAACGGCACTCTCCACGTCCATGGCAGTGTTGTCACAACACCTTCCAGAGTTCCGGCTCCCGCCAAACGCGCAACCCCCAGGGTGATGGCGGGTGCAATGATTGCCATTTTCTCTTTCAGCCCCCGCTTTTCAATGAGCTGCAAGGCCGTCGCCAGATCCTGGCCGAACTGGGTCACAACCAGAACTTCGGCACCCGATGCTTCTGCTTTGTCCAGAGCTGCACTCAGGTCTGATTGGCGAGGCTTGGGAAACTTGACCACAGCATTGGGGTGGTTGCCAGTATCGAGGGTGTTGGTTAGCTGTCGCAGAGACGCCTCGGTCGATGTTCCCCAGCTATAATCAGCCGTAATATAAAAGACCTTCTTGCCTGACAGGTGCTTATTGATGTGCTGCGACAGCACTTTGCATGCCATCCAGGTGCTGTAGTACTCACGAAACATGTGCTTGTGACCTTCAATACCTGTGGTTTCGTTTGCAGCCGTCAGCGCTCCAAAATAAATCAGGTCATGCTTGGCAGCTTCCTTTCCACCTGCAATCGCAACAGCGCTGGAAGCTCCGCCAAAAATCATGGCTGCTCCCTGACCTGCCAACTTACGAACATTTTTTACGGCTTTTTTCGGCTTGGATGCGGAGTTGGCGTACAACAGTTCCAGAGGTCGATCCAGTACTCCACCGCGTTCGTTTAATTCATCAACAGCCAGTAATGCACCATTTACCTGAGCAATTCCCTGCTCTTTATAACGTCCGCTTGAAGGGTAGTTCAGGCCGAGCTTGATACTTTCTGCTACGGCATGATTGGCGGCCAGGGCCAATGTTGCGGCAGCCAAATAATGACGCCACCGACAGGATCGTTGTGTTTTCATAGGAATTACTATCACTCTCGATTCAGGAAGTCTGTGAAGGAGGTCGATAATAATAAAAAGAGAAAGCAGATATAAGCGCGGAGAACCCACGTTACATCAATGGACAGCAAACAGAGGGCTTAAAAGCCCTCTGTTTGAGTAGGGAAGGAGCAGATTACTGCAATTTGGCTGGTTTACCTGCTTTTTTACGCACGTCGCTCCATTGCTCAAAGCTGCGTACTGCCGTATTGCCGGGAATGTTTAACACCACATCGAAGTAATCTTCATTGTATTTATCCGCCAGCACATCTTTTCGTTTCTTGTGGCGAACAACATAGACAGACTGAACACTCTGGTGGTCAAACGCACGCCAGGTTTGTGGATCTTTCAGGCTGGTGTAGGTATGCCCTTCCAGCGCTTTGATCAACTTGGCGGTTTTCAGAGAGCCTGCCCGCTCAACCGCTTCCTTGAATTGGTACACAATGGTGTAGGCAGTCGCGGCAGAAGTCGAAGGATACATCTGGAAGCGTTCGGTGAAGTTTTCAACAAAGCGCTTACCCTTTTCAAAGCCATACAGGTAAGGCACACGCCAGCACCATGGCACGGTACTGATGATGCCTTCCAGTAAGCCAGCCCCCACCGTCTTGGCGGCACCCAGAGTGATGTTTGGAATCACAATATCCATCTCTTTTTTCAGGCCCATGTTGTAGGCCAGGCGGAGAGAAGTCGCCAGGTCATCACCAAACTGGATCAACATCAACAGATCGGCACCAGAATCTCGGGCTTTTACCAGAGCCTCTTCAAGGTCGGACTGGCGTGGACGCGGGAACTTCACAACGGCATTGGGGTGAGCCAGTTCATCCTGGGTGTTTGTAAAGTTACGCAGAGAGGATTCAGTGGAATGTCCCCAGCTGTAATCCGCTGTGATATAGAAGACTTTTTTACCCTGCAGATCCTGATTCAGATAAAAGGCCAATGCTTTTGCGGTCATCCAGGCATTATAGGTTTCGCGGAACATGTGTGAATGTCCCTCTTTGCCCGTGGTTGCATTGGCGTAAGTCAGTGTTCCGAAGTACAACAAATCATGTTTTTTTGCTTCTTTACCGGCAGCAATGGCAACAGCACTGGAAGAACCACCAAACAGCATGGAGACACCTTGTGCGGCCAGCTTCTTGACGTTTCCTACGGCTTTATCCGGTTTCGATGCTGTATTGGCCGTCAGAAGTTCAAGCTTCTTGCCATTAATGCCACCGGCGTTGTTGATTTCTTCAACCGCCATCAAAGCACCGCGAGCCTGGGCGATACCTTGTTCTTTGTAGCGGCCTGTTGAGGGGTAGTTCAGTCCAAGTTTGATGGTATCAGCCGCCAGCACTTGCAAGGGCAGACACATCAGCAAGAGGGTGGTCCAATTTTTTCGCATGTTCACGACCCGTTGTTATTATTTTGTCGTTAGCGGCAATATTACCGCAACCTTGCCTATCACTTTCCTGCATATATTCCAATGAGTCAAGCAAGAGGGTGAGCAGACAATCATAGAAAATAGGTAAATACCCTAATTTGACAAGGACTGGGCCTTATCAGGTACTTGTGTCTTTTATACGTCAATACACTCAGCTTGTGACCGACACATCGCTAGCCATTGGTCTACCACGAGCTGGAGCTTTTCTTGCAGTGCTTTTATACCGGGCAAATAACCAGAATGTTCTGTTATTCGTCCGGTATCAGCGAAGGGAGATCAGGATCTGGGGGCGTAGGCGAAGACATCTGAACGCATGTTCTGTTCAGTCAAGCCAATCGGCTCTAACTGATCCAGCGTTCCATACACCATATTGGGCGAGCCACAGGCATATACCAGACACTGGCTCAGGTCAGTGAAATCATGGGCAATGACCTGATAAATCCAGCCTGCACGACCTTCCCAACCGTCGCTGCTTTGCTCAATGATCGGGTGATAATGCAGATGCTCGTACTGTTCGGCCCACTGAACAGGCAAGTCCGACAGATAAAATCCGTCCGCTTCACGATTCGACCAATAAATGTGGACTTCCTGCTGCGGGCGTTTCGACAAAATGCCTTCCGCCAGACTCTTGATTTGCGCAAAACCCGTTCCGGCAGCAATCAGTACGATGGCTTCCTGTGTATCTGTTTGCAATTGCTCCGGCAGGAAAACGCAATCTCCCATCGGTAACGTTGCTGTGATCACCGGCTCAGAGCGCAGTTGTTCAATCACACGGTGTGCCATCTCACTGGCATCGGCGATGTGCAACTCCAACTCACGCACATCCTGACCTGTCCAGCTTCCAGGGGCCGATGCAATCGAATACGGCAGCTTGATTTCCTCGCCCTCATCCCCGGCAACATGCAACATCAGATATTGTCCGGGCAGAAATTCCAGTGTCTTACCTGCTGGTGCGCTCAATACCACCCGATACACATCGCCGGTGAGCGCTTCCACCGACTGTATCTGGAAGGCCATGGTCTGTTGGGGAATCTGATCCGGGGCTGTCACACTGCTCATAACAATCTCTATGTCCGATAAGGGTTTGGCATGGCAGCATAATACCCGATTATCCTGATCAAGTACTGTACGACCCCGGTCGGACTGAAACGCCAAAGTGCCACTGACGTATTCCGCTGCGCAAATATCACAAATGCCATTACGGCAGGCCGACCTGACCGACAGCCCTTGCTCTTTGGCAGCCTCGAGCAAAGTCTGTTGTTCTGAACACCTGATCACTACATCTGCTGGCAGAAACCGAACCTGCCACCCGGACTCATTCATGAATGTGTCCCGGAACCAGATCTTGAATCAGACACTGGCAACAGCTCACTGGCATCATCCAGCCCCAATTCTGACCAGATATCATCCACACGTTTAACCACCTCCGGGTCACGCGTGATGGGTACGCCCCATTCCCGATCAGTTTCACCGGGCATTTTGTTGGTCGCGTCCATGCCCATTTTGGAACCCAGCCCCGAAACCGGTGAGGCAAAATCGAGGTAGTCAATCGGGGTATTCTCGACCAGCACAGTATCCCGCGCCGGGTCCATACGAGTAGTGATGGCCCAGATCACATCGTCCCAACTGCGGGTGTTCACATCGTCGTCCACCACAATCACAAACTTGGTGTACATAAACTGACGCAGGAATGACCACACACCCATCATCACGCGCTTGGCATGACCAGGATATTGCTTCTTCATGCTCACCACCGCCATGCGGTAGGAACAGCCTTCCGGCGGCAGATAGAAATCCACAATCTCGGGAAACTGCTTCTGCAAAATTGGCACAAACACTTCATTCAATGCCACACCCAGAATCGCTGGCTCATCCGGTGGACGTCCGGTGTAGGTGCTGTGATAAATCGGATTCTTGCGGTGTGTGATGCGCTCAACAGTAAACACCGGGAAGTCATCCACCTCGTTGTAGTAGCCGGTATGATCGCCGTATGGGCCTTCCGGTGCCATTTCACCAGGATGAATGACCCCTTCCAGCACAATCTCGGCGCTGGCAGGCACCAGCAGATCATTACCGATGCTTTTGACCAGCTCGGTCTTGCTGTCACGCAACAGCCCGGCAAAGGCGTATTCACTCAATGTATCCGGTACTGGCGTCACGGCACCCAGAATAGTCGCCGGATCAGCACCCAAAGCGACCGTCACCGGGAACGGCGTGTCCGGGTTCGTTTGTTGCCACTCACGGAAATCCAACGCTCCGCCACGATGGCTGAGCCAACGCATAATCAGCTTGTTCTTGCCGATCACCTGCTGGCGATAGATACCCAGATTATGGCGCTCCTTGTGCGGGCCTTTGGTGATCACCAGCGGCCAGGTCACCAGCGGCGCCGCGTCGCCGGGCCAGCAATGCTGCACTGGAATCTTCGACAGATCGACGTCATCGCCTTCCAGCACCACCTGTTGGCAAGCCGCCTTGCGGACTTCTTTCGGCCCCATCGACATCACTTTCTTGAAGATCGGTAGCTTGTCCCACGCGTCTTTCATGCCCTTCGGTGGCTCAGGCTCTTTCAGAAACGCCAGCAACTTGCCAACGTCTCGCAGTGCCTCGACCGACTCCTCCCCCATTCCCAGCGCCACCCGCTTGGGTGTGCCAAACAGGTTCGCCAGCACCGGCATGTCGTAGCCCGTCGGGTTTTCAAACAGCAGCGCCGGGCCACCGGCCCGCAGAACCCGATCCGCGATTTCGGTCATTTCCAGGTGCGGATCAACCGGGTGCGAGATACGTTTTAACTCTCCCCGTTGTTCCAGACCGTCGAGAAAATCACGCAAGTCGTTGTATTTCAAAGCTACCTCCAGAGAGCGGCTGGCCGACATGGCCACAGCAGATGTGTCGTTGAAGCGATCAGGATTGTACCAATCTCATACAGAACTCTGCACGTACACTGCGTTTCAGCACACAACTCATGACGACTGCGCTGCTCTTTCCTATAATGCGCAGCTTTTACCGGCGTTACGAACACCCACCGCAACATCCACAACCGTGCCAACAACAACGCCCTTACCAGACCGGAGTCTGTATGAATAACCAGACAACCCTGATGAGCGCCTGCCTTGCCGGATTTTTGGGCGTCGCCCTTGGTGCTTTCGGCGCACACGGCCTCAAAGGCATGATTGAGCCAAGCCTGATGGCCGCCTATCAGACCGGCGTGCAGTACCATCTGGTACATGCCGTCGCGTTACTGGCCGTCGGCGTCTGGCAACAGCAACAAGGCGGGGTTAATCGCTGGCTTAACCGGGCGGCAATGCTACTGCTGGCGGGCCTGATACTGTTCAGCGGCAGCCTCTATCTCATGGCCATCACAGGCATTCGACCACTGGGCATCATTACTCCCATTGGCGGCACCTGCTGGCTGATCGGCTGGGCTATGCTGGCCTGGTCAATTCGTACCCAACCTGATTCAACACCGACCAACACGAGCAACACTCAGTGACCAACGAAACCCAACATACCTCTGATCCATCATCCGAAGAACAGCCATCGGCTACCCAAACCGCCACCACCGATGACAAACCGATTTATCGTCGAGGCATCAAAAGCTTCGTGATTCGGGCCGGTCGTCTGACCAAAGGCCAGGAACTGGCGCTGGAACGCAAATGGTCGGAATGGGGAGTCGAACTCACCGATGGCGACATCAACCCGACCACACTGTTTGGCCGTGATGCCCACACCGTGCTGGAAATCGGCTTCGGCATGGGTCAGTCGCTGGTGGGAATGGCTCAAAACTCCCCCGAGAAAAACTACCTGGGCGTCGAAGTGCACCTGCCCGGTGTCGGCTCGGTTCTGAACCTGGCTGAAGAAGCCGGAATTGAGAACTTGCGTATTTCCAAAGACGATGCCATTGAAGTGTTGAAGCTCATTCCAGACAACAGTCTTGATACGATCCAACTGTTCTTCCCCGATCCGTGGCACAAGAAAAAGCACCACAAGCGCCGCATCGTACAGCCTGAGTTTGCCCAGACCCTGCGCCGGATTCTCAAGCCAGGCGGCATTTTCCATCTGGCAACCGACTGGGAGCCGTACATGGAGCACATGCTCGAAGTGATGGACGTCGCCGATGGCTACGAGAACATCGCCGGTAACGGCAACTGCATACCGCGCCCGGAACATCGCCCCCTGACCAAATTTGAAAAACGTGGCCAGAACAAAGGGCATGGTGTCTGGGACATGATGTACCGCAAGCTGAACTGATCGTCATAACCAACCCGGAGAGAACATCATGCAAAAGAAAGACAAAGAAAAAGTATTCGGTGGCGACCTGAACGAAGAACAACTTCGTGAGTTTCTCGTCACTGACAACACCGACGGCAGCGACCCGGACTATGCGGCGGCCATTCGTGCCTATCGCTATATGTTGCCCGCCACGTTTGCCCAGTTTGTACAGTTATTCAAGGCCGAAGGTCACAACCTGAGCGCCAAAAATGCGGCGGGTGAAACCATTCTGGGCACCATCAGTCAGCACACCAAAGGCACGGAATACGCCGAATTGCTGAAAGCTGCTGGCGCAGAATAAGCACTTTGACCTGGCGTCTCGGCGTCGGGTCTTCCCTCCTCTTTTCCCACCCGTAAGAGACGATCATGTCAGAGCGAAAATGTCCCCACTGCCATTCACCGCTGGATTTCCAGACACTGGTGTTATCGATGAATCCGATCATCATTCGCTGCAAAAACTGCTCAGAAAGCATTCTGGTCAGCCCCGTTATTGCAGCGATTCTGGTGACATTGATGATCGGTGTCGGGTACGCCACCTGGCTGTGGCTGGCCGAGTTGGGATTTGCCCCCAACCAGAGCCTGCCGGGCGTTCTGCTCACTTCCTTGGGGTTGGTGTACGCTTATTATGAAGGCTTGCGTGGCGGGATCATTCCCAGCAGCCTGGTGGTCGTCGACGGCACCACCCCTAGGCCAGAAGCCCATATACATAACGTACATGACGTCGGCCAGGAAGAGATTAACGATGCCATCCGCCGCCTGATTCCACGCATCAGTACCGAAGTTTCTTCACAAAGTGTGAACGCACTGAACACCCCCTTCACACAGCCGTTGTTCGGTGACTTGCTACTGACTTATGCCATCGACACTGACGACGGGCATGTATCCTTCAGCCCAACCACTGCTGAGCGTTTCGGCCTTCCGGCCGAGTTACCCGGCTCAGAGCTGAAAGCCGCTGCCGAAAAGAACGCGCTCGCCTCTCTGGCCACGATTCGCCAATCGGAACACGGCTCCATCAAGCAGCTTACCTGCGACAATCATATGATGGCCTGCGGCGTACTGTTCCCGGCCCTGTGGGATCAGATTGAAGGGAGCGAAGGCACCGAAGTCGTAATCGCCGTCCTGCACCGCGACCAACTCTGGTACGTGCCCTCTGACAACCCTGCGGCCATTGCAGAGCTGAAAGCTGCGGTTGAGCAGTTCGATATGGACGACAACCACGCACTGTCACGTACCTTGTACGTGCGCGAGGAAGATGAATGGGTGGAGTTTGATGAATAACTGTGCTTAATGAACATCCCCTGACTCTGTGTGGCAATCCAGATATTAACCCGGCATGAATATTTCTCATAATTTGTGCATAATTCC
>JAILXU010000022.1:0-54382 GCA_045430275.1 Oceanobacter sp. | reverse complement strand
CACTGGATTTTTTCGCAGCTGATCAGCTTTGGGAAGCCCTTAACTGATCGGCATTAGAGCCATCTGGCTCCCGTTTCTATTCTCAAACCGACAATCCGTCAGGCTTATTCAGCCTTTGGCTTCTCGCGCAGTTTGATGTGCAGGTCACGCAGTTGCGTGTTGTTCACATTGCCCGGAGCCTGAGTCATCACACACGCGGCTGACTGGGTTTTCGGGAAGGCGATCACTTCACGGATGGACGTCGTACCCGTCATCAGCATGATCAGACGATCCAGACCGAAAGCCAGACCACCGTGTGGAGGACAACCGAACTTCAGTGCATCCAGCAGGAAGCCGAACTTCTCGCGTTGTTCTTCTTCACTGATGCCCAGCGCACGGAATACCGCTTCCTGCATGGCCTGGTCGTGGATACGGATCGAACCACCGCCCAGTTCACAACCGTTCAGAACCATATCGTAAGCGCGGGACAGAGCCTCAAGCGGCTTGGCTTCCAGCTCTTCTGGCGAGCAGCTTGGTGCCGTGAATGGGTGATGCAGTGCCGTGATGGAACCGTCGTCGTTCTCTTCGAACATCGGGAAGTCCACCACCCACAGCGCTGCCCACTCGCTGGTGTACATGTCCAGATCTTCACCCAGCTTGCAACGCAGTGCGCCCAGCGCTTCGTTCACAACCTTGGTCTTGTCAGCACCGAAGAAAACGATGTCGCCGTTCTTGGCGTCCAGCTTCTCCATGATGCTCAGGGTGTTTTCGTTACCGATGAACTTGATGATCGGTGACTGCAGACCGTCAATGCCATTTTCGATCTCGTTGACCTTGATCCAGGCCAGACCTTTCGCGCCGTAGATGCTGACAAACTTGGTGTATTCGTCGATCTGCTTACGGCTCAGCGTCGCACCGCCCGGCACTTTCAGCGCAGCTACGCGGCATTTTGGATCTTTCGCAGGCGCGGCGAACACTTTGAAATCGATGTCTTGCAGGAATTCTTCAACGTCCACGATTTCCATCGGGATACGCATATCCGGCTTATCGGAACCGTATTTGTTCATCGCTTCGGCGTATGGCATCTGCGGGAAGTCGCCCAGATCCACACCCAGTTCTTTCTGGAAGATGCCTTTGATCATGTCCTGAGTCAGACCCATGATGGTGTCTTCGTCGATGAACGAGGCTTCGATATCGATCTGGGTGAATTCTGGCTGACGGTCAGCACGCAGATCTTCATCGCGGAAGCACTTGGCGATCTGGTAGTAACGGTCGAAGCCGGACACCATCAGCAACTGCTTGAACAACTGTGGTGACTGAGGCAGCGCAAAAAAGTTGTGCTCGTGGGTACGGCTTGGCACCAGATAGTCACGCGCACCTTCTGGCGTGGCACGGGTCAGAATCGGTGTTTCGATGTCCAGGAAACCGTTGTCGTCCAGGTAGTTACGAACCGCAGACGTCACCTTGGAACGGAAGCGCAGCTTCTCTTGCATCTCTGGACGACGCATATCCATGTAACGGTACTTCAGACGAATGTCTTCGCCCACATCGGTGTAGCCATCCAGCGGGAACGGTGGTGTCTGAGCCTTGTTCAGTACCACAATCTCCTTGCCCAGCACTTCGATCTTGCCGGTCTTCATGTTCTCATTGATGGTGCCTTCCGGGCGGCCACGAACACGACCGGTGATCTGCAGTACGTACTCAGAACGAACGCTGTCAGCGGTATTAAAAGCTTCAACAGTGTCTGGATCGAAAACAACCTGTACCAAGCCCTCGCGGTCGCGAACATCGAGGAAAATCACGCCACCGTGATCACGACGACGATGTACCCAGCCACAAAACGTGACGGTCTGTTCAATGAGTGTTTCGTTAATATCACCACAATAGTGCGTGCGCATCCTGAGGCCCTGCAATCTGATCTTCAGTGAATGGACACCGGCAAGCCGGCTAACGCGATTGAGCATCGCGTCCGATTTTAAGGGCGGGGAGTATAGCGGATTTTATACGACAGCAGACAGTACTACTGGCCACCATTCAGCCACTGCCACAATCCAAGGTGAAAACCGTCAATCAGATCAATCCCGAGAAAGGACTTCAGCAGATACAACAGCAACAACCCCAGCGTCATGGAGAAAAATAAAAACACCGCTGCCATCAACCGCATAAAGCCTTTGGAGACTGTATCCCCATGACTGCCACGACGACGGTTACGTCCCATCAGCACCACGTAATACCAGCGCCAGCCAGAGAAAGGCAAACCAAAGGTGCCTCGCCAGTCCAGCGCATGATCACCCCAGTTGCGAGCACCAATGGCGTTTCTGAGGTGCATCAGTTGTTCATCGGTAAAACTCTCAGCCACCTCGTCGGGCATCCGGCTCAAGACCCGTTTGATGGTCGGGTCTTTATGTATGTCGCGCGCATCCTGGGTGGTTGTTTGGGCACCGGGTTGTTTCAAAGCACTCTCCTGAGGCAAGCATGGGGATAGTCACAGTTGCGCTAACGTCGCAGCTTTCCGTCACACTGACAAGCCCGATCAGGCAAATGACCGACTGCGACGAATAGCCACACAGGCTTTATTTCATGCTCTTTAATTACTATATTCCCACACAGTAATTTTATGGAGAACACCATGAGAACCACCACCGTCACCGCAACCCTGCTGCTGGCCCTGCTATCCACCCCCGCTCTGGCTGAAAACCGGGAGCACGTCACGCTCAACGACACCCAGAAAACCTACGTGCTCGGGCACATGAAGACCATGTTGGAAGCCATCGCCCAAATCAACCAGCACCTGGCCGACCAACAACCGGAACGTGTGGCCATACTCGTGAAAGATATGCAGAAGGCATCCCACCAGAGCAAACCCAAGGGACTGGGAAAATCCTTTCCAGATGGTTTCCGGGCGTTTAGCCGTCAGATGAACCAGCACTGGAAAACACTGATGACGCCCACCAGCGACATCAGCAAGGTCAATAGCGAGATGTCCAGTATCCTGACCCAGTGCAATGCCTGCCATCGCAGTTACAAGCTGAAGTAACATGTAACTGCATGAACGCCAGCCTGGAAAATATGGCAAAAAGACATCATAAAAAAGGCCAGTCTGATGAATCAGACTGGCCTTTAACTTGTTATGCTATGCTCATCCTATCTATGCAAATTGAGTAGAGCCATACCATGACACGCAATCCCGATACTGTACGTCAAGGCATCAGTAAAAAGCGCCTGATGCGCTCTGTTGCCAGCTCCAGCGCCATCGAGACTGGCGAGTCTACAGCCGTCATCGAAAAACGCCTGCAAGAAAAAAGAAAATTCCCCAACTTGACGTTGGCTCGCTGACACAATCTACTGTTGATTCAGTACATCCTCGACCAAGCGAGCCATATACTGGTATTCGCCACTCACACCAGCCTGAATAGCCTTAATGTAAAAATCCTTGTGCTGATCCCACAGCGTGTAGTCCAACGGTTCAAATCCAGCCTTTACAGCCATAACGTCCAGTAGCAAACGAGACAAGCGACCGTTGCCTTCACGAAAAGGGTGGACAAGAATAAATTCGACATGACTTTCAGTAAAAAAATGAATAATTTCTTGATCACTCATAGATGGCAAGTGCTCAAAATGCGACAAGTAATTCTGCTCCAGCGAGCTCATTAACCCCGCGAGCAACGAGGCGGCCGCAAAATGAAATTCGCCTTTACTCATATTGACTGTTCGCAGCTCACCGGCCCATGGATACAGGTTGCCTAACCATATGCGATGCCATTCACACAACACTTTACAGTCTACCGTTTCTGGAAAATATATCGTGTCAAAAACATGCAGATACAGAGCCTGAAGCAGCTCTGTTTCTGCATCATTGATGTCTGCCGGGAACGTCAAGCCCAGGCTGTTTTTAAGCACCAGATTGTCAGACCCAGGCTGATAATCTCCTTCTGAACCATCAACACGATAACGTCCCATAATCTTCTTGCATCCTTGCTGGTGTATTGGATTACCAGTGATCCCTCAGTGAACGCAGCGCCCGGAATACATCCCGATCGCCTTCACCCAAATCCGGGAATTGCTCACGCAACCGCTCCCGAATCGCGGTCTTATGCAGCCGCAAGAACGGGTTATAGGTGCGCTCCTGGCCCAGATTCATGACTGGCATATCCTCATCGGCCACGTTCTCAACCTGCTCTTGCCAATACTGAGCCAACTGGTTATCCGGCTCACGATCCAACGCAAAACCGAGGTTGTTCTTCATGTAATCATGGCCGGGATACAACAGCGTGGTGTCCGGTAACGGCTGAAACTGGGCAATAAACGTATCGTACATGGTGTCCACATTACCGCCGTTTCGGCAGTTGCCCGCACAGGCATTGAACAAGGTATCACCCGAGAACAGCAGCGCCTGCCCCTCCGGGCCGCCGTGTTCCGACAGCAAACACAGATGCGCCATCGTGTGCCCTGGCGTAAACAGCACTTTCAAACGCATACTGCCCAGCTCTACTTCATCGCCAGCCACCAGCCCGCGCTCCACATTCGGAATGGTTTCCATGGCGTTTTCATGCGCCCAGACAGGAGCACCGGTTGCCGCCTGCACCGCCGGATTGCCATCGATATGATCGTGATGCTCGTGCGTGTTAATGATCAGGCGAATGTCCCAGCCCTCGGCTTCGGCTGTGGTCAGAATCCAGTCAGAATCCAGCGGGTCAAGCGCAATGGCCTGACGGGTTTCTTCACACGCCAGCAAGTAATTGAAGTTTCTGAGCGCATTGCCAACGTACTTTCTCAGCACCATCATGGTGTGATTCTCCTCAACGTATCCCGGTTCGTTTACCAGTAAATGTTATTTTCGGCGGCATCGTCCATGCTCACGTCATCCACAAAATGACTCGATAGCAACTGCTTCAGCTCGTGCAAGCGCTGCTCCAGCTGCCCAACACCGTAAGCAACTGCTGGGCTGTGTCCCCATACCGGGCCGGGCCAGGCTGGGTCTTGACGGTGTCGGGCCACATGATGGACATGCAACTGGGGCACCACATTCCCTAACGCCGCGACGTTCATGGAATCGGCGGTGTAATTGTCGGCCAGCTTTTCGGCCACCCAACTCGACTCTTTCATCAACTGAGCCTGATCATCCGCCGACAGATGATAGAATTCCCGAATATCAGGCCGCACCGGCACCAGAATCAGCCACGGATAACGACTGTCATTCATCAGCAGCACCTGACACAGAGGCAAACGCCCCACCAGTACCGTATCCGCCTGCAAACGCTCATCCAACTCAAACATATCTACCTCCACCTTGTCAGAATCCGGACATTTCCGACAGCATTGCTGAACGACTGTTTTGAGCCAGGTGTTTTCCGGGTGACAAGTGATCAGTATCTGACTCACAATAGCCCTGGCCCGTTCTCCACCCATTCGGCGTGGAATATCCAAGAACCATTAAATACCCGGATACGCCAGATGGCCAATACTTCAGTACAATTCGATCTCAAGCACTCCGTTCATGACATCGCCCCAGAACACTGGCAACGCCTGAATCCAGGCCGTTACCCATTTCTGGATCACCGCTTTCTGACAGCACTGGAAGACAACGAATGCATCGGTGGCGACTCTGGCTGGCATCCGTATTACCTGATACGACGCGACCAGCAAGCCATCTTGCCCTGCTTTGTCAAAGAGCACAGCTATGGTGAATATGTGTTCGACTGGAGCTGGGCCGAGGCATATCAGCGCCACGGCCTGGAGTACTACCCCAAGCTGTTGTGGGCCGCCCCGTTCACTCCGGCCACCGGCCCACGCCTGTTAATGGCCGCCACACCCGAGGCCAACGACTGGCGCAGCGCTTTGGACGTTTTGATGCAGCGCACCAGCGAACACAACTTCAGCGGCTGGCACGGCAACTTTCTGAGCACGCCTGAATGCGACCTGCTGCAATCACAGTTTGGCCAACATGCTCACACTGCTCCGGCCCGACGAGTGGGCTGCCAGTTTCACTGGTTTAACCGTCAGTACCGCGACTTCGACCACTATTTGGAACACTTCACCAGCCGCAAACGCAAAAGTGTGCGCAAGGAACGCAGCAAGCTGGCCAATGCCCACATCACACTGGAGCGCTTTACCGGCGACGACATCACTCATGACGACCTGACCTTCTTTTACCAGTGCTATCAACTCACCTATATGAAACGCCGTTCCAGCGGCTATCTGAATCTGGCCTTCTTCCAGCAATTGCGTCAGACCATGAGCGAACAGATGCTGCTGGTGGTCGCCCGACACAACGACGAGCCGCTGGCGGCCGCCTTGTATTTCTTTGACCAGACCACTTTGTACGGGCGCTACTGGGGCTGTATGGAAGAGCTGGATGGCCTGCACTTTGAAGCCTGTTACTATCAGGGCATCGAATTTTGCATTGAACACGGACTGCAACGGTTTGACCCCGGCACTCAGGGCGAGCACAAGATCAGCCGGGGGTTCGAGCCGGTCATTACCCACAGTTTGCACTGGCTGGCACAGCCAGAATTCCAGCATGCCGTTCACGATTTTGTACAACGGGAACAGCAACAGGTATTACAGTATCAACAACAGGCAGCAGAACGACTGCCATTTCGAGAGCAGGCGTTTGATCAAACCACGATTTAGAAAAACGCTGAGGAGATCCCAAAGACATGAGCCTTCAGGCCTATAAAGTGCAAGATATTCTGGTTTTTTCCAACAAGGGTACAGAAGCCAAAATGCTGGCTGCCCCAGTGATCAAGTCGATGGAGAAATGGCGCGAGGACGTCGCAGGCTGGGTTGCTCTGCGGGCCGATCGCACGCCAGAACTGGATGATCAGGTTGACCCCGGCAAGACCGAGCCTTACATCCACAGCCAGTAACCACTGGCTATAAGAAACCATAAAAAAACCGGAGCAGGCAAACACCCACTCCGGTTTTTTTGTGATCAGTGACGAAGGCCGATTATGCCAGCTCGTCAACCGCCACTTTATAGTGTGGGTCTTCGATTACGTTCACATCACACAGAGTACCTGCCTTCTTCAGCAGCGTGCGACACTCACCACTCAGGTGCAGCAAGTGCAGCTCTTTACCTGCCGCAACGTAGCGCTCTGCCAGCGTATCAATCGCTTCCAGCGCCGAGTGGTCACACACACGGGAATCGCGGAAATCAATGACCACCTTGTCCGGGTCGCCATCAATATCAAACAGGTCGCGGAATGAGGAAACCGAGGCAAAGAACAACGGGCCATCCAGCGCGTAGAGCTTGCTGCCATCTTCTTGCATCTGGCTACGCACATTGATGCGACGCGCATGTTCCCAGGCAAACACCAACGCCGAGACAATCACACCAATGATCACCGCAATGGCCAGATCGGTTACGACCGTCACCGCAGACACCAGCACCAGCACAAAGGCATCGTGACGCGGAATCTTGCCCATAATGCGCAGGCTCGACCATTCGAAGGTGCCAATCACCACCATAAACATCACACCAATCAGAGCCGCAATCGGAATTTGTTCAATCAGTGGTGACGCAAACAGGATAAAGCTCAGCAGGAACAGAGCCGCCGCAATGCCAGACAGACGACCACGACCACCGGAGCTGACGTTAATCATGCTCTGGCCAATCATGGCGCAACCGCCCATGCCGCCGAAGAAACCATTCACCACGTTGGCCGCACCCTGAGCCACACACTCCTTGTTGCCGCGACCACGGGTGTTGGTCATTTCGTCGATCACCGTGACCGTCAGCAGGGATTCAATCAGACCAATCGCCGCAAAAATCACCGAGTACGGCAGGATAAACATCAGGGTTTCCATGGTGAACGGCACCGCTGGAATACCGAACTCAGGCAGACCACCGGAGATGCTGGCCAACTCGCCAACCGTTTTGGTGTCCAGACCAAATACCAGCGCAATCACAGTCACCGTAAAGATCGCCGCCAGCGCAGAAGGCACGGCTTTGGTCAGTTTAGGCAGGTTGATGGTAATGAACATGGTCAGGGCAATCAGGCCCAACATCACGTACATTTTGGTGCCGGAATACCAGTCACCGGAAAGCCAACCCCATTTGCCTTCAGGAGTGACTTCCTGCAGTTGTGGCAACTGCGCCAGGAAGATCACAATCGCCAGACCGTTCACAAAGCCCAGCATCACCGGGTGCGGCACCAGTCGGATAAACTTGCCGAGTTTAAAGACGCCCGCCCCGACCTGAATAATCCCCATCAGCAACACCGCCGCAAACAGGAACTGCACCCCCATACCATCGCCGTACATGCGCTCGGCATCGGCCACCAGCGCCACCATCACCACGGCCAGCGCGCCGGTTGCACCGGAAATCATCCCCGGACGGCCACCAATCACCGCCGTAATCAAACCCACCATAAAGGCTGCGTGCAAACCCACCAGCGGATGAACACCTGCTACAAAGGCAAAGGCGACCGCTTCAGGCACCAGTGCCAGCGCGACGGTCAGTCCCGATAACGTATCGTTCTTGATATTGGGAGAAAAAGTCTGTGCAAACTCGCGCAGAAAGGACATAAATTCAGCAACCCCGATAATGGCCAAGTTGAAAGGGGGCGAACTATACCAGCCCGGCCCGACAAATTCAGGTCAAATCAAGACACCGGCTGCCCCGGTTTTGACGCCGGGGAGAGTGAGGAGAAACAGGTACTTCTGCTCAGATCTGAGCAGAAGTCGATGGTGCAAGCGTGTCGGATTCAGGCTCCGTCTTCGGGTGCAAACCCAGAAAGCACAGGATGTCATCCAGCAATACGTACAGGGCTGGCAGCACCAACAGGCACACGAAGGTGGTGAACAGAATCCCGAAGCCCAGTGACACCGCCATCGGGGTGATGAACTGCGCCTGCCGAGAGGTCTCAAACACCATCGGAGACAAACCGCCGAACGTCGTTAACGTGGTCAAAAGAATCGGCCTGAAACGCCGCCGTCCGGCTTCCAATACCGCTTTACGAGCCGTCCATTGCTGTTTTGTGCGCTGTTTGTTGGCGTAATCGACCAGGATCAGGCTGTCGTTCACCACCACCCCGGCCAGCGCCACGATCCCCATCACGCTCATGATCGACAGACTGAAGCCGAGCATCATGTGCCCAAGAATCGCGCCCACCGCACCGAATGGAATCACCATCATCACCAGCAACGGCTGGCTGTAGCTGCGGAACGGAATTGCCAGCAGGGCATAAATCAGCAGCATCGAGAAAGAGCCATACAACTGCATGCTGCTCATGCTCTCCTGCGTATTGGCCTGGCGACCCCGAAAACCAAAGTCCACACCGGGATAGCGCTCACGCAACTCCGAAAAGACGTCTTCTTTCAATACCGCCATCACCGCTGGCACCTGTTCTCTGGGTTCCACATCCGAGGTCACCGTCACAATTTGCTTGCCATCCCGGCGACGAATGACAGACGCCGCACGGGTTTTCTGCAAGGTGGCAATATCACTCAGAGGTACATAACCACCGGCTGGCGTGCGAATCATCAAGCGCTCGATATCCGCCTGATAACGCCGCTCTTCTTCGGGCAAGCGCACCAGCACCGTCACCTCGTTACGCTGACGCTGCTGACGAAGGCCTCGTGCGCCGTACAGATAAGCTCGCAATTGTGCCGCCACATTATTGGACTGCAGCCCCAGACTGCGGCCCAGGTCGTTCAACTCCACATCCCACTGAGGCTTGCCGCTGGTGAAGCCATTGGCCACATCCTTGACACCGCTCAGCTCTGCCAGCGACTGCGCCAGATCGGCACTCGCCGCCGCCAGCATACGCGTATCGGAACCCTGCAACTCCACCGTCAGACCCGCACCACTCGAAGGGCCGCCACCTCGTTCAGAATCGAACGACAGACTGCGCACACCGGGCAATTCTCCCAGTGCCTCGCGCCAACGACGTGTGACTTCGTGTGCGGTAATCGGGCGAATTTCGGTATCCACCAACCGGGCTTCCACCTCCACGGTGGAACCGTCAATGCTGCCTTCCACACTGATCACCAGAGGCGTACCGGCATCCTTCAAAGGCTGCGCAATCTGATACAGGGTTTCTTCCACCTTCAGGCGCACATCCAGCGCTTGTTCAAACGGTGCATTGGTCGGCAGCTCAATCTGAGCCACCGCAAACTCACCCTCCAAACGCGGAAACATACTGAAACCCATGCGCCCGCTCATGGCCCAGGCCATCACCACCATCAACACCACCAGCGAGACCGACAAGGTCAGCACGGGCCGCGCCAGACACGACGACAACGCAGGCACATAGCGCCGATTAATAAAGCGCCCCAGTGCGGCATCCATGCGCTCCTGATAACGATCCAGCGCTTTGCCGGTGTCGCTGTCCGGGCGCTCTTTCAGATGGCCCAGATGCGCAGGCAGAATAAACAAGGCTTCGATCCAGGAAATCAGGAAGCAACTGATCACCACAATCGGAATGGTGACAAACAGCTTGCCCATAAAGCCCGGCAAAGCCAGCAAGGGCAAAAACGCCGCCACATTGGTCAGAATCGCAAAGGCCAACGGCGTCGAAACTTCACGCGCACCGACCACCGCTGCCTGCTGAAACGGCATGCCCTGCTGCATGTGCTCGTAGATGTTTTCACCGGCAATAATGGCGTCATCCACCACGATGCCCAGCGCCACGATAAAGGCAAACATCGAAATCATATTGATCGACACATCCGCCGCAGGCAGCAACAGCAAGGCACCGAGAAACGAGGTCGGAATCCCCATGGTGACCCAGAACGCCAGCCGGTATTCCAAGAAGGTACTGAGCAGCACCATCACCAGAATCAGGCCAATGGCCGCATTCTTGATCAACAAACCCACCCGCTGCTGATAGGTTTTGCCATCGTCATCCGTGACCACAATTTCCACGCCCGGCGGCAGCCAGGTGCGAATTGCTTCCAGCTTTTCACGCGCTGCTTCGGTCACGGTCAATGGCGTCTGATCTTCAGCGCGGTAAATATCAAACCGCACTGCTTCCTGACCGTTGTAGGTGATGATGCGATTGGCCTCACTGAAACCTTCTTTAACGGTCGCCACATCGCCCACACTGAGACGCACGCCACCACCATCGGCCAGCAGCGGTACATCCTTGAATTCGTCTGCCCAATAACGGCGGTCATCCAGCGTCACCAGCAAATCACCGCCCGGTGTTCGTACCGTACCCGCGCCCTGCTCCACCGCATTATTGCCAATGGCCTGAGCCACGTCGGATAAAGTCAGGTTGTAACGTTGCAACTCGGACTGAGGCACATCCACATGAATTTCTTCCGCCGGGGTACCCGTCAGCACTACCTTGGTGATCTGCCCGGACTCCAGCAGGGCGTCCTTGACCTTCTCGGCCAGACGCTTGAGTTCAAAGGTATTCAGAGGCCCGAACAAGGCCATTTCCATCACACTGATGGAACGACCCGCCAGCTTGACCACCGGGCGCTCGATCTGATCCGGGAAAGTAGTAATCCGGTTAACCGCCTGCTGAATGTCCTGATACGCCTGCTGCTTGTCAGTGCTGTTTTCCAGCTCGGCAGAAATCCGCGCACTGCCCTGACTCGCGCGACTGCTGACTTCCTTGATGCCATCCAGACCCGCCAACTCGTTCTCGACGGGCAGCACCACGCCTTGCTCCATTTCTGCCGGAGTCGCACCGGGGTACGAGACTTCCACCCGCACCACATCGGCTTCATAAGGCGGAATAAATTCCTTGCGAATGGTCAGCGACATCAACAAACCGCCGATGATCAAAAAGGCCATCAACAGGTTGGGCGCTACCCCGTGACGTGCCATCCAGGCCACCGGGCCGTGATGGCTATAGCCGGGGACATGAGCAGGTTGCTTCATTATTCGGCCTCCGCCACAGCATCACGGTCACGCATTTCCCGCACCGGCAGCCCTTCCACCGCACCGTCAATGCGGTTGGCCAACAAGGCATCACCGGAGCGGAACCCCGTCGAGACCCAGGCCTGTTTGCGGCCACGGTACATCACCGCCAGTTCACGCCGTGTGAGCTGACCATCGTTCACCACCCAGATGGAATCGTCGTCTTCCAGTTGCGATAACGGCACTGCTACGGTGTTGTCCAGCAAGCGTCCTTGCAAGGTAACGGTGACAAAATCCGACAGCAGCAGCGACGGTTTGCCCGTGCGGGACAGATCCAGAGGGTCATCCACCGCCACCAGCACCTGAGCCTGACGGTCAGCCGCCGTCACGCCCGGCAAGCGACTCACCACCGTACCTGTGCGAGTCTGGCCACCCCAGCCCGGATGCGACAATGTGACATCCACCTGATCATCCAGCCAATTCAAAAAGGTCGCCGGTACTTTGACGCGCACCCAGAAACGGTCGGTGTTCACCAGTTCAAACACATTGGTGCCCGTACTGACCTGACTGCCCCGAGACACTGAGCGCGACAACACCTGACCATCAAAGGGCATGGTTAAGGTGGCTCGCTGCAGATTCAGACGCGCCGCACTCAGTGCCGCTTGCTGACTGGTCAGCGTTGCCTGGGCTTTTTCCAGTTGCGGCTGTTTCAGTACCAGCGCCCGATCCACATCGGGCAAGTCGGCAGCGACCAGTGCGTATTCTTCTTCAGCCACCGCAACATCACCCTTGCGCATGGCGACCTCTGCCTTGGCCTGCGAGACTGCTGCCTGTGCCTGCTTGATGCTGAGACGAAAATCCGTTGCATCCAGCGTCGCCAACACCTCACCCTGCTGCAAGACCGCACCGGGTACAGCCGCAGGACTCACGCTGTCGACATACCCGGACACACGCGGCTTCAGAGCCACCCGCTCGACGGCTTCGACCTGACCACCGGCTTGCCAGACGGGGCGATTGGCAGCCGCCTGAATCACCACGGTTTCCACCAGTCGAGCCTTGACCTCAGGCTTGACCCGCTCCGGTCGTGGAGCGGAGGTTTTGATCCAGTAAGCCGCACCCGCGCCGCCGAGCAACAGCAGCACAATCAATGCAGCACTGATCCAGCGGGATGAGGGTTTTGTAGAGGCCGCAGCCGTTGAATGTTCCTGATTCACGTTTGATCACCTGTCTGATCGGGTTGTGATAATGAAGGAGTGTCTTTCGAGTGGCGTTGAAAGTCGCCATGACTGACCGCCAGATACAATTGAATGCGATACTGCAATTGCTGCCAGCGGGCCGCCAGCAACTGCTGTTCCAGCGATAGCACCGAGCGCTGTGCCGTAATCAGTTGCAGCAGATTCACCACACCGCGCAGATAACGCCGCTGCTGGCTGGCTTCGGTTTTACGCGCCAGATCCAGCCGGGATTCCAGACTGTGGATGCGCGTCAGCACCGTGGTTTCATTGACCTGAGCGGCCCGCACTTCCTGAACAGCGGTTAACAGAGTTTGCTGATAATTAGCCAGCGCTTCTCGCACCTGGGCTTCACGCTGTAAAACCGTGGCCTTACGGTTATTGCCATCCAGAATCGGCAACACCAGATTGGCGGCCAGGCTGGCTGCCCAGTTATCCAGCACGTCTTCCCACTTTGGCGCGGTGCCACCGTAGGATGCTGACAAACTCAGTCGTGGATAACGATTGGCAACCGCCACCGCCAGTGCGGCATTATTGGTTTGTATGCGATGCCAGTCGCGCATCACATCCGGGCGTTGCTGCAACGCCTGCAATTCAATATCCGGGCTGGATAACAACGCCGGGAGCGTTGATTTCTGAAGTTGTGTCAGCCATGACGAGGGTAAGCCAACGACCGACAAAGCCGAACCTTCGCCCGTCCAGAGCGCCAGTTGTTGGCCCTGAAGCTGCTGCTGACGGCGTGCTTCGTTAATATCCGTAGCCAGGCTTTCCAGCAGTTGTTGCTGCTGCCAGACATCACTGCGCACCGCCAGTCCACGACGATATCGGCTTTCCGTGGCCTGCAGGGATTGCTCCAGGCGTTGGCGTTGCTGCTCCAACAGCGCCAATACCTGTTGTTGATAGACCCAGCCATACCAGGCCTGCACAATGCCATTGGCGGTGGTGTTGGCTTGTACCCGTGCAGAGGCTTCGGTCGCCAATGCGCTCCAGTCGCCCTGTTGTTTCTGCGCCGCTACCCGACCCCAGAAATCCAGCTCGTATTCCGTCGTCAGTCGCACAGTGCGCTGATCCGACGTGGCTGTATCCGTCCATTGTCGTGTGTTACCGGCATTCAGGGTCAGATTAGGCGACCGGCCACTGGCCTGCTGTTCAGCAATAGCCCGGCTTTGCGCCAGCCGTTCCCAGGCGGCTTGCAAACTGAAGTTGGCCTCCAGCCCCTGCTCAACTTTCTGATTCAGGGTGGCGCTATCAAAGTGGTGCCACCAGTGGATATTGCCCAGATTATCGGGTGTCGTTACAGCCGATTCGATGCCCAGTGATTGTCCGTCCACCAGCAGTGGTTCGGGTTGCACCGTCTGAACCGACGAACACCCGGCCAACAGCAGTCCACACACACCCAGCCACAGACAACGCTCCGGCAGTCGATACCCAAAACCGGGCCTGCCACGACCAGCGCCTACATACGAGCTTTCACTCATGAATGAAAATTCCTGAAATCTGTCGTTTGTTCACATTGTGTCCAGAAGTGGACAAAACCGGAAAACCTGAGCATCACAGAAACCCGACCGGCGCAGAAAGTTCCGAATCAGGTGCTGTTTGTTGCGCCCGCCGGATGGCAAGCGCAAGGAGAGCAAGTGGCGATTACAGCCCTTTGACGGCGTAGATACCCGGCGCATTGCGCCAGTAACCGCGATAATCCATGCCACAACCAAAGACAAAGCGGTCTTCCACTTCCATGCCGATAAAGTCTACGAACATGCCTTCTGCTTTGCGGTCGTGCTGTTTATCGACCAACACAGCCGTCAGAACGCGACGAGCACCTTGAGCCTGACAGGCTTCGATCACGGCAGCCAGCGTGTGGCCCTCATCAAAGATGTCGTCCAGAATCAGTACGGTACGGTCTTCCATATTCAGCGACGGCGGCGCTTGCCACTGCAACAAATCACTGCCCTGTTCTTCACCGCGATAGCGGGTTGCGTGCATATAGCCCACTTCCATCGGGAATAACAATTTGGGCAACAACTGACCGGCCATCACCAGACCACCGTTCATGACGGTGAACACAACAGGCACGGCGTCCTTGAGTTCTGCCGTAATATCAGCCGCCAGTTTATCGACAGCCTGATTGACCTCATCTGGCGTTTTCAGCAGATCGGCTTCCGCCAGTACGGTATTCAGCTCAGCAACAGTTGGCGTCTCGCTCATGGTTTTATGCCCTTCTTGTACGGTTATTACACAATGGGCGGATCATACCATTCTCGCCTTGCAGACGCCTGATCTGAAACACGCATTTTTGTACCAACCGCACTTGCACTTGCACCTGCAGCCTAGATGTCCAGCACACCCTCATTCACCTTCAACCACTCCTTGCACGCCTGATAATCCGGCACGACCCGTTCCACTTCTTTCCAGAACCGGGGGGAATGGTCATGGTGCATCAGGTGACAGAGTTCATGCACGACCACGTAATCCACCATGCGGTTGGGTGCCATGATGATTTTCCAGTTGAAGTCGATTTTGCCCTTGGCGGAACAGCTACCCCACCGTGATTTGAAGGTCTTGATACCCACACCCGTCGGTTCAACACCCATCATGGCAGCGTAGCGTTTGGATTTTTCCTGCAACTTCAATTCCGCATGGTGTTCGTACCAACGCACCAGTGCGTTACGGATCATGTGGGGCGATTCGGTGCCGTCGGGCACGGTGACCACCAAACGCCCCTGCACCAGCTTTACGGGCTTGAAGTGACCACGATGGACTTTCAGGCGGTAGTTGCGTCCAAGGTAGGTAAAGGATTCACCCGATACATAATCTTTACGACTGACGGGCATGGCATCCTGATGCAGGTATATCTTGTTCTTGATCCACTGACGTTTGTCATCCAGGATTTGGGTGATCCGGTCACTGCCCAAGCCCTTGGGGACGACGATGGATACCGCGCCGTCTTCCACCCTTACATCAGCGGACTTGCGGCGGTTGGTACGGATCACTTCGGCAATGAAACCGTTGCCTTCGATGTATTCGCTATCACCCATTGATCGTGCTCTCGCCGGTGCCGTCACTGACCCACACCGTTAAAACGCACCTTACCCAAGTCCATAAACCGGTCTTGCACCACGTTCACAATTGATTTTTCCCCAAATGACGTATCCAGCACCGCGCGTTTTATTGCTTTCTTCATGCGTTTCACTTCGTCGGGCTTGTTGAAGAAGTCCACGATTTGGGTGGCTTCATCAAACATAGCCACCAGGGCCTGGGTGGTGGCTTTTACTTCTTCGTGGGCACTCTCTTGTAGAAAGCCATCCAACGCATCGCCCTTGGCCTCGGTACGTTTCACCGTCAAAACCTCCGCCATCAGGATGTTGTAGAACGCCAATTCTGTTTCCGTCAGACCAAGATCATCGGCGGCTTTCTTATGGTCGGTTTCGATGTTATCGACCATATCCAACAGCAGCTCCAACTGTTGATCCCACTTGCCAGCGGTCTTTTCGATGATGTCCCGCAAGCGAAGGCTTAACGACCGGTAGTATTCCGGGTCTTCGTCCAGGTTGACGGTGATGTGGTGTTTGACGGCTGATTCAATTTCAGATGCCCGGCTTTCGTCGGATTTAACCGTGGCGATGGATTCCTTGAAGCTGGCGGCCAACAGGTCAACCGGCGGAATTTTGGGGTCTACTCCGGTGCTGAGAATGTGCTGATCCACCAGTTGCCGTACCTTTTCACCGGCATCGCTAATGTCCAGACCGGGGTCACGGTAGCGGTTGCGGGCAGCGTGATGCACCTTACCCAGGAACGTCAGGTCGGCCACAAAGGGCCTGGCGGCGGCATCAGGCAGTATCACGTCCATTTGTTTGGCGAACTTCTTGAACGCAATATCAAACTTTGACCGTATATCTTCGTCCTTCAGCACCAGTACGTAGTCATCCACGTCCCTTTCCGCGTTTTTGGGCTGACGGCTCTGATTCACATCCTTGAAGAACGACATGGCACGGGTATGGGCGGCTTTGAGCTTGGGGATTTCGTCTTTCAGTGTGTGGTAAGTGCCTTCCACATCGTCACTGCTGAACATTTCAAGCGCATCGGTCAGGTAGTCCGCCAGACCGTGATAATCCACCACAAAGCCGCACTGCTTTGCCCCATTACCCACTGGTGAAGAGCAGGTACGGTTCACCCGTGCGATGGCTTGCATCAGCGTGTGATCCTGAAGTTTGCGGTCGATGTACATCACTTGGGCAATGGGGGCATCGAAGCCGGTTAACAGCATGTCCTTAACGATCAGAAACGCGGTGTTGTTGTTTTTCTCTTTGTCTGAACCAAAGGGTTTCGGGAAGTCGGCAATGGTCTTTTTCTGCGTCACCTTGTCGGTGTACTGGGCGATGTACGGCTCATCGTTATGGTCTCCGCTGATGATCACTTCAGACGGTGGCGCACCCAGTTCATCCAGTGTTTCTTTAAAGATGGTGGCCGCATGACGACTGCCGACTACGATCATGGCTTTAAAGCCATTGGGCTGGATGTGTTCGCGGTAGTGCTTTAACAG
This sequence comes from Oceanobacter sp., assembly GCA_045430275.1. GTDB lineage: Bacteria > Pseudomonadota > Gammaproteobacteria > Pseudomonadales > Oceanobacteraceae > Oceanobacter. Next base: position 36,816 of record JAILXU010000022.1, on the reverse strand, counting down.
GTCGATACAGACCCAACGAATCCGTGCCGGGGCTTCACGGACAGCCCGTTCCACACCGTATTTTCTCTTGATCTCACGCTGTTCGTCGGCGCTGTAATCACCGAAGTATTCTTCAAACAGTTTGTCCAGCGAATCACCCGCCACTTCGGTTTGTACTTCGCGGCCTTCGTACAAAATACGAACCGTCGCGCCGTCGTCCACCGCTTCATTGATTTTGTACTGGTCAATGTAGCCACCGAAGGCTTGATCCATCTTTTGGGTTTTCAGCAACGGTGTGCCGGTAAAACCGACCTTGGGGGCATTGGGCAACGCGGCGTTGATGGTCATCGCCAACCCGCCAAACTGGGTGCGGTGGGCTTCGTCCGCCAGCACGATGATTTTGTCACTGGGGTTCAAATCTTCAAAGCCGCCTTCTTTACCGGCGCTCTCTATTTCAAGGTCGCGGAACTTCTGCACCATGGCGGTTACAAGGTCGGACGAATCTTTCTTCAGCAGGGTCTTCAGTTCCGCCACCGAACCGGCGTTATAAACCGTTTCTCCCTGGGCATCGCGGAAGGTGTTGGATAGCTGTTCATCCAGTTGGGTGCGGTCGGTAATGAATACCAGCTTGTACTGCTGAAGCTCCGGGTCACGGCGCATCTTCACCGCCAACATCACCATGGTCAGGGACTTACCCGACCCCTGGGTATGCCAGACCACCCCGCTTCTTTCCTTACGAGAGAGTTTTTTACGATCTTTGCCGCCTTTCAGCCGTTCGATGACCTTGTTGACCGCACGGAACTGCTGATACCGGGCAACCTTCTTGATCAGCCGACCTTCTACGGGTTCGAAGATCACGAAGTTTTGCAGTATGTCCAGGAACGATTGCTTGTTGAACATACCGGCAAGCAAGCGTTGCTGTGCGGTAACCGTTTCTATACCCGCTGTGTCACCTGCCACACAAGCAGTCGCTTTAGCGTCGGCCAGGTAAGCCGGTGACGGTACCTCCTTAACCTGATTGGCTGGCTGACCTGAATTCAGCAAGTCCGCATCGGTAAACGGGTAAGCGTCTTTCCAGTCACCATAGTGCTGGGCGGTGGATGATATGGTGCCCACTTTTGCTTGATCACGGCAGGTCGCCACCATCAACTGGTTGTACCAGAACAGCTTTTCTGCCCCTTCGTCTTCCCCGAGGTTAAGCGTGTTTTGACGAAGGTTGGCATATCGACGCAGTTGGTTGATGCCTTCCTGCATCGGGCTGGAAATGTACGGCGATTTGGCTTCAATCACTGCCAACGGCAGACCGTTCACGAAGCAGACAATATCGGGAATGATGTTCTGATTAACGCCTTCCACCTTGAACTGGCTGGTACACAGGAATTCGTTATTGTCCGGGTTATCGAAGTCGATGATCTTGACCGTCTGGCCTTTGCGCCCCTTGCCCAGGTCCTGCTCAACCGAGATGTAATTAACCAGCGTTTGGTAAATGGCGTGGTTGTATTCCATCAGCCCGGCAAAGTTTGGGTGCGTCAGTTCGCGGGCAACCTTGCGCAAGTTTTCATCGCTGATCCACGGATTCAGCCGTTTGATGGACGATTCCAGCCGGTTGATCAGAACCACATCGCGGAAAGAGTTTCGTTCAGGGCCGTGGATAGCGCCTGCGGCGTTAGGCGACGAAGCCTTTAGCGGAGAAAGCACTTCGCCGGGTAAAAAGCGCCAACCCATTTGGGTCAGTTGTTCAATGGCCGGTGCTTCGACCTTGTCGTATTCATCCTGAAACATGACGTGCATGGATGCACTAATGTCGCGGGCGCAGGGATGCGCAGGAGCGACGCTTAGGCGACCACTTCCTCCTTATGTTGATTATCCACGTTGACCCGAACAGTGCCGGTTAACAGGTCTTGCATTAGGGCTTTTTTAGATTTTGAAATAGCTACCATTTTTCTTTGCTTAGCCAGAATTAACGTTGACACCGAATCCAGCTTATCTGAAATATCCATCTGTTCAGTTATAGGGGGAAGATTGATCATAAAATCCCCAACTTGCTTTAGACTCAAGGAAGGCTGTGCTTGAGTCGTGATTTCCATATCTACTTGATACTGAAAGTCAGCAGAAGCAATTACATATTTCAAATAACGATGGTTCAGCCGTTCTTCAATTGGTCTAATTAACGCCACATTTTGGTTAATATTTGCTGGAAGTTCAGCCTGACTAGTTACACAAAAGTATGTTTTACCCGTCTTAGCACCAACTATTGATAGAGCAATATCACCGACTTGAAGTTTGGAACGCTTTATTGATTCATTTGCTTCGTTTGAAATAAACCTTATATCTTCACGCTTTAACGTACCATCTTCCGAAGCATTGACACTACGATAAAAATACACTCCAGATGAATCGGTGTACGCATGACCGTAAGTCGTTGGGGTAGCGCCTTTTGTAATCAAATGAGTTACAGATTGGATTGAAACTCTATCCCACCCAACCGGAATACGCCCCACGGGGGAATCCTTAAACTCAGTATGTCCAATGCCCTTGGTCAACAACTCCTGCATCATGCCGGTCTTCAGGTCTTTCAGCTTGTCGATTTGCGATTGGGTCTTTTCAATCACATCGTCAACGGATGATAGGATGGTGGCGATTTTTTGTTGTTCGGGTAGTGGAGGAAACGGAAATACAAAGTTTTTAATATCCCCATTTGAAATGTGCGGTATGCCGGAATTGGTTTTGACTATTTCTACATATTTAAGCCATGAATCAGTTCCAAACATGTAGTAAAGGAACTTGGAATCAAGTTTTCCATTCACTCTAATACGGGCAACACGCTGAACCAACAGGGCTGGCAAGTCAGACTGATTCAAGTAGGCATAATTTTGCCCGACAAGTGACCCATCCATTCCTATTAGAATATCCTTTTCTTTAAGGCTGTATTTGGTTAAACCATCTAAGTTGTGACTCCAGAACTTGGTTTTTTCATCCTCCCACCGTGTAACCCCTTTTGTGAGATTAATTCCACGAACCAACCTTGGGCCTTTACCATCAGTATTAAAGCGTTTACTGTCGAATGCCGGTCCCGTTAAAAAATCTGTGTATTGTTCAACAGGCCGATAACTCCAATCTTCTGGTAACTTACCAAATGGGGACGTAATAGCTTCACTCATACCCCAATTCCCCCAAGAATCCTTTCATGACCGCTTCAGCATCCGCGACTTGGGCATCCAGTTCGTGCAATGACACCTTGTACTTGTCCCACCAGCGTTCTAACTGGGTGATCACTGCGGCTTCACAATCATCCATGAATTCACCAATCTGCTCCTTGGTTTGAATGGCTGGATTAAAGTCGAAATAATCATTTTCACGTTTAACGAATACCGCACTCAGGTCAGCGCCTTTGAGTATCTCTTCCTGAATGTACTCATCTTCCACTTCACGCACAGGCACGCCGCCGTGCAGGATGGCGCGAACATCGAAGATTTCCGGTGGTGGGCTGGTGTCGGCGTAGCGGCGAATGTTCAGGTTGTAATCGTTTTCGGCAATGTCAGCCAAGGTTACTACCCTGGAGTAACGCTTGATGCTGGTGAAGGTATCAAAGGTGTGAACAATTTTAATAATGTCACGATCACGCAGTTTGTTCTGGTTCTTGCCTTCCTCAAACTCCAGTTCACCATTGATAAACAGCACCTTGCCTTTGCGGTCAGCGGGTTTGTTCTTGTTGATGATCAACAAACAGGCGGGAATGCCCGTGCCGTAGAACAGCCCGGACGGTAAGCCCACAACCGCTTCCAGCAGGTCATCTTCCAGGATACCCCGACGGATCGCTTTCTCACTGGAACCACGGAACAGCACACCGTGGGGCATCACCACACCCATCATGCCTTCAGCGTTCAGGCTGGCGATCATGTGCTGAACAAAGGCCAGGTCACCGGCGTCCTTGGGCGGTGTGCCGTAGGGGAAACGACCATAAGCGTCATTGTCCGCTTCGTCCTTGCCCCACTTCTTCAGGCTGAACGGTGGATTGGCGATGACCCGGTCGAACGACATCAGTTCACCGCCCTGACGGTGTTGGGGGTCGCGTAAGGTGTCGCCCTTGCGAATATCGGCACTTAACACACCGTGCAAGAACATGTTCATCTTGCAGATTGCCCAAGTATTCAGGTTCATTTCCTGACCGAACAGGGACAGGTTAGCCGAGTTCTCACCGTGCGTGGCAAGGTAGTTTCGGGTCTGCACCAACATACCGCCAGAACCCGCTGTGGGGTCGTAGATACGCTGTCCGGCATGGGGTTTTAACAAGGCGACCAGCAACTGCACCACTTCAGACGGGGTATAGAATTCACCACCTTTTTTACCGGCGGAATCGGCAAACATCTTGATCAGGTATTCGTAGGCAGTACCCAGCAGGTCAGGGCGTTCGAAGTCGCAGTTGCGCAGCCGGTGCTGGCTGAAGTGGCTTAACAGGTCGCGTAACTTTTTATCGGTCAGCTTGTTCTTGATATTGAAGTCGATGGTGACCAGTACACCTTCCAGTGACGAGTTGTATTCTTCAATCGCTTCGGTGGCTGTGTTCAGTGCCCTGCCAATATCGTGCTTCTGGTCTTTCAGGTAATCCCAACGGGCGGTTTCGGGGATGTAGAAGGTATCGTCGTATTCGTCTTCATCATCGGCAAAGTCTTCCGCCTGGGCTTGAGTTTTACCCTTGCTGATGTAGTGAGCAATAACGGCTTCGCGGCTTTCGTCGAAGGCATCGGACAAACGCTTCAGAAACATCATGCCGAAGATGTAATCCTTGAACTCGCTGGCGTCCATGTTGCCGCGCAGAATGTCGGCGGTTTCCCACAAGAAGGATTCAAGCTGTTGCAGGGTTAATTGTTCATTCATTCATCAATTCCATTGGTATTCAATGCGTTCACGATAGCGCTTATGGCGTTCAGCGCCGGACAACAGCATGTCAAAACACCCCATAGCGTGTGGTTGATTGGAGCCTATCGTTATGCCGTCACGGGTTCAATTCAAATGGTCTGATTACAACAATCAATGATTATCAGGGATGAAATCAACAGCCGGTTAGAAGCATCCCGTGTGTTGAGGTTGAGGTTGAGGTTGTGTCACGCACAGTACGCTGATGCGGCGCTCTTAAAGCCACTGATGGTTGTGGTAACATGCCGCTCTTTTTTCAGACCGGCTTCTATCGACACATATCTACCTGCATCGGTTACCTATATTGGTCATCGACCAACAGATTTGTGAAAAAGCCGGGAAACGTCATTGCTGTTACGGAGTATTTATGTCATCCCCCACCATTGAGCTGGCCTGTGATCTGATCGCCCGCCGTTCCGTCACCCCGGAAGATGAAGGCTGCCAGCCATTGATGATGGATCGTCTGGCGGCGATCGGCTTTGAAAACGAATCCCTGCGTTTTGAAGAAGTGGACAACTTCTGGTCACGCCGTGGCACCGAAAGCCCACTGGTGTGTTTTGCCGGTCATACCGACGTCGTACCCACCGGCCCGGAAGCAAACTGGCAGAACCCGCCGTTTGAACCCAAAATCATCGACGGCATGCTGCACGGTCGCGGCGCGGCTGACATGAAAGGCTCTCTGGCGGCTATGATTGTGGCCACCGAGCGCTTTGTCGCCAAGCACCCGAACCACAAGGGTTCCATCGCTTACCTGATCACAGCAGACGAAGAAGGCCCGGCCAAGAACGGCACCGTCAAAGTGGTTGAAACGCTGGAAGCCCGTAACGAAAAAATCGACATGTGCCTCGTCGGCGAGCCATCGTCAACCGAACGCGTGGGCGATGTGATCAAGAACGGTCGTCGCGGCTCTCTCGGCGCAGTGCTGACCGTGCGCGGCATTCAGGGCCATGTGGCTTACCCGCACCTGGCCAGCAACCCGATTCATCTGGCGGCTCCAGCCCTGACCGAGCTGTCGCAGGAAAAATGGGACGAAGGCAACGACTTTTTCCCCGCCACCAGCTTTCAGATTTCCAATATCAATGGCGGCACTGGCGCAACCAATGTGATTCCCGGTGCATTGGAAGTGGTGTTTAACTTCCGTTTCTCCACCGAACTGACCGCCGAAATCCTGAAGCAACGCACCATTGATATTCTGGATCGCCACGAACTCGACTATCACATTGAATGGAACCTCAGTGGCCAGCCGTTCCTGACTGATCACGGCCCACTGGTTGACGCCTGCCGCGATGTCATCAAGCGCGTGACCGGTGAAGACACGGTGTTGTCCACTGCTGGTGGTACGTCTGATGGCCGCTTTATCGCACCTACTGGCTCTCAGGTGGTGGAACTCGGCCCGGTCAATGCCACCATTCACAAGGTGGACGAGCAAATTTGCGCCGCCGACCTCGACACCCTGACGGACTTGTACGAAGGCATTCTGGAGCAACTGCTGGCATGAGCGCATCGCCTTCTCGGCAGGTGCTCGCCTGCCCGGTTTGCCAACAACCTCTTCACAGCCAGCCCAAACGGCTGTGCTGTGACGCCAACCACAGCTTTGATATGGCCCGTCAGGGTTACTTCAATCTGCTGTTGGCCAATCACAAACGCTCCAAAGCCCCCGGTGACAGCGCCGACATGGTGCAGGCGCGCCAGCGCTTTCTGGATCAGGGCTATTATCAGCCCATTGCTGAACAGCTTAATCAAAGCGTGCTGTCTGCCTTGTCCGGCACAACCCCGGAAAATGGCTGGCAACTGGCCGACATTGGCTGTGGCGATGGCTATTACAGCACTCGCCTGAGCCAGGCACTGGCCCACGATCAGCAACACCGTCTGCAGGATCACGTTCTGTACGGCGTTGATATTTCCAAAGACGCCCTGAAAGCCGCCTGCAAACGCACGCGCACTGCCAGCACATCGAACAACCTCATCCAATGGCTGGTGGCCAGCGGCGGTCGTCTGCCGGTATTGCCTCATTCACTGGATGCCATCGTCAGCTTGTTCACACCCGTCATGCCCGAAGGCTGGCACCCGGCTCTGAAACCCGGCGGCAAACTGGTATTGGCCACCACCGGACAGGATCACCTGCTGGAACTGCGCCAGAAGATCTACCCGGACGTTTCTGCTCGGGTCTTTGATCCACGCACCGAACTTGAAAACCACGGTTTCAAGGCACTGTCTGAACCGGTTCGTCTGCAGTCATCCGCCACTGTTCAAGCCTCGGATTTGCCGGACTTGCTGACCATGACTCCGCATGGCTGGCGTTCGTCATCGACGGCCCGTGAGGCCGTGTTCGCGTTGCCCGAATTAACGGTCACGCTGGATGTGAATTTCTGGGTATTTGAAGCCCTGCCTCACTCAGCGGAACCTGTCACATGACCCGTGTTGACTTCTACATTCTGGCGGCCCAAACGCTGGAAGCCCGCAACCTGTTTATCTGTCGACTGGTCAACAAAGCCGTCTCTCAGGGCCAAAATGTCTTCATCAACGTTGATCAGGCATCCGATGCCCAGGTGTTTGATGATCTATTATGGGATTTCAGAGCGGAATCATTTGTCCCTCACGAGATCCAACATGCTCATTCCCATACGCAAGGCTGCCCGGTTCATATCGGCTGGAGTACCCCTATTAACGAACACAGTGACGTCATGATTAATGCAGGCAACCGCTTGCCGGATTTTTTTGGCCGCTTTTCCCGCTTGATTGAAGTGGTTGTACAGGACGATGCTATTTTGCAATACACTCGCGAGCACTATCGGTTCCTGAGCAATCGGGGTTATGCTATTGACCATCAGGACATGAGACTAGGCGCATGAGCACTAAGAAAGAGTCCCGCAACTTACTGGACGAACTGGAGACGCTGCAGCAAGTGCTTGATGATGCAGCGGGCGAACAGGTGGATCTGGAACGTGCCCTGACCCAACTCAACACCGTTGATGAAGTCCCGGTTCTGAGTGACTTGCACGCCGAGCCTGAATCCACCGCTCCCCTGAAACCCGTCTCTGGCACCAAACCGGCGACAGTCATGACACCGTTGCGTCCGGTCAATAAAACGCCCAACCATCCATTGGATTTACGCCCTCAGCCTCGCCAGTTGTCACCATCCGAAGCGCTGGATGCCCTGCACAAACAAATCGATTCCCTGCCAGAAGAACAGCGTCTCGGCGAAGACTGGTTCGGTAAAAGTGCCGCGACAGAAACACAGGCTCCGGCAGAAACCGTTACTCTGGATGATATTCTTGGCGAGGCCGACAGCGGCACTCCCACGCCCTCAGGCACTCAGACACCAGATTCTCAAGCTCAAGACACGGCGACCCCCAAAGCCACTGGCACTTCAACACCCACCGCTGCCGGAGGCAATGCTGCCAACCCGTTTTTACCGCAGTCGGTGATTGATCGCCTGACTCACGAGCGACTGGCCGCCCAGCACAGTGCCGAAGAAGCGCATCGCACCATGCAACGCGCCACCCAGCGTATCGACAAGCAAAACACCGAAGCCGCCGCCACGCTGGATAGCAAGGCCCGCGACAAGCTGATTGAGGAAATGATTCAGGAGATGATTCCTCACATTCAAGCCCGTCTGCGTGAGCGCCTGCGTCAGATGCTCAAACCCGCTACCGACGATACCAGCAACTGAAGCCATCAACACAGCTCGGTAAAAACCCGTCAGCTCTCTCATATCTCACGAGCACCACTCACCCGGCTGCCTCACCGCCCCTTTTCCTGCACTGCCTGCTCCTGCACTGCCTGCTAAGGGGGCGCGAACTGTTCCCGCCCCCTGCCACCCCTCTCTGATATCCGTTATACTGCATCGCATTTTTCGTCATTGACCCGGCGGCAGCCTACAGGGGTTGCCCCACTAACTACGAGCCACGCAGCGCATCATGGATAAAACCTACAAGCCTAACGCCATCGAACAAACCTGGTACAAAGAATGGGAACAAAAAGGCTACTTCAAACCTTACCAGGACCACCTGGAAGGCGAAGGCTATTCGATCATGATTCCACCGCCGAACGTCACCGGCTCGCTGCACATGGGTCATGCCTTCCAGCACACGATTCAGGATGCCCTCACCCGCTACAAGCGCATGAACGGCAACAAAGCGTTATGGCAGGTCGGTACCGACCACGCCGGTATCGCCACCCAGATGGTGGTTGAGCGTAAACTCGCCGCCGAAGGTCAGCCAGACCGTCACGAGTTAGGTCGTGAAGAATTCACCAAAAAGATCTGGGAATGGAAAGAACATTCCGGTGGCACCATCACCAACCAGATGCGTCGCCTGGGTAACTCGGTCGACTGGGATACCGAACGTTTCACCATGGACGATGGCTTCTACAAAGCGGTCGAAGAAGTGTTCGTTAAGCTGTACGAAGACGATCTGATTTACCGAGGCAAGCGCCTGGTGAACTGGGATCCGAAATTACACACCGCTATTTCCGACCTGGAAGTGGAAAACAAAGACGTCAAAGGCAAGATGTGGCACCTGCGCTACCCACTTGCCGACGGCCAGACTTACACCGACAGCGAAGGCAACGTAAAAGACTACATCGTGGTTGCCACCACCCGCCCGGAAACCATGCTCGGTGATACCTGTGTTGCGGTAAATCCAGAAGACAGTCGTTACCAGCACCTGGTCGGTAAAGACGTGATCCTGCCGTTGGTAGGGCGTCGTATTCCGATCATTGCTGACGACTACGCCGACATGGAAAAAGGCACCGGTTGTGTGAAAATCACCCCGGCCCACGACTTTAACGATTACGAAGTGGGCAAGCGCAATCAGCTGCCAATGATCAACGTTTTGACCTTTAACGCCGATATTCGTGACGAAGGCCAGACCTTCAACTTCGATGGCAGCGTTAATGAAGAACTGTCTGGTTTTATCCCGGAAAAATACCGTGGCATGGAACGTTTCGCGGCGCGTAAAGCCATCGTTGCCGATTTCGAAGCAGCCGGCCTGCTGGTTGAAATCGTCGAGAACGACATGGTTGTGCCGTACGGCGACCGTGGTGGCGTAGTGATTGAGCCAATGCTGACCGATCAGTGGTACGTCGACGCCAAGACGCTGGCCAAGCCAGCGATCGAAGCGGTTGAAAACGGCGACATCGAATTTGTGCCAAAAAACTACGAAAACATGTACTTCTCCTGGATGCGCGACATTCAGGACTGGTGTATTTCCCGTCAGCTGTGGTGGGGCCACCGCATCCCGGCCTGGTACGACGATTCCGGTAAGGTTTACGTCGCTCAGAACGAAGCCGCGGTACGTGAGAAATACCAGCTCGACGCTTCCGTTAACCTGCGTCAGGACGACGATGTCTTGGATACCTGGTTCTCCTCTGCACTGTGGACGTTCGCCACCTTAGGCTGGCCAAACCTGGATGACCCGGAAGTGGCCAAACGCCTGGCAGATTTCCATCCCAGCGATGTACTGGTCACCGGTTTCGACATCATCTTCTTCTGGGTTGCCCGCATGATCATGATGACCATGCATTTCTGCAAAGATGACTCAGACCCTAAAAACCCAGGCAAGCCACAAGTACCGTTTAAAACCGTTTACGTGACCGGCCTGATCCGCGACGAAGTCGGTCAGAAGATGTCCAAGTCCAAGGGCAACGTCCTCGACCCACTGGACATGATCGACGGCATTTCCCTCGATGACCTGATGGAAAAGCGCACCGGCAACATGATGCAGCCGCATCTGGCCGAGAAGATTGGCAAGCGCACCAAGAAGGAATTCCCGGACGGCATCACGCCGCACGGCACCGACGCCCTGCGCTTCACTCTTGCGGCCATGGCCTCAACCGGTCGTGACATCAACTGGGACATGAAGCGCCTGGAAGGCTACCGCAACTTCTGTAACAAGCTGTGGAACGCCTCGCGCTACGTCATGCTGTCCATTGCTGGCGAAGACGCGGTCGAAAAAGCAGCGGCTGACGGCACTCAAATCGCCATCACCGACGACATGCGCAATGCGTGCGGTGCCAACGGAGGCGACGCCGTTCTGTCATTGGCCGACCGCTGGATCATTTCGCGTCTGCAACACGCCGAGACCGAAGTGCGCCGCCACATGGATCAGTACCGCTTCGACATGGCCGCCCAAGCGCTGTATGAGTTCATCTGGAACGAATACTGCGATTGGTATCTGGAGCTGTCCAAGCCGGTACTGTGGGACAAGAACGCCAGCGAAGAAGAAAAACGCGGCACCCTCGGCACACTGGTTCGCGTATTGGAAGCCACCCTGCGCCTCGCCCACCCGATCATTCCATTCATCACCGAATCCGTCTGGCAACAGGTCAAGGATCTGGCGGGCAAAACCGGCGACACCATCATGCTGGCGGAATACCCGGCTCCGCGTGATGAGCTGATTGATACTCAGGCTGAAGCCGACATTGCCTGGCTGCAAGGTGTGATTACCGCCGTGCGTAACATCCGTGCCGAGAAAAACATTGGCCCAAGCAAAGAGCTGGACATCATCCTGAAAGACGGTGATGACGAAGACTTCCGCCGCGCCGATGAAAACCAGACCTTCCTGATGAAACTGGCCAAACTCGGCAAGATCACCTGGTTCAACGAAGGCGACACCCTGCCCATGGCCACCACCCAACTGGTGGGACAAATGGAAGTACTGGTGCCACTGGCTGACCTGATCAACAAGGACGAAGAAATTGCTCGCTTGAACAAGGAAGTCGAGAAACTCGACAAGGAAATCACCCGCATCAGCAAGAAACTTGGCAACGAAGGTTTTGTCGCCAAAGCACCTGCGGCGGTGATCGAGAAAGAGAAGGACAAACTGGCGGGCTATGAGCGCGACCAGGGCAAGATCAAGGAACAGATTGAAGCGATCAAAGCACTTTGAGTACCACCTGAAAAAGCAGGTTCATATCTGGCTCCCACGCTCCTGCGTGGGAGCCAATGTCCGTTCAATTCAGAACAAGAGCAAGAACGTTGCATTCCCACGCAGGAGCATGGGAACGAGCCAAATAACAACCGCTACACTCCCACGCAGGAGCATGGGAACGAGAAAGAAAGCACCCTCCACCACCCCGGTCAGACAGTGACACTTCCCTCCATCAAACCTTAAATGACGCTTCCCAAATGACACTCTCTGACCTCCAGATTCAGCACGTCCGCCATTACTTGCAGCAGCATAATATCCTTGCCGCCTGGCTCTATGGTAGCTACGCCAAAGGCACCGCCAGCCAACACAGCGATATTGATCTGGCAGTGCTACTGCCTGAACATGAGGACGACTGGCAGACGCTGCCGCAACTCGATCACGAGCTGTCCGAGGCACTGAACATTCCCGTACACTGCATTTCTATCGTCAAAGTGCCGACACCCTTGGCATACGAAGCAGTCGAGGGCATATGCTTATTCGGCGACGCCCAGGCCATGTTTATGGAACAGCGCATCTGGTCAAAATGGGAAGAATGGATCTACAGGAGCAAACAACAATGAGCCCAACCTACGTTGAGTCAATGCGCGAACACAGCCGGGAACAACTCATCACTCTGGGTGAACTGTCTGATATAGCCAATGCAAGGCCATTAAGAAAACTGGAGCGACTGGCAACGGAGCGCAGTTTGCAGGTTTTGGTAGAAGCCGCCATCGGCACCGCCAAGCAATGCTGCAAGCAGGCTCAACTGACAACTCCGGGTGATTCTTACGCCACCGCCCTCAAAGCGCACGACTTGCTGCAAAGCCATATTCCACACGCAGTACTCAGGGGCGCAATTGGCATGCGCAATGCCATCGTTCATGACTACCTGAACCTTGACTGGACGAGGATCGAAGCGGTATTGAAATCCCGAGGCTATGAAACTATTGGGGTGTTTATCGAAGAAGGGCTGGAGTATTTATCCCAAGCCACTGACCAAAAATAAGCTCCATCAAACATTCCCACGCAGGAGCATGGGAACGAGTCAAAACAACACGGAAAAACCCGACGATTAATCATCCCGCAATTTTGAAAACTCCCGCTCCAGATCAAACCGGCGAGACGTGACGTGGCGCTCAAGATTAGCCACCCGGTCGTTCACACCCGCCAACGTTGTCTTGGCGCGTTTCAAACGGGCTGCGGCACTGTCGGTGTATTTGAACATCCGCTTGGGGCGGTAACGATGCCGAACTTCGTCATATTCATACTCCAGCGTTTGCTCGCTGGCGGAACGGGATTCAAGCAACGCCCACAAACCGATATACGCGATAAACGTCACCCCACCCAGGAACAGCAAACCACCCACAGCGGCCAGACGCACCACCCAGGTGTCCACCTCAAAGTGATCCGCCAACCCGGCGCACACGCCCGCAATCATACGGCGGTCGCTGTTGCGGTAGAGGTTCATATCCCAACCCTGCGATTTAAGGCTGGGCCTGTCGTCTTCGTAGCGATGTCTCATAATGCCTCCCGCGAGCGGCCATGTTCAGTGTCGTGCTCTCGACGCCAGTCTGGGTTTTCGGCATCAAGAATCCTTTCCAGCGTATTGACCCGGTCAGCCAGCTTATCGGCCTGGGCCAGCAGGGTTTCCAGCTCTCGTTTTTCCGTCGAGTTCAACGCCTTGCCTGCCCGATTGCGACTGCGATAGTGCAGAATCAGCCACAAAGGCGCGACCACAGACATAAAAATGAGAGTGGGTACAAATAGAAACAGTGCGGTACTCATAAGCATTCCTTACGGGTTGAGCCTGACGGGCCGGGGTAAATAGCGGCGACGAAAAAGCGAGCAATGCTCGCTTCAGTTCTTGCCGGACATTTTGTTCTTGAGACGCGCCAGCTCGTCATTAACGGCGTCGTCTTCTGCCAATTGATCAATTTGCGCTTTCAGATCAGCCTGAGCCGACTGACCAACATCCATCGATTCCAACTGGCCTTCCAGATCATCCATCTTGCGCTCGTAACGTTCAAATTTTTCGAACGCCTCATCCACCGAAGCCTTGTTGTACTGGCGTTTCACCTTCATGCGGTTTTCAACGCTGTCCTTACGCAGCAACATGGCTTTCTGGCGTGCCTTGGCATCATCCAGTTTAGCCTGTAGCTGGGAAACTTCCTTCTCCAGACTGGCCAAATGCTCATCCAACAGCGTCAGCTCGCTCTCAATGGCGGTAATGTCACGCTCCAGCTTCTGCTTTTCGGCCAGTGCCGCCCGAGCCAACTCTTCCCGACCCTTGCGAATTGCCAGCATGGCCTTGTTTTCCCACTCGTCCGCCGCATCCTGAATTTGCACCATACGACGCACCGTGGTCTTGCGATCAGCAATCACCCGCGCCGTGCTGGAACGCACTTCGACCAGGGTTTCTTCCATCTCCTGAATCATCAGGCGCACCATTTTTTGCGGATCTTCCGCCTTGTCCAGCAACGCGGTGATGTTGCTGTTAATGATGTCCGACATGCGAGAAAAAATGCTCATGTTCCACTCCTGATTTAGAGATCGTAACGGGCGCGGCGTTATTCACCACTCCCGAATCAACGGTGTACCTGCCGAGCCATTCCACGCTCTGATTACCAAGCCACCTTGCCATGTATAAAACAGAAACCGTGCCAGGCTTTATAACCTATTGTTTTTACTGAATTTTAATAATTCTTCCTCACTTCACCGCAAAAAACAGCCCCGACAAAGTGGATAAATAAACCAACTATTATTAAATTAAACCAACTAAAGTTGTGGTTTTTGACATTATGACAATATCCAGACAACGCATCATTGGCAGCTCCCAGGCACTGGCACAGGCACTCGACCACGCCTCTGATCTCGCCCACATCGAACGCCCGGTACTGATTTGCGGCGAGCGCGGCAGCGGCAAGGAACTGATTGCCGAACGCATCCACTACCTGTCAGGGCGCTGGGATCAACCTCTGATCACCGTCAACTGCGCTGCCATCAGCGACGAACTGCTGGAAAGCGAGCTGTTCGGCCACGATCAGGGCGCATTTACCGGAGCCAACCGCCGCCATATTGGCCGCTTCGAGCGGGCCGATGGCGGCACCCTGTTTCTCGATGAACTCGGCACCATGTCGCTACGCGTGCAGGAAAAGCTGCTGCGCCTGATTGAATACGGCACCTTTGAACGCCTCGGCAGCAGCGTCACCCAGCAAGTAGACGTGCGCATTCTGGCGGCCACCAATGCCGACTTACCAAAGATGGCTGATGAAGGAAAATTTCGTGCCGACCTGCTCGACCGACTGGCCTTTGACGTAATTCAGGTACCGCCACTGCAGCAACGGCCCGATGACGTACCTGAGCTGGCGGAATTTTTTGCCATTCGCTTTACCAGCGAACTGGGATGGGACTACTTTCCTGGCTTCAGCGACAGCGCCATGAACACCCTGTTACGCCACCACTGGCCGGGCAATGTGCGGGAATTAAGAAATGCTGTGGAACGTTCGGTGTTTCGCTGGAACCAGCCCGACGTTCCCGTTGGCCAGATTATTATCGACCCGTTTCAAGCAACAGAAACACCACCAGAACCGCCAGAAGCACCGGCTCAGCCAACCCCAGCCAGCACGCCACCGGCTACCGACAAGCCGGAAAATATCAACCTGAAAGCTGCTACCGAGCAATTTCAGCGCACACTGATCCAGACAGCACTGGATCAACACCGCCACAACCAGAGAGCCGCCGCCCAAAGCCTTCAACTGACCTACAACCAGTTTCGTGGGCTGTATCGGAAGTTGTTTCGTTCGGGTTAAAAAGCTCTCACGTGCCACCGCTATCAATCCAGCGATCAATATCAGCCTGATACTCTTCGGGACCGCTAGCGCTTGATAGCCCAACTGGTTCGCCTGCTGCCAGGATACTGGAATCGATACCGAGTTCAGACAATTCCTGGAATTTTTCTTGCGTAAAATCTGGTAGCCGGGGTGTTTTTATACTCGGCCCAGGCTCCAATGTTGAACTCTTTGGTGTTGTGTCCGGCATACGTCCACACCTCATGTTTGATGCTATTTTTCAGAGCCTCTTTGAATCATGCACTCGTTACTTCGGGCTTCCTCCCCGAATAATCCGCATAACCGACTAAGTAATTGAGAATATCCCCTAAGCCATGATCAACCGCTCATTAAGCCAACAGTTGATTGCGCCAACACCCCTCTTCGGTTTGTATGTCAGCACTGCGATAGCTTATTACGATGTTGCTCGTAGGTTATACTCGTTAATTGGTACCGTGTAGCATAATTGGTAGTGCAATCACTCCGGCTCAGCACCGGAGGATGGTGCGAGGTTCGACCCCCGTCACGGTATCTGTAAATCACTCCTTATGCCTCAGTATTCATCAAGTCGACGATTTAGCTTCGAGTAAGCCCCCTTATTTCGACCGACACATCCGGGAAAAACGCGACATATAAACGGTAGCGCATGCAGTAGTGTAGCTATATCCACACTATTGTGATGTAAACCCAACTCGCCCACAATAATATCTGCGCTGTGTACGCATAATTGGTAATGCGGGTCGCCTGAGAGTGTCTTCCAGGCCACTTGATGTGAGGTTCGAGTCCCGCCACAGCGTCAACCCCCAGTTTCAACACGCGCCCGTGAAGGACGCGACTCTTTGCGACGTTGACAAACGCATCACCAACGAGTTTCGATCCACGCGCCCGTGAAGGACGCGACGCAAAACAAACAGCACCAGCCGCAACCGGGACAGTTTCGATCCACGCGCCCGTGAAGGACGCGACTTTCCGCAATACCCACAGCGCCAGTCTGTTTTCTTGTTTCGATCCACGCGCCCGTGAAGGACGCGACTGTTTATCTTCCAAGGTTTCCGATGGAAATCGGGTTTCGATCCACGCGCCCGTGAAGGACGCGACTACTGCTGTATTCCATAGCGAGCGGCAAAGCCCGGTTTCGATCCACGCGCCCGTGAAGGACGCGACCTGATTGTTGCGTCCGCGTCCGCGATAAGATCAAGTTTCGATCCACGCGCCCGTGAAGGACGCGACGTGAATCACAGAAAGCGTTTGAAGCGTGGGCAGGAGTTTCGATCCACGCGCCCGTGAAGGACGCGACGGGTGGTGTATATCTCGGTGATGCCGGTTTTGATGTTTCGATCCACGCGCCCGTGAAGGACGCGACGGTGATGTCCTGGTGCGCTATCACATTGATAAATCGTTTCGATCCACGCGCCCGTGAAGGACGCGACGCTTCTACGATCCTTCTTTTGATTGTTGTATCAGTTTCGATCCACGCGCCCGTGAAGGACGCGACCTGAGCAAAGCCAGTGCGCGGCTCATCACGCACAGGTTTCGATCCACGCGCCCGTGAAGGACGCGACATTTTCGCGGCGCTGGATGACCCTAGTGTTAAAGTTTCGATCCACGCGCCCGTGAAGGACGCGACACCAGTTACCCGGGTTGGACAACCGCCGCTCTGAGTTTCGATCCACGCGCCCGTGAAGGACGCGACCAGGTTCTTGAGATTTTCCGACTGATTGATGAGTTTCGATCCACGCGCCCGTGAAGGACGCGACAGCAATCACCAGCGCCGACTGGCTGAAAAGCTGGTTTCGATCCACGCGCCCGTGAAGGACGCGACCACCTGAAAGATCTAAAAACGATAGATCATCATCAGTTTCGATCCACGCGCCCGTGAAGGACGCGACGCTTGTCGGTGGTGCGCATGGTGATCAGCTTCAGGTTTCGATCCACGCGCCCGTGAAGGACGCGACCTAATGACCGATACACCGCCAATGGCATTGATGTTTCGATCCACGCGCCCGTGAAGGACGCGACGAGTGGCAATTGAGTATGAAAACATATCAGTTAGTTTCGATCCACGCGCCCGTGAAGGACGCGACAGCACAGACCCGGAGTCTGGCCCGTTCTTTATCGAGTTTCGATCCACGCGCCCGTGAAGGACGCGACGCTTTGGGAATCCGGGCTTCTTGGTCATCCTCCGTTTCGATCCACGCGCCCGTGAAGGACGCGACGTCACCGGCATTCAGCGCTGCCAGCATCCGCTTGTTTCGATCCACGCGCCCGTGAAGGACGCGACAATGACCTCTCTGACAATTCGACCGCCAACAGATCGTTTCGATCCACGCGCCCGTGAAGGACGCGACGCCAACCACTGAACCGGTCGAACCGGGAAAAAGGTTTCGATCCACGCGCCCGTGAAGGACGCGACTGATAAGCATCAAAGAAACAATCCTGGAAATACTGGTTTCGATCCACGCGCCCGTGAAGGACGCGACGACGATGGCGCACGCTTCGGGAGCACTGGCGATGTTTCGATCCACGCGCCCGTGAAGGACGCGACAAAACCGGACGGTCGGGTTTCGATCCACGCGCCCGTGAAGGACGCGACGCTTTTGCACTTCGCTCGCGCGGTTTTCTTCCTGTTTCGATCCACGCGCCCGTGAAGGACGCGACATCCAGGCCGGGGGGGAGAATTGCCGGATCGATGCGTTTCGATCCACGCGCCCGTGAAGGACGCGACGGCATTGCATTTGGAATTGCCCCATGGCATGGATGTTTCGATCCACGCGCCCGTGAAGGACGCGACAAGCTGGGTGGGTTTGAGTTCGACGCGGTTTTAGTTTCGATCCACGCGCCCGTGAAGGACGCGACCCATCCTCTGTCTGATCGGTGACGACCTGGGGCTGTTTCGATCCACGCGCCCGTGAAGGACGCGACCGCTGCGAGTGATTCCAAATGCAACACCGGCATGAGTTTCGATCCACGCGCCCGTGAAGGACGCGACTGGGGGATTTCCCGGAATCGTACGATTATGAGTGGTTTCGATCCACGCGCCCGTGAAGGACGCGACCCAGCAACCTCAGCAGCAACCGCCGCAGTACCAGTTTCGATCCACGCGCCCGTGAAGGACGCGACATAATCCTACTCCACCAGCTAAACCGGGGGCTGGTTTCGATCCACGCGCCCGTGAAGGACGCGACACAGCCATCGCACCATCCGGGGAAGGGGTATACTGGTTTCGATCCACGCGCCCGTGAAGGACGCGACGTCGATAATCTTGGTTATCACACCTGCGTCTGCCTGTTTCGATCCACGCGCCCGTGAAGGACGCGACAGCCGATAAAGTGGCCGTCTTCTTTGTCATGATCGTTTCGATCCACGCGCCCGTGAAGGACGCGACTAAAGAGAGGTTGAAAGGCGTATGAATGTTTATGTTTCGATCCACGCGCCCGTGAAGGACGCGACGGTAATCACTATGTGCCGCTCTCGGCTGAGCAGGGTTTCGATCCACGCGCCCGTGAAGGACGCGACGCTTCTTTATGCTCACACCAAGCCCTCCGATGTCAGTTTCGATCCACGCGCCCGTGAAGGACGCGACTTCACTGCCTGAGCTGGCACAGGATTTTGGCTCAGGTTTCGATCCACGCGCCCGTGAAGGACGCGACGGATTTGATGATAGAGACATTCTGGAGATGGACGGGTTTCGATCCACGCGCCCGTGAAGGACGCGACGCTTCCGGTAGTTGCCTGGGGCGTTGTTCTGGTTTCGATCCACGCGCCCGTGAAGGACGCGACGGGCGGGACATTTGAATCGTTCATTTCCCAGCTAGTTTCGATCCACGCGCCCGTGAAGGACGCGACTTGGAAAATCATCTGCGTACATAAGTCAGCTTCTGTTTCGATCCACGCGCCCGTGAAGGACGCGACCCACACTCATAAGCAGCGTGGATGCTGATAAAACAACTAAGTTTCGATCCACGCGCCCGTGAAGGACGCGACCTCAAAGCGCACCAGCTTTAAGACCAGTTCTGGTTTCGATCCACGCGCCCGTGAAGGACGCGACCATGTAATATTTTAACAAATCAACACAGACAGAGAGTTTCGATCCACGCGCCCGTGAAGGACGCGACATCCTGAGAGACCGGTTCGAAGCCGACGAACTGGTTTCGATCCACGCGCCCGTGAAGGACGCGACTAGCGAGTCTAGCAGTCTGTCCATCACGATGTGGTTTCGATCCACGCGCCCGTGAAGGACGCGACCGTATATCGGCGGGTTTGCTGACATTGTAAGCATGGTTTCGATCCACGCGCCCGTGAAGGACGCGACCAATTTCGCAAGCGCCACTCTTTTCGCGCCAGAGTCTGTTTCGATCCACGCGCCCGTGAAGGACGCGACGGGAGAGATTACATTGAGGGGCTGGTGGGGCGTGTTTCGATCCACGCGCCCGTGAAGGACGCGACCAATTGTAACCTTAGGCGTCTTCCAGTTATCTGGTTTCGATCCACGCGCCCGTGAAGGACGCGACGCGGGTCATACCTGCAGGCGCTTGAGCGGATGGTGTTTCGATCCACGCGCCCGTGAAGGACGCGACACGAGAAAACGGTAAATGGTAAACGCCAGGGTAACGTTTCGATCCACGCGCCCGTGAAGGACGCGACAACCGGTTCTGGGGTCGCAACAAGCGATTTCTTGTTTCGATCCACGCGCCCGTGAAGGACGCGACGTTTTTACCAGCAAGCAGCGGTCTGAAATTTTGGTTTCGATCCACGCGCCCGTGAAGGACGCGACATTCGCATGGTGACTCATAAATGCCAAATAAAACGTTTCGATCCACGCGCCCGTGAAGGACGCGACAGTTTGGTGAAGTTCGCAGCGAGGACATTGGTGGTGTTTCGATCCACGCGCCCGTGAAGGACGCGACCCCAAGTCAAGGGATTCACCTGTGATGGCGTTTCGATCCACGCGCCCGTGAAGGACGCGACCTTGCGGTTCACTTCCTGTTCGATTTTGGTCAAAAGTTTCGATCCACGCGCCCGTGAAGGACGCGACTGTCGAGATTAAGTGGTATTACAGATAAAGATGTGGTTTCGATCCACGCGCCCGTGAAGGACGCGACTGTGTCACGACAGTGATCGTTGGCCGGATGATGTTGTTTCGATCCACGCGCCCGTGAAGGACGCGACGCTTCAGCTCCTTGATCGCCTCCTTGCGGCCCATTGTTTCGATCCACGCGCCCGTGAAGGACGCGACCGACGTCACCCGCGCCTGGTGTTACTCCAATGAGTTTCGATCCACGCGCCCGTGAAGGACGCGACCACCGGTAATGATCCAGCCCTGACCGTTATCGTCCTGTTTCGATCCACGCGCCCGTGAAGGACGCGACCCGTCTGGTGCGCAAGTTGCTCCGGTGCCAGTCGTTTCGATCCACGCGCCCGTGAAGGACGCGACCTCGCCCGTTCGGGGTGTCGGCACAATGAATAACGTTTCGATCCACGCGCCCGTGAAGGACGCGACCATAGGATTCTCCGGGTTAGAAAGATGCTTGAGGTTTCGATCCACGCGCCCGTGAAGGACGCGACAACATCCGTCGCGCTACAACAGGGACTCCTTGAGTGTTTCGATCCACGCGCCCGTGAAGGACGCGACTATCGAGAGTGATCAATCCTTGTTCTTCCAGCCAGTTTCGATCCACGCGCCCGTGAAGGACGCGACGGCTCTGAAGGCCGAACCCATGCTGATTGTGCGCGTTTCGATCCACGCGCCCGTGAAGGACGCGACGGCGTTTAACAAAGCAGCAGGCGATATCCAGGAAGTTTCGATCCACGCGCCCGTGAAGGACGCGACGAGCCAGCAGATCGGCACCGGGTTCAGGATCGGGTTTCGATCCACGCGCCCGTGAAGGACGCGACTGGTCGAAGCGGAAGACATCACCGCGCTGGTGCAGTTTCGATCCACGCGCCCGTGAAGGACGCGACCCTGATCGTTTGATGTCCGATGTTGTTGAAGGACAAGTTTCGATCCACGCGCCCGTGAAGGACGCGACCGGGTTAAAATACCCGTAACAATCGAATACGAGGTTTCGATCCACGCGCCCGTGAAGGACGCGACCGTTTGTTAAAGCTCTGGCTGCTGCTGACATCCCGTTTCGATCCACGCGCCCGTGAAGGACGCGACAAATATCAGGGCAGCAATACAGATTGCGACGGTCGTTTCGATCCACGCGCCCGTGAAGGACGCGACAGCCTGCCAGCAAGCTGATAATCAGAGCGGATAGTTTCGATCCACGCGCCCGTGAAGGACGCGACCAGCTCGATGACTTGCTGAAACTGGATAAAGATCCAGTTTCGATCCACGCGCCCGTGAAGGACGCGACTCCGCAACAGGATGCAGCAAACCACGATGAAGTGGTTTCGATCCACGCGCCCGTGAAGGACGCGACTAAGGCCAATCGTTGCAACATTCTTGATTGACTCCTGTTTCGATCCACGCGCCCGTGAAGGACGCGACCGTTCCAGTGTAAGTTGTTAAAGAACAACGGAAAAGTGCTGATTTTCCGCTAACTCCTGCTGCAATAGCTGAATCATTCTCCAACTCAATCAAGAACTGAATTTTATCTTTTAAAATCAACAGGTTATAAATCCGCTAACGCTCCGGCTTTTTCATGAGTACTGGTGATTAGCGACAGCTATAGAATCAGAGTGCTGGTGTGTGGATCAGCCACGACTTTGGCTCCGTGGTGTTCGACTTTATCGCGGCCTTTCTTACCCAGGTGGTAAAAGCGCAAACTGTCTTCCATGGGTTCGTAAATATCCAGCAATTCAGCTTTAAGCTCCACCCACTGTGCCGGTGTCAGTTCACATTCAAACACCGAGTTCTGAACTCGGGTGCCGTAATCCACACACACCTTGGCGATGTTTCGCAGCCGCTTCTGCCCTTCACTGGTCACAACACTGACGTCGTAGGTAATTAGCAACAACATGATTGAGTCCTTTTATTTCTGTATCCATGGCGTGTAGAACTGCATGTCGCCGCGCAGGTGACGTGCCAGCAGCAATGCCTGGCAGTAGGGCAACAAACCAATTGGTACTTTTTCGTTCAGGTATGGATGCATCAGCTCTTCACGTTTCTTCTCTTGATAGTGGGTCAGAAAGGTTTTGCGACCATCGTCACTGAGACGAACGGCTCCACTGGCTTCTTGTGTGAAATCTTTAGGTTTGAGTTGTTGTCGGTTGATCAACGTCAGCACCAGACGATCCGCCCAACCAGCCCTGAATTCTTCAATCAAATCGAGTGCCAGTCCGGGGCGACCTGGACGATCCCGATGCAGGAATCCAACGTAAGGATCAAGCCCCACACCTTGCAAAGCCGACACGCAGTCCTGCGTAATCATGGAATAGGCAAACGACAACAGAGCATTCACCGGATCGGTTGGTGGCCTTCGAACACGACCATTAAAGATAAACCCTTTGGCACGAATACGCGGTTGCAACGCACCAAAATAGCGACTGGCCGCATCCCCTTCAATGCCCATCAAGCTGGCTCGACTGCTGGCATGACGTGCATTTCTCAAGCTGACAGCCAATGCATCCACCGCTTTTTTCAGGTCAACCTGCTCACCGTGATTACGCAGCTCACGCTGCAATGCTGAACGACTGTTAGCGATTTTGGCGGCAATCATCAAGCGTGCAACCGAGAGCGATTTTTCCTCATCGTCGGCCCAACGATACTGGCTGCGTCGCAGCAGTACATTACCGGTTTCCGGCCCTTGTACCCGCGCAAGAAAACGGCCGTATTCGGTAAAAAAGCTCAGACCAATGCCTTGCTGGGTCAAGTACCCCATCAGAAAGGGCGAAACAGATACACGGCCAAAGCAATGAATGTTCCCTAACGCCAGCGAAGGAAACTGTGCCAGTTTTTGATCACCGTGTTTAATCACGATGGTTTCCCGCTCTTTATGGAGGTAGGTCTCCTGACGGGTGATATAGAGAGTATTAAGGAGTTTTTTCATTCCTTGAACAGCTCCTGTACGTATTCAGCAGAATGATCCAGTCTGGCGATGTCAGGCTGGCATTGTTCAATCAGAGAGCAGGCTTTGCAGCGCCGTTTATGCTCGGTGGGTGGTGGCGTTTGAGTGCTGGTTAATACCGCTTTGGCGTTTGCTATCACCTGCTCGGTGTGTGTTCGCAGCGACGCATCAAACGCAACGATTTCACGGCGACGGGTTTCCCAATACCAGAGCGCACCTTCGGTAATTGATACATCACGCATTTCTTCCAAGCAGAGCGCCTGAGCACAGAGTTGCAGCCGATCCCAGTCCTGGGTTTTGGCTTTGCCGCGTTTGTATTCCACCGGAATGAACTGAGCCGGTTGCTGGCTGCGATCAATTTCGAGCAAATCCATTTTGCCATGAATACCCAGTCGCTGACTGCTCAACAGAACCGCCCGCTCGTAGCGAATATTGCCCCGTTGTTCCGGCTCACCGCCGTCCACCCGCTGATGCAACAACTGCCCTTCGGCGGTAAAGCGATTGTCTGCCCATGCCTGCTCAAGATGAATCAAGGCGAACTGGCGAGGACAGTAGGCGTAATGCTGAATGGCAGAAATTGCCAGCGTGACGGTGTCTTCCATGACAAATACTCCCTGTAATCAGTGGTTAGATCAGTGCTTCAACACTCACGCCGTTAGGCAGGTCTTCGGCATTTTGGGTGATCTGATAATCACTGAAGGATTTGGCCGGACTGCCCTCTTCACCATTGACCCGTTCGACGCTGACAGTCTCAAACAGCTTGTGAGCTGGCGCGTTACCCAGCGCATTTTCATGCTTGAACACATACAACTGGCGAGCGCACATTTCACCACGGGCGGCTGATCGATCGTGTTCAAAGGCGTTAATCAGTGACTGCCAAAGCAGTTGCAGATCATCTTCTGAGAAGCCGGTTTTTTCTGCCAGTTTGGCTGAAACATAACCGTGAACCCGATAGAGACCGTAAGGAACAATGTGCTTGCGCCCCATCGTGCGTTCTTTATCCATGTCTTTTTCGTTGGTGACGGCCATGCGTGTGATGGAAATTTCCAGCGGCACAATCGGGTCTTGCGACTTGGCAAAAGCAATCTGGATCGGCCCCCGCACCTGACCGGCATTGACTTCTGTGGTCATCACGGCACCAAAGGCACGAACATCAAAGTAGTTTTTGCACATCCATCCAGTCAATTCCTGGGCAATTTTTTGATCCTTCGGCAGCTTTTTGGCGACGGGTTCAATCTCTAACGCTTTATAGGCTTTTTTGTGCTGGTTATTCAGTACCGACTTTTCCTGCATGTAAATGTCGTAACCAGCCTCTTCTTCTTTAGCCAGTGCGACAAAATTGCGAATTTTGCGTTTCAGACAAACGTCTGTCACCAGTCCCTGATTGGTTTCGGGGTCGAGGCGCGGCATATTGCCTGCGTCCGGGTCGCCGTTGGGGTTGCCGTTGGTGACATCAAAAAAGAATACAAACTCGTGGCGATTGGTAATGGCGGTCATTAGGCGTGTCCTTCCGTGGTTTCTTGATCATTGTTTACGTTATTGTCTGGCTTCGATTTCTTTTTAAAGCGCTCACTGCGTTGATGGTAATAGCCAATCGCAAATCGCCCTTGAGCCTCAAGCCCCAGGCTTTTGGCAAAGTTGCTGTCCAACTTGTCAATAATTTCTATCAGCAACTTTTCCAAATTGACAGCTTGTCCAGCTCTGTCCTTGCGGACTTTGCCTAAATGATTTTGTGCATTTCGCAACAACAGAGGGAAAACACTCGCTGGAGTGGCAGACGCCGCACCATAGTATCGATCTCGAATCGTTGCATTAATGTCTCGACCTAAAGCATCCTCTTGAGCGGCTTCCAATACAGCAAATAAGCGCCCCAGCAAATAACCAGGGTCTTGATTCTCAATATCCAGACTCACGAATAACTCCTTGTGATGTGATTCTTCGGTGGGTTGTATCGATGTTGAATGTGTCAGGCGTTCTTTCCGCACCAGAACAGCTTT
Source organism: Oceanobacter sp. (assembly GCA_045430275.1). GTDB lineage: Bacteria > Pseudomonadota > Gammaproteobacteria > Pseudomonadales > Oceanobacteraceae > Oceanobacter. Next base: position 11,173 of record JAILXU010000022.1, on the reverse strand, counting down.
GCAAAGCGCCACACGCAGGCTGGAAATATCGCCATCGGCACGAAAGCGCATAATCAGATTGGCCAGCAAACTGTGCGGGTAACGCTGGCCGGTTAAAATCGCGCGAGCCAGCTCGCCCGCCAGATGAGGAGAGGCGTCGTCCTGTTTCGGTTTGGCACCGGGACGATGCGGAACGGTTTCGTTAATCAGTCGCCAGATGCTGGGTTCGGTTTTCCATGGCAGCGGCTCCATCAGCATATCCTGATAGTGCTGTGCCAGCCGTTTGGCAAACTGATCCAGCGTACTGGTTTCCCAGAAGCGAACGGATAAACGCGCCGCATTGGGAGCCAGACCAAGCACGTAGATTTTGGTATCCGGCTTTAAATCTGTGCCGATTTCTTGCAGCGGCTTACCCTGAGCCAATTGCGAAAACGCCGACGCCAGCTTGCGATGCTCGGATTCATCAGCCGTGGCCGAGCTTTTATTTTTGTCGATCACAGGAGCGCTGGAAAATATCCCGGCAAACATGGCTTCTGCGGCTTGCGCTTGTTGTGCAGTTTCTGCTTCCGCCCAGAACACCACGGTAGTGTCGCCGATATTCACGCGCTGGCGGTTGTCATCACTGCGGCGCAATAAGTAGTTCAACGCAGTGCCGTAGGCAAAGGCGGCTTTATCGGAGACCGGGGCGTTCATACCCTGTTTCTTATGGTGAGAGGTAAACGCATCCAGGTTAAAGGACACCAATGACGCACCGGATGACTGCGCACCATTCACGCCTTTGATGGATGGATGCAAAGTAACCGCTGGCAACACCTCCCCGGTCACAAGACACATCTGCTCTTCCCCACCAGCGCTGGCCAACTGTTTGGCGCGAATGGCTTTGGCCGCCGGGCGTTCGTGAATAAACCGTTGCGCGTCACCCTCCAACTGAAACACCAGATTGGAGTCCAGCATGTCTTCCGTAATGAATTTTTGACGCGTTTCACCGTCGGGCTGCCACTGATCAAGAAAAGCCAGCAAAGCCACCAGCCCTTCATCGTCAGAATCTCCGATCCATTCGTGGTGATACGCTTTGAAGGCATCGTGGGTTTTACGAGTACGCTCCCGTTCTTTTTCAGTCTCACCTGCGGTCACGCCCAGCACATAGCCGGTTTTATCCCAGAGGAAACAAGGGGCAATATTCACTGCTCGCTTGGGAGGTTGTGACACCTGTCGCATTGAGGGCCGGGGCTTTTTGCCGCTGGTATCCATCAGATTCACGACGTCAACCAGCTCACCTTTCGGGTTAATCACCAGAGCGTAACTGATCTTTTCCTGACTGAATCCATACGGAGCCAGTTCAGTATTACCCTGCTCTGCCAGCCGGTCGTAGTAGGTGTTCAATGCCGAGAGGATCATGCTTTGACCTCCTCTGTCATAAACGGTGGCACTTCAATCAGGCCATCAAGCATGTGAGCGCGGAAATAATGCGGCGTGACTTCTTTGCCAAAATCAAAATCGTGCAGCATCCAGCCCAGGTCTTTATCACCCGCTAACGCATCGTTCGGCATTGGCATCTGGTCGTCGGTTTCGATCAATTCAAAGTCTGCCGGAAACTCTCGCACACCGAGGCAAGGCGCATGAAAATACTGTCCTCTGCGAGCACGGCGATTAAATTGATCCAGATGTTTGCCGACGTTGTCCGATTCATCCGCGCGATTTGTCAGGGTGAAATGCGCTTCAATCACATATTCCACATCGCGCAACACCGTCGCCGCACGCTGTTGGCGATCCTGATCGACATAGTTGACCAGTCCCGCTGTATTGCCCGATTTCATGTGCTTTTTAACGGTGGCCGCAGAGAGTTTGCTGCCCACTTCATTACGACGAATGGATTCAAACCGGATCGGTTTCAGGACGTGAATTTTGTCGATATGCCAGCGAATCGCCGGTTTCCAGTGAATGGCTTCCAGAATGCCTCTGGCCGCCGAGGGCGTGATGACGTCGTAACTGACGCGTTCCACTTTCATTTCAGGCCGGGTAAAACAGGCACGTTCACCCCAGACCTTGAGTTTGATTCCGTATGCCATTAAACCTCCTGTGGCACTGTTTCCATTTGTCTACTCGATTGGAGTACGTGTATCAGAGCACTGTGACTTCAGCGGCCAAATAAGCCGGATCATCCCAACTCAAACCACACTCATTATCATAAAGATTAAAGGATTTATTCAACACCAAAAACTGATCACCAAAGCGCTCCGGCTGAATGGCACGGACAGCCCCGTATTGCCTGAGTGCTTTCAGAGCCTGTTCCGGCACCTGAACCAGATAGCCTTGTAACTGACGAGCTATGCCACCCGCGTATTCCCTGTATTCAAGGTCTTCCAGCAGTTGTTCAACCTTGCCGGGCGAGCCATTGCTATTGTCACCATAAGGCACAATCACTGGCTGCATATTGCTTTCAATCATCTGGAAGCGCTGCGCCATCTGGTCGTAGCCAATATCAAGACTGGTCGGGTCGTTCAGATCAACAAACGCACAATCCAGAATGGACTTGGCATCCAGCGCCTTGCCCTTTAACCAGTACACTTGTTTGAAGTAATCCTGAATGGCGGCCATCGACAGCAGGTTATCCGCATGGGTTCGATAAACCGTTTTGAAGGCACTGGCAAACTGTTCCACTTCTGGTGGAATCGCCCACTCGGCATCCGGTTTAAAGACCCTGACCCGGCTTTCCTCTATGGGCCATTCCTTATTGCGGTTGCAACGCCCGGCAGCCTGAGCGATGGAGTCCAGCCCGGCTTCTGCCCGATAAACCGTTTTGAGTGATATATCGACACCCGCCTCAATCAGTGAGGTGGAAATCAGACGCACCGGCTTGCCGTCATCAAGCCACTGGCGAATATCGGCGAGCTTGCTTGAGCGGTGTTTGGCACACATCAACGTGGTCAGATGCGCAGCCCCTTCGGCTTCCTGAATCCGGTCATAGAGTGCGCGTGCATGACGACGATTATTGACGATACAGAGCACCTGCTGCTGTTGAAGCAGTTCTTCAACCAACTGGTCATCATCACGCTCGCCAATGTACTCAACCACCACCCGTTCAAGGCTCTTGTGTAGCAGGATCGGATCAGGAGCCAGCTCCCTGACGTTTCCCAGACCGTTTTCAAAGCCGTCTTCTTGCTCCAGTGCTGGCTGGGTGGCGGTACACATCACCAGACTGGTTCGATAATTCAGCGCCAGCTCTTTGATCATGGCCACGCAAGGCCGCAGCAGCTTGGTGGGTAAAGTTTGCGCCTCATCCAGAATCACCACCGAATTGGCGATGTTATGCAGCTTGCGGCAGCGGGACGAGCGATGGGCAAACAGGCTCTCGAAGAATTGCACCGCCGTCGTCACCACAATAGGCGGCTCCCAGTTTTCCGCCGCTTCGCGCAGCTTGTCTTTACTGGAGGGTTTATCCGATTGAATGGAATCAGCATTAAAAGCGCTGTGATGCTCCAACAAGGTGGCATTGTCGTCATCAAGCCCTAAAGCATCGCGCCAGACTTGCGCGTTTTGCTCCACGATACTGGTGAATGGAATCACCAAAATCACCCGCCGTTGGCCATGACGAATGGCGTGGTCCAACGCAAACGCCAGCGACGACAAGGTTTTTCCACCGCCGGTGGGCACATTGAGTGAAAACAAACCCGGTTCCAATTCAGCGCGCTGTTTAACGGTATTCAGAATGTTTTTTCGAATGCCATTAATACCTTGATCAGACTGAAATCCAGGCTGGTTTAAATAGACATCGAGGCGGGTTTTTAACTCACCAAGCGTCGGGTATTGAGTGTTTCGCTGAGGTCGATTCTCTATCTTGCGATAGAACGCGTCGGTATCCAGGAAATCAGCATCCACCAACGAGGAGTAGATCATCCTTCCCAACACCGAGAACTGAAACGCGATTTCTTCCGCAGAGGCACGCGGCTGCATGGCAAGATTTGGTTGGCTGGATAACTGGATTTCCTTCTGCCAGTCGTCCTGTAATTGTGGCAACTCAGCTTTCAGACGTGTATCCAGATCGGTTATTCGCCTTTTGTTCTGAGTTTCCCGGCGATCTGCCAAACCGGCATGATGGCCAGCAATGCAATAGGCCAACAGCAAGCCAAGCACAGGGTTCTCGCAGTACTTGATAGCCTCCAATGCTCCATGCGTCGAGTGATCGACTTTGGTTTTTGAACCTCTGAGACGCTGCTGAAATTCTTCGGTGTACTTGCCAAGATCGTGCAACAGCCCAGCGATGCGGGCCAGATCTTGACCGTTAAAATGGCTGGCTTTACTAGCAGCCAGCTCACCTACGTCTTTGAGGTGGGATTTGAGGGTTTGCCATTGGGTTTCTGACAAACCAGTAGCGGAGTGGGCGTACCACACGGTGTTGGAATCCGACATATGCTCGGTGAGCCTCCTTGTCTTTATCGGATAAATTGGCCATCACGATAACCCGAAACAGCCAAACTGGTCATATAAAGCCTTACAGAATCACTTTATCCAACCGATCATCTTATCTCCCATCCTGCTTATTCCGATACATATCGCTGTCTGCACGGCGGTACCAGCTATCAACATCATCGCCGTCTTCCAGCGTAGCAAAGCCAATGCTGCCGCCGATGCGGTGACGGGTCAGCAAGGACAGGCGTTCGACAGATTCCTGAAACTGGCGTTCGACCTGCACCAGCACGTGGTTGCCTGCATGCTGGAAGATCATGGCAAATTCATCACCACCGATGCGATAAGCCAGATCGGTGCTGCGGCCAATTTTGGTCAACTCCGTCGCCAGCAAGCGCAGTAATTGATCGCCTTCCACATGCCCGTAGGTGTCGTTATAGAACTTGAATTTGTCCACATCGATAATCGCCAGCACGTGTGGATTGTGCTCGTTCCGAAATTGCTGCAAAGCGCTGGCCATATGCTCATCAAACAGTTTGCGATTAGCCAGCCCGGTCAGTGAGTCGGTGCGCGATTCTTCCAGTGCATCCTGTAACCGCTGGTTGGTTTTCTCCAGCATCAGGTGCGACGACAACGCCAGTGTCGCCAACTTCAGCACCTCTTCCACATGGCGATAGTCTACTTCCCGCTCGTCGTGTAGCACCATGATGTGGCCAACCGGCTGGTTGTCATTATCCCGATAGACTATGCCCGCATAGGTCTTGATGTTGTTGACCCGAAGCGCCTCGTTATCGGGCAATGCCTTGGACACATCGGTAAACAGGGTGAAACGCCGGGTTCGGATCATCTCCTCACACGGGCTACCCGCCAGTTCAAAGCTGAAATTCTGGGTGATCTCACCATCGAAGCAATGCGCCAGTACTTCCACCACGCCGCCATTAAAACGCGTCACGCTGACCCAGCGCCATTTCAGTGCTTTGTACACGGCCATGGCGGCCGCTTCGAACAGGTTGTCGGTATGCTGAAGCTGCTCAATGATGTCCACCAGCACTTTTTCACATTTGTTCGGGCTGGATGGCGACTGGACAATCAGGGCGGTGCCACAGTCAATAGGTATACGTTCTATCACCTGTTCTGCATGCCGATGATCTTTCAGCACTGCCTGACTGATACGCCCTGGCAGCGCCGCAAAGGCCGGATTCTGATAAATCGGTTTGTCCTGATGATCCAGCACAACGATCGCGTCGCTGGATTTATTGAGTATGGATTTGCATTCTGTCAGCGTGAGCTGAGACTCGGTCATAACTACCTCCCGGTTCTCTGGAGAGTATAGGAGGATGTGTTATGGCTGGCCGCTTTGTTCTGGCACAAATAACGACGATTCCGAGCAATTAATGACTTGTGGTCGTAAAACAGGTCGAATTTGAGCCTCAGAGCGCAACTCGACACACTGGCTCTAGCACCTTGTTTTTATTGATGTTTTTGTAATCATCTATTCTACAGCCAAACCAAAACGCTTCAGACGCGGATGGGTGCTGTAGTAGAAGTTTCTGAGTTTTTCAGGCACGCCGTTAAAATCCGCTTCTTTCAACTCAGTGACGGTAACGCCGTGTTCACGCAGGGTACGAAGGTTGTCGCGCTCGGACTGGGCCAGCCGCTGGGCACCCCATTGTTCCGCCTGCACAAACGCCTCTGTGACCCTGGCCTGCATGCCTGGGCTGAGTCCAGACCACCATTTTTTCGAGACCGTAAAGATACCGGGGAACGCCATCTGGTTGGTCAGCATCAGGTGCGGCGCAGCCTGATAGAGTTTCAACCCCACGGCGGTGGCCAGGTCGCAATCAATCGCGTCCAGCTTGCCTTGCTCCATTTTGGCGCGCACGTCCTGAATCTGAACCGGTTGCGGGTCGATTCCCAACTGGCGGTACCAGTTGTAAAACACGTCATTGGTGTAGGAACTCACCCGCTTGCCTTTCAGTGCTGCAATATCGGTCATGCGTTTGGGTGTCAGAATTTGCCGCATACCTCCGAAGGTGTAGCCCAGGGCAATCAGGTTGTGGGCTTCCAGATCGGCCAGCATGGCTTTGGCGTCATCGCTGCTCGCGGCCTGTTCCAGTTGTTCAATTCCCTCGAACTGATACGGCACCAACCAGCCATTCAACGACGGATCAAGCGTTGTCAGACCGCCCGCCGCGACAATACCAACCTGTAGCTGACCTTTTTTGAGCGAATCAACGATATGAGCTTCGCCACGCACCTTGGCAAAGCGGGATTCCTTGACGATGATCTGTTGACCAGAAGCACGCTCCAGATTGGTTTTAAACTGCTGCATCACCTGAGACCACATATGATTGGGCGGGGTGATGACGCCGTACCGAATCGTTTCTGCCAGCGTTACCGGCACGCGACAGCACACCAGCAAGGCGACCAGCCAGGCCACTTTGGGAAAATTTATTGTTTTTATCATGGTGAAGAGCCGTTGGTTGGTTGAGTCCACTTCAACAAAGCCGCGTCAGCCTTCCCTGCCTGATCTGAGTGCCCGCCATCACGGTCGGGTGAACCCGACAAGCATCCACCGGCAACCGATACGAAGGAATAATACTTCCGGGCTTGTTGAGCGGTTCTTTAGCCACCCGAACCTTTCACCGTACGTAGCACTTTGACACAGAAAGACCGGCTACTATCAATGCGATATACTGCCAGGCTGTTTTCTGCCGACGTCCAATCACCATGCCTCGCAAAGCCCCTGCCCGACCCAATCACCGCTCCAAAGCGAAACCTGTCCAACAGAAGCTTTCGCAACCGAAAAAAGCGGCTCTGCATCCGCGTAATCGCCACCAGCAACGCTATGACTTTGATGCACTGACCCGCACCAGCCCGGAGCTTGCGGCGTTTATCCGGCTGACGCCCAGAGGCAATCATTCCGTCGACTTCACCGATGCCAACGCGGTCAAGGCATTGAACCGGGCATTGCTGATGCACTGGTATCAGATTGAAGGTTGGGACATTCCCGAGGGTTACCTGTGTCCGCCGATTCCGGGGCGAGCTGACTACATTCATAACCTCGCCGACCTGCTGGCGACATCCAATCACGGTAAACAACCGAAAGGCTCGCAGATTCGAGCGATGGACGTTGGCTGCGGTGCCAACTGCATCTATCCACTGATCGGCCACAGCGAGTACCGCTGGCGTTTTGTCGGCGCAGAAATTGACCCGGTTTCATTGGCGTCGGCAGAACGGATTCTGGCAGCCAATCCCAGCCTTCAGGCGCACATCAGCTTGCGCCAGCAGCCGGACAAACAACGCTGCTTTGAGCATGTGTTAGAGGCAGGAGAATTTCTCGATCTGACGCTGTGCAATCCCCCCTTCCACGACTCGCCGGAACAGATGGTGCGGGGCACACAACGCAAATGGAAAAATCTTGGCAAATGGGACGGCAAGCCCATCGATAAGGACGCCCTGAATTTCGGTGGCCAGAGCAATGAGTTGTGGTGTGAAGGCGGCGAAGTGGCGTTCATCAGCCGCATGATGAAAGAAAGCCAGCGCTATTCCACACAGGTGTACTGGTTTACGTCGCTGGTGTCGCGTCAGGCGGCCCTGCCCGAACTCAAGCAAGTCCTGAAACGGCTGAACGTCACTCAGCACAAGGTAGTGACCATGGCTCAGGGGCAGAAAAGCAGCCGTTTTATTGCCTGGACATTCCTGACCCCGGAACAACAAGCGGTGTGGCGCAAGCTGAGATGGGCACAGCGTCGTTGACGCTTGCCCCACATACTCGAACCAAGTGCCCGACCCAAACCAGCTAGCCGAAAGAACACCTTGGAACCCGACAATCGGGTTCTTAAGTACAGTGTCCAACCTTTCCCAACCGGTGCTACGGTTGCAACGGGGTCACAGCATTCGCATTCGCACGCGGCAATCAGCTGTCTGCGGTGGATGGATCGATGTGATTTTTGATCTCTGTGATTGCGTTGGCCGGAAAGCCGCTGCGCTCCGCGTGTTCATGAATCAGTGCTTCAGACTCACAGTTGTACACGCAGTAGGTTTTGTCGCCCGCAACGTAACTGTGCTCCCACTCGATGTCTTTATCTTCTGCGCGCATCTCAGACAGTACCGCGTTGGACTTGGCCGCTGCGCCGCTCAGGGTTTGCTGATCGGCTGAACCGATGTCTGGCAGGTTGCGTTCGATGATGAATTTAGGCATTGAGGTCTGCTCCGTTTTATTTTTAGTGTTGAGTAGAAGCCACAAGACTAATCGCAGAATCGAAAAAAGAACGCTATCAAAACTGTAGTATCCCACTACGTTTTTGATAGTTAGGCCAAAACACCCATAACAGCCGATGACGTAACCATGCAGTACCTGCAATTCTGCCCGGTGGCCAAGGCCTCCGAAATACTGTGCGAAAAATGGACGCTGCTGATTATCAGAGAATTGCTGATGGGCGGTACCCGCTTCTCGGATTTTCAGCGCGGAATGGCGGCCATCTCCCCCACCATGCTCACAAAGCGCCTGAACGAACTGGCCGATCACCGTCTGATTATCCGCAAGAAAATCCCCGGCCAACGCGGCTACGAATACTTTTTGACTGAACAGGGCAAGGAACTTGCGCCGATACTTCAGCAAGTCGGCGAATGGGGGATGCGCTGGACACGCGCGCAAATCGACGACACCGAGCTGGATCTGGAACTGCTGATGCTCTATCTGGAGCGCAGCATCCAGCCGGACAAACTGCCCGGACACCGCACCACGCTTTGCTTTAACTTCAGCGATCTGACCCAGCAACCCAAATGGTGGATTATGGTGGACGGCGACAGCATTGATACCTGCACCGCCGACCCCGGCCATGAAGTGGATGTCTGGTTTAATACCGAACTGCGCACCATGATCGAGATTTGGATGGGCGACCTGAGCTACAAACGCGCCGTGCGCGATGACAAACTGCAACTGATCGGCCCCAGGGAGCTGGTGAACAACGTCAGCCACTGGATGGCCAACAGCACCTTTGCGGATATTCCGGCGGCGGATCAGATATAGGATTCAGCTTGCCTCAGATCTTCTGAAAAACTGCCAGAAGAAAAACACCTTCACAGACCTCAAAACCAACTAAGATCAAATAATTGACTCTAACCACCCAAGTGATACCATTAAGATCAAATATTTGATCTTAATGGTTTTAGTATGCTTTCAATATCAAAGAGCGAGATAATTACACGATTGCATTTCGATAATTTATGGTGGGAAAATGGAGCCGTAGAGGGAAGGTACAAGGCTTATCCAAGAAGATTCTATTTTGAACCATTCTATAAACTGATTAAAGAATCTTCCATTAATAGGGCTGCGGTATTAATGGGCCCCAGAAGGGTTGGAAAGACTGTCATGGTCTACCATTCCGTTGATCGTTTATTGTCAGAGGGAATCCCTCCAAACAATATCCTCTATGTCTCGCTAGAAACACCAATTTACACCGGTTTGTCATTGGAAAAACTGGTAAACATCTTTCAAGAAGAGTTTTCACATAAGAGAGATGATGAGCTTTATATAATTTTTGATGAAATCCAATATCTTCCTGACTGGGAAGTACACCTTAAATCTCTGGTAGACTCATACCCGTCTTATAAATATATTGCAACCGGTTCAGCCGCCGCCGCATTAAAATTAAAAAGCAGAGAGTCCGGCGCAGGTCGATTTACTGATTTTCTACTCCCACCCTTGACATTTGCCGAATACCTATCCTTTATTGGCCGCATTGACGAGTTAATATTAATAAATGAGGATAACCGGCATGAAGCCAAAGACATTGACAAACTAAATGATGAATTCATTAATTATCTTAATTATGGCGGATACCCTGAAGCGGTGTTTTCCAAGTTAATTCAAGGGGATAGCTCCAGGTACATAAAAAGCGACATAATCGATAAGGTTTTGTTAAGAGACCTTCCTAGTTTATATGGCATCAATGATGTCCAGGAGCTTAACAAGCTATTCAACGCCATTGCTTACAACACTGGAAATGAGATCACACTTGAAGCGCTATCAAAGTCTTCAGGGGTATCTAAAAACACCATAAAAAAATACATGGAATATCTTGAAGCTGCCTTTTTGATAAAAATCATCAATCGAGTCGATGTGACTTCCAAAAAATTCAAGAGAGCGACTACATTCAAGGTTTATTTAACCAACCCTTCTATGAGAGCTGCTTTATTTGGCCCCGTCACTGAAGACCATGAAGCCATGGGAAACCTTACAGAAACCGCAATATTCAGCCAATGGTTTCACAATCAAAACATTGACAATTTACATTATGCCCGTTGGAAAGAGGGAGAAGTTGATATTGTTTGGCTTAACACTGCAAACCAGAAACCATGCTGGTGCGTGGAGGTTAAGTGGTCAGACGTTCCTTGCACGGATTCCAGGTTATTGAAAGGAATCGTAGAATTTAGCAAGAAAAATGACCTTGATGATGCGTTGATTACGACCAAGACCATAAAGCAAAGTGGGGTTATTGATGGGGTTACAATACGTTTTCAGCCAAGTTCAACTTACACATATACTCTCGGAGCAAATATCTTAAAATCCAAGTCAATGGATGACGTGTTAATTTAATCGATACATGATGAAACCTGAGATTACTCTTCACGTTAACAGAGGCGTGCAACCTGTCACGCCCTCTGCATCCCAAAGCCCGCTCATTTGCGACACAGTGACGCCAATGTTTGATCTTGCCCCGCTTTTGCGGACACATTTGTATTATCCATTCTTTGCCTCGTACTCTAACGGACTGAGATA
>JAILXU010000021.1:0-55744 GCA_045430275.1 Oceanobacter sp. | reverse complement strand
GAATTATGCACAAATTATGAGAAATATTCATGCCGGGTTAATAATACGGGCTTCGCCGGTTGGGCAGCGCACTCCATGGACGGCTTTGACGCGTCGGCAAGCGTCCAGCAATGCAGGCCCGGCGGCAGCGTGAATTGCACCATCCACACCGCCGCCTCCCAGCATCACCGGATTGGCGGCATTGACGATGGCGTCCACTCTGGCTTGTGTGATGTCTCCTTCGATTAATCTGATGCTCATAACACGTCCTTATCATAGTGGAAGCGCTATTGTGTCGCGTTTCTGGCAGCACGAAAAGCCAGACCAACGATTGCCACAGGAAGAGTGTGGCAACCTGTCATGCTGATCAGCCATGAATGCCATAGAATTGACCCCATTACTGTTTGAACAAGGAATGATGCAATGAAACATTGGCAGTGGTTGTGCTGTGTCGGTTTGACTCTGGTTGGATGCAGTACGCCGGAACCCTGGTTGTCGCCGAGCAAGCAACCCGCTCTGATCCCCGAGCAATCCATGCCCTTTGAGGATTACACTCAACAAAGCCACAAGAATATTCTGGCGGCGATGGAAGGGATGACACAGTCGCCTCAGCACGTTGGATTTTTGGGTGATTACACCGCACAACAAGCCGCGACCATGCGAGCGCCGTTTGAATGGCAAGCGGATCAGCAAGCTTGTGCGCCGGAAGGTGAGCAGTCCAATTCAGCTCCAACACCCGGAACAGGTAAGGGCTTTCTGCTGGTTCATGGCCTGACCGACTCGCCATTCAGCTTGCGCAGCGTGGCCGAATCCCTGCGCGGTGCGTATCCCTGTGCGCTGATTCGCTCGGTGCTGCTGCCCGGTCATGGCACCTGGCCCGGTGACACACTCAAGATGAGCCATCACGACTGGCGCAAGATTGTGGATTACGGCGTTAACAGCTTCCGACAGGAAGAGGCGGTGCAGGAGCTGCATCTGGTGGGCTATTCAACCGGCACCTCACTGACCGTGGATTACCTCAATCGTCACCCGGTGGCGGATGGTCAGCCGCGTGAGGATAAAATCCAGAGTGTGGTGATGATGGCACCCGCCGTCAAAGCCAACAGCAGTGTGGCGTTTTTGGCTCCCTGGGTACGTCACGTCACCACTTGGATGAGCCACCATCAGGAGCGGGACGCTGCACGCTACGAATCCTTCTCCTACAACGCCGCTGCCGAGTTTTATCTGTTGACCAAAGACATGGTGCAACCGGACAAGGCCCTGAATATCCCGGTGATGATGGTCGCAACCGCTGACGACACTACCGTCAAAGCCAGCGCCGCACGCGAATTCTTCTGCTACAACAACCCGGCAGAACGCAAACTGCTGCTGTGGTATGCCTCTGTCGATCAACAGATCAATCAGGAAGTCTCAGCCAACCCGGCGTTGAACTGCGACCATATTATCGAAACCTCTCCGCTGGCTATGGATGCGTCTTACCAGACTCTCAACCAATCACACCTTGGTGTGCTGCTGCCACCAACCAACCCGCACTACGGCCTGAAGGGTGAATACCGTCACTGCAAATACTACGAAGCCAACGGCACCGAAGCAGACTATCAGGCCTGCCAAAGCGACGATAACAACTCGGTATTTGGTGAAAATCCCAAACTGCTGAAAGAGCAGGGGAAACTGAACGGACGCTACCTGCGCCGAGGCACCTTTAACCCGGAATACGACGCCATGATGAAAAAAGTGGTGTGTTTTGTGGATGAAGAATGCGAGCTGGAGACGGTGCTGTAATTGGCTTTATATCGGAGTAGAGGCTTTGTTGTCAGGAAGCGGGATGTAAAGCGGAAGGAACGCTGCCACTTCGTTGCTTGGTGGCAGCATTGGATCGGTGCTGAGGCTGGTGGTTTAGCGCACCATGCCTTCCAGTTCTTCCAGATGATGAATAATGCGGTCGTTGTAGCTGATGATCAGAAACGGAACGCCGTTGCCATCCTGATTATTCAGCGACTTGCTGAGCATGCTCCACTTGCTGCTGATGTCGTCCAGCAACAGGCCAGTATTCAGGTTGCGGGCTTTGTAAGACAGCTTGCCAAGGTTATCGGTAAAGGTTTTGGTCATATCTGCCATGCTGCGTTTGTATTCACCTGTGTGGAAGGCACTGGCATCGTCCAGAGCGCCGGAAGCGGCGTATTGGGTGGTCATTTCCTGTAACAGAATGGCCAGGCTGCGGGCTTCTTCAACTTTGGGGTTGGTTTTTCCGGTAGCAGCAATGTCCTCATATGCCTTGTTGATGGCAGCGGTCAGAGAGTTGCCCTGGGTTCCCAGAGCAATGGACTCTTCAGAACCGATTTGCCCCATGTCGGCCACAACTTTCTGGTGCGTTGCCAGCTTTTCTGTATAGGCTTTCCATTTGGACTCAATGTTCTGCAGGTGTTCACCCGGTGCGCCGCCTGCCACCATGCCACGAGCGGCTTCCAGTGCATTGGAGAATTCCTCCAGATCTTTCATCATGCGGCGTTCGTATTTCTGGTCAGCATTCAGGCCGCTGAACATGAAAAAATGAGACAGGCTGCTGATGCTGCTGAGTCGCATATGCTGGAAGTGGCTAAGTAGCTGGTTTGGATCTGCACTGACAAGCGTGCTGGTGAACGTCAGGGCAAGGCCAAGGAAAAGTGTTCGAATATTCTTCATCACGATCTCTTTTATTCATTATCGTCTGGCAGACACACACCAGATCTGTTTTTTATAGATAGAGATTCCTTTCGATGCCCAGTGTATCAGTACTCCGGGGTCCTTCTGAAATGATCCGTTTGGAGGGGGTGTCTGCTTGTCGGGTTGTTTTACCAGAATTGCTATTGAGGTATCTACTATTATCGATACCAGGGAGAGTCGATCGTCAGGGTAACTCTCGTCACCTGGAACGATTGGATAAAGTCGCCAGTGAATTTGGGTCAAACTGTCCTTTTTGGCTGGTTGGCTGTTGACAACCTGAGTGTTTTCAAGGATTGTTTGCTCTATTGATTCAAACGGTCGTATGAATCAACTGTTTGAAAGAGTGTTTGGTGATAACAATAAGAATGAACCTGCAGGCATTTTCTGACCTCGCATCAGCGGGGATTTCTGTTGTTTCTCCATGCAGACCCATACGTTTCAACAACATCCACTGGGAGATCTGTTGATGATTTACGAAGGTAAAGCCATCAAGGTAAGCATGATCGAGGGTGACATCGCCGAGTTGCAGTTCGACTTGGAAGGCGAATCTGTCAACAAATTCAATCTCGATACGCTGAATGAGCTGAAAGAAGCCACTGCGGCCATTGCGGATAATCAGAGCGTCAAAGGTGTTCTGGTCACATCGGCGAAAGAAGCCTTTATTGTCGGAGCAGATATCACCGAGTTCGGTGGTTATTTTGCCGGGCCGGAAGACCAGATCATTGAATGGGTGTTGGAAGCCAATGCCATTTTCAGTGCAGTAGAAGATCTGCCGGTGCCAAGTTTGACCGTGATTAACGGCATGGCACTGGGCGGCGGTATGGAAATGGTGCTGTCGACCGATCTTCGAGTGATGGCAGATAGCGCTAAAATCGGTTTGCCGGAAGTGAAACTGGGCATCATGCCAGGCTTCGGCGGCACCGTACGTTTGCCGCGTGTTATTGGTGCCGATAACGCCATCGAGTGGATTTGCATGGGCACTGAGCAGAAAGCTGCCAAAGCCCTGAGTGATGGTGCAGTGGATGCAGTATTCCCACTGGAAACCCTGCGTGACAACGGCATCGCCATGCTGCAAGCGGCGATCTCTGGTGAGATCAACTGGGCCGAACGTCGGGCAGAGAAAACCGGCAAGATGAAGCTCAATGCCATGGAAGCCATGATGGTGTTCGAGACCGCCAAAGGCTTTGTGATGGGTCAGACCAAGGGGCAGTATCCGGCTCCGATCATGGCCATCAAGACGATGCAAAAGCATGCGTCCATGACGCGGGACAAGGCGATTCAAACAGAAGCCAAAAACTTCGCCAAGCTGGCCAAGAGCACCGAAAGTCAGGCACTGATCGGTTTGTTTCTGAACGATCAGTTACTGAAGAAGAAGGCCAAAGAGTACGACAAGCAAGCCAGACCGACCAACAAGGCAGCGGTTCTGGGTGCGGGCATCATGGGCGGTGGTATCGCCTACCAGTCGGCCTACAAAGGCACGCCGATCATGATGAAAGACATCAACGAAGAAGGCATCGAGCTGGGCTTGTCTGAAGCCAATAAGCTGCTGTCCCGCCGCGTTGAGAAGAAGAAAATGAAGCCATTGCAGATGGGTGAAGCGTTGAACCGCATTCGTCCAACGCTGAGCTATGGCGACTTCGGTGATGTGGATACCGTGGTGGAAGCCGTGGTTGAAAATCCGAAGGTCAAGAAAATGGTACTGGCTGAACTGGAAGGTCAGGTCAGCGAAGACACCATCATCACGTCTAACACCTCGACCATCTCAATCGACCAGCTGGCCGAAGACCTCAAGCGTCCGCAAAACTTCCTCGGTATGCACTTCTTTAACCCGGTACACATGATGCCGCTGGTGGAAGTGATTCGCGGTAAAGCGACCTCGGAAGAAGCGGTGGCTACCGTGGTGGCCTACGCCAAGAAAATGGGCAAAACCCCGATTGTGGTGAACGACTGCCCGGGCTTCCTGGTGAACCGTGTGCTGTTCCCTTACTTCGCCGGTTTTGCTGCGCTGCTGCGCGACGGTGCGGACTTCCAGAAAATCGACAAGGTGATGGAGAAGTTTGGCTTCCCGATGGGGCCTGCTTACCTGCTTGACGTTGTTGGTATCGACACCGGTCACCACGCCAACGAAGTGATGGCAGCGGGTTTCCCGGATCGCATGAAGGCCGACTTCAAGACCGGCATGGACGTGATGTACGAAAACGAACGTTTTGGTCAGAAGAACAACCAGGGCTTCTACGTTTACGAAACCGACAAGAAAGGCAAGCCGAAGAAAGTCGTCGACGAGTCTGTCTACGAACTGCTGGCTCCGGTGTGTGGTGACAAGCGTGACTTCAGCGATGAAGAAATCATTCAGCGCATGATGATCCCGATGTGCATCGAGATTGCCCGCTGTCTGGAAGAAGGCATCGTGGACACGCCATCGGAAGCCGATATGGGCTTGATCTTCGGTATTGGTTTCCCTCCATTCCGGGGTGGCGCATGCCGTTACATGGATACGGTCGGCATCGCACAATTTGTGGAACAGTGCGACCAGTACCGTGAGCTGGGCAAGCTCTACGAACCCACCGGACGCATGCGTGAAATGGCCGCTGCCGGTGACAGTTACTTCGCTCAGGCCAAGGCTTGAGTGGCGAACCAGGAGATCTCTGCATGACAACCTTGAATCCAAACGACGTTGTGGTTATCGACGCGGTTCGTACGCCCATGGGTCGTTCCAGAGGCGGTGCATTCCGCCATGTGCGGGCTGAGAAGCTGTCCGCCAACCTGATTAACGCGCTGTTTGAGCGCAACCCGGCTGTACCGGCCAAGCTGGTGGAAGACATCATCTGGGGCTGTGTGAACCAGACCAAAGAGCAGGGTTTTAACGTTGCTCGCCAGATTGGCCTGATGACGGCTGTGCCAAAAGAAGCCGGTGCCCAAACCGTCAACCGTCTGTGTGGTTCCGCAATGTCGGCGATTCACACCGCCGCCCAGGCGATCCAGACCGGTAACGGTGACGTGTTTGTGGTCGGTGGTGTTGAGCACATGGGTCACGTTGAAATGACTCACGGCTTCGATCACAACCCGGAATCGTCCAAGTATTTCGCCAAGGCGTCCAACATGATGGGCCTGACCGCTGAAATGCTGGGCAAGATGCACGGCATCTCGCGTGATCAGCAAGACGCGTTTGCTGAACGTTCGCACCAGCGCGCCCATCAGGCGACTCTGGACGGCAAGTTCAAGAATGAAATCGTGCCGATGTACGGCCACGATGCCGACGGCAAGCAAGTGCTGATCACCGACGACGAAACCATTCGCCCGGAAACCACCACCGAAACACTGGGCAAACTGCGTCCGGCGTTTGATCCGAAGAGCGGTACAGTCACGGCGGGTACGTCTTCCCAGATCACAGACGGCGCGGCAGCCATGCTGCTGATGAGCGCTGCCAAAGCTGAAGAGCTGGGACTCAAGCCGCGTGCTCGTATCGTCGGCATGGCGGTTGCCGGTGTTGATGCTGCGATCATGGGCTATGGCCCCGTGCCTGCGACCAAGAAAGCCCTGAAGCGTGCTGGTCTGGACGTGACTGACATCGACTATTGGGAATTGAATGAAGCGTTTGCGGCTCAGTCTCTGCCTTGCATCAAGGATCTGAAACTGAAAGACATCGCTGATGAACGCATCAACATTCACGGCGGCGCGATTGCACTGGGTCACCCGTTGGGCTGCTCCGGCGCCCGCATCTCTACCACTCTGATCAACGTGCTGGAACAGGAAGGTGGCCGCTACGGTGTTTCCACCATGTGTATCGGCCTGGGGCAGGGCATTGCCACTGTGTGGGAGCGCCTCTGATCAGACGCTAAACTCTCTTTCATGCTCGCCGGGTTCGCCCGGCACACTCTCCACACTATTCAGGCTCGAATAGTGTGTCCCCGCTTCGGCGGGGTTTTTTCGTTTTGGGCAATCAAAATAAACGTTCAATTTGGTTGGACGCCTGATCGGATTAACTCAATATCCGGCAGGTTATCGGCGACTTCCTGAAAATTGCTTCCTTGCTGTAAGGTTCGAATCACCACTGGCAGAGGTTCTGCCCAGATTTCCGGCAAGTCGGCTTCGCCTTCCGTCATGATTGGGAACGCGAGTTGTTCTCGGGGAGGGCAGAATGCGGCGTCAACACCCGGTTTGTTGCCTCGAGCATCCATGCGATACCAGCCGTATTGCTCAAGATACACCGCATTGAGGCCATGCAGACAGTAGGGTGGAGCGTCGGCGATGGTCAGACGTTGATAGCACAGTCCGGCAGGAATGCCGTTGGCGCGTAAGAGAGCGGCCAGTAGGTGGCTTTTGGCGTAGCAATATCCGGTGCCGTGTTTGAGCGTATCAGAGGCGGACAGTGTGACCGGATTGAGCTGGTAGTCCCAACTGTGTTTGATCTCATCGCGCACAAATTCGAAGCAGCGGCGGGCGATAACTTCTGCGTGGGTGTGTCCATTTGCCAGTCGGGTAGCTTGTTCTTGAACGTCAGGATGCTTCCAGTCTATATAAGTTGTGGATTCCAGATACTGTTTCATCGGTCTTGCTTCTTTTCGAAAAGTTAAGGAGCAAGCATAGAACGAATTGCAGACGGACATAATCACAGCAAATGCAACGATATGTTGTGTCTGAATGGTATGGTTTTGGATTTTTTACTGCGCTGCCAGATGGCAAAAGGAAGGATTATCTTACTGATTGGCTCCCCGAGTTGGACTTGAACCAACGACCAATAGATTAACAGTCTACTGCTCTACCGACTGAGCTATCGGGGAACATCATCAGTAAGTGGTGCGCATTATACGGATGGTTCTTTATGGGTCAATACCTTTTCTGAAATTTTTGAGAAGAATAGAAAAGGTATTGTGTGGTAGCGAATCAATCCTTGGATATACGGCTGGACACAGCACCTTGTTGATCGCGGTACTTGGCGTTCTGACGCTTGTTGTAAGGACGCTGGGCCGGGCTGCTCAGGGTTTCAAACGACAAAGCACAAATGGACATGCCCGGACGCAAGGCCAGTGGCAGTTTTCCATTGTTGTAAAACTCCAGCACGATCTGACCGTTCCAGCCGGGATCGATGCGGCCTGCTGTCAGGTGAACAACAAGTCCCAGTCGGGCCAGAGAGCTGCGTCCATCCAGCCAGCCAACCAGGTCGTCAGGGATGGCCACGGATTCCAGTGTGGCTCCCAGGACCAGTTCACCAGGGTGGATATACAAGGCATCGTCCGCCGCAATTTCGATCTCTTTGCTCATGATGCGGTCAATGTCACGCTCAAGCTGTTGGCGGTCGCCAGACAGATCAAGATGTGTTGCCGAATTGTTGGAAAACACCCGAAAACGGTGATCCAGACGCAAATCGACACTGATGCCAGCAATGGCATCGGCTTCGGGAGGAGGGGTAACTACAATGCTGCGTTGATGCAGGCGTTGTTCAATATCGGCGTCACTGAGGCGCATGGCATATCTCGGTTGTCTTCGGCCCAGGGCCATGGTCATAAGGAACTGCTGTCAGCGGCGTCTTGATGGAATCAGTCGATGGCGACCAGGTCGATTTTGTATCGGGTCTTGCCATTTTGTTTGTCGACCAGTCGAGCCAGCAGGAATTGCTTGTCTTTGATCAGCCAGACCGTCACGCGGCGGTTGTCCTTGCGGACTTGCTGAATCTTGATGGTGTTGAGCTTGCCCGCGCGGGTTTTGATGACTTCTTCACCCACAATCTCGAAATTGAAGACCTTGGTGCGCTTCTTTTCAAAGACCGGGTAGCTCAGGGGCAGCGTCGGATGCAGCATCAAATCCAGACTGGCTTGTAACATATAGGTTTGAGCATCCTGAATGCCCGGTGCCCACTGGTTGGTGTGATCCTTGTTCTTTTTGTGATCCCGGACGATTTCGTCGTCGGGACGGAATTCCAGTGAACGATCTGGCTCAGTCACCAGGCCGGAAACCTGGTAGCGGTATTCCAGAGGTTGAATCTGGCCATCATCGACAGAAAAAACAGAGACTTCCTTGAGGCTGGCGGCTGAACTGTCGGCTTCAAACACCAGCTCCCAGCGGTCGTTATCCAGGCGCTTTAGCTGACGGCTGCCTTTGATGTCGATTGAAAACCAGCCCAGATTCCATTCACTTTCATAGCGGGCATTGAATGGTGTCAGCGTCGCCTTGGGTTCGCCAGTGGAGGAGGTTGGCTCATCTCCCCATGAATCCTGTTTTGAACCGTCAGTTTCGGTGTTGCCGGATTGAGTGAGCGCATCGGCGCTGTCATCAACGACGGCGTGGGCCGGGCCAGCCAGTCCAAGGCACAGAAATAAGCCGACAATAACGGGTTTCATGGGGTTCCACTCCTTCGGTGAATGAAGTCAGTCGGTCAGACGTACTCCGCTTGCAGGCAGTGGTTGCTTGTCCAGTGTGACACCGTTATCGGTCATTTTCAGGCGTCCCTCGACAAACCACTTGACGGCAATCGGGTAGATAATGTGTTCCTGTTGCTGAACGCGGCGTTGCAGAGTAGCTGCATCGTCGTCTTCCAGTACTGGAACCGCTGCCTGTATGACCACAGGGCCACCATCGAGTTCTTCCGTCACGAAGTGAACGGACACACCGTGCTCTTCGTCACCGGCATCAATGGCGCGCTGATGTGTGTTCAGCCCCTGATATTTCGGCAGCAGGCTGGGGTGAATGTTCAGCATTCGACCCTGGTAATGACGCACGAAATCAGCCGACAGAATGCGCATGAAGCCAGCCAGCACGACCAGGTCGGGCTGGTACTGATCAATCACCGGGATCAGAGCCGCATCGAAAGCCTCACGGCTGTCGAATGCTTTATGATCCAGTACTTCGGTGGGCAGGTCACGATCACGAGCGTGTTGAATGCCCGCAACATCTGGCCGGTTGCTGATAACAGCAGCCACCAGACCCGGAATGTCTCCGGCTCTGGCTTGTTCGGCGATGGTGACCATGTTGCTGCCTGTGCCTGAAATCAGGATCACAATGCGTGGCGTGTCAACGGTCTGGTCAGTCATCATGCCGTGCGGCTTCCAGTGAACTCAACGCTGTCTTCATCCGCTGATTTTGGCTGGATTTCACCGATAACCCAGGCTTGTTGGCCTTCGGCATTCAGCAAGGCAATGGCCTGATCCAGCTTGTCTTCAGGAATGGCCAGCATCATGCCAACACCGCAGTTGAACGTGCGGAACATTTCCAGGGTTTCGACGTTACCCGCTTGCTGAAGCCATTCGAAAACGGCAGGCCAGCGCCAGCTATTGGTGTCAATAACAGCTTTGGTGCCTTCAGGCAGGACGCGAGGAATGTTCTCCTGGAAGCCGCCGCCGGTGATGTGCGACAGTGCGTGTACTTCAGAGGCGTTGATCAGCTTGAGCACGGGCTTGACGTAGATGGCTGTAGGAGCCATCAGAGCATCAGCCAACGTGATGCCGTCGATATCCTGCTGCAAGTCTGCATCCGCTACTTCCAGAATCTTGCGAATCAGGGAATAGCCATTGGAGTGCGGGCCAGAAGAGGCCAGAGCAACCAGTTTGTCACCGGCTTGTACCTGAGTACCGTCGATGATGTCGGCTTTTTCAACGATGCCGACGCAGAAACCCGCCAGATCGTAGTCTTCACCTTCATACATACCGGGCATTTCGGCTGTTTCACCGCCAACGAGGGCAGCACCAGCCTGCTCACAACCCGCGCCAATGCCACTGACGACATTCGCGGCAACGTCAACATTGAGGTGGCCAGTGGCGTAGTAATCCAGGAAGAACAGTGGCTCGGCACCAGCGACAACCAGGTCGTTAACACACATGGCAACAAGGTCGATGCCGATGGTGTCGTGTTTGCCCAGATCCATCGCCAGGCGCAGTTTTGTACCAACACCGTCTGTACCGGAGACCAGTACAGGCTGTTGGTAGCCCTGGGGCAATTCGAACAAGGCACCAAAGCCACCCAATCCGGCCATCACTTCAGGACGTCGTGTACGTTTGGCAACGTCCTTGATGCGATCAACAAGGGCATTTCCGGCATCAATATCAACACCGGCATCTTTATAACTCAAAGGTTTTTTATCGGTCATTCTGTTTCACAGGGTGGCTGCAAATTAAGCGGGCTATTCTAGCGATTTGTCGCCGGTACTGCATCCTGCATCTGAAGGCATCGGCAAAAAAACGTTGGAAGAGGCTCTGAAAACCGTGTTTTTGAGGCCATTTGGGCGCAATGTTTGTTCCTATCGCCAGTCGTGGCACAATGCGGCCCATTGCAGACTGCTGTTGCCTGATGGCAGTCGGAACCGGTCGTGTTCGGCCAGCTGGCATTGCGAGGCGAAACAGGATGTCATTTATGTTCAAAGTGCGTGTCTTCAGAATCTTGGCGATAGTGATTGGCTTGAATCTGTGTGTACTGGAAGCCGGTGCGGCCACTGATCTTTATCGTGTGCAAACAGCCGTCGATGGTCGTTCTGCTGCGGCCCGTGAAGAGGGCATGCGCAAGGCATTCCTTGAAGTGCTGGTGCGTGCGTCGGGGAATGCAGATGTTCTGGCCAGTCCACTGGTTCGCAAGGCCCAGGCCAGTCGCTATGTTGAAAGCTTTGGTTTTGCATCGGCTTCGACGACCAATCGCCCATTGCTGGACGTTGTCTTTAACCCGGCGACCATCGAGCAGTTTGTTCGTCAGGCGGGCTATCCCGTGTGGGGTTCGAATCGTCCGACCGTCATGTTGTGGGTTGGCGTTGACGGGCAGAGCCGACAGATGCTGAGTGCCAATTCGAGTCAGGATCGAGCAGGATTTGACCGTGCCATGGTGAAGCGGGGCATCCCGGTGCTGTGGCCAACCGGCGATGTGCAGGACGATATGGCCCTGCCGCTGTCCAAATTGTTTGGTTTGTATCGACAGGATATTCGCACCGCCAGTGAGCGTTATACCGTTAACAATTTAGTGGCAGTGCGAGTTGAACAAAGCGGTGGCCGCTGGGCGCTGGACGGATATCTGGAGCACCAGGGGCAGTCAACAAATCTTTCTTTCCGTGCGGACAGCTTGCCAGCGATTGCAGCACTGCTGGCCGACCGGATTGCAGTGTATTTTTCCGAGCGCTATGGTGTTACCGAGCACAGTGGCGCAGCGAACTCCGAGATCGTGACGATTCGTGGCATTGACAGTTTTGCTGATTTTCAACAAGTCCTTCAGGTGGCGGGTAAGGTAAGCGGTGTTGAGCAGGTTCAGGTGGTGTCTATAGCCGCCGATGTGATGACACTGGAACTGGTGCTTCATGCCAGTTGGTCGCAAGTCAAAGCGAATTTGCGCCTTGATCGACGCCTGACAACAACCGCTGCCAATCAGACTTTTATATGGAGTGGCCGATAGCCTCCATGTCATTACAACACCCTCAATTAACCTTGTCCGTGGGCATTCGCGATGATGCCCGTTTCGCCAACTTCTATCCGGCTGGAAACGAAGAGGTCATTCAGGCCATCCAGCAACAATGGACGACGTCAGGTGATCCGTACCTGTTTCTGGCCGGTGTGTCTGGAGCGGGTTGTAGCCATTTGCTGCAGGCGGCTTGCCATTACGCCGAAGGGTTGGGGCATCGCAGTGTGTATGTGCCCCTCAGTGAAGTAGCAGAGTATGGCCCCAGTGTTCTGGATGGCCTTGAGCAGTTACCGCTGGTGGTGCTGGATGATCTGGATGTTGTGGCGGGTCAGGAAGACTGGGAAGAAGCGCTGTTTCATCTGTTTAATCGCATTCGTGAATACGATGGCCATTTGCTGGTATCTGCGCGTCAGGTGCCACGAAAGCTGGGCGTTGGGTTGGCGGATCTGTTGTCGCGCCTCAGTTGGGGAGTGGTGTATCAGATTGAAGCGCTGAACAATGAAGGCAAAGCGCAGGCGCTGGTACTAAGAGCGAAGCACCGGGGAATTCGTCTGGGAGAAGATGTGGCGCGTTTTATGGTCAGTCGTGGGCCAGAAACAATGCAGGGGTTGGCCGGTGTGCTGGATAAGCTGGATCAACTGTCGCTGTCGGCACAACGAAAATTGACGATTCCCTTTATCAAGGAAGAGCTGGGCTGGTAATCACACCAGCCCAAACAGACCGAGGTGCGTGTCAGAGCACCTTGGCAATACGGCTGACCGCTTCTTTCAGGGTCTCAAGGCCGGTCGCAAACGACAGGCGCATGCAGCCCTGAGTGCCAAATGCGGAGCCGGGAACCATGGCAACACCGGCTTCGTTCAGAACGTATTCTGCAAACTCGACATCATTGTCGAAGCCTTTGGCTTTCATGGCTTCCGAGAAATCCGGGAACGCGTAGAAAGCCCCATCACCTTTCAGGCAGGAAACCCCAGGCAGCTCATTCAGAGCGGCAACCAGATAGTCGTGACGTTCCTTGAATGCAACCAGCATGGGAGCCACGCATTCGGTGCCACTGCGAAGCGCCGCTTCTGCCGCATCCTGAGAGATGGACGTCGGGTTCGACGTGCTCTGGGACTGGATTTTCTTCATGGCCATGATCAGCTTGACCGGGCCAGCAGCGTAGCCGATACGCCAGCCTGTCATGCTGTAGGCTTTGGAGACGCCATTCAGAACGATAGTGCGGTCATACAGTTCCGGGCAGGCATTCAGAATGTTACAGAAGCCACCTTCCGACCAGATAATGTGCTCGTACATGTCATCGGTCGCGATCAGCACATTCGGGTATTTCTTCAGAACCTCGGCCAGTGCCTTGAACTCATCCAGTGTGTACGCCACGCCAGAAGGGTTGGATGGGCTGTTCAGTACCACCATGCGGGTGCGCTCGGTGATGGCAGCATCCAGCTGTTCCGGTGTCAGTTTGAAACGGTTCTCGTAAGAGGTTTCAACAATGACCGGGGTTGCTTCGGCAATTTTGACCATGTCCGGGTAGGACACCCAGTAAGGCGCAGCAATGACAACTTCATCATTCGGGTTTAAAAGTGCCAGGCTGAGGTTGAAAAAGCTCTGCTTGCCACCACAAGAAACCAGAATCTGGTTGGGCTGATACGTCAGACCGTTATCGCTGGCAAGCTTGTTGATAATGGCGCTTTTCAGGCCAGGCGTACCATCGACTGCGGTGTATTTGGTATGACCGGCGTTAATAGCATCAATAGCGGCTTGCTTGATATGATCCGGTGTATCGAAGTCAGGTTCTCCGGCACCCAAACCAATAATGTCCTTGCCCTCTGCGCGCAGTTCTGCAGCGCGGTTGGTGACTGCCAAAGTCGGGGAGGGCTTGATCTGATGAACGCGATCAGACAGTTGCAGATCCAAAATTTTTATCCTCAAAATCGGGCAATAAATGATCGAAAACCAGAGGGCCGGGTTAATAGATCACACAATCAGGCCCAGATTTTCGTGAAACCGGCCAATACTACTAAATTTACGTGACAACTGGAATCCCGATGAGCAAGTCGTTTGAACTCGTCTCCAAATACGCCCCGGCAGGGGATCAACCCGCCGCCATCGACGGTCTGGTAAGCGGCATCAATGCCGGACTGCTGCGACAGACGCTGCTGGGCGTAACCGGCTCTGGCAAAACCTACACCATGGCCAATGTGATTGCCCAATGTCAGCGCCCGACGATTATCATGGCGCACAACAAGACGCTGGCGGCCCAGCTTTATGGGGAATTCAAGGAGTTCTTTCCCAACAACGCGGTGGAGTACTTCGTTTCTTACTACGACTATTACCAGCCCGAAGCGTACGTGCCCTCGTCAGACACCTTTATTGACAAGGACGCCTCCGTCAACGAGCACATCGAGCAGATGCGCCTGTCGGCCACCAAAGCGCTGATGGAGCGTCGGGATGCGGTGATTGTGGCCACGGTTTCTGCTATTTATGGCCTCGGCGACCCGGACTCCTACCTCAAAATGATGCTGCATCTGGTGCGTGGCGACCAGATTGATCAGCGTGCTGTTCTGCGTCGATTGGCGGAGTTGCAATACACCCGCAACGACACGGACTTTCATCGTGGCACTTACCGTGTGCGCGGCGAAGTCATTGATGTGTTTCCCGCCGAAAGTGACGATGAAGCCATTCGCATTGAACTGTTTGATGACGAGGTGGAACAGCTCAGCAGCTTTGACCCGCTCACCGGCGCGGTGCGCAACAAGCTGGCTCGTGTGACTATCTATCCCAAAACCCATTATGTGACGCCGCGCCATCGGATTCTGGATGCCATTGACGGCATCAAGGTCGAGCTGGATGAGCGATTGCAATATTACCGCGATGAAAACCTGCTGGTGGAAGCGCAACGACTGGAGCAGCGCACCCGCTACGACCTTGAAATGATGCAGGAGCTGGGCTACTGCTCCGGGATTGAAAACTACTCGCGCTATCTGTCGGGGCGAGAACCGGGAGCCGCGCCGCCAACCCTGTTCGACTATATTCCGGACGATGCGCTGGTGTTTGTGGACGAATCCCACGTCACCATTCCACAAATCGGAGCCATGTACCGGGGCGACCGCTCGCGCAAGGAAACGCTGGTGCAATTCGGTTTCCGCCTGCCATCGGCGCTGGACAATCGCCCGATGCAGTTTGAAGAGTGGGAAGCCATTACGCCTCAAGCGGTGTTTGTCTCGGCGACACCCGGCAACTACGAAAAAGACCATCAGGATGCTGTGGTTGAGCAAGTGGTTCGGCCCACAGGGCTGGTTGACCCGGACATTGAAATCCGTCCGGCTACCGGACAAGTGGACGATGTGCTGCACGAAATTCAGCAACGCACCCAGGCCGGGGAACGCATACTGATTACCGTGCTGACCAAGCGCATGGCGGAAGATCTGACCGAATTCCTGCACGACCAGCAAATTCGCGTGCGTTATCTGCACTCCGATATTGATACCGTGGAACGGGTGGAAATCATTCGGGATTTGCGTCTGGGTGAATTCGATGTGCTGGTGGGCATCAACCTGTTGCGGGAAGGTCTGGATATCCCGGAAGTATCGCTGGTGGCGATTTTCGATGCCGACAAGGAAGGTTTCCTGCGCTCGGAGCGTTCGTTAATCCAGACCATCGGTCGCGCCGCCCGTAATCTGAACGGCAAGGCGATTCTGTACGCCGACCGCATTACAGATTCGATGAAAAAATCCATGGACGAAACCGAACGCCGCCGCGAGAAGCAACTGGCGTTCAATAAAGAGCACGGCATTGTGCCCAAAGGCGTGACCAAATCGGTCGCGGACATTCTGGAAGCCGCGCCACCGCCGGGCAAAAAAGGCCGGGGCAACAGCCGCAATCGACGAGTTGCCGAAACAGCGGCGGATTACGCCACCGACGACTGGAAGAACCTGCCTGCGACTGAGTTGGTGAGCCGCATCAAACAAGTGGAAGACGCCATGTTCAAGGCCGCTCAGGATCTGAACTTTGAAGAGGCAGCCCGGCTGCGCGACACCCTGCACGAGATGAAAGCGCAGTTGATCGAAAACAGTTGATCGAAAGCGCTTGATAGAAACGGCTGACGACTTTGGGCGTTGATATACCTGCTGTGGTGCCGCTCAGTGGTCGTCGTAATGAATGATCGACAATAATTGCAGCGGTACTTCCACCAGCTTCTCTGGCCCGTGCGGCGTCTCGGCATCGAATGTCAGGCTGTCGCCCGGCCCCATTTCATACAAATGATTGCCATGACGGTAAATCAGCTTGCCTTTTAACAGATAGATAAACTCCTCACCCGGATGCGAGAACGTCGGAAAGACCTCTGACAAGTCGTCCATGCTGATCAGAAATGGCTCGGCCTTGCGCTTGCCGCCACGCTGATAGCTCAGCAGTTGGTAGGTGTGCCCCTTGTCTGTCCCGCGCCTGACCACCTCCAGCCCCTCGCCCGATTTGGTGAAATGCGCACCGCCGTCCGGGCGATCGTAATCACTGAACAGTTTTGAAATCGGCAAACCGATGGCTGAGCACAGACGGCTCAGGGTTTCGAGGCTGGTGGATACCTGCGCATTTTCAATTTTGCTGACCATGCCCTGGCTGATGCCAGAAATTCGGGCGACATCGGTAATTTTAAGCCCTTCTTCCTGGCGGGCTTTTTTTACTTTCATGGCGATGTATTGATCCAGATTGAACTTGTTGCCGCTGATTTCCATAGCTAGCTCCGTAGGTGTGTCAATAGGTGTATCAAACAGGCGCATCAATCGGGTGCATCAGGGTTCTGGTTGCCCGAATTCAGTGCTCTTGATCGGTTGGGTGTGGTGTGGAACAGATGGCTTAAATATTACCAACAGGAAATTTATTTTACTAATTCCTTAAAAATCAATGGGTTAGAAATTTTGTGAAAAAAATATTCCTGTTGTGAATACTCGTGGCACGCAATCTGCTTTCTTGTAAGGAAATTAAGTTTCCTGATAGAAATTGTATTCCACGAGGAGAACACACATGTCTGATGCAATCATGACACCGGAAGCCGCCGAAACCTTTATTGTCGAGAATGGCATCAAGTACGTGCTGGCCCAGTTTGTTGATATCCATGGTGTGGCCAAAACCAAATCGGTGCCCGCCAGCCACCTGAAGCATGTGGTTGAAGACGGTGCGGGTTTTGCCGGTTTTGCCGTCTGGGGGCTGGGCATGGAACCTCATGGCCCGGATTTCCTCGCACGCGGTGATCTGAGCAGCATGACCGTTGTGCCCTGGCAGCCGGGCTATGCCCGCATTGCTTGCGACGGCTACGTTAACGGTGAGCCGTACGACTACGACAGCCGCGTGGTATTAAAGAAGCAATTAACGCGCCTGGAAGACAAGGGCTGGACATTGAACACCGGTCTGGAGCCGGAATTTTCCCTCTTCGTGCGTAACGAAGACGGCAGCCTTGGCCCGGTGGATGAAACCGATACCCTCGACAAGCCGTGCTACGACTACAAGGGCTTGTCACGCTCCCGTGAGTTTCTGGAAACCTTTGTCGAAAGCCTGCAAGGCGTGGGCATGGACGTGTATCAGATTGATCACGAAGACGCCAACGGCCAGTTTGAAATCAACTACACCTACAGCGATGCCCTGACCTCGGCTGACCGCTTCACCTTTGTGCGCATGGCAGCCGGTGAGATCGCCAACGACCTGGGCATGCTGTGCTCTTTTATGCCCAAACCTGCTTCAGACCGTACTGGCAACGGCATGCACTTCCACCTCTCCATTGCCGATGAAAACGGCAAGAACCTGTTCGGTGACGACAGCGATGCCAATGGCATGGGCCTGTCCAAACTGGCGTACCACTTCTGTGCGGGTCTGCTGCATCACGCCAAAGCTTTGTGCGCCATCTCGGCCCCAACCGTGAATTCTTACAAGCGTCTGGTCGTGGGCGGTTCTGCCTCGGGTTCAACCTGGGCACCGGCTTATATCTGCTACGGCGATAACAACCGTTCCGCCATGGTGCGTGTGCCTTACGGGCGTCTGGAATTCCGTCTGCCAGATGCGGGCTGTAATCCGTATCTGGTTCATGCCGCCATCATTGCAGCCGGTATGGATGGGGTTGACCGTCAACTGGAAGCCGGTACGCCGATTAACGAAAACATGTACGCC
Organism: Oceanobacter sp.; assembly: GCA_045430275.1. Classification (GTDB taxonomy): domain Bacteria; phylum Pseudomonadota; class Gammaproteobacteria; order Pseudomonadales; family Oceanobacteraceae; genus Oceanobacter. The sequence continues at coordinate 37,540 of JAILXU010000021.1, read as the reverse complement.
ATGAGCGCTGCCCAGCGTGAAGAACTGGGCGTTGAGATTTTGCCGCAGAACCTGGGCGAAGCCATCGACGCACTGGAAGCCGACAGCATTCTGACCGAAGCCATCGGCAGCGGTTTGATGGAGGAATTCATCAAGCTCAAGCGTGATGAGTGGATTGACTACTGCCGTCACGTGAGTGAGTGGGAAGTGAAGCGTTACGCCGAGTTCTTCTAAGCAGGCGAACAAGCAATAAATACATTACTGGCTCCCACGCTCCGGCGTGGTAGCCCCAGGGTTTGCGTTCCCCCGCAGCAGCATGGGAGCGAGATGTTAAAAACACATTGAATGACAAATTAACGAGGAAAACGCCATGTGTGGAATCGTTGGTCTTTACCTGAAAAATCCGGCTCTGGAGAGCCAATTGGGCGCTTTATTCGAACCAATGCTGATCGCCATGACCGACCGTGGCCCGGACAGTGCCGGTTTTGCCATCTATGGCGATGAAGTCGAAGACGGCACCAAGCTGACCTTGCGTCACGAAAACGTGAACTACGACTGGGAAGCGCTGGCGGAGTCGGCTCGTGCCGAACTGAACGCTGAAGTGAGTTTCTTCCAGAACGCCACTGTTGCGGTATTCAAAATGCACTGCGACGCCGCCACAGCCACCGCTTATGTTGAAGCGAAAGCACCGGAAGTGCTGATTCTGAGTGCTGGCCATTCAATCGAGATTCTGAAAGAAGTGGGTTTGCCAGAGCAGATTGCAGACAACTTCAACCTCAAGGGCATGAAGGGCACGCACATCGTTGGCCATACTCGCATGGCAACCGAATCCGCCGTGACCATGGCCGGTTCTCACCCGTTCTCCACCGGCGAAGACCTGTGTCTGGTACACAACGGTTCACTGTCCAATCCGAACTGGGTACGTACCGACCTGGAGCGTAACGGCATCACGTTCGAAACCGAAAACGATTCCGAAGTCGCCGCCGGTTATCTGATGCACCGTCTGCGCGAAGGGGATTCTCTCAACGAAGCCCTGAACAACGCCATGAACGATCTGGATGGTTTCTTCACCTTTGCCATTGGCACCCGTGACGGTTTTGCCGTGACGCGTGATCCGATTGCCTGCAAGCCCGCAGTACTGGCTGAAACCGACGACTACGTTGCTATGGCCTCGGAATATCAGGCTCTGACCACCCTGCCTGGCATCGAGAACGCCAAGGTATGGGAGCCGGAAGCGGCAAAAATTTACGTTTGGGAACGCAGCTGAGTGCGCTCAGTGAAAACTGAGAGACAAGAGAGGTAGACAATATGAAAACTCTGGATTTAACCGCCACCTCGCTGCGCGAGATCAATCAGGCGCTGCACCAACAGGCCGGTGAATGCACCGAACGCGAATGGTTGATTACCGGCGCGAAAGGCGACCACAACATTGCCTGTGGTCTGGACTCGGCCATCAGTGTCGATATCAAGGGCCATGCAGGCTACTACTGCGCAGGCATGAACAAGAGCGCTCACGTGGTGGTTCACGGTAATGCCGGGCAGGGCGTGGCAGAAAACATGATGTCCGGCACCGTGCGCGTCACCGGCCAGGCGTCCCAGTCTGCAGGCGCGACGGCTCACGGTGGCTTGCTGGTGATCGAAGGCGATGCTGGCGCACGCTGTGGCATCTCCATGAAAGGCGCTGAAATTGTAGTGGGTGGCAACGTCGGCCACATGAGTTGCTTTATGGCCCAGGCCGGAGCGCTGGTGGTGTGCGGTGATGCGGGCGATGCGCTGGGCGATTCCCTCTACGAAACCAAAATCTTTGTGAAAGGCAGTGTGGCTTCACTAGGCGCGGATTGCATCGAGAAAGAGATGCGTCAGGAACATCTGGATTATCTGGCCGACCTGCTGAACCGGGCGGGTGTGGACGAAGATCCCAGCGCCTTCAAGCGCTATGGCTCTGCCAGAAATCTGTACAACTTCAAAGTTGATAACGTCAGCGCCTATTAATCACGCCGATTTGAGGATATTGAGATGAGCGAACACGATCTGAATGTAAAAGCCGGTCTGCGTGAGTCAGCTACCTTTGATGCGACCACCATGACTGAAATTCGCCGGGCGGCTGAAACCGGCATCTATGACATCCGTGGCTTCGGTGCCAAGCGCAAAGTGCCACACTTCGACGACCTGCTGTTTCTGGGTGCGTCCATGTCGCGCTACCCGCTGGAAGGCTACCGTGAAAAGTGCAACACCCAGGTGACTCTGGGCACGCGCTTCGCCAAGAAGCCCATCGTGATTGAAACGCCCGTGACCATTGCTGGTATGAGCTTTGGCGCGCTGTCGGCCAACGCCAAGGAAGCACTGGGCCGGGGAGCCTCTGCGTGCGGTACTTCGACGACGACGGGTGACGGTGGTATGACGCCGGAAGAGCGCGGTCAGTCCACCAAGCTGGTGTATCAGTACCTGCCTTCCCGCTACGGCATGAACCCGGACGATCTGCGCAAGGCTGATGCCATCGAAGTCGTGCTGGGCCAGGGTGCCAAACCCGGTGGTGGCGGCATGCTGCTGGGACAAAAAATCACCGACCGGGTTGCGGGTATGCGTACCTTGCCCAAAGGTGTTGACCAGCGTTCTGCTTGTCGTCACCCGGACTGGACTGGCCCTGACGATCTGGCGATCAAGATTCAGGAACTGCGTGAAATCACCGACTGGCAGGTGCCGATCTACATCAAAGTGGGTGCGACCCGTACTTACTACGACGTGAAACTGGCCGTAAAAGCGGGCGCTGACGTGGTGGTTGTGGACGGTATGCAGGGCGGTACAGCGGCGACTCAGGAAGTGTTCATCGAGCACGTGGGCATTCCGACGCTGGCGGCGATTCCTCAAGCCGTACAGGCGCTGCAGGAAATGGGCATGCACCGCAAGGTTCAGTTGATCGTTTCTGGTGGTATTCGTAACGGTGCCGATGTGGCCAAGGCCATGGCATTGGGTGCGGACGCCGTGGCGATTGGTACTGCTGCGCTGGTCGCGCTGGGTTGTAACCACCCGAAATGGGATGCGGAATTCAAGAAAATTGGCTCTGCAGCCGGTTACTACGACGATTACCACGAAGGCAAAGACCCGGCAGGCATTTCCACTCAAGACCCGGATCTGATGAAACGCCTTGACCCGGAAGAAGGCGGTCGTCGTCTGGCCAACTACCTGAACGTACTGACCATGGAAGCCCAGACGCTGGCCCGCGCGTGCGGCAAGAACGATCTGCGTAATCTGGAGCCAGAAGACCTCGTAGCCCTGAACGTGGAAGCCGCAGCGATGGCGCGTGTTCCGCTGGCGGGGACGACCTGGGTTCCTGGCCAAAACTACTGATATGGAATCGGTGGCAAGCCACCTCCTGCGACACCTTGGACACCTTGATTAAAGGGCTGTCGTAGGAGGGGCCTTGGCCCCGAATACCAATAAACCAACCCAAATTAATAACAGAGCCTTTTATTTGAACATAAGGCTCTGGGGATTCGTTCGGCCCGCAGACGCTATTGACGCGGCCAGAACCGTCCAATAGCACCGTGCCCACACTCTGAATATACAGGATGAATGATATGCCTCACGCCGATGCAAAAACCGAATACATTTTAAAAACCACCTGTTCAGCCGGAAGCGGCATTGTCGCCGCTGTGACCGCTTTTATGGCTGAAAAAGGTGCCTATATCAGCGAGCAGTCCCAGTTCGACGATCAGGATGTGAACAAATTCTTTATGCGCACCGTGTTCCACTTTGACGGTGAGGACAAGTGTGAGGAATTTCGTACCGGGTTTGCTGACATAGCCGCACCGTTCGAGATGGAATGGTCTCTGGTCAGCGCCTGCGAGCCGATGAAAACCATCATTATGGTGTCCAAAGGGGACCACTGTCTGGCCGATTTGTTGTACCGCAAGAACAAGGGTGACCTGAACATGGAAGTCACCGCCGTGGTGTCCAACCACCAGGACTTGCGTCCGATGGCCGAGCGCGAAGGCATCCGCTTTGTGCATCTGCCAGTGACCAAAGACAACAAGCGTCAGCAAGAACGGGCGCTGATGGAAATCGTGGAAGAAACCGGCACCGAGCTGGTGGTACTGGCTCGTTACATGCAGATTCTGTCCGACGAGTTGTGTGCCGATCTGGCCGGTCGTGCGATCAATATTCACCACTCTTTCCTGCCAGGCTTCAAGGGCGCGCGTCCGTACTATCAGGCCTATGACCGTGGCGTGAAGCTGATTGGTGCGACCGCTCACTACGTCACTGCTGATCTGGACGAAGGCCCGATCATTGAACAGGCGGTTCAGACCGTGGATCACACCATGTACCCACAGCAACTGACGGCTGCCGGTCGTGATACCGAGACCGTTGCACTGGCCAAAGCCGTGCGCCTGCATATGGAACGTCGGGTATTCGTGGATGGAAACAAAACCGTGGTTTTTAAATAGGACACAGTGATGACAACCCGAATCGACGGAAAAGTCATATCCGCACAGGTGTTAGAAGATGTTGCCCACGACGCGGCAGCGTTTCTGGCCGAGTACGGCATCCAGCCCGGTCTGGCCGTGGTACTGATCGGGGAAGACCCGGCCAGCCAGGTGTATGTGCGCAACAAAATAGCTCGGGCAACGGAGTCCGGGCTGAACTCCATCGAACATCGACTGCCAGCCGACACCACTCAGGAAACCCTGAATCAGTTGGTGGCAGATCTGAACGCAGCCCCGGAAGTTCACGGCATTCTGGTGCAATTGCCGCTGCCGGATCACCTGGACGAAGAACAGATCATTGCTGCCATCAGCCCGGCCAAAGACGTGGATGGCTTCCACCCGGAGAACGTCGGTGCGCTGAACGTGGGCAAGGACTCGCTGGTGCCCTGCACCCCTCAGGGCAGCATGATCATGCTCGAAACCGTGCTGGGCAAAGAGGGGCTGAGTGGCAAACACGCCGTGGTAGTGGGGCGCTCAAACATCGTTGGCAAGCCGATGGCAGCGCTGCTGTTGCAAGCCAACTGCACGGTATCCATCGTGCATTCCCGCACGCCGAATCCGCAGGCACTGGCCAAACAGGCCGACATTCTGGTGGCCGCTGTGGGTCGCCCGGAAATGATCGGCCCTGACTGGATCAAGCCAGGTGCAACGGTGATTGATGTCGGCATCAACGTCATCGAGCGCGATGGCAAACGCAAGCTGGTCGGCGACGTGGATTATGACGCGGTTGCTCCGGTGGCGGCTGCCATCACGCCGGTACCGGGTGGCGTTGGCCCCATGACCATCGCCTGCTTGATGAGAAATACCCTGATCGCCGCTCGTCGTCTGGCGAGCACCTGATACTGAGAACGGGAGAAGGTCATGCCTTTTGCACTCTTGAAATACGGCTTGAACGGGGATTACCCCTTTGAGCAAGACGCAGATTTACCTACCCCAACCGCGCTCAAACCGCATTACGACGTGGTGATCATCGGTGGTGGTGGGCACGGTGTGGCCACGGCGTATTACCTGGCCAAGTATCACGGCATCACCAATGTGGCGGTGTTGGAAAAAGGGTATCTGGGTGGTGGTAACACGGCCCGTAACACGGCGGTGATTCGCTCCAACTATCTGACGTCAGAAGGGGTGAAGTTCTACAGCGAGTCGGTGAAGTTGTTCAAGGATCTCTCCAACGAGTTTGACTTCAACATCATGTATTCGCGCCGGGGTCAGCTAACGCTGGCGCACACCGACTCGGCCATTCGGGCGTTTCGTCAGCGGGCTGAAGTCAATAAGCACTTTGGCGGCAAAACCGAACTGATCGGCCCGCAGGAAATCCGCGAGCTGGTGCCGACCCTGAACATGAATCCGGGTCATCAGCCGGTACTGGCGGGGCTCTGGCATCAGGATGGCGCAACGGCGCGCCACGATGCGGTGGCCTGGGGTTACGCCAAAGGCGCGACACAACGCGGTGTCGAGCTGCATCAACTGACCGAAGTGACTGATGTATTGGTGGAAGAGGGCAAGGTCACGGGCGTGAAGGTTCGCCAGGGCAGTGCCGAGCACACCATACGCTGTGGCGTGGCGGTTCAGGCCGTATCCGGGCACAGCACCTTGCTGGCTGAAAAGGCCGGATTCAAGTTGCCGATTGTCAGCTACCCGCTGCAAGCCATGGTGACACAGCCGGTGAAGCCGTTCCTCGATCCGCTGGTGAGTTCTCCGGCGTTCCATTGCTACGTGCAGCAAACCGGACGGGGCGAGATTGTATTTGGCGGCGGTTCCGATCCGTACCCGCTCTATAACAGCCGTTCGACACTGGAGCTGAAAGAACAACTGCTGGCGCACGCCGTCGAGTTGTTCCCGTTTATGGCCAACCTCAAGCTGATGCGTCAGTGGACGGGCCTGACCGACATGACCTCGGACTACAGTCCGATCATGGGACTCAGCCCGGTCGAGAACTACTACCTCGATGCCGGTTGGGGCACCTGGGGTTTCAAATCGACGCCGATTTGTGGCCAGAGCATGGCCGAGCTGGTGGCGACCGGCAAGGTGCCGGAACTGATCAAACCGTTCAGTGCCGACCGCTTCAGTGAATTCCGCCAGGTCAACGAAATGGGTGCGACAGCGGCGTCGCATTGATGACAGAAACCACCGCATTCCCACGTGTGAGCGTGGGAACGAGGTCAGGAACACACAACACATCAACGGGTGACTTATGAAAATCATGCCCTGCCCGTTAAACGGGCCAAGAAACATCAGTGAATTTACCTTCGGCGGCGAAGTAACACCGCTGCCGGATGTGGCCTCGGCACCGGACAGCGAGTGGGCCGAGCACACCTTTTACAGCTACAACGGCACCGGCGTCGCCCGCGAGTGGTGGTACCACGTGCCTTCCGGCTACTGGTTCGTGGCCGAGCGTCATCGCGTGACGGATGACATTCTCCGCACCTATGACCCCAGCGAACTGCCAGCCGATGTCCTCAACAGTCAACAGGAGGCATTCCAATGAGCGTTGCAGCATCCTTTTCATCCTCTATCGATGCGCGCTTGCCAGCCCCCATGGGGTTGCTGCTGGATCGCAGCAAGACCGTCGAGTTTCAGTTTGAAGGCCAGACCATTCAGGCCATTCAGGGCGACAGCATTGGCAGTGCTCTGCTGGCCAACGATCAATGGCTGTGGTCGCGTTCGTTCAAATATCACCGCGCCCGTGGCCCGGTCACTCTGAGCGGTCACGACGGCAACACGCTGGTGCAACTGGCCGACGAAGCCAACGTACTGGCCGATCGCACGGCAGCGGACAACGGTCTGGTGGTGTCCGGCCAGAACGTCAATGGCACGCTGGCGAAAGACAAGGACGCCTTCCTGAACCACTTTGGCCGCTTTATGCCAGTGGGCTTTTACTATCGCTCCTTCTATAAGCCCAAGGGCATCTGGGACTGGTGGGAAAAACACATTCGCACCAAGGCCGGTCTCGGCGTGGTCGATCTGAACGGTAAGCCGGAGTATTACGACAAGGCTTATCTGTTCCACGACATCGTAGTCGTCGGCGCAGGCCCAGCGGGGCTGAGTGCTGCCCTGACCGCCGCCGATGCGGGTACTCAGGTGTTGCTGGTGGAAGAGAATCCGGTTCTGGGTGGCTCGCTGACCTACGCCGATTTCCCGGATCATTCCGACCCGGAATCTCTGCGACAGCGGTTGATTGGCCGTGTGGAAGCGCACGCCAATATTCGGGTGATGACCAACGCCATTTGTAACGCCTGGTTCACCGATAACTGGCTGCCTGTGCTGCAAGGTAAGCGCATGTATAAGGTGCGTGCGAAAGAATGCATCATGGCCACCGGCAGCTACGAGCAACACGTGGTGTTCCGCAACAACGATTTGCCGGGTGTGGTGATGTCCAGCGCCGCGATGCGTCTGATGAAGCATTACGCAGTCAAACCTGGCAACGAAGCGGTGGTTGTTACCGGCAATGATGATGGCTATCTAGCGGCTGTTCAGTTGCATCGTCAGAGCGTGGTTGTTCAGGCCGTTGTGGATATGCGCCCTGCGGCTGATTCCCAGAAGCTGCTGTTCGACGTCGAAGACCTGGGCATACCGGTGCTGTTTGAAAGCACAGTGTATGAGGCCAAGGGTGGTGGTGATGGCGACCGGGTTACCGCCGTGGACGTTCGCCGTATTCGTGAGCCGGGCAAGGTGGCTGACAGTGGCAGCATGATTCGCTGTGATCTGGTGTGCATGTCGGCGGGTTATATGCCTGCCTATCAGTTGTTATGTCAGGCGGGCGGCCAGCTCAGTTACGACGATGACAAGGCTGAATTCAGCCTCAGTAAACTGCCCGAGATTCTGCACATCGCCGGATCGGTCAACAGCGTTCACACTCTGGAAGCCGTGATGGCGGATGGCCAGCGAGCAGCGCTGGAAGCATTGGCCGCATTGGGTGTGGCCTCCGATCAGCCGCTGCCAGACGTGGTGTGTGCTCGTCGGGTGAACTACGACTGGCCGATCTTCCCGCACCCGAAAGGCAAGGACTTCGTGGATTTTGATGAAGACCTGCAAAGCAAGGACATCGTTAACGCCACGCGTCTGGGCTATCGGGATGTGCAGTTGGTAAAACGTTTCTCGACCGTTGGCATGGGGCCGTCTCAGGGCCGTCATTCTGCATTGCCAACCGCACGACTGGTGGCTAAAGCAACCGATCGCACTGTGACCGAAACCGGTGTGACGACTGCACGTCCGCCGTTAGTCGCCGAGAAGCTGTCATACCTCGCTGGACGCATGTTCGATCCGTACCGTGAAACCGCCATGCACCATCGTCACAAGGCGCTGGGCGCCAAGATGATTCCAGCAGGCACCTGGCAGCGTCCGGCTTATTACCCGGCCAATATTGGTCTGAGCATTGACCAGAACAGTCAGCCAACGCGTCAGAACCGTGATGACTGCATCGAAGCGGAAGCGCGCCACGTGCGCAGCCGTGTCGGTGTGATTGACGTCAGCACGCTGGGTGGCATCGAACTGCGCGGCCCGGACGCCGCCGAATTGATGAACCGCATCTATACCTTTGGCTTCCTGAAACAGCCGGTGGGCAAGACCCGCTACGCGGTGCTGACCAGTGAGCAGGGCGTGGTGATTGATGACGGCGTGGCCTGCCGCTTCCGCGACGACCATTTCTACGTCACCGCGACCACCACGGGTGTTAGCTCGGTCTATCAGTTGATGACCTTCTGGAACACCCAGTGGCGTCTGAATGTGGACATCACCAATGTCACGGCAGCGTTTGCAGCGGTGAATCTGGCCGGGCCAGACAGCCGCAAAGTGCTGGAAACCCTGACCGATCTGGATCTCAGTTCCGACGGCTTCCCGTATCTGGCCTGCCGTGAAGGCAAAATCAAGGTGCCGGGCAAGTTCTCGGATACCACCGAGATTCCAGCGCGTCTGCTGCGAGTTGGTTTTGTCGGTGAGCTGGGCTACGAAATCCACGTGCCGAGTCGTTACGGCGAAGCCCTGTGGGATGCCTTGATGAGCGCCGGTGCGGCATTTGATATCAAGCCATTCGGGGTCGAAACCCAGCGTCTGTTGCGTCTGGAAAAAGGCCACATCATCGTTAGCCAGGACACCGACGGCATGAGCCATCCCGGCGAATTGGGATTGTCGTGGGCGATCAGCAAGAACAAGCCTTACTTCAATGGCAAGCGTGCGGTAGACATCGTGATGAAGCGTCCGCAAACCCGCAAACTGGTGGGCTTTACCTTGCCAACCGAGTTGATCAAGCAAGGCAAGAAGCCGGAAGAAGGGCACATCGTGCTCAGCGACAGTTCCAGCGCCAGTGCGATTACCGGCCATATCACCTCGTGTGAATACTCACCGGCAGTCGGCACCATCATCGGCATGGCGTATGTCGGCATCCAGCAGTCTGAACCCGGCGCGCAATTCCCGATTCGGGTAGAGGGCGGCCAACTGGTGAACGCTACCGTGGTTGAACTGCCTTTCTACGACCCCGAACAAGCCCGACAGGAGATGTAATATGACTCAGTCAACTGAATCAGTGCAGCCAGACAACGGCCAGTTCTGGGCCGAAGAAGCGTTGTCACGCAGCGCTTGCTACCGCCGCACCGCCGTCGCCCAGCCAATGCTGGCGTCAGACGGCCAGCCATTACCGCAACGCTTCAATCAGCAGGATGCCGAACGGGCAAAAAAGGCGGGCGTGCTGGATTTGTCCGGCTTGTTACGAGCTGGCTATCGCGGCGCTGGCACACCGGAGCTGCTCGGCAACGCCGGGCTACCGATACCAGCACGTCCTAACCAGGCTGCCGCCGGAGCCGATGGTGATTGGGTACTGCGTCTGAGCAACACTGAATACTGGTTGCTCGGTAGCCTCACCAATCGCGGTGAAACACTGGCCAAACTGCCCGGACTCGATGCCTGTGACAGTGGCTGTCTGGATACCACACCGGACGCCTGTTACCCGCTGTTCTGCATGGACTCCCACGGCTGGCTGATGCTGACCGGCGAACACGTCAGCGACGTGATGGCGAAGCTGTGCGGCGTTGACCTGCGAGAGGAAGCCTTCCCGGTGGGCAGCATTGCCCAGACCTCACTGGCACGCATCAATGGCATTATCGTGCATCAGGAAATCAATGGCTTGACGGCGTACTCCATCCTCTGCGATAACGCCTCCACCGACTACCTGTGGACGGCACTGATCGACGCTGTGCAGGAATTCGACGGCGGCCCGGTTGGACTGGCGAGCGTGGTGGGTTAGTGCCTGAAGGGTGAGTGTTTAGGCAGGGATAGCAGAGTGGCCCCAAGGATGGTTTTTTTGGTTAGAGGAGGGGGTGTTGCAGCGCAAATAGAAATTAACAGCTTGCTGAAGCCTCGGTACTTCAATGTGTTGAATTGAAGAATCGTTGTTTTTAATTTCCTTATGGCTATTTGGTATACACACCAATCCGTATTTTTTGTCGCTTTTGTCTGATAGAAACTAGGTGGTTTTTGTGGTGTAATTATCCTTGTTTTTAAGCCCTGTGGATAAATTTGAGGATAAGCTGTGTATAAGTGGTGCTAAGTATGAGTTTGGCATTAAAAAGCACAGATTAAAATATAGTTATGTCTATTTTAATGGCGTTAATAGTTACTGTTGTATTTTGTTTTATTGTATATACGACTTACATTCTCATCAAAATTGTTGATGCTGATTCCAAGGATATCGAGCGTGTTCGCTATCTGTCTGGCGGGGTTAAAAATGTCATTTTTGGTACCGTGGATGCTAAGCCAGGAAGCGTGAGAGATCATAACATTCATGCTGGACTCGTTTTTGATCGCAAGACTAAAGAGCTGAAGTTACAAGGTACTATCAGCGATGAAGCTATTGAAGCTATTATAAAATAAAATGGAAAAGAACTACTTAGGATGGATCCCAACGGTTGGAGGGCGGTTGTCATTTGGAGTTGTTGGTCACACCAAAGGGCATATGAAGCATCAGAAGCCAGCTGCTTCAATTAATATAGGGTGTGCAGGTAATAGGTATATTGTTTGCCATCAAGAAAGAGATTTGTCTGATGGGACATCATTTTTGGGTTTAGGGAAATTAATCCAAAAGTTTATTGTTGGTGTGAGCGGTGATTTTGATTTTTTACTTTATGCTCATGCCAGTGACTCAACAGTTGATATTAATTCCCCTTTGATAGGTCAGGCTTTTATGTTTAGATCAGAGGAGTTTTCTGATGATCGTTTGAGTATTAAAAATTACATAAAAAACTCAAGAAAAAAAGGCTCTTTGGAAGAGCCTTTTGAAGAAAGATTTAAAGATATACTTCCGTGCTCTGTTTTAAAAGCTGATTTCAAACTCTATCGTACGGGCAAGATAGAGCTTAAGTGTATCGCTGATATAGAGGAAGAAAAGTTTCACCACTCATCTAGTGAGGCATATTTTTTCATCAAAGATATATGTCATACTCATCAGCATCATAACTCACGCACAGATACCATTACAGATCTTTATGAGTGCGAAGGGAGCTTGGAATCTCAAAGAGTGTGGAAAAATGAAACTCTGAGGAGTATGTATAAAAGGGTGCTTGACCACAAAAGGCATAATACGTACGAGGCATACTCTAGTGCTCTTGGTGTTTTGGAATATATAAAAACATTTAAAAAACTTTTTTGCACTGAAAAGCCTAAACGTTTTATTTTTTTGGAAGATGATAATTTGAAATCTTCTATCGAAGTATGTAAAGATAAACTTTCATATGAATTGGATGAGAGAAAAGTCAGAATTAATCAAACTTTGACTTGGACTGTCTTTGTTTTAACTGCTTTTTTCTCATATCTTAGAGTGATATCTTTTTCTGTCTCAAGTTTGGTTGAGGAAGAAAAATTAGCCATTGAATGGTTGCTTAGTGCTTCTGGATTTTTGGCGAATAATCCTTTTGTTTGGTTTTGTGTTTTGTTTGGGGTTTATATGTCAATTTTTTTAATGCCCAATTTTTTTCAGTCCAATCAAATAATTTCGTTGATGAAAATATTGGTTTCAATGGGGAAAAGGAAGTCAATACTGGTTCTCTTGTTTGTATTGGCTTTACTAGTGTATCTAGCCTACATTCTTGTGACTTAATTCATATTGGTTTATGTTTTAATTTCATTGCTCCTGACTTTTTCAGATGGTGGAATCTTTGTGAATCGCTCTAAGCTTTAAGGGGACTGTTTGGTTTAAATCAGGCCAAGTTCGCCTCCTACAGTTTTGCCGAAGAGATATAGCCCGTAGGGGGCATCCATTTAATCTAGAACAGTAAGAGTTCCCTCATTTTTAGCGGAAAAACAGCCTATTAAGGTTTTAATTTGATCCTTTGTGGTGGTTTTTGACTAAAAAATTATCAGGTCTCCGATTAAATAGATGCTCCCTGTAGTTGTAGTAGCCACTGGCAGCAACCAGATCCAGTTCAGCCTGACCCAGGGGGCGATAGCAGGTGATGGTGTCTTTCATGTGTTTTTCCTTGATATTGGCCTGTTCAGCATCGCCTTGGTTGGCTCAGGTTTCATTATTGATGATTCCGGTATGTGCAGACTGTATTCAAGCGCCTGCACACACCGGATTCATTCCCAATCTATAACATGCCTTTGGTATCTGCCTCTTTGAGCCAGTCCGGGTATTCGTTCAGGAGTCGTGAGTAGAGCACGGAGTCATCAATGTCAGACAGGTCATCAATATGCATGAATCCGGCATTGTCGATAAATCGATTGGGTAAGTCGTCCAGTTTTCGGAGGTAGGGGAAGTCTTCTTTACCGATGCCAACAAACTGAAAGAAGATGGATTCGTGAGACAGCTTGGTAATCAGCTCGGTCGATTCTCGTTTGTCGCTGTTATTGCCATCCGTCACAAAGATCACGAAAACCGGCTCTGCTTTGTTGCCCTGGTATTTCTCGTTAATCAAATGCAATGCAGTGGCGTATTTGGTGGCTTCTATTACTTTGTAGTGTGCAAGTATTTCCCGGTCAACATAGCCTTCCAGATCGTCAAGGGAGGCTGCCGGTAACTGATAGGCGTTTGTCCCGAACAGCATGATGTCAATGTCGCCATCGTCGTCAAAATTCAGAGCCAGCCCCAGCATGCGCTCTATCAGTTCCTGAATAACCCCGGACTTGAACAAACGGTTCATGGACTTGGATATATCCAAGACCAGTACAACCTGAGATTTGGTGTTTTCGAGTCCTTTTTTCGTCAGTTCTACCTTGGCTTTCTTGCTGAGATCGATCACATTTTTTCTTAAATCAACAGACATATTCACTCCTTGGAATAGCGATTGTTCATGGCTGGTTTTGTCCAGTTGATCGATCATACCCATGTTCACCGGAGCATCCAATGTCAGGTGTCATTGATAAAGTAACCTCTGCGGCAAGAGCTGGTTAGTGAAGGCTGTTGTGTGTGGTCAGGGGATAGAAGGGCTGTGCAGGGTGTTGTTGGGAGAGACGGTTGAAGGGGGCTGACCTGGGGCATCCACAGCCATGCTGTCAGCATGGCTGTGTGCAACAGCGACGGATGTAATCAGCCGCTGATAAAGGCTTGCCAGGCAAGCAGTAAATCCTGAAAGTCTTCCAGGCCACAGCCGCCTTGCTGGTCGGAGTCGTGCAGGTCGAGATCCGGTTCGTCCAGAACGTCGTCTTCGTCTTGCAGCAGAGTATGGGCAATAACTTCGGCTTCTTCCCGATTCAGAATCAGCACCATTTCCCGCCCCTGCCAGCGATAGTCCACCTGCGCACTGGATAGCAGTTGTTCGATGACGTCGAGCAGGGTGCTAATCCGTGTTCGGTCGTTGCCGAGCTCGTCGGTCAACCATGGCCCGAACGCTTGCTGTTCCAGTGGCAGACGTGCAATCGGACGCCTGCCTTCGTACCAGAATTCATGCTCCATGATCAGTCGTTACTCAGGTCTCGGCCCGGCTCAATTGCCAGCGGCCAGCCGCCCAGATCCTTGTAACGGTTGACGATAAAGCAGAACAATTCAGCGGTTTTCATGGTGTCGTATTCGGCACTGTGAGCAGCGTGGTTATCGAAGTCGATCCCTGCTGTCAGGCAGCTTTTGGCCAGTACGGTTTGTCCCAGTGCGATGGCGGCAATGGAAGCCGTATCGAACGAAGAAAACGGATGAAACGGATCGCGTTTGATGTCGTTTCGATCGATGGCTTCACGCAGGAAAGAGTGATCGAAATGGGCATTGTGGCCCACCAGAACCGCACGATTGCAGTCATTCTTTTTGATATCGCGGCGAATGGTCTGGAACATGCTGGTTAACACGTCGATCTCGAATTCCGCATCGCGTTCAGGGTCGAACGGGTCGATGCCGGTGAAGTCGAGGGCTTCTTTTTCCAGGTTCGCGCCATCAAACGGATGGATATTGGCCGCCATGGTTTCATGAGGGTGCAAGTAGCCGTCATCGTCCATGCGCAGAGTGACCATGGCAATTTCCAGCAGGGCGTCGGTGTCCGGGTTGAAACCGCCGGTTTCAACGTCCACGACCACAGGCAGGAAGCCGCGAAAACGCTGGGCCATCAGGGATTTTTCTTGGGAGTCGCCGTTTCCGGCAGCAGAGTTGCTCATTTTAGACCTTGTTGGCGACAGATTAGTAGTCGATTTTCCATTGCAGGGTTTCACCGGCACGCAGCGGTACAATGACGTCCTGACCGAACGGCATTTCCACCGGCGCTTGCCAGGGTTCTTTCACCAGCGTGATTTCATCGCTGTTGCGTGGCAGGCCGTAAAAGTCCGGGCCAAAGAAGCTGGCGAAGCCTTCCAGTTTATCCAGTGCACCCAGTTCGTCAAAGATTTCGGCGTACAGCTCAATAGCCGCGTAGGCGCTGAAGCATCCGGCACAACCACACGCGCTTTCTTTCGCACCCTTGGCGTGAGGCGCGCTGTCGGTGCCGAGAAAAAATTTCGGGCTGCCACTGATGACCGCTTCCTGCAAGGCTCGCTGATGCGTGTTGCGCTTCAGAATCGGCAGGCAGTAGAAGTGGGGTTTGATGCCGCCCACCAGCATGTGGTTGCGGTTGTAGTTCAGGTGCTGAACCGTGATGGTTGCTGCGACGTTGTCGCCCTGAGAGTGTACAAATTCAGCGGCGTCGGCGGTGGTGATGTGTTCGACCACCAGCTTCAGGTCGGTGTGACGTGCGGCCAGCGGGGCCAGAATATCGTCGAGGAAGGCTTTTTCGCGGTCGAAAATATCCACGTCATCGTGGGTGACTTCGCCGTGTACCAGCAATTTCATGTCGTTTTCGGCCAGCGCGGCGCAAACCTCATCCAGCTTGCCGAGATCGGTCACGCCGGAATCTGAATTGGTGGTCGCGCCTGCCGGGTACAGCTTGGCGGCCACAATGTGTCCGGCGTCTTTGGCTTCGGCGATCATTTCCGGGGTGGTGTTATCCGTCAGGTACAGCACCATCAGTGGGTCGAAGTTCAGGCCCTGTGGCACGCGGGACAGAATGCGGGTGCGGTAGTCGAGCGCCTGTTCGGCATTCATCACCGGTGGCTGCAGGTTCGGCATGATGATCGCGCGTTTCATAACCCGAGCCGTGGGCGGCACCGTATGCTCCAGAACCGCACCATCGCGCAGGTGCAGGTGCCAATCGTCAGGGCGAGTGATGGTAATGCGATCAGTCATGGGGTGACAGCCTTCTGTGAAATGGGGAGTCGTGTAACGACACACTGTGCAATCGAAATATCGCCGCATTGTAGCGAATTGTTGTACGGCTTGCTGCATTGAATCGTGCGCGGGAGATTACCGGTGCGGTGCGTCAGTGATTGCCGACAGCCGATCATAATGGGCTTTAATCGACAAAAAAACGCACCTGATCGGCGTTGCCTTGCTCGTCGATCACTAGTAGGCGCTGTTCGCCCAGGCGACGGGTTGGCACCTGCAATGAAGCGCTGTTGATACTGGAGTTCAGATATTCACCATTAAGATACCAGTCACGTTGACCCAACCCGCCCTGGGTGGCCAGAGTCAGGATAGGAAGCTCCTGACTGCCGCCCTGTTGCATCAAGGCAGAACGCACCCGGCTGTCGGGTTCGATGCCCGTAATCTGCAGCGGCAATGTGGGCAGTTGTGCGGTTGGGCAGCGTGGATCGTGTTTGGGTAGCTGTTGCTGAAGTCGCCAGCGTCGGGCAACCCAGGGTTCCAGTGACGCAGGCCAGAGCGCGATGCGTTGCAGGCTGTGCATCGCCAGCTCGCATTGATTATCGATGCGCAGCCCTTTGTCGCTGAGCCGTACAGGCAGTGGGTTGGGATGGTGACCATCGAGTTCGGCCACACGCAAGGTTGGCGGGCTTTGCTGACGAATCGTCCAGCCACTGTGTTGCTGGTGGCAGTGCATTTCCGGGGTGGTATTGAGAAAATTCCCCAGTGGCCAGCAGAAGGTCTGGCGTTCGACGCTATCGGGTGCATCGGGCCATTGTGGCTGTCGATCCAGCAGATCAAACAGGCGCTGTAATAATGGCAGTGCGGTCAGCGCGCCGTAGTGTCCGGGTGATGGCGTGCCATCCGGGCGACCAAACCACACGCCAATGGTGTAACGCGGCGTGACGCCTAAAGCCCAGGCATCGCGGTAGCCGTAGCTGGTGCCGGTTTTCCAGCCCAGAATCGGTTGGCGTTGCATTACTGCGCTGCTGCGGGCGCGGTTGGGCAGTGGGTTTCGCAACAGGTCTGCCGTCACCCAGGCTGCTTCCGGCGACAGTAACCAGTGAGACGGGCGTGTTTTTGGAATGGTTGTCGTAGAGATGGCCTGAACTCGCGGTTCCCGCACCTGACCCTGATGCATCAGGCTACTGTAGAGCATCACCAGATCCCACAAACTCATGCCGCCAGCCCCCAGCGCCAGAGCCAGGTTGGGTTTGCCACCGGCAGGCAGCCGATAGTGCGCTCCAACACTGGACAGAGCCGCCGTAAACCGTTCAGGAGTCAGGGCTTCCAGTACCTGAACAGCGGGCAAATTCAGGGAGTCCTGTAATGCGCCGCGTGGTGTTACCGGGCCGTGAAAGTTGCTGGCGAAGTTGTCGGGGCGATAGGCCTGACGCAAGCGCGGTACATCGCGCAGCAGGCTGGCACCGTGAATCAGCCCGTCATCCAGTGCCAGTGCGTAAATAAACGGCTTGAGCGTGGAACCGGGTGAACGGCTGGCGTGAACCATATCCACGTGGCCGAAACGATTGTGACTGCGAAAGTCCGCCGAGCCGAGATACGCCCGTATTTCCTGAGTGTGATTGTCCAGCACCAGAATGGCCGCCGAATGGTGTTTGGGGAAGCGACGAATCTCTTGTGCCAGCAAGGTTTCCAGCTCGAATTGAAGGTCGGCATCCAGCGTGGTCTGGATCACGCTCTGTTGCGATTGCTGGATCAGTGCGCGCGACAGCAAGGGTGCGGATTGAGGCGTATGGGGCTGATAGGCAAACAGGGACTCTAGTTGCGCCCGTTCGTATTCAGCGGATGAAATCTGATCGAAATCCAGCAGGCGTTTCAGCACCTTGTCCCGAGCGGCCAGCGCCCGTTCAGGGTGACGATCCGGTCGTAGCCGGGAAGGCGCTTGTGGCAATACCGCCAGCAAGGCACCTTCGGCCAGTGACAGCTCGGCGGCGGGTTTGTCCAGATACAGGCGCGAGGCCGCTTCCACGCCTTCAATCACACCGCCCATGGGGGCGTAATTCAGGTACAGGGTCAGAATCTGTTCCTTGCTGACATGCCATTCCAGTTGCAGCGCTCGCAGGGCCTGGGTCAGCTTGCCTGACAAGGTTTTCCGATGCGGGAACAGACGTCGTGCCACCTGCATGGTCAGGGTCGAGCCGCCGGAAATCACACAGCCGCAGCGCAGGTTTTGCCAACTGGCGCGCAGGATCGCGAAGGGGTTAATGCCCGGATGGTGCCAGAACCAGCGATCTTCGTATTGAATCAGTGCCTTCAGGTAGTGGGGCGATACCTGAGCCAGCGACACCGGATAGCGCCAGACGCCCTGATCATCGGGGAAAGCCCGCAGCGGTCGTCCATGGCGGTCGGTTACGACGCGCGCAAACTGCTGGGCTGAATCCAATGAATCCAATGAATGCAGCAGCAAGGGGGAAGATACATCGGTGGTGTGTGCCTTGTCTGTTTGCGGGCTGCTTGTTTGCAGATTGTCTGTTTGCGGATTGCTTGTTTGTATGTGGGCTATTTGTGCCGTGAGCGGCAAGGGATATTGCCTATCCAGCCACCAGAGCACCGCGCCGCCAGCCAATCCGAGCAACATCAAGCCGCTGGCGATAACTGCAACCACCGAGATGCGGGAAGTCGTGGGAAGCGTTGACGGTGAGTGTGCGGGCGTTGACGGTTCGTCCCTGAGCATAAACAGAGTACACGTATCGGTAGGGGCGGTGATTATGGAGTTCATTGGCTGGCAGGGGAATAGGCGGGCTGGAAGGGAATAGATTGTTTCCGGTGACGGCCTTCCGAATTGCGGTGTCTTTGGCAGACTGTCGTCTGTTGATTGCTTCTTTACCGTTTTTCAATGGATCTTGTATGACTCACACAGTACGCATTGATTTTGTTTCCGACGTGGTTTGCCCCTGGTGCGTGGTTGGGCTGAACAGCCTGCAGGCCGCACTGGAGCAAGTAAAAAGCGAGGTGAACGCCGATATTCACTTCCAGCCGTTTGAGCTGGCACCGGGCATGGACGAGAACGGCGAAAATCTGACGACCTATTTGATGTCCAAATACAACATCTCATCCGAGCAGGTGGCGCAGACTCAGGCGGCGATTATTGCCCGAGGCAAAGAGCAGGGGTTTGTGTTCGACTTCAATAGCGACAGCCGCAAGTGGAACACGCTGGATGCGCATCGCTTGTTGCATTGGGCGGGTGAAACTTCCGACAAACAACTGGCTCTCAAGCAGGCGCTGTTTGTTGCCAACTTTACCGAAAATCGCCATGTCAGCGATCATGCTGTGCTGGTGGAACTGGCGACTCAGGTGGGGTTGGACGGCGTTGAAGTGGCGGAGGTTCTGGCCAGTGGACGTTACACGGAAGAGGTACGTGAACTGGAAGCGCGTTGGCAGCAACAAGGGGTCAGCTCGGTGCCAACCATGATTTTCAACAATCGCTATGCGGTGTCGGGTGGCCAGCCAGTTGAAATGTTTGTGGAGGTGATTCGGGAATTGATCAAAGAGCAATCTGCGATCTGATTTGTCGCAGTTCAGACTTGATCTGACGCGTGAGTGAATCAGGCGTCAGATGCAGTTCTGTGGGTTACGGCGAATCAGTTACCCCAGAATTTCCACCAGGGCTTGTTTTCCTGGGTTGTTTCAGCGGTTTTGCTCGCCTTTTGTTCAGTTTCCTGGCGGGCCTTGTCGCCTTTGGCTTTGACTTCGTCAGCTTTGCCCAGACTCTGGGATTTCATCTCATCGGCTTTGGTTTGCCCTTTGGATGTCATCTCGTCAACTTTAGCCTGGCCTTTGGCTTTGATTTCGTCAGCCTTGGCTTGTCCCTTCGCTTTCATCTCTTCGACTTTGTTTTTGCCCTGGGCTTTGATGTCATCCATAACGCCCGTTTTATTCTGACCTTCGGCTTTCATCTCGTCAGCTTTGTTCTTGCCCTTGGCTTTCATGGCATCGACATGCGCTTCTAGCGCCGCACGATCCGGTTTGCCTTGACCGGCCCACTCGGGCTTTTCAGCCATGGCGGGAGAGGCAATGACAACGCTGGCAATGATCGGGAGTGCAATGTGTTTCATCGGTTTTCCTTGTTGTAACCGTGATAAGAATATTCGGAACAAGTATAGGCGCTGTTGGAAGACTTTCAGGAAATAGATAGCGCCAAAGGCATGACGCCGTTGGCACTTTGGAGAACTCTCAGAAATCAGGCTGTCGCCGGACGCTTGAGTAAAAACAGAGTGAACAGGGTGGCAGTCACAAACATCAGCAGGCTGTAGATGATGGGAGCCATGGACATCAGGTTGTCTTGCAGAATGCCGCTGGTGATCATCAGCGCCATGGTGCCGTTTTGCAGGCCCACTTCAATGCCAATGGTGCGCGCCTGATTTTCACGATGCAGCAGCAGTTTGCCCAGTCCGTAACCGGCCAGCATGGTGACAAGATTCAACACCAGTGCGGCAGGCCCGGCAGCGGTGGCAGCAGCACCCAGTTGTGGCCCCAGCTTGATGCTGATGGCAATGATCACCAACGCCAGCACGAACATCGAGAAACGGTTGACCCAGGGTTCCGCGCGGGTGGCAAAATCCGACCACTTCGCCCGAATGGCCATGCCGACAATCACCGGAATCACACCGACCACAACCAGTTTGATAAAGGTCGAAACCAGCGGCAGGCTGATGGCGCTGTCGGCATCGCTGTAATGGGCAATCGCCCAGGCACCGAGCAGGGGAATGGTAAAGGGCGTGATAAAGCCAACGACAGCGGTCAGGGAGACAGACAAACCGACATCGGCCTTGGCCAGCATACTGTACAGGTTGGAGGTGGAGCCGCCCGGACACAGCGCGATGATAAACAGACCAATGGCAACGCCGCCGCTGAGTCCGAATAATTCAATGATCAGCAGTGCCATCAGGGGCAGCAATATCAACTGCGCCAGAGCGCCGACCATAAAGCCCTTGGGTTCCTGAATAACACGGCGAAAGTCGTCCGGTTTCAGTCCTAAACCAACGCCGGTCATCACCAGAATCAGTGCAATCGGCAGCCCCGCCGAAATCAGAGTGGCAAGCATGGGAATCCTTAAAGAGTGGTTCTTGAGGAATGGGTTTTCGTGAACGCCACGCTACCCCAACCTGGCAAGTGGAGCAATGCCTCTGCGGGACAGAAGCAAGCTCTGGCAAATCAGCAAGGGCTGATCAGGGCAGCAGGGTGAAAATCTCGTCTTCTGACCGGCGCGCTTTGGGCAGTGTGGCGTTGAAGTCCGTTTCGGCACGATAGCCCAGCGATACCATGGCCACGGCGGTGTAGCCTTGCTCGATCAGGCCAAACTCGTCGTTCAGGGCCTTGGTGTCCACACCTTCCAGCGGCACGGCATCAATGCCCAGCGCACCGGCTCCGAGCAAGACCGTGCCCATGTTCAGATACAGCTGCTTTTCCATCCAGTGCTGGGCATCTTTCAGATCGTAACGGTGCATGTTCACAAACTTGAGACGACCGGCGTGAACGGTTTCTTTGAACGATGGATCTGCAAAGCGGCCAGCCTGTTCCTCCAGCTCCAGCAGTGCCTGCAGGTAGTCATCGTCTATATCGGTTTTGGCACAAAACAGAATCACGTGTGACGCATCCAGTACCTTGGCTGAATTAAAGACAAATGCTCCTTGTGTTCCGGCTGTCAGGCGCTGACGAGCTTCCGGTGTGTGGCCGATGACGAAATGCCACGGCTGGGAATTCACGCTGGATGGGCTGAAGCGCAACAGGGCTTTGATTTGTTCAAAGGTTTCATCCGGGATGGTTTGGCTGGCATCGAAGTGTTTGGTGGCGTAGCGGTTTTTGACAACCTCAATCATGTTCATGGAGGAGCTTCCTGTTTGACCGGTGGGCGGGATAGGGTTTCCATGATAGGACGATGACCAGTGGTGGCAAGCCTGGACTGTCTTGCGCTTCGGAGACTGCTGGCAGCATCTCAGAGCTGGAATGCCGATATTGGAACACAAGGCGGTGGCGCAAAAATAAACCCGGGCAGCGTTGGCTGTCCGGGTTTCTTATCAGGCGAATAGTGAAAGTGAGCGATCAACTGTTCTGCTGGCTGTTCATAATGCCTTCGTACATTTTGGTGATGGCGTCCATTTTCTTGAGAATGGAGTCGGTAGTGACCGAGATAATCGTCGGAACGTATTTGCCCGATTCATCCAGCTTGAAGCCGGTCTGGGAAAACCTCCACTGGGACTCCACACGACCCAGAGCATCGTTGACTTCGCTGGTGTTCATGGATGACTTCTGCAGTTTGCCCAAAGCGTTATTAAACTCTACCTTGGCTTGTTCAAACTCCTGTTTAACGCCTTCCGAGTCGATGTCCCAATACATAGCAATATACGCTTTGGCAATTCGCTGGGACAACATGCGCTGACGACCGGAAATATTCACCAGATCGGCGCTGGCAACGCCTGCCTGTTTGGTGATTGCCAGAACATTCTGGTGACAGGCCGTCAGCAACTTGCGGTTTTCAACCAGCAGCGATTCGACTTGATCCTGTTTGGGCTTCTGCAGCAACTTCTGGCGGTGCTGAAACCAGACATCCTCAATTTTGGAGAGGGCTTTCTTGATGCTGTGACTGGGAGCGTAGTCTTGTAAAGTCAGCAAGCGTTCTTCAAACAGAGCAATGCTTTCATCCAGTTGCTTCTGAGCCCGATCAGCTTTGATGTCGGCACCAATCATCAGATAATTTTTCATCATGCGTTGGGACAGCATCCGCTGGCTACCGGCCAGGTTAATCGCTTCGGCATCGCTGAGAGCGTGACTGTGACCGGCAAAAAGCGTAAGCAGCAGTGCGACGGAAAGGATGTGAGTCAGCGTTTTCATCTGGAATATCCTTGAGTAAAACATCAGCAGCTATGGTTGCTGAATCAGTGAAACTGGGCTTTAAAATGTTCATACAGGATACATCCAAATGAACGATTGTTTGACAATCAGAATGGATTTTATAAATTGTCAAGAGGGGTGGCGCAGGTTTTGGCAGGTTTGTCTGATTTGCCTTAGGTTTCTTGATATTGATTCATATCTAGGCCCTGTTATTACCTGGCTCGGGTGTTTTTGGCTTCCCTGCCGGTCAGAACACGTCAAGAGTGAGTGTCAGATCTTTTTCTGGGCTTCCATGATTTCCTCATACATATGAGTAATGTCGTTCATTTTCCAAAGAATCGACTCGGTGGTGACCGAGATAATGGTCGGCACATAGTGTCCATTGGCATTCAGGCGAAAACCGGACTGTGAAAAATGCCACTGTGACTCCACCCGCTCCAGTGCCTGAGTGACCTGACGGTTATTCAGCGGCGACTCTTTCAGCTTCAGCAAAGCCGCGCTGAACTGCTGCTTGGCTTCTTCAAATTCTTCCCGCACCTGAGCGGATTGTACGTTCCAGTACAGAGCGATGTAGGCCTTGGCGATTCGTTGCGACAGCATTCGCTGACGGCCTGAAATATTCACCAGTTCGGCACTGGCCTGACCGGAGTGTTTGGCAATGGCCAATACCACCCGGTGGCACGCTTGCAGCAATTCGATATTTGCGGCCATCAGCGGTTTGATATGAGCCTTGTCGGGGGTGGCCAGAATGGCCTGGCGGTGTTGGCTCCACAGAGCTTCAACTTTCTTGAGTTTGTCTCGAATGGGGCGATTGGGTGCATAAGTCAATAGTGCCTGAAGGCGCTCTTCAAACAGGCCCACACTTTTATCCAGTTGCTTGCGGGCATCATCCACCTTGATGTCAGCTCCCAGCATCAAATAGCTTTTCATCATGCGTTGAGACAACATCCGCTGGCTGCCGGAGACGTTAACCGCTTCTGCGTCCGTCATGGCTTGGCTGGAGAGAGAGAAAGGCAATGCAGTCAGTAAAACAAGCAGTGCGAGCAGTGATCGACTGAGGGTATTCATGGTAATTCCTGCGTAATGACTTGAAAGACTGAGAGGTGTGCTCAGGTATAACGATTGGATAAAACATCATCAAACCAATTGGCAGACAATGGCAAGCTATTTCTTTTGGGGTAAGAAGGAGTACCTTGAAATGCGTAGTTAATGAGTGTCAGTGCCATATTTGCGCTCTTTCTCTGATCAAGAACGAGAATTACTTGGCAAAAGTAACGGTGCCGTAGAAATTTTCGCTATAAGCATTGTCATCTTTATCATTTCTGGGGTAATACGTTCTGTGTTACCCAACCAGGGACGGATGATTTTTATGACATCGCTTTCTCTCGAACAGGCCGAAAGCCTGGCCCCGGACAGTGGCACACTGAACCGGGCGCGCAAAATTGCCAAGCGCAGCAAGTACCAGAACGTCGGCATATCCGAGCGAGCCATCTGGGGCGTTGCGCAAGGCTCCAGTCAATACGACAGCTTTGTGGATTTACAAGGCCCCGCTTTTAAATGCTCCTGTCCGGTCAACAAACTGCCCTGCAAGCACATCATGGGTTTGATGCTGCTGGTCGCGTCAGATCCTGACGCAGCGACCTCCGATACTATGCCGGACGGCCTGACCGCCTGGCTGGACAAACGAGACAGCACCGCTCAGGGCAAGGCCACCAAAGCCGCTAATAAAGGCACGGGCGAGGTCAAGGACAAGGCGGCTCAGGAACGCCGGGTGCAAGCTCGGGAAGCCAACGTTCAGCAAGGTATCGACGAGCTGGAGCGGTTTCTCGAAGACATTGTCAGCACAGGTCTGATCGAAGCGTCCAAACGCACCGATGACTTATGGGAACAAATCCGCCGTCGTCTGATGGACGCCCAGGCACGTGGTTTGGCCAGTCAGTTGGAGGCCATCCGCTTGATGATGGGACAGGGGCCAAACTGGACGGATAAGGTACTGCTGGAAATTGCCTGGCTGTACAACCTGATTCGCGGTTATCGCTCGCGGGAACACCTGCCCGCCGGGCTGGTGGACGAACTGCGTATGCGCATTGGCTGGAACAAAAGCAAGGAGGAGCTGGCAGTGAGCCCGAAAGTGGAAGGTCAATGGCTGATTCTGAATCTGAATCTGACCTACGAACGAGAACTGTATACCCAAACTATCTGGATGATGCACACCGGCACCGGCCAACTGGCGCAAGTGCTGAATTTTGCTACGCCGTTTAACCCGGAGGCCATTCAGCGGGGGTTGGTGGCAGGCACGCTGATTCAGGGGCAAGCGACGTATTATTCGCAGTGGTCGCCCCGCCGAGTGGCATTTGTACGCACCCATGCCCTGCAACAGGATAATGCCGAGGAATTTGACTGGATGGCCAATTACGCTCACGTCAACATTCGTAAAGCCGTGTCAACACTGCAGCAAGGGCGGATTCGCCAGCCACTTCCGGCGCAATGGCCGTTACTGCTGCAAGACGTGCGTTTGGTGATGAAAGATCAGCGCCTGGCACTGGCCGACTCACAAGGCTGCCTGTTGTTGATTGATGAAACCCAGGCCAAATCCTGGGAGCTGTTGGCGGCAATGGGCGATCAGAGTGCCACTGTATTTGTCACCACCACTGACGGCCAGCAGGTGACGCCGTGGGCGTGTCTGCAACAGGGCCGCTGGATTGCGCTCGATCTGGATCAGGAGGACGTGGAATGAGTGCTGATTCAGGCTCTGACCTGAACGCGAATCTGACGTCTGCCAAAGCGTTGGCCGAGCTGCGCAAGGTGGCGGTGCTGGGGCTGAACCAGCAATCTGACCCGGCTGCCTACGATGCCTTGTTGCAACAGCTTCCCGCTGGTGACGCCATTCTGACTCGGCTGGAGCAGAGCCAGAACAACCGCGCCGGACGCTTTCTTGAAGCCCTGTCCCTGTCGCTGATCAGTGACCAGTGCAGCTATTTGCCCGAATCACAAACCTTTGACGAACTGCCCACCGTGCCTGTTGAAGTCCGGCCAGCGTTGTCATCGGTAGCACGACTGCAACTGCGACGGCTGGTATCGCCGCCGGGTCGTCTGGGCTTCTGGGTCGCCGGACGTTTGCTGGCGATGCACCGGCTCTGTCTGCCGGACGAGCTGTTCGTTCAGGCGATGCAAGGCGGTGAGCGAGGTGAATCCAGCGCCGGAGTTCGACGTGAACTGATGACGGTGATGTCCGAGCGCAGCCGTTGGCTGGTGGCGCTGTCGCCAGAGCTGGTGGGCAGCACCACCTTGCCGGATGACGACAAGCTGCCGCCGTTGCACGTGTGGCCAGAGTGGCTGCTGGAGGCGGATCGGGATGGTCGAGCCGTCGCCCTGACTGAATTATTCGACAGCACCCGCGCAGTGCGTGAACGCTATCTGGCCTGTCTGCCGTCGCTGCCAGTGGCGCTGGTCTGGCAACTGGTGCAGGAGTCCTGGGAGCTGGCTCCGGCGGCTATTCGGGAGCAACTGGTGTCTCAGGTTGCGGATGTCTGGGCGCGTGCGGAGCAAGAAAACACCCCGGAGTCTCTGGCCCTGATGGTGGACGTCAGTACCTGGCTGCTGGCCAAACGCAACGAAGACCGCAGCGCCAAGGTACGCGCACTGTTGTCCCCGTTGTGTTCCATGACCTTGCTGAAATGGACGGACGAGTCCGTTACATTTGTTCCTGAAACTCTTGTTCCTGAAACTCTCACCGAAGCCGCTCGTGACTGGAATGCACGCATCATGGCATCGCTGGAGACCTACATTCCGGTACAGCGGCTGAAAAAGCCCGATCCTCAACCGCCTGAAACCCTGACCGACGAGTTAAAAGCCCTCGGTATTGTCGATATGAAGTCGATGAACCGCAGTCAGCCAGTATCGCGTTTGCTGCAATTGCTGATGCTGGCCGGGCCGCAGCGTTTGGCGAGCTGGATCAAAACCGATTCCGCCACGGCGGTGCGCAAACTGCTGAAATCCCGCTTTGGTGACGAGCTGGAAACCGAGCTACTGAAAGCGTGCGTCTGTTACCGCGACTGGCAAGCGTTGGCGGGGTGGTGCAAAGCCTGCCCGAAACCCGATTCCAGCGCCGCTTCTGCATTGGAACGCGCGCTACAAACACTCGGCACCCACGACGTACCGCAGGTGATCGAAACCTGCCTCGAAGGCAAGCAAGCGCATCTGATGACCAACGCCGAGTTGCCCCAATGGCTGGCGAGCAACGAGGTGGCACTGGAGCCATGGCTCTCACAAGCACTGCTTCAGCCGCTGATTCAGGCATTGCCCAAAACCGCCCATTACTACGCCAACGATTATCTGTTGCGCTGGGCGGCCGTACTGACGCTGACGCCGGAAGACCTGGCCTCCTGCAAACGCTGGCAGGAAGCACGCAGCAAGCAAACCTTCGAACCCGAATGCATGGACATGGTGGAAGCTGCCATGGCCTTCCGAACCCATATAAACGAATCCAACACCGACACTCACCACCAAGGAGAGCAACCATGAGCGAACTGATCAAGCCGTTGGCGGAGCAGCGTTACCAGCAGGACATCGAGCTGCTGAAAGCCTGGGACGAGGCACAGCAGAACCCGAAGCCGGAACGCTGGCAGTTGTCGCCACGGGCGGTGGTGCTGTTTATCTGTGGTGGTGACGTGAACGGCACCGAAATCCCGTGCAAATACTTCGGCGCGGATCGTCAGGTGGAAGTGGCTGTCGCGACCCTGACTACTGACCGGGCGCTGTTGCTGTATGGGCCTCCGGGCACTGGCAAATCGACCTTGTCTGAACTGCTGGCCGCCGGGATCTCCGGTAACAGCCAGTTGATCGTGCAGGGCACCGCCGGTATCAGCGAAGAAAAAGTGCTGTACGAATGGGACTACGCCCACCGTCTGAGCAAGGGCACCGACAAGGACGCACTGGTGAAAACCCCGATTTTCCGGGCGTTGGAAGACGGAGCCATTGCACGGGTGGAAGAACTGACGCGGATTCCATCCGACGTGCAGGATGCGCTGATTACCATTCTGTCGGAAAAACTGATGCCGATCCCGGAGCTGAATTCGGTGGTGATGGCCAATCAGGGCTTCAACATCATCGCCACGGCCAACGACAAGGACAAAGGCGTCAACGATCTCTCGAAAGCGCTGTCGCGTCGTTTCAATACCGTGCGACTGGAGTTGCCGGACGACGCCGACACCGAAACCCGCATCGTGCGCAGCAACGTGGACAAGCTGTGCCGTGGTCAGGCGTTGCCAGTGCCACCGAATGCCGATGAGGAAATCCGTCGCGTGGTGAACGTCTTCCGCGAGCTGCGCAGCGGTCAGGCTGGCACCGAAAAGCTGGAAAAACCCACCGCCACCATGAGTCCGGCGGAAGCTATCTCGGTGGTGAATCAGGCCATCAATATGTCGGCGTATCTGGGTGACGGCGATGGCCGTATCGAAGCCTCACACATTGCCAACGGCCTGGAAGGCGTGGTGGTGAAAGAAGCCGAAGACCGTCAGGTATTCCGTAACTATCTGGATCGGGTGCTGAAGACGCGGGCAGCGGATCGGGATCTGGAAGAAGCGCTGCGCGACATTGTTTAAGCAGGAGAAAGACAGTGGATGATCAGGTAACCCTGCTGGGGATTCGCCACCACGGGCCAGGATGCGCCCACGCCCTGAATCAGGCGCTGGAGCAGTTGCAGCCTGCGCTGATTTTGCTCGAAGGCGCTGAAGAGTTGCAAGACAGTTGGGCGCTGATGGCAGAATCCGGGATGCAGCCGCCCGTGGCGCAACTGGTGTACGACCCCAAACACCCGCTCGATAGCGCGATTTACCCGTGGGCGGAATTTTCCCCGGAATGGCAGGCGATGCGTTACGCCAGCCAGCACGGCATTGAGTTGCGAATGATGGACTTGCCGGTGGGGATTCGGATTCCCAAACCGGAAGCCGAGCCAGCCAAAGAAACAGTAAATGAAACGGTAAAAGAAGCGGCAACCGAAACCGAAACCGAAACAAAAGAACCGGTCGCAGACCCGTCTGAAGAACAGCCCGATCAGGCTGAACTGGAAGACGACGAACCGGACTATCAGCCGCTGCCATGTTCCGCCAGCTTGCTGGATAAAATGGCCATTGCGGCGGGCTATCGTTGCAACGAACACTGGTGGGACGCTTGCATTGAACGTCATCGCAGTGGCCTGTCGTTGTTTGAAGCCATGGCCGAGCTGATGACGGACGCGCGCCAGCGCTACGACGACACGCTGCAACAGATTGAACAGTTCAGCCCTGATCAACAAGAGCATCTGGAACTGGAACAGCGTCGGGAAGCCTGGATGCGCAAACAACTGCGCAAGGCGCGCAAAGACACCGACGGCCCCATTGTGGTGATTTGCGGTGCCTGGCACGTTCCGGCACTGGCGGCCAAAGTCACGGTCAAGGCCGATAACGCCACCCTTAAGGGGTTGAAAAAACGCAAGATGGACGTGGCCTGGGTGCCGTACAACTACCAGCGTTTGAGTCAGGAATCCGGCTACGGTGCCGGTGTCACGGCTCCGGCCTGGTACGAACATCTGTATCGACATCACCAACGCGGCAGCAGCGCCGAAGACGCCAGTATTCAATGGCTGATTCGCACCGCTCAGGCGTTGCGAGGCAAGGGCTTTGATTGCTCCAGCGCCCATGTAATCGAAGCGGTGCGGCTGGCGCTGAACCTGGCCGCTCTGCGTGGCCTGTCGACACCGGGGCTGGACGAACTGCAAGAAGCCAGCCGCACGGTGATGACCGAAGGCAAGCAGGCACCGCTGGATCAGATCCGCGATCAGGTGGTGATCGGCGAGCGTCTGGGCAAGCTGCCAGACAGCATTCCGACCTTGCCCATCGAGCAGGATCTGAACGCCGCCATCAAGGCGCTGCGACTGAAAAAACTCGATACCAGCGAGTACCTGACGCTCGATTTGCGCAAGCCGATTGGCCTGAACCGTTCGCAACTGTTCCGCCGCTTACGAGTGCTTAACATACCGTGGGCACAGGAACACCACAGCGGTGGCATGGGCACCTTCAAGGAAGAGTGGGAGCTGCGCTGGCAACCGGAATTCTCCCTGCATCTGATCGACGCCAGCCTGCTCGGCAATACTGTTGAGCTGGCCGCCAGCCGCACCATCATGAAACAGATCGACGCCACAACCTCGGTGGCCGCGATCGTGGCCAATATCGACCAGTTGTTCTTGTGTCACTTGCCGGTTGCCATTCCTGCGGCGATTCAGCGTCTGCGCGATGTGGCGGCAGTGTCCGCTGACCTACAGGATTTGATGACCTCGCTGCTGAATCTGGTGCAACTGATGCGCTACGGCAGCGTGCGCAAACTGGACGCCGACGGTTTGGCCGACATTGCCGATGGCACCATTATCCGGGTGTGTAACGGTCTGGCATCGGCCTGTGCCTGTCTTGATGAAGACGCCAGCTATCGTATGTTAGAGGCGATTGAGAAAGCTCACAGCGCCATCAATCTGATGGAAAACGACGAACACAGTCAGCGCTGGCGCAAAGCTCTGATTCAGGTCAGCGACCATGACGGCGTTCATGCCGTACTGGCCGGGCGCACCACACGGATGCTGCACGAGCTGGGCGTACTGGACGATGAGGCTCTGAACCAGCGTTTCCGTCTGAACGTATCCGCCTGTCAGGATGTGGAAGTGGCCGCCGCCTGGACGGAAGGTCTGTTGCTGAATGCGGCATCGTCGTTGCTGTACGACGACGTGCTGTTTGGCTTGCTGGACGACTGGTTGATGTCACTGGAAGAAGACGATTTCCGCCGGGTGTTGCCGTTGATCCGACGTTCGTTCTCCAACTTTGATCACTCCGAACTGACACAATTGGCCAATCGGGTCGGACACGAACAGATCAGTGTGACAGCGCTGAATATCCACAATGACCCGGAACTGGCACAACAGGCCGTTGCCAGTGTGGCGCTGTTGCTGGGATTGAGCACTGACCAATCGGCCATGGCACAGGGAGGTAATCCGTCATGAGTATCCAGAACGAAGCCTTGAAACAACGCCAGCGTCGCTGGCGCTTGCTGCTGGGAGACGACGCCGAGTCACTCGGCAATCTGAGCGGCGCAGACAAACAGCTTGATGGCCTGCTGGCACAGCTTTACAAGCCGGGTTATCAGGATCGTCGTGGCGGCTATGGCCAGTCGATGCCCAACGCCGCACGCTGGATTGGCGAGGTGAAAAACCTGTTCCCGGCCAGTGCGGTGGAAGTGATCCAGAAAGACGCGGTCAAGCGGCTGGACATCAGCGCGCTGCTGCAAGATCCGGGCTTTATGGCCGAAGTGCAGGCCGATATTCATCTGGTCGCGCAACTGATGTTGCTGAAAGACCACATCCCGGATCAGGCCAAGGACAACGCCCGCAAACTGGTGCAGGATCTGGTGGATGAGCTGCTCAAGCGCTATCAGGCACCGATGGAGCAATCGGTACGTGGGGCGCTGAACCGCGCTACTCGCAGCCTGCGCCCCAAAGCCGGGGAGATCAACTGGAACGCCACGGTGCGCAAAAACCTCTCTACCTGGCAGCCGGAAGAACGCATTCTGTTCCCGGAAAAACTGGTGGGTTATGGTCGCCGCCAGCGCCGCACCAAGGAAGTGATTCTGTGCGTCGACCAGTCCGGTTCGATGGCCAACAGCGTGATCTACAGCACCATCTTTGCGGCGGTGATGAGCTCGCTGCCATCGCTGAAACTCAAGCTGGTGGTGTTTGACACGGCGGTGGTCGATCTTTCCGAACAACTGCAAGACCCGGTCGAACTGCTGTTCGGGGTTCAACTGGGCGGCGGCACCGATATCGCCAAGGCGATGCAATACTGCGAGAGCCTGATCGAAAATCCGTCACAAACCCATATGGTGCTGATCAGCGACCTCTACGAAGGTGGCGACCGCAAACAACTGCTGCAAACCACACAGCGGCTGATCGAAAGCGGCGTTAACCTCGTGACCCTGCTGGCACTCTCAGACGACGGCGCATCCTGGTACGACAAACACATGGCGGCGCAATTTACCGCTCTTGGCTCACCGGCCTTCGCCTGCACCCCGGACTACTTCCCCGACCTGATGGCCACGGCGCTGGAACGCAAAGACCTGCACCAGTTCGCCTCACAGCGAAATATCCCGGTGATGGTGGCGGAGCAAACGGAGATTTGAATCAACACAGACGACCAGACCATGCTGGTCGTCTGAAATATCAGTACTAAGCCGTTAGCACCCAATCTTCAATTCTCAGACCAGGCACGCGTTCAAATTCACGAATATTATTGGTCACAAGAATAAATCCTTGGCTTCGAGCATGACCAGCAATCATCTGATCATATGGGCCAATCGGAGTACCAGCCTTTGCCAACTCGGCTCGAAGCTGTCCTGTGTGAGAGGCGGCTAGCGGGTCGTAATCGAGTACTTCCAATCGGGCGGTAAACCCTTCAACAATAGCCAGGTTTTTCTCTGGTACTGCACTTTTTTCAGCCCCGTAGATCAGCTCCATCAATGTGATGGAACTGATACACAACTGGCCCTGATGACGATTAAATGCCTGCCTGACTTGTTCAGGTTTGTTCTTGATCGTGAAGATACAAATATTGGTATCCAGCATGTACTTCAACATCAGAAACCTTCCCGCTCCTGCTCAGTCGGTTGCTCACGATCCTGCATAAAGTCTGCGCTGACCGACGGGCCATCAAACCAGCTATCCCAGCTAGCGCCAGCAGGTGTAATGATTCGGGTTTGACCAACAGCAATCACATCAACCTTTTTTATATTGCCAGGCAAGGCTACGGCTTTGGGCAACCGAACGGCCTGAGTTCGATTGGATTTGAATACAGTGCTTTCCATAAAGCCTCCACGGGATATACCAGTTGTATATCCTATGTTGGCGTTGTGTGATTTCCAAGTAAAGTTACTGCCAGGCGGGAACTCTGATTCTGTCCCTACGCGGGAGCGTAGGGACAAGGGATTTTGGGATCACCGCAATCACTCAAACGACACCCTCAAACCGCCACCGCCGCTATCACCCAGTACCTGCCCAGTTTCCCCAACGTCACCAGCAGTAAAAACATCGCCAGATTAATCCGCAGAATTCCAGCAATCAGTGTCAGTGGATCGCCAATCACTGGCACCCAGGCCAGTAGCATGCTGGCTTGTCCCCAGCGGCTGAAACGCTGCTCGGCCTTGTGCAGTTCTTCGTCGGTGGTTTTGATCACACGCTGAATCAGCGGGCGTCCGCCCCAGTAGCCGAGTGCGTAGTTGGTGCAGGAACCCAATACGTTGCCAGCCGTGGCAATCAGCACCAGCCCGGTCGGGTCAAGCCCGTTCAGCAGCAGCGCCACCAGTATCGCTTCCGACCCCAGTGGCAGCAGCGTAGCGGCCAGAAAAGCGGCGATAAACAGCCCCGTCGGGCCGTATTCGATCAGAAATTCCATCAGGCGGTTTGCACTCGCTGGGTCAGATTGGGTGTTGGCTGAACAATAAGACGCTGGCGCTGATGTGCCAGCCACAGGCTGAGGCCGAGCGTCAGGCCCAGAACCAGCAGCGAGCCGAGAATAACACCTGTCCAGTGGTTCCACATCCAGAACAGATTCAGGTACAGGCCGCCCGTGCTGGCACCGAGGTAGTAGGTCAGCAGATACAGCGCACTGGCGCTGGCCTTGGCGTGCTTGGCGGTCTGACTGACGTAGCCACTGGCGGACGAATGCGCAAAGAAGAAGCCAAAGCTGTTGATCAGCAAGCCGAGAATTTTCACTACCAGGCTGTCGAATAGCGTCACCAGACTGCCCAGCATCAGCAGGCCACAGCCGATGGCCATGCAAACCGGTTGGCCCCAGCGGCGGGTGAATTTGCCAGACAGGCCGGATGCCAGCGTGCCGCTCAAGTAGGTCAGAAACAGCATGCCCAGAAATTGGCTGGACAGGTGATAGGGCGCGCCTTCCAGCACAAAGGTGATAAAGCTGAACTGGTTGATAAAGACGAAGAAGTTCAATCCGCCAATCAGAAACGCCGGTAACAGCCAGCGGTTGCGCAAGTGTTGCCCGAACTGACGGGTAATGCGGCCCATAGCCAGTGGCTGCGATTGAAAACGCTGCTGTACGGGCAGCAGCCAGAGCACCACCAGCCACAGGGCGAAGCCGAAGATACCCATCAACAGAAAGGCTTCCTGCCAACCAAGATATTCACCAACGAAGCCGCCAATCAGACGACCACTGATGCCACCTAAGGAATTGGCGGCAATGTACAGGCCAACGGCAGAGAGCAGGGCGTCTGGCTCGAATTCATCGGCCATGTAGGCCAGCGCCACGGCGGGCAGCCCGGCCAGCATCACGCCCTGAATCGCTCGCAAGGCCAGTAGCCAGTGATAGTCATCAATCTGGCTGATCAGCAGAGCACAGAGTGTTGCTCCCAGCATGCTGCCGAGCAGCAGAGTCCGGCGGCCCAGCGCATCGGACAGCGGCGCATACACCAGCAAGGCCACACCCAGCGTCAGGGTGCAGAGCGTCAGAGAATAGCTCGCCAACAGCTCGGATATCTGAAAGTGCTCGGCCAGCATCGGCAATAACGGCTGGGTGATGTAAAGGTTGTTGAACACCATAAAGGAGCCAAGACACAGCGCCGATGTGACGCGCCAATAGGCGGGGGAGCGAGCAGCAATCATGGGCAGTACCGTGAACCTGTGAACAGACAGCGGCACTATAGGCATTTGCTTTTGATAACAGAAATATTGATTTACTATCGAAATCATCAAAAAAAATGATGGTTATAAGATGTTGGATCTGAAATCCCTGCGCTACTTTGTCGAAGTGGCCAAGTACAAAAACGTCACCCGTGCTGCCGAGGCCCTCGGTATGGCACAGCCTGCGATCAGTATGGCGATCAAGCGATTGGAGCAATCCACCGGACTGGTGCTGTTGCATCGGCGTGAGCGACGCATCAGCCTGACCGACGAAGGTGAGCGGCTTCTGCGCCATGCCGAAAAGCTGCTTCAGGGTGTGGCGGATGCCGAGCTGGAAATGGACGAACTGCGCGGTCTGGAACAGGGCAATGTGCAGTTGGGCACGCCGAGCATGCTGGGTTCCTATTATTTTCCGCCCATGATCATGGCGTTCCGGCATCGTTATCCGGGACTGACGCTGTCGGTGTACGAGGGCGGTGCCTGGGAGTTGCAGCAGATGCTGGAACGGGGCGAGCTGGATCTGGCTGTGATTGAGGCCGACAACCTGCCGGATACGCTGGAAGCGCGGCATCTTCTGAACGAAGAAATGCGGGTGGTGGTGCCGTTGGATCATCCGTTTGCGGGGCTTGAGTCGGTGACGCCGGAGCAGTTTCTGCGTGAGGATCTGGTGATTTTCCGCAAGGGCTACTTTCATCGGCGGGTGCTGGATCAAATGGCGCAGGCGGCGGATATTCAGCCCCGGATCAACTTTGAAACCAATCTGCTGCCGCTGACCCGTGCGATTGTGAAGCAGGGCTTTGGTATCTCGACGCTGCTGCACATGGCGGTGGAGGATGACCCGGAGCTGACCACGCTGTCGTTCGATCCTCCGATCAAGCTGGATCTGTCGCTGGCGTGGCGTAAGGATGGCTATCTCTCCAGAGCCAATCGGGCCTTTGTGGACTTTGTGTTGGAAAACCGCGAATTCTGACCATAACCGCTGAAGCATGTTCGGGCTTGGAACCCAAAGCCGTGTAGGCAATGTCTCAATCACCCGTAAGGTGTGACGTCGGTTGTGCGAATTATGATCTACACTGATACCGTCTTTGGATACTGATCGAACAAGGAGCTGTACAAGATGGAACTTAAACGGGATATCTCGCTGCTGGCGGCTTTGCTGGTATTGCTGCTGGTGGGTTTTAGCGGTACGGACGCTGATGATGATATTTATCGTCATGCTCCGGAACGCACTTCTCTGGCGGATGCCATGGAAAAGAAGGATGGCAACGTCTTTCACCATCCCTGATGACCAAAATCACCCGAACGGGTGAAGAACCTCTTCGCCTGTTTTTCGTAAAGTCTCACCTCCGATGGGACTTTATGGATGACAGAGCATACCCCCTTCACAACGCTTTCTGACCTTGGCTGTCGCCCTGCTTTACCCCGGCATCGGCGGCACAGGGAGCGTTGTGTTTTCCTGCCCTCCGTCTTTGTCCGCATCGTAGATTATTCATCTCTCTCTTCTGGAAATACCATGCGTCTGACAAAACTGCTACCTCTTGGCATGATCGGGCTACTTGCGTCTTCGTTTGTGAACGCGCAGGAACTCTCGCTTATGAACCCCGACAGCCCTTATGCGGATCGCAGCTGCAAGCTGACCCATCAGATCAAGCATAAAACCGCCTTTGAAGCCGACTGCCGTTGTGGCAACAACCGTTCCAATACCGGTGGCATTGCGGTGTGTCAGCGCCCTTATGAAGTGGCGGTGAACATGGGCAAGAACATTGGTGAAGGGCCGTCTTTTGCTGCGTTTCATAACGCGCATATCAGCGGTGGTTTTATCGACTATGACAACAATGAGCTGATCGTCTCGGTTTATTGGGATTCCGGCAAGGAGTACAAAGGGTTGGTAGTGGCCTACAACATGGATAACTGGTCACGCCGTTTTGTGTCCGGGGACACTCAGGATGAATACGGCCATGCCGAGCTGGCCGAAGGGCCGCGCTTCTTTCAGCTCAAGGACATCAAACCCGGCCCGGATGGCAACTGGTATGCGCTGGCATTTGATCAGGCCAAATCCACCGAGGGTGTGAAAATCTTCAAGGTCGATCCGAAAACCGGCCAGCGTTCGATTGTTTGGCAAGGCCGCAACGCCGACTACGGCCAGTGTCCGTCCGGGCGTAAAACCGTGCGCCGCGAGACCCAGAAGTTCGTCCAGTACACCAAGGAAGGCTTTGCCATTGATCCAAAAGACGGCTCGTTCTTTATCGGTTTCAGCAACATCAAGATGGGCGGCGTTGGCATTGCACGGATCAGCCAGGACGGCAAAAAATGCGATTTTGTTACCCTCAGCGGCAAGCGCGATGATGGCCTGAAGAAAGGGCGTGGCTTCGATATGCGTGGCGATATGCTGGGATACTTCCAGCGCAACAACAAGCTGTACGCGCATTCCACTGGCGAGAAAACCTTCTATGAAATCGATCTGACTACCGGAAATCGCAGGGCACTGGCTCGCAAGGCTCCGAAACCACCGGCGTGGCGTCACGTTGCCTGGGATGAGAGGCGTCAGGTGTTCTGGGTGGCGGGCAAGATGAACTCGGTGTCGGTGGCGGCGTTTGATCCGGCCAAAAAGAAATATCTGGTCACGCACAAAAGCTGTGCCAAGGACTGGGACTGGTTCCCGCTGTGCATGGGAGGCCCGCTGCGGATCAACTCATTGAACTACGGCCCAATGTTCTACAACAAGAACACTGGCAATCTGCTGTTTGGGCAGGATGCGGTCGGCATTGTTGAGTTTGAACCGGAAACGGGGAACTCCATTAATCGCAGTCTGTGATGTAATGCCGATCAGTTAAGGGCTTCCCAAAGCTGATCAGCTGCGAAAAAATCCAGTGT
>JAILXU010000020.1:0-57116 GCA_045430275.1 Oceanobacter sp. | reverse complement strand
CGGTATTATCGCCTATCTTGGGGAATTATTCAGAGGTGCCTTAGCCAGTTCTATGCATGAGATCTTTTTGATTTACATAGCACGTAAATTAGGCGTCTTTTCGCCTAACCTCTTAATTCAGACCTTACGCTACCAAGTATTTGCAAGTCGAGCAACAATTTACGACAAAAAACAAAAAACCATCCCAATATAACCAATGCCTTGTTCATTTACACGGCTACCAAGGAGGGATTGGAAGCACGAACAAAGACATTTTTTGAACCAAATTTCGAGATAAATCGCCTGCGATGGATATTAAGTTAATGACATTGCAACACATCTATTGGAATTGGGCTTGCAACCAACGGTACTGGAAACAGAAGGCATGTTAGATGCCATGCGTATGGCAGCAACGTACACAGGGCCAAGCCGGTACGATTGTTTTTGTATGGCATTGGCCAAACAAGAAGCCTGCCCATTGTTGACGGGAGATAAAGATCTCAGAAAAGCAGCACAACAAGAAGCGGTTCGCGTTATGGGGACAATCTGGCTGGTCGAGCAACTGGTAACCCATTCCCTGATTGACAAAATCGCCGCTCAGGCAGCGTACACATCCATGAAAGCAGCAGGTAGCCGATTACCATGGAAACAAGCCTTGCAACGGTTATCGCAAATCTAACCGAATACCCGAGCTTCAGCCCTTTTGATTGCAGTCACTCAGTACAGCTCTGTTTTCCAAAATATCTTCTCCACCGCTACAACAACAACAATTCCTTCGCTTTATGAATCGCCTGGGTACGGTTTTTCACTCCCAGCTTGACGTTGATCTTTCGGGCATGGGATTTCACGGTATGCAGGGAAATAAAGAGTTGCACTGCAATTTCCTGATTGGAAAGCCCTTCTGCGATCTTGCGCAGCACATCGTGCTCACGTTCGCTGAGTTGCACGCGCTCAACCTGCCCCGGTAGCGCTTGAATCTTGCCTGGAGAGGCATACAGCTCGGGCAACCAGGTGCGAAAGTCCAGCTCAATCCCTTCCTGCTGCAGTTGTTGGCCAACCTGAGTAAAAAGGTGCTGACTCTCGGCAATCTGGTTGCAACCTCTGAGCGCTGCACCCCGAATCAGTTGAATCAGCAGCATCATCATCGGGCTGCTGTTGCAGCGTAACCATTCATCAACAACCGCCAGACAGGCATCGTAATCGCGGGTAATCAGGTACAGGCGCGCCTGAGTGGCAGCCGCCAGATCCGGCAGCATCGGAAACACTTCCGGGCGAGCAAGCTGGGCCAGTGCCTGATCACCCATCAGTTCGTCCAGACAACCCTGGGCACGATGGAACTTGCCTTCCGACATCCAGATGTGCGCCTTGACCAGAATCATCCAGAGGTAACGCTCGGGATCAACCGCCCAGCTTTGCATCAACCGCTCGGCTTCATCAATGCGATCCAGCGCGTTGCGATATTGGCCACGAGAAGACAACACCATGGCCGTCAGACCATAACCGTACAGCACCAGCACATCGTTGCTGCGGCGACACAAATCCACCCCTAACGCCAACAAGGGTTCCTGCTGCTCCCGCTCCCGATTGGTCAACCACAACAGAAACGCCCGATACAACAACAAACGCCCCATCGGCAAGCGCTGGTGGGCAGCCGTCAGCCCTGACAGAATCCGGGTGCCGCTTTCCACCAGATACTGGCTGTGATCAATGTGCCCCCGGTGCAGCTCGATACGCGCCTGATCAAATAAGGCCATGGATTCCAGCGCAATGGACTTGTGACGCCGAGCCAGCAGCAATGCATGGCGATTCCAGCTACGGGCGGCATTCAGATCGGTTTCGCCCAGACACACGTAAGTCAGTGTCGTGGCCATCAGGAAACGCACCGCATAACGACGTTCGGGCAAGGATTCCCAGGCTTGCTGGCACTGGGTCATGGCACTGCGTGGCTGACCGCGTAAGCGAGCCAGATAGCCTTGCAATGCCGCCACTTCGTCATCGGACAGACAACCGCGTTGGATCAACTGGCGTAACAGCGAGCTGGCCCGTCTGACCTTGTGAGTCAGCAGATAACTCCAGCACGCCAGTTGCACCACCTGGGGCCCTCCTGAAACCGGGTCTTCCGCACTGCTTTCGTACCATTCGATGGTGCCGGAAGCATCCAGCGAGGCCAGAATAGATTCGGTATGACGCGCCACCCAGGGCACCAGCTCCGGGCTTTCTTCAGCCTGTCGGGCGTGAGACATGGCCATGACACTGTTGGCCTGATCACAGTACCAGAGGCACGCTTCCCGGTGACGACGCTGACGTTCTGCCAGTGAAGCCGCACTGCTGGCCAGGCGCTGAAAGTGGGCTGGCAATGCGTACCAGCCTTCCAGCTCCGACGCCTCAACCAACTGGCAGCGAACAGCCTGTTGCAAGCAATCAAACGCAGGCTGCCCCAGCATGGTATCCAGCAGAGCTTCCGGGGCTTCCCCCAATATTGCCAGCAATTGCAACAGCGACTGCCGTGACGGCAAGGTGCCTTCGACCACTTCCGTCCACCAGAAGTCAGCAATCTCCCGCTGCCCAAGGGTATCCGACACCACCAGAGGCAACCCCGCCGCCCGATAACACGCCAACCAAATCGCCACACCGGCAGGCCAGCCACGCAAACGTTCATGCAGGCGTTGCAAGCCGGTGTCATCACACAGCACGCCTTGTTGGCGCAACCACTGCCGCTGCTGCTTGTCTGACAACGCCAGTTGCTTGCTCCCCAATTGACACAACTCGGGGAGCAGAGCGGTTTTTCCCAATGAACGTGGCCGGTAACGACCACTGATCACCAGACGTACCGATTCGGGACACTCCATCAGTAACTGCATCAACAGTGCCCAGGCCGGTTCCGAATCCAGCACTTGTACGTCGCTGAGCATCAGAACAAACGCATCCTGCCGTTCCGCCACACATGACTCTGCCAGTTGCCCCAGCCAATGAGACAACCAGATATCCGCAGGCATCGCCTCAGGTTCGTGCGCCATCAGCTCCAGCGTGTCTGCCGCCATACCGGGGCATGCTTGCTCCACCGACAACAGCAGAGAGATCAAAAAGTGCAAAGGGTCACTGTCGTGGCTATCCAGCGTCAGCCAGACGACCGGGGTGTCATTCAGAGTCGAGGCCAGTTCCGTCATCAGGCGAGTTTTGCCATAGCCTGCCGGTGCATTCAGCCACAGCAGTGGATAACGCGCGAACAGGCTTTGCCATTCGTCAGTACGATCCAGCAAGCCGGAAGTCAGTTGGGGCGTACGGGTACGGGACTGCAGCCAGAGCTGTGCCTGAGCCGCCGTGCGAGGAGAAACAGAGTGAATGCCACCAGCCGATGGCCAGAGAGCAGCAAGCAGGTCGGAAACCGATAAATTCATGCGGATGGCAACATTGGCTGACAGGAACCTACAGCCTAGCGTTCGAGCGCCTGAGCCTCAAGCCAACCAGCGCTACAACAAGAGGGTGACTGGCGTCAACGCCGACGGCTGTACCAGATCCAGAAACCGCTGCAGGCCAGAAACAGCAAAACCAGTGCTGCCAAATCAACGATCCATAGCCCCAGAGGCCCAAACCAGCGCCCGGAGTGCATATCCAGCACCACACGTTGCCAACTGATGCTCTGATTGCGAGCCGGAGACAGCTCATCTGGCAGAGCGACCAGTTCCAGTGATTCCGATGCTGGGGCGTCGGCCATGGCGACCAACTGATACATATCCAGATCCAGTTGCTGCCATTGATCAGCGTGATAGACCTGAAAACTCTCCTGACTTGCAACCAGACTGGCGCTCATGGTCAGGCCAAATAATCCGGGATCAAGCGAGTCGAGCAATTGCCCGGAGGCATCCAGCCACAACCACTGGCCATCGCATTGCAACAGGTATTCTGTGCCAGTAGAAGCACCGCCCAGCAACTGACGACAGGGATACAGGGCTTCGGAATTTCGATGCAACTGCTGGCCATCGGCCCACCACCACTGACCATCCAGGTGCAGACCTTCTGGCGCGACCAGCGCTGAGTCATAAGGCCACAGCAGCCACTCAGATTGAGGGTAATTCCGATCCAGCCTGAACAAGCCGGTGTGGTTGAGAGCAATGCCCGTCAGGGTCACGAGCACGATGATCAAGGCGGCGGCAACACCACTGCGGCGGTGCCACTGAAACAGAAACAGACGAATCTGTCGGCGAAGATGGGGACTCATGTTCCGGCGTATGTCCAGCGATCCAAAAGGAGCGCGAGTTTAGCAACCTTCTTCATGCTGCGCACCGAGTAGGTGGCCCCGGAAATACCATCAACCGAGTTCGCAAGCTCTTGCTCGGTGGTCAGGGTTTGCTCCCGGAACTGGGCTGTGTAGGCAGGCATGCGAATTTCATCGCCCCGGACTTCGCGGAAAGCCATCACTTCAATGCGTTCCAGCACCCCGGCGCGAGTAATCACCGCAAAGGTGATCGGCTTTTCCTTGCCGATTTCACTCAAGACCCACAGGTTGCGCTCACCACTGCGCCAGTATTTGATCCGTGCCTTGTGAAACGGATGCTGCAACACCGAGGCAATGGCCTGCTTTTGTTCCGCATTCAGCCAGAGCGCTTTGCTGGCCGCCAAGGACGCATCTGCGAACACTTCTTGCTGTATTTGATCCAGCGTGAAGTACGTGCCCCGAGCCAGAGCCGGAACGCTGCTGGCCAGCCCCAGCAAACAGAGAATCATCCATGTCAGTCGAGTACGGGTCATATCATCACTCCACAGTCACCTATTCCAGATACGACAAAGCCGGGGCTAATAAAAGCACCGGCGTTGTGTGTTATCGCAGCGGTTCAGTCTGATTAATCAGAAGCTGTAACCCACGCCCAGGTTGTAACCGGTGGCGTTCAGCTCGTCATCCTTGTTCTGACGATAGTAGTCAGCCTTGAGGGCAACGGTCTGGGACAGCCAGTAATTCACACCAGCATCGTGTTGAACCATTTCTGTGCCTTCGTCCGCTGCTGCAGCCGTATCCCAGTTGCTGTAACGGTAGAACACGCCCACGTCGCCAACACGGTAAGACGGCTCCAGGTAGAAACCGTTCTGCTCGCTGGCACCCTTGCGAATGTCATCAATCTC
Organism: Oceanobacter sp.; assembly: GCA_045430275.1. GTDB lineage: Bacteria > Pseudomonadota > Gammaproteobacteria > Pseudomonadales > Oceanobacteraceae > Oceanobacter. The sequence goes on along the minus strand of JAILXU010000020.1, from coordinate 52,019 downwards.
ATCGCTCAGGTTCCACTGCGCATACAGGCCACGGAATGCAAAGGCATCTTTCTGATACACCACGTGGGTCTCCAACAGCACGCCGTTGATTTCGTCTTCACCAGAGCCTTGCAGAATGTCGTCCTGTTTCTGAACGGTGGCAGCCAGTTCCAGACCCGGAACGGCGGTGTACTTGATGCGCGCGGTGTAAGCCGCTTTGTTGGCTGTTGCCTTCGCAACCTTCTGGCGGCCTTTGCGAATAGTGCCGTCAGCAGAATTCAGACCGGAGTGCATGGCAACGTCGTAGCTGATGCCGTCGGCCAGTTGGCCGCTCAGAGCAACACCACCTTCCCACCAGGTTACAGGAATGATGTTCTTCTCAACGTTGTTGCGCTCAACGCCGTAGAAGGTATCTGGCTCATGGGTTTCGTTCAGGATGCCCACTGGAATCAGGAACATACCGGTTTTAGCGGAGGTCGTGGCGTTCAAATCGTGTTCGATATACGCCTGCTCCAGCTCCACTTCACCCGGCTTGCCGTCACCCGCCAGGCTGTGTTCCAGCTCAAACTCCGAGAAGAAACGCGTACGCTCGTTGAATTCCTTGCCAAAGAACAGCACAAAACGGTGATAGTCGATCTGGTTATCCTTACCGTTGTTCAGGTTCAGGTGCATTTCCCCATAGCCACCAATCGTAACAGCGTTCGTTGCCGCCGAATCAGTCTGTGCTCCAACGGTGTCTGCCAGGCTATTCAACTGCGCTTTCAAGGCATCAACTTCCGCTTTCAGTTCAGCGTTGGACGCTGCTACAGCGGTCTGAGAGGCCAGAATAACCGCCAGTGCAGTCAAGGAACGTTTCATTTCAACTCCAGATTGGATACAGAAAAAATGGGATGGATAATATGGATCGGATACTAGGCACTAATGAGAATAATTACAACTCGTTTGTAGATTAACTTTATGACTTTTATACAAAAAATTATTCAGCTCCGACCAAAAACGAAATGATAAAAATATCAATTAAAACAAGAAGTTAAATATTGAAAGCATCAACAATAAAAAACCGCGGGAAGAAAACGGGAAAGGAAGGTTCAGATGGGAATAGTGACTTTCAGAATGGTGAATCAACAGGCCGTTATTGAACAACAACGGCCTGTTTAATAGCCTGCTTACCTGCTTAAAAAGTGCAATCAGCTGGCAGGAGCCGCTTGCTCCAGCATGGGCTTCAGCTCACCTTTCTCGAACATTTCAGTCACGATGTCACAACCGCCGACCAATTCGCCGTTCACCCACAACTGTGGGAACGTTGGCCAGTTGGCGTAAACAGGCAAGCTGGAACGAATCTCCGGGTTGGAGAGTATGTCCACGTAAGCAAACTTCTGACCGCACTCCATCACAGCCTGAACAGTACGTGCAGAAAAACCACACTGAGGCTGGTTTGGAGAACCTTTCATGTACAGCAAAATCGGGTTGTTTTCGATCTGATCTTTGATCACATCCATAATTTCAGCCATATCAGACTCTCTCTCTGGTTTGGATTTGGCACTGATTCAGTGCATTTCAATACGCTGGTGGAGCAGTTTATCACAGACCAGATAAACCTGACTGCTCCACTGGGTTTATGATTCCGGCTCACCGTAACCACCCGCACCCGGCGTGTGTACACAGAAGGTGTCTCCAGCCGCCAGCTCGACACAATCACTGCCTTGCAACCGTTCCAGCGTCGGTAATTCCCCGGCCCGCAAAACGTAATTGAAGCCGGTTGTACCTTCCTTGCCACCCGCCAGACCAAAGGTCGGCACCCGGCGATGACCACTGATGATGTTGGCCGTCACCGGCACCAGAAAACGAATATGACGTTCTACTCCATCGCCGCCCCGGAACGCCCCTTCGCCACCGGACGCGGCACGGATATGGAAGTGATCCAGCACCACCGGGAAACGCTGTTCCAGAATCTCCGGGTCGGTCAGGCGCGAATTGGTCATGTGGGTATGCACCGCACTGGCACCGGCCCCCAGTGCCGAGGCTCCGGCTCCACCACACAGGGTTTCGTAGTATTGGAAATCGGCATTGCCAAAGGTGAAGTTGTTATTGGTGCCCTGGGAACCAGCCATAATACCCAGCGCCCCCATTAAGGTATCGACCAGATACTGGGCAGTTTCCACATTGCCCGACACCACCGCCGCCGGATACTGTGGGGCAATGATCGAAGCTTCTGGCACCTTGATGGTCAACGCCCGGAAGAAACCGGCGTTCAGCGGCATCGGCTTGGCCACCAGTAAGCGGAAACAATACAAAACGGCTGCTTTTACGACTGAGGTCGGGGCGTTGAAATTGCCAGGGTGCTGCAGTGTCTCAGGCCGATAACCTGTACCACTGAAATCCACCGTCGCATGACCGGCTTGCTGATCAACGTCGATACTGACCCGGAACTCGGTGTCATCGTCCATCCGATAGCTGAATGCGCCACTTTGAACATCCGCCAGACGCGCTCGCAGGGTTTCCTCGGCGTTGTCCTGCACAAATTCCATATAGGCGTGTACGGTTTCCGGGCCATAGTGCTGACACAAGCGGGCCAGCTCCTGAGCGCCTTTCTCACAAGACGCCAGTTGGGCTTGTAGATCATCGAGATTCTGCTGTGGATTGCGCGCCGGATAACGGGCATCGGTCAGAACCGCCAGCAAAGATTCACGCTGAAAATCTCCGGCCCGTACCAACACCAGGTTATTCAGCAAAATGCCTTCTTCATCAATATGGTTGCTGCGAGCGGGCATGGAACCTGGCGTGATGCCACCGATGTCGGCATGATGACCTCGGGCAGCGACATAGAAGTCGGGCTGGACACTCTGGCTCTGAACAAAAACCGGCTTCACGACGGTGACATCCGGCAAGTGCGTGCCGCCCTGATACGGCGTATTCAGCACAAAGGCATCGCCGGGTTGCATCTCCGTATGCCGCTGCATCACGGCTTGAACACTTTCACTCATGGAACCCAAGTGCACCGGAATGTGCGGCGCATTGGCAACCAGCTCCCCATGGCGATCAAACAGCGCACAGGAGAAATCGAGCCGCTCCTTGATATTGACGCTGGAGGCGGTTTTCTCCAGCACCAGACCCATCTGTTCGGCCACTGACATAAACAGATTGTTGAAAATTTCTAACTGAATTGGATCTCGCTGGATTGCCGTCGAAGTATTGTCCGATTCAGTTTCAGACACGGCATCGCGGCACAGGATCAAAGCACCGGATGCCAGCAACCGACACGACCAGCCTGGTTCAATCACAATGGTGCTGGTGGGCTCAGTAATCAACAGAGGGCCACTGGCCTGAAAATCGACGGATAGCTGATCACGTACCCTCACCGGCACGGTTTGCCACTGCCCCGCCAGGTACATGGCAACCTCATGAGTACGCACGCCCTCTGCAGCCACGTCTGGGGTGTCCACAGTTTCCTCGGGTTTGAAGCCTGGTTCTATACGCTCCAGTTGCACCGCATCCAGCAAAATCGGGCTGTTTTCATGAACAAAACCAAACAACTGGCGATGTTGCTGCTCAAATGCGGCGATCATGTCAGCAGCCGTATCAAACGCCACTAACAGTGGTGTGTCCGCGCCCTGATAACGTAAATAAGCTCGCTGGACATCCCGAATACGTTCCAGACCACTCATGCCGCCCTGATCACAACTGCGCTGACGCAAATCTGCCAGCACCAGTGTTGCCTCATTCACCGCCTGAATGCGTTGATTCTGCTGTTCAGGCGATTCGCTGGAGGCCATCGCAACGCCCAACGATTGCTCAACCGCTGCTTCACCCACCCAGCGACGATCCGCCAAACCAATGCCATAGGCCGACAAGACACCTGCCTTGGGATGCAGATACACCTGTTGAATCCCCAGCGATTCCGCCACCAGACAGGCGTGCTGGGCACCGGCTCCACCGAAGGCATTGAGGACGTATTCGCGCACATCGTAGCCACGCTGGATCGAAATCTGTCGCGCCGCATTAGCCATGTTGTCCACCGCAATGGCCAGAAAACCTTCCGCCAGTGCTTCCGGCGTATAATGGCGGCTGGATTGCTCCGACACTTGTTGCGCCAATACTTCAAACGCCTGCTGAACCCCAACCAGATCCAGCGACTGGCTTTGCTCCGGGCCAAACACGGCCGGGAACAACTCTGGCTGAATTTTACCCAGCAACAGATTGCAGTCAGTGACAGTCAGAGGGCCACCATTGCGATACGCCGCAGGGCCGGGAAAAGCACCGGCAGACTCTGGCCCGACCTGCAGACGGCCATCGGTAAAATGCACAATCGAACCGCCACCGGCCGCCACCGTATGAATGTTCATCATCGGAACACGCAAACGCACACCGGCTACTTCGGTTTCAGTCTCACGCTCCAGCTCGCCGTTATAGTGGCTGACATCGGTGCTGGTGCCCCCCATATCAAAGCCAACCAAACGCGAAAAGCCATCCTGTGCAGCAGTTTCTACCATACCAACCACCCCACCCGCCGGGCCGGACAACACGGCATCTTTACCGTGAAAACGCTCTGCTGGCGTCAGGCCACCATTCGACTGCATGAACTGAAGTTTACCGTCCGGTAAGGCACGTTCGACCTGCTCGACGTAACGTCGTAAAACCGGCGACAAATAAGCATCAGCCACTGTGGTATCACCGCGTGGAACCAGTTTGATCAACGGGCTGACTTCGTGACTCAGGGAAATTTGCTCAAACCCCAGTTCAGCGGCCAGCTCTCCCAGGCGAATTTCATGATCCGGGTAACGCCAGGCATGCATCAATACAATCGCAACTGAGCGAATCCCGCGAGCCTGCGCTTGCTCCAGTAACCACTTCGAGCTTTCCAGATCCAGCGGCAGTTCTACCGTACCATCGAAACGTACTCGCTCCGGCACTTCGATGACCTGATCATAAAGAGCAGGTGGGCGCTGAATCAGCGTGGCAAAGATATCCGGCCTGGCCTGATAGCCAATCACTAACTGGTCTCTCAGACCGTGGCTGACTAACAGTAGAGTCGGCTCCCCCTTGCGCTCCAACAAGGCATTGGTCGCTACCGTCGTTCCCATTTTGACATCACTGATCGGCTGCTGCTGATACTCGGGAAAACGGGCCAGAAAACGCTGAATGCCTTCTACCGCCGCATCCGGGTAGTGATCCGGATTCTCAGACAGCAGCTTGTCACACAGCAAACGACCATCCGGCAACCGAGCCACAACATCCGTAAACGTACCACCTCGATCAATCCAGAACTGCCAAGGCGACAGGGAAGCAGCAGAAATTTGTGAGGCAGTAGAAGAAGATGCAGGGCGTGTGGTCATGGGGCATATCACTTGGCAGGACTGGGAAAGTATTCACTCAGAAACAGGCCGCATGGTAACAGATTTGCCATATGGAATCGGAGGAGAGCACACCATCACTAATAGGCATAAAAAAACGGCAACCTGTCAGGCAGGCCGCCGTTTTTATTGATCGACAAGGCTGAAATCAGCGCATATTGGTGACGTACGAGGCAACGTCTTTCAAATCCTGCTCACTCAGGTTCTTGATCACCGCCACCATGGGTGAATTAAGACGATCTTCATCGTTGTTCTTGAAACTGGTCAGCGTATTCACCAGAAACTCCATCGGCTGACCTGCAATACGCGGGTATTGATGATTGCCGTGTCCTGCAGTGCCGTGGCAGACAAAACAGGTGGATTCATAGATACGTTTGCCATTGTCCGAAGCAGCGACCCGCTCCAAACGCGGTTGAACATCGCGGTTGGCAAAATACAGCGCAATGGCCACCCGCTCATCACCGGTAATCTGTTTGGCCAATTTACTCATCACGTAATCTTTGCGCGAACCATCTGCAAAATGCTCGAACTGGCTAAACAGGTACGTTGCGTTCTGGCTCGCCAGGTTCGGAATATACTCCCGCTTGCTGTTGCCATCCTTGCCGTGACAAGAAAAACACAAGCGTCCTCGTTCCTGCCCTTGGGCAACGGCAGCCTTCAGTGCCACAGGATCAGCCTGGATGCTTTTCATTTTTCTTAACAGATCATCAACACTGGCTTCGGCAGTGGCCAAAGCGGAGAACAGGGATAGCACGACGACAAACAGGATGTTATGTTTCATATTCATTACATGTCCTTGCAGGTGATCTTCAAGATACTACACACTCTCAGCGAACCGCTATGTCGTATTATTGTTAATGAAGCGGTTTGTCCAACATCCCTGATTTGTATCAAATATCACCAGTTCAGGGCTTTGTTCGCCCCTGACTTTCAATACATTTCCTCTATCAATCCTCGCATTCACGCTACCTTTAAACGGGAAGGTAACGACCCGATGACGCCTTTTGTGTCGTCGCACCAGACATTCAGGTAAACTCTCCGGCCTTACATTTACCCTACTTTTTGTGCCCACTGATTCCGCCATGATGCAAGAGACTTATCAGCCCCAACAGATCGAATCCGCTGTCCAGAAGCAGTGGGAAGACAACCAGGTATTCCGCGCTGTTGCTGACAGCAACCGGGAAAAATTCTACTGCCTGTCCATGTTTCCGTACCCCAGTGGACGCCTTCACATGGGCCACGTGCGTAACTACACCATTGGTGATGTGGTCTCTCGCTATCAGCGCATGCAAGGCAAGAACGTGATGCAGCCCATGGGCTGGGACGCGTTTGGCATGCCAGCTGAAAATGCAGCGATCAAGAACAATACTGCACCGGCCAAGTGGACCAAAGAAAACATCGGCTATATGAAGAACCAGCTCAAATCGCTGGGCTTTGGTTACGACTGGGATCGTGAAATCGCCACCTGTGACCCAGAGTACTACCGCTGGGAGCAGTGGTTCTTCACCAAGCTGATCGACAAGGGTCTGGCCTACAAGAAAACCTCGGCGGTGAACTGGGATCCGGTGGATCAGACTGTACTGGCGAACGAGCAGGTCATTGACGGTTGCGGCTGGCGCTCCGGTGCTCCGGTTGTGCGCAAGGAAATCCCGCAGTGGTTTATTCGCATCACCGACTACGCCGAAGAATTGCTGAACGACCTCGACCAGCTCGATGGCTGGCCGGATCAGGTCAAGGCCATGCAACGCAACTGGATTGGCAAATCCCGTGGCGTACAGATGAAATTTGGCATTCAGGGCCGTGACGACGAGCTGGAAATTTACACCACTCGCCCGGATACCCTGATGGGTGTGAGCTACGTCGCGGTCGCTGCAGGCCATCCATTGGCTCAGGAAGCGGCTGTAAACAATGCCGAACTGGCGGCGTTTATCGAAGAGTGCAAGCAATCGGGCACCGCCGAAGCCGATCTGGCAACCAAGGAAAAGGTCGGCATGAAAACCGGCTTCACCGCTGTACACCCTATTTCCGGCAAGGAAGTGGATATCTGGGTTGCCAATTTCGTACTGATGGAATTCGGCACCGGCGCAGTGATGGCCGTACCGGCTCATGATCAGCGTGATTGGGAATTTGCCACCAAGTACGGCATCGACATCAATCAGGTCATCGAACCGCTGGCGTCCAGCGACGACAGCATTAACCTGAGTGAAGCGGCCTACACTGAAAAAGGCACTCTGGTTAACTCCGGCGAATTCGACGGTCTGGAATTTGAAAAAGCATTCGACGCCATCGCGGCCACACTGGCAGAGAGCGGCAAGGGCGAGATCAAGGTCAACTATCGTCTGCGTGACTGGGGCGTCAGTCGCCAGCGTTACTGGGGCAGCCCGATTCCGGTGATCCGCACCGAAGACGGCGACACGGCCCCAACGCCAGAAGACATGCTGCCGGTTGAACTGCCAACCGACGTGGTGATGGATGGCGTTAACTCGCCGATCAAGAACAACCCGGATTTCGAGAACATCGAACTGAACGGTGCTCCGGCATTCCGCGAGACCGATACCTTCGACACCTTTATGGAGTCGTCCTGGTACTACGCCCGTTACTGTTCACCCAAAGCCGATCAGATGCTTGACCCGCAAGAAGCCAACTACTGGCTGCCGGTTGACCAGTACATTGGCGGTATCGAGCACGCCATTCTTCACCTGTTGTACGCCCGCTTCTTCCACAAGTTGCTGCGCGACGCCGGTCTGGTAGAAAGCGATGAACCGTTCAAGAGCCTGCTGTGTCAGGGCATGGTACTGGCGGATGCCTACTACTATCTCAATGACAACGGTGGCAAGGAATGGGTCAATCCGGCTGAAGTGGATGTCGAGCGCGACGACAAAGGGCGCATGATCAGCGTCAAACGTTTGTCCGATGGCCTGCCTCTGGAATACGCGGGCATGAGCAAGATGTCCAAATCAAAAAACAATGGCATCGACCCTCAGGAAGCCATTGAGCAATACGGTGCCGACACCGTGCGTCTATACACCATGTTTGCTGCGCCCCCGGAGCAAACGCTGGAATGGTCTGAATCTGGTGTTCAGGGTTCGCAGAAGTTCCTGCAGCGCGTCTGGCGTCTGGCTTACGAATTGCGCCAGCACGAAACCGTTTCTGTCGCAGTGGATGCGTTGTCAAAATCCGACAAAGACGCTCGCCGCAAACTGCACGAAACCATCGCCAAAGTCTCTGATGACATTGGTCGTCGTTACAACTTCAACACCGGCATCGCTGCCATCATGGAGTTGATGAAAACCCTGACCAAACTCGACCTCAACGTTGAAAGCAGCCGCGCCGTTGCAGCCGAAGCCATGGATGCCATCATCCGCATGCTCAGCCCGATGGCACCGCACATCACCCAGGAGCTGTGGGTCGCCTTTGGCAATGAAGGGCTGGTTATCGATGCAAACTGGCCTTCAGTGGATGAATCGGCACTGGTCGCCGACAGCATCCAACTGGTGGTGCAGGTCAACGGCAAACTGCGAGCCAAACTGGATGTTCCCGCGTCTGCCTCCAAAGACGAGCTGGAAAGCATGGCCATGGCCGATGATGCGGTTCAACGCAACATTGATGGCAAGACAGTTCGCAAAGTGATTGTTGTGCCAGGCAAGCTGGTCAACATTGTGGCCAACTGAGGCCAGTTGTTCTTCTACACTCATGGTCAGCCACCCATGTGGCTGACCATTCCCGGAGTTGCAAACATGAGTCTGTTCCGCTGCATTCTCACCGGATTCATCATCACTTTACTGGCAGGCTGCGGTTGGACACTGTCCAAACCCCGGACATTGCCTCCTGCTCTGCGTGTTGTTCACATTGATGACAGCCTGGCGACAACTTTTCAGCAGGTTTTGACCAACGAATTGTCTGCTCGTGGCAGCCTGATCGTAGCAGCACCAGCAGACGCACTAACGCGCATTATGGCTGGCAAAGCTGATATCGAACAACGCGATCTGACCGTCGATAGTTTTGGTAAAACCCGGGAATACGCTCTCAATGCCAATGCTTGTATCACCATTCAACAAGGTCTCTCTCCCCAACGTCAAATCTGTAGTCGGGCTCGCACGCGTCTGAGCAATGACACCAGCCGGGTACTGGCAACACAGTTGGAACGGGAAGAGCGGCACCAGGAATTGCGAGCATCGCTGGCGCAGCAACTGATTAACCAGTTGGTGGCATCGGATACTGCACTATGAAGCTGTACCCGGATCAGCTCACCGCTCATTTTAAAAAGGGGATGGCTTCCTGCTATCTGGTAACGGGGGATGAGCCTCTGCTGCAAATGGAAAGCTGCGACCGGATTCGATCCGCTGCCGTGGCCAGTGGTCTGGATGAGCGGCAGGTATTTCATGCCGACAACGGATTTGACTGGCAAAGCCTGTACACCGAAGCCAGCTCCATGTCACTGTTCGCCAACCGACGCCTGCTGGAAATACGCATTCCCTCAGGCAAGCCGTCCGACAAGGGTGAAACCCTGAAACGACTGGTCGCCAGTGCCAACCCTGACATTATGCTGCTGATCATCTGCCCTCGCCTGGATACCAAAGCCCAGAATACAGCCTGGTTCAAGACACTGGAAAAAAACGGCGTGGTGATTCAGGTTTGGCCGATTGAACGAGAGCAGTACGGCTCCTGGTTGCGTAATCGCTTGCAGCATGCCGGTATTCAGGCTGCTCCGGATGCCGTTGCCATGCTGGCCCAGCACACCGATGGCAATCTGCTGGCTGCCGTACAGGAAATCGAAAAGCTGAAGATGGCAGGAATTACCCGACTGACCGAAGAACAGGCAGAAGCGATTACCAGTGACCACGCCCGCTTTGATGCTTTCGGACTTGCTAACGCCTGCTTGCTGGGTGATACCGCCGATGCCTGCCGAATTCTTTCCCACCTGCGAGCCGAAGGGCATGAAGTACTAGCCATTCTCGGAGCGTTAAATCATAAAATCCGACAACTGCTGATACTGCAGGGACATCATGGCCAGGCTTTGAGTCAGGCTTTTAAAGAAGCCAGGGTTTGGCCCAGACAACAAGGGCCTTACAAAAAAGCACTGGCTCGCCTGAACAGCGATGCTTTGCATAACGCACTGCAAGTCGCGGAGCAAACTGACACAGCCGCCAAGGGACGCGGAGAGGATGCCTGGCTACTGCTTAGCCAACTTTGTCTGACGCTGTGCCAATTTTCATTACGGCCTACCTCATAACCTGACAATTCCTGCCAGAATTCAAAAAAATGCGACTAGTGGCTTTCAAAAGAACCACAAATAGACGTAGAATGCAGGATTGGCCTAATACCTGCTTCATTCTGAGTCTTTTTAATGTGATATATTTCACATTTCCAGGATGACAAAGAATACGTTACATGACAGTATGTGGTCGTCGAATCAGCCCATTCAGGGGATTCGACTCAGGTATATTCTGATACAACTTCTGTTGATCCTCCAGATTTCCCCATGCTATGCACGGGTCTGGTATCAGAATGTATTGATGGCCCTATCAATAATACAGCCATCAATAAATAGCCTGAAAGCTGGGCAAATGGGATGTATGTCAAATTACAGTGACATTTTTTGTCACCTATCGACAAACTGTGAATCATTTCATATATCCCTAACATGGTTGGCCTACTATAGAGCCATCAGGAACGGGCCTGGCCCAAAACGAAGTGGTGGTAGCGATGAACACGCTTAAAAAGCAACGCAATGCAGACTTGATCTGGGATCTTGAAAAAATTCATCAGCACAAACGTGCGGTTAATTTCGTCAAGCAATTTGAAAATCGTTTTTGTGTTTTTTCGTCCTCTGTTCGACAGCTCTATACGAACTACAGCGTCTTCTTTCCAGAAGAAGCCAACCGCCAACTGGTGATTCTGCCAGATCCTTATGCCTTCCATGACACCTTCAATCATCTGAATCCGGATGCGGTTCAATCAACAGGCCTGCACGTGATTCCAGGCAATTTGATTGGCAAAGACGGTTTGTACATGATCATCTCTCACCGCAACAAGAATGTGCGTTCGGTTCCAATCCCGTTTCAGGAAGGTATCCGTCAGATCCTGCGCCGCTCCAACAGCAACGATCCATTTTTGCCAGTGCTGATGAAAGGCGACTTGCGAGAGTTCAACGATCAATTGCCTTGTCTGCACTTACACCGTTTGCGCCTGCAAAGCCTGACTGCACTTTCTGGCCTTGATCAGGAAAGCATTCGTACTGTTATCACAGACAAACTGATGACACTTTATCAAGAAGCCGCTGCTCTTAATCTGGATTAATGGGCAGCCATTCGGCTTGTTGAGCACCCAAACATCGGCTTGAGTGCTAAAAACCACCCTTGTTGTTATTTGTTTCCCCGATAGTGATGCCCGATGACACGGCTCAGCCCTTTACGCCATACCTTGTTCTGAATACCAAAATAATGCAGCAGACGGGTTCCATCCCCACAAGCGGGTAATTGGGCCAGTAGCGTATCCGATTCTCCCTGAATCAAATTAATATCCGACAAATCTTCATATTGACTGGCCTCTGCAACCAGCGCCTCGCCAAAATCGTACAAAGTGACCGGATCCGAACCGGCAAAATGGTACGTCCCCCAAAGCGTGTCAGTACAATCAGCCTGCTTGATCATCGCAATAATCACATCTGCAGTATCTTCGTCTGGTGTCGGTGACAGCAGTATTTCATCATCCAACTCAACGGAACGCCCATCTCTTATGGCAGCGAGCAGTTGATGAGAAAAATCTCCTGGATGCAAAGAGAATCCGGCTCCACAACGTACAATCAAATGGCGAGAACAACGCCCCCTGACGTACTCTTCCAGTGCCAGCAAACGCTCATTCAAAGGAGAGTCTGTGACCACCGGGTCATCTTCAGAAAAGCAGTGATTCTCGCCTGTGCCAGCCCCACCAAACACTTGTAATGAAGATAGCAATACCACGGGAGCATCGTGTTCATTGGCAACATTGACCCAATACTCTGCGGCATCCAGATCACCAGGAACTGCCAGCGAAGGTAATAAAACAAAAAAAGGATGGCCAGACGATTGCTCCGACAGACGCTCGTGCCCTTCAAGAGATACGGCTTTATAGAACAAATTTTCCTGTGCCAATGCACGGGTCAGATACAGACCCGCCGGGCGCTCTGCGCCAACAACGTACGTATGAAAAGGGGTGACTGCCACCGTTCTTACTCCTGCAGATACATGAGCTGAGGCTTCACAGAAGCAAACAGCTATTTCAAAGCAATCAGGCCACCGTCAGTGGCAACCTGACAATTTCGTTACGATTGCGCAAGGCATCTTCCGGGCCAGCAAACAAACGGACATCATTCAGCCCAATCAGCAATGCCTTGCCATCCACCAGCCCCGCAAAACCAGCCCGATGTGTCGCAATATAAGGGTACCCTCCCTCAAGCTGACTCCCCTCGGGAATCGCCACAGATCCCAGAAAACCATTCCCTAGCGGATCACCAATGGCATCCAGCGATGAGAATAAAGCAAGAGCATCCTCAGCCACCACCAATACGGTGTTATTGATCAACATCGCTGCTTCCGCTTCCTGAGAAGATAACAGCCTGACCCGATGACATTCCCGAATCAGATTTGAACTCTCTTCAATCAGCACACACACCTCACAATACCAAAAAACTAACAAGCCAATAGAAACAATTTAATTTAACTATGGGAAGATTCAAATCATACTGACCCTGTCTTCTCAACAACCCCACCGAGGCAAGAGCCATGACTCATCACATCACCACCGCAATGGAAGGTCAACGCGTACCAGAAGTTACCTGGCCTTTGAGAGAACAGGATAACTGGGTGCAATTAAGTAGCAACGATGTTTTTCAAGGGAAAACCGTCGTGGTCTTTTCACTGCCCGGTGCCTTTACACCCACCTGTTCCAGCACTCATTTACCTCGCTACAACGAGTTAGCCGCAGTCCTGAAAAAGAACGGTGTTGATGACATTGTCTGCCTCAGTGTTAACGATACCTTTGTGATGAACGCCTGGGCTCAGGATAAGGAATCCGACAACGTACGCCTGATTGCCGACGGCAATGGTGATTTCACCCGTGGCATGGGCATGCTGGTTGATAAACAGGAGCTGGGATTCGGACAGCGCAGCTGGCGCTACAGCATGCTGGTACGGGATGGCGTGGTGGAAAAGATGTTCGTTGAACCTCAAAAACCAGGCGATCCATTCGAAGTTTCCGATGCCGACACCATGTTGGCCTACATCAACCCGGAAGCGGCGGCCCCGGCTGCAATCAGTGTATTCACCAAACCCGGCTGCCCTTTCTGTGTCCGAGCCAAGCAGGCGTTGAGTGAACGAGGCATGCCATTTGAGGAAATCACCTTGGGCAGCGATGCCAGCCTGACGTCCTTGCGGGCAATCAGTGGCCGGGAGACCGTGCCTCAGGTATTTGTCGATGCTCAGCACATTGGTGGTTCAGAAGAACTTGAACAATGGCTGAAGCAGAATTGATGTCGCGTCGGCAGCCTATTGCTCGTCTTTAGGCTGCCGGGCTGGTTGGTAGTCCATGTTTTCATGGCAGGCAACCGGGCGATTTTTTCCATCGACCAGAATCCCGGCCACGCTCTTGCCGTTGGTCGGGCGCAGTAGTACGTATCCGTTCTGACAAAAAGCGACCTTGCCGGACGATTTTTCAGACACTTTAATTTCATATTCAGACGACAGGGACAACAACACAAACTCATCAATCTCTGCATTGCTGGCTTCGGTTGGATACTGAATATAACCGTAATATTCCATCGCCAGGACAGCCAGGACAATGCCACCCATCAAGCCCAGCATTAACCATTTGGCCACATCGGTTTCTTCCGCTACAGGTTCTGACCCAGGCGTTTGTTCAGTCACTATGATGATTCTCCACAATTACATTATCAGATGGTTCAGGATTTTTGCTTCCCCAGCCCGGCATCAGTGCTTGAGGGATGTCGAGCTGGTTGAGGATTCGGGCAACCACAAAATCGATCAGGTCCTCAACGGATTCAGGTCGATGATAAAAACCCGGACTGGCAGGCACCAGTACAGCGCCCATGCGCGTTAATGTCAGCATATTGGTGAGATGAATTTCTGACAGCGGGGCCTCACGCGGCACCAATATTAAACGACGACGTTCTTTCAAAGCCACGTCAGCAGCCCGTTCAATCAGATTATTACTCGCCCCGGTTGCAATGGCCGACAAAGTGCCCGTACTGCAAGGGCAAATCACCACAGGGCCAGGTTGCCCGGAACCAGAGGCCCAGGGAGCCATCCAGTCTTCCCGCCCAAACACCCGGAGCTGCGCTTCTGATACGCCATAGCGTTCTTGCAGATATTGAGCCTGAGCACGTGGCTTGGGAGGCAATTTCACATCGGTTTCAGTGGCAATGACCAACAAAGCCGCCTTGGAGAAAACCATATCCAGGTGTTCGCCAGCCGCCAGCAGTACCTCAGCCAACCGCAGCGCATAAGGCGCTCCAGACGCACCCGTAACCGCAATACAAATTCGCCGTGTCACATCACGCTCCCATACCAGTATTACCCGCATTTCTCAGCAGGCGGGCAAAGCGATGTGGAATTCCCGAAAAACCGCCGTTGGACATAAACACCAGTTGATCACCGCCTTGCCAGTCTTTCAGCAAGCTGTTCAGCAATGCCTCGTCGTTATCAAACCAGTGATGACCAGCCTCATCCGCGCGCGCCTGCAACGGCCACCCCATTGGGCTAGGCTCAAACCAGTAGACCTTGTCAGCCGCTTGAGCGGAACCAACCAGATGCTCCTGATGCACGCCCATTTTCATGGTATTGGAACGCGGTTCGATCACAGCAACGACTCTATTACCCGTTTTCAGCGCACGCTGCTTCAAACCGTCGAGTGTGGTGGCAATGGCGGTTGGGTGATGAGCAAAATCATCAAACACTTCACCACCGTCCCATTGAATCAGAGATTCCATCCGCCGCTTGACCGACTGGAACTGCGACAGGGCTTCAGCCGCAATGGCAGGTTTCACCCCCACATGGCGAGCGGCCAGAATAGCCGCACACGCATTGCGCATATTGTGTTCGCCTGTCAGCGTCCATGAAACCTGCACGGTTTCATCAGCCACGGTGACGTCAAATTGCGAACCCTCTTTCGACAGAGGCTGCCAGCCGGTTTTGCCAGAGTCATCCGATGTCGAGAGGCCCTCAAAACGCTGTACCGGCGTCCAGCAACCGCGTTCGAGTACCCGTTCCAGCGCCTCTTCGTGTTGAGGCAACACCACCTGTCCAGATGCCGGTACAGTACGAATCAGGTGGTGAAACTGGATTTCGATAGCAGCAAGATCCGGGAAAATATCCGCATGATCAAATTCCAGATTGTTCAGGACCAGGGTACGTGACTGGTAGTGAACGAACTTGGAGCGCTTGTCAAAAAACGCCGTATCGTATTCATCGGCTTCAATCACGAAGAATGGCGAGTTGCCCAACCGGGCGGAGCAATCAAAGTTGCAAGGTACGCCACCGATCAGATACCCCGGCTCCATACCGGCATAATCCAGAATCCAGGCCAACATGCTCGCCGTTGTGGTTTTGCCGTGCGTCCCCGCCACCGCCAGCACCCAACGATTGCGTAACACATATTCCGACAACCACTGCGGGCCAGACTGGTAAGGAATGCCGCGATCCAGCACATATTCCACCGAAGGATTACCACGGGACATGGCGTTGCCAATAATCACCAGATCGACATCGTCCGGGATGCCGGAAGGGTCAAAGCCTTCGGTAAGCTCAATGCCAGCCGCCGTCAGCTGGTCACTCATCGGTGGATACACACCCGCATCACTGCCCGATACCTGATCCCCTCTCGCTTTGGCCAGTTGTGCCAACGACCCCATAAAGGTTCCGCAAATGCCAAGAATGTGCAGGCGCATAACTCCCCCGACCAACAAAAAGCGCTAGTGTACCGAATGGCCGGAGATGAAACGACTCCAGAGGCCACAGATTCTGCCCTCTCCGGGAGCAGAATAAATCCGGTTAACCTTCTGTGACATGATCAGGCAACACTGAAATGGCCGATTCTTTCAGGTAATATTCCGCCCGACCTATACATTTGGCTCCTGCAAAGCAACCAAGTGTTCCACAGTTTCCCGTTTCCGGGCCGCGAATCATGACCAGAGGCTAACTCAATGCGATTAAGGACTTTTTTGCAGCAACATTGTGATGACCCCACACTGGCAGAGCTGATTGAACAGCTAACCGTCAGTTGCAAGGACATTGCTTACCGTATTTCCCTGGGTGATTTGGCTGGAGTAACCGGCAGCGCCGAGCAAGAAAATGTTCAGGGAGAATGCCAGAAGAAGCTGGACATCATCTCCAACGACCTGATCAAGGACTGCCTGGCGGCCATTCCTTCTGTGCGTGGCATGGCCAGCGAAGAAGAAGCTGATCCGGTTCCAGCGAATAACGATGGTAAATTTCTGGTGCTGTTTGACCCACTGGATGGGTCATCCAACATTGATATCAACGTCACCGTTGGAACGATTTTCTCCATTCTGGAAAGCGGCACTGATTCTGACCCGGCCACTCAGGAAGCGTATCTGCAAGCAGGCACCCGTCAGGTTGCTGCAGGTTACGTTCTGTACGGGCCATCAACCATCATGATGCTCTCAACCGGCAACGGCGTCTTTTCCTTCACGCTGGACACTCGCATTGGTGAGTTCATGCTGCAGCGCGAGAATGTGGCGATTCCAGTCGAAACTGCAGAATTTGCCATCAACATGTCAAATCAGCGCTTTTGGCAAGCACCGGTTCAGGCTTATGTCGCTGACTTGCTGCAAGGCGAAGAAGGCCCTCTGGGCAAGCGTTATAACATGCGCTGGGTGGCCTCCATGGTGGCCGAGATTCATCGCATCCTGACTCGTGGTGGTATTTTCATGTACCCATTCGATAATCGTGATCCGAAAAAGCCCGGCAAACTGCGCCTGATGTACGAAGCCAATCCGATGAGCTTTCTGGTTGAGCAGGCCGGTGGCAAGTCATCCACGGGCACTGAAGAGATCATGAACATCGCGCCGGAAGGCATCCACCAGCGCGTGCCGGTTATTATGGGTTCAGCTGCTGAAGTTGACACCGTTGTTGGCTATCACTCGTAAGATAGCCTTCAAAGGCCGCTGTCAGCCTGGCTTTCAGATTCAACCAGCCAGGCTGTCAGTTCAGATTTCAAGGTATCGGGGTGAACGGGCTTACCAATAAAGCCATCCATTCCAACCGCCTGACAACGTTCGTACACCTCTGATGAGGCATTCGCGGTGCAAGCGACAATGGGCATGCTGTATTCCTGTTCACGCAGTTTTTGCGTCGTTTCAAATCCATCCATACCCGGCATCTGACAATCCATCAGAATCAGTTCGTACGAACATTCCGCCACGGTTTCCAGGCAATCTTCTCCAGATTCCACCGAATCAACCTGAAACATCGGAAACAGCTTGTTGATCATCTTTTTCAAAATCATCAGATTGACCCGGTTGTCCTCAACAATCAGCACACGAGGCGAAGCACCGGCCTGATGCACAACAGCACGAGGTTCCGATGGCGTAACAGGCATGGGCAATTCCACACGCACAACGGTGCCTGCATTCAGATTGCTGTCCAGATGAACGTTGCCCCCCAAAATATTCACAATCCGGTTAACCAATGTCAGCCCAAGGCCCATACCATCGTAACGCCGGTTAAAATCCTCACTGACTTGAGCAAACGCCTCAAAAATCAGTTCTTTTTTGTCTGCTGAGATCCCGATTCCCGTATCCGAAACGGTCATCATCAAATGGGGCTGCCCATTGATATACTGATGACTAGCCTTGAACACCACATAGCCATCGGCAGTAAACTTCATTGCGTTGCTCAACAAGTGCCTGACAATTTGGCGAATCAGCGCCGGATCAACACTGACTTTGTGGCGCTTCAATGCCTCATCGTACTCGGCGACAAACGACAAACAGCGATCAAGCGCATCCTTGCGACAGTCCAGAATCAACTGTGACAATATCTGTGGCAGACGCTGTTGCTGAATATTGACCGGGAGCTTGCCTTTCTCGGCATCAACGATCACTAACACATCCTGTAAAATCACGGTGAGCTGATCCAGACTGGATTTGGCCACCGACTTGTACAACTCAAAGTCACTGCTGCCCTGATTGAGCTGAATCATCTCCAGTGCCCCTGAAACACCATTCAATGGCGTTCTCAGCTCGTGGCTCACCATCGTCAGGAAGCGACTTTTCACCTGACTCGCAGCTTCTGTTCGTGCCTGCTCTTCTTTCAGTCGTCGGGTGTATTCCTGAGTATCCTCCCGTGCGGTCATCAGAGAATTGGCCAGACTGTTGGTATTTTTCTGTAACAGACCGATTTCAGCACCATCGTCCACATCCAATCGGGCATCCAGCTGTCCCTGAGCCAGGGTATCGATGAAGCGAGTCAACTTTTCCAGCGCTGGAATGATCGTGGTTGAAATAGCAATACCAATCAGCACCGTCAGAAACAGCACGCCGACTCCCGCAGCCAGGGATTGCTGAAAAATCACGATTTGCTGACGATGACTGAAAGTATTGGTCACTTCCAGAGCAATGGTGGCAAGCTGTTTACGCGTACCCGAAGACAAGCTGGCTGCTTCAAATTCAGAAAAGGCATCCAGTTCTGCAAGTTCCTGAATCACTGGTTGTTGAAAGGTGCTGATATCCTTCGTGGGCAGGTCGCCGTACTGCTTAATACGCTGGCTGAGAAGAATGTCTCCAGAAGCATCATAAATCGTGACAGCCACGATGGATGGCTGGAGCAGAGCCGCTTCAACCAGAGGCTCCAGCAAGGCAACATTCCCCGACATAACGGGGTACTCGGCGGATATCACCAGATGCTGCAGGACAATAGAAGAAACATTGTCATTGGCCTGCAATATGTTATCCCACCGTTCTGACATGTGATAACTGGTCAAACTCAGTACGGCCAACAGGACGGGGATTACACCGACCAGAAGAATGCGTCGTCGAATCGACCAACGCCGCAAGGCAATCATTGCGCTTCCCGTCGCTTGATAGCCTCCACCAGTTGCCGGGCATCCGGCAAGGTCAGATTGAGTGAACGAGCAACCTGCTCATTAAAGCGGATTTTGAAATGAGGGTTGTAACCCGGTGAAGGCCATTGTTTGCGCTTCAGACCCACTCCCAGAATCTCAGCCAACCGCTGGGTGACATTTTCGAGATCACTGTAGGTTGTCGCCAAGGCACCGGCTCGAATATAAGCGCCCGAAGGGCCAATCAATGGGCGGTTCTGCCGATAGGCTGTAATCAGAATATTTTTAATATTTTCAGCGCTGTACAGCTCGGTATCATATTGACCAACCAACGCAAAGCACTCATCCAGCAAGTCCACCAAGGCCCGATTAATGTTGCCATAGTCATCCAGAAAATACGGCTTCACCGCGTATTTACGGATCATGGCATCATTTAGGCCCGCAATGGCCAACCGGCTTCGAGATTGTGCCAGCACACCCAACGGCTCATCGTCACCAATTAACTCGCGCGCCAGGGCGACCTGCCGCACCATCGGTGGCTCAAGGTACAAGGCCGAATGCAACTGCTCCAGTGAGTCCGTCACCTGTGCCCGGCTGACAAACACGGCGACAGAAGGTACTTTGTTCGGCTTCCACAATGCCAGAGCCTGAGGCCCAACCACAACAATCGCCCGCGCTCCCTGAGCCTCAAAGCCAGAGGAAGAAATAATTTCAACAGACGTGCTCAAAGCCAGAGTTTTGCCGACCCTACGAGAGAGTTCAGCCACCACCGGGACATTTTTATGGGTAAGAAATACGATGTCTGCCGCCCTGCCGGAATGAGAGAATCCTCCCAACAACAGAGCGATCACACACAGACTACATTTAAAGTTCATAGCGTCCATGCCATCCCTGTTCAGAAGTTCAGGCCTGCCTGAAAGAAGAAAACATCGTCATCCGCATACCGCTGATTTTTATAAAGAAGGGTATTTTCATCAACCAGGTGTTGCCAGTTAATCCCGAACCAGGGGGTATAACGGCCCCATCTTGGTTCAGCTTTCAGGTTGACTTCATAACGGCGATAACGATTTTTGTCTTCATTCAGAGGGCTATACGCGTCATACCACAAATGAGACACCGTACCACTCAGAAAACCTGCTTTATGGTGCCAACTGAGTACCACGCTGTCCTGGGCACTCAAACGCAGTTCGCGATGCTTGAGTTTGTTGACCTCTTCCGCGCTCAATCCCGTAAGATCCTGGCCGGGTACGGTATCCGCATTGACATACGCACCGACCAGCCAGATCCAGTTACGAGGGCCAAGACGCCAGTTCATTTGCAACTCAGCTCCTTCAATGTTCATTTGGGTATTGGATTCAATATCCAGAGAATTCAGTGAAATCGGCTCAGAAATCAACTGAGTCATATGTTCATGATAGACCTTGATATCCAGCTCGATGTTCGGATTGGCAAATTGAGCGTAGTAGCCCAGTTCATGACTCACAATTTTTTCATGATTTAACTGACGGGAAGAAGGCCATTGGTGCATAAAATAAGTGCCTTTATCCAGTCCCAGATAATTATCCGTCAGGCCAGTGCCTTTCAGGCTGTAATCCGGGTTTTGCTCCAGTACATCAGGAGAACGAACGGCCTCTGAACGCACCATGCGCACGCTTTGCTGCTCTCCGATCATAAAATTAACCGCGACGCGTGGAGAAAATACAGAAGCATTGTCGTCTTCCCACTCCTGGGTAAAACCGGCATTAACAATTACTCTATCAATTGGGCGAATTTCAGCATTGATAAAGACACGGTAAGTATCGTTATTGGCCTTGCCATCAAAATAGGTTTCAGAATGCACCTGATCCCGGCGCATGTTCACTCCGGACACGGTGCGCAAGTACTTGTTCCAGCGTTTCGTGTCCTGATACTCAACATCAAAACGCTCATCGCTCAGGCGACGATCCGATTTGGCACAGGTGGTTTCTTTCAGGTTATTAAAGTCAGTCTGATTAAATGCGCCCTGGTACATGGCACTGACCAGATCCAGTTCATCCTGCGTCACCTCGCCACCGTAGCGACTGCCAAGGGCCTGACCAAACAGTTCCGGCGTCGCCAAACCCGCCGCCGTTGCCTGAACCAGTTGCTGCATGTTGGGATCGCCCAGATTGCTTCCGGTACCAAATACCACAACCGTCGCCAACTCAGGATCCAGTCGATAGAGCTGATAGGCGGCCGGGTCAAAGCCGACGCTTGGTACACAGGAAACATTATTCTGGCGACGACGGTCATACTGCCAATACGCTTGAAGGTGGCCAAAATGCGAGTCACTGTACTCATGCTGGTATTTTGCCCAGAGATAACTCTGATCAGTACGATAATCCGGATAAATCTGATCAAAATCATCTTTACGAATATCGGTATGACCGTTTTTGTAACCCAGTTGCAATTGCAATTGTGATGTCGCGCTCAAGGGGCGGTGATGCGTCAAGCTGACAAACCCGTGACGACGACCATCACGATACCGGTCTCCTTGCTCGGTATTAGCGCCATCAAAACCGTCATCCGCCTGCAGACGTCCGGTAATACGATAACTGGCTTCTGTCGACGTCATCCAGGAGTGACTGATGTAGCTATCATCGATTCCCTGATCACCGTTACGATAGCGAATTTTGGTACCCAGCGTGTCTTTGGGGTGCTTGGTGACAATATTAATCACCCCCATGAAGGAGTTGGAACCGTAGGTTGCCGAGTTCGGGCCTCGCGTTACTTCGATACGCTGGATGTCTTCCAGTGCAACCGGAATATCATCCCAGACCACAGCGGCAATACCGGCCCGAAAAACCGAGCGGCCATCCACCAGCATTTGCAAACGGCGGGTGATATTGGGTGAAGAAGAATGGTAGGCAATCGAGGCGTTATTCTCATCATCGCCATGACCAATGAACATCCCTGGAACAAAGCGCAACAATTCCTGAATCGTACGCACACCCCAGGCATCAATCTGTTCGGCTTCGATCACCGTCACACTGGCTGGCACTTCGGCACGAGGCTGTTTCAATCGGGCCGCCGTCAGCACAATGGGAATATCATCATTGAGTTCAAATGGCGTATCCAGCTCAAACGCTCCCAGCGAGTCCATGGAGAGATCTCCCTGGGATAGGGCTGGTGATGACACACTCACGGCCACCAGAATTACATATAATTTATATAACTTGTTCATAGGTCGTATATCAATTATTCCAGTAGACCGGTAGGAAGAACATGCGATTGCTCTCGGCACCTCTGCTCTCAGGTTTTATACTAAGTCAGGCCTGACAGGACAAGGCAGGCGTGCTTATAATCGGCAAAATTTCATCACACAACCCTAGGGAAACAGCAATGAGCTTTAACTCCATTTCTGCCGGTAAAGAACTGCCGAACGACATTTACGTTGTTATCGAAATTCCAGCAAACCACGCGCCAATCAAGTACGAAATTGACAAGGACATGGATTGCCTGCTGGTTGACCGCTTCATGGCAACCCCGATGTTCTACCCAGCCAACTACGGTTACATCAACGACACCCTGGCAGGTGACGGCGACCCTCTGGATGTTCTGGTTGTTACACCATACCCGGTTCAGCCCGGCTCTGTAATCCGTGCTCGCCCTGTTGCAGTACTGAATATGGAAGATGAAGGCGGCGAAGACGTTAAGCTGCTGGCAGTTCCTCACACCAAGCTGACCAAAATCTATGACGACGTTCAGGACGTTAACGACGTACCAGAACTGCTGCGCAACCAGATTCAGCACTTCTTCGAAAACTATAAAGATCTGGAAGCAGGCAAGTGGGTTAAAGTGCGCGACTGGGGCAATGCAGACGATGCCCGTGCACTGATTGAAGAAGCCGCAGCAGCGTATAACAACCAGTAAGATTTCTGACTGGTTCGCAAACTGCGACGCAAAAAAGGAGCCTGATGGCTCCTTTTTTTATTTTGATACGCTGCGCATAAAAACCAGGTCTCTGATCAGGGTTCCAGATCAGCTAGCCGCTGGCGCAACTGCAACACTTCCGCTTCTATGGCATTCGCACGCTGCTCGGCCTCAACCGCACGAGTAACGTCTTTTTGCACACCGATGTAATACGTGAGCTGATCATCACTGTTATAAACCGGCGAAATGCTCAACTCATTCCAGAACAAACTGCCATCCTTGCGGTAGTTTCGTAATGTCACCCGCACCGGATCACCGCATTTCAAAGCCGCCTTGATGTCCACCAGCGCTTGTTGTTCATGATCTCCCGCCTGCAAAAAACGACAATCCCGATACAGCACTTCATCGGCGCTGTAACCGGTCAGGCGCTCAAACGCCTTATTGACGTAAATCAGAATATTATCCGGGCCTTCCTGCTCCGCAATCACAATGCCATCGTTGGATGCATCGACCGCCTTCTTAAGCAATTCAAGGCTGATAGGCCCCTGCTCATCTCCTGCTTCAAGCAGCATATTGATCTCCGATAGTCACCTTTATTATCACTTGCTGCGACAGTTAATCTTGGCCCGGACAGCGGGTCAAGTCAGACGCACACCGTCACACTCACACTCCGGACATCTGGCGATCATGTACATTAGCCAAAGGGAAGCATAAACTCTGTATAAGTTTTTCACGTCCATAACGGCTTTATCGCACACAGCAATCTGGATATCCGGCAAATAAAAAATGCCTGCCCATCGCCGTTATAAGTACACATGAGCATGTTAATGACTGGATCAGATCATCAGGCTGCCTATTACCCCATTCGAGTCGTAGCTGCCGAAACCGGTGTCAATGCCATTACCTTGCGGGCCTGGGAACGGCGCTATGGCCTTATTACCCCAAAGCGTACGGCCAAGGGGCATCGCCTTTACACCGAACAGGACATCAAGCTGATTAAGCAGGTTGTGACGTTACTTGATCGGGGGTTGCCCATATCCCAGGCACAAGCAATGCTGGCCAACGGTGACGCCCAAAATCTGGCGGAACGCCCCCTGTCGGATTCAGCCTCACAGTGGCAGCACTATCGCGAACAATTACACATGGCTGTACAAGAATTCGACGATGAAAGCCTGAGCCACATTTTTGAAGAGGTGTGTCAGTTCTTTCCGGTGGATGTCGCCATTCGTTTTCTGTTCATGCCGTTTTATCAACAACTTCGGTTGAAAGAGACTCTGACGCTTGGACCAGCTCGCTTGAATTTCTACCGCTCCTTTCTGCAAGCACGCATGGCCTGGCGCATTACCAACGGCAAGCAACGGCCCCACGCATCGAATCGCATCCTCCTGACCAATAGTACGCAGTCACCCGATATACAACCTCTTCTACTGGCCATTCTCCTGCAGCAACTGGACATGGGAGTGACACGCCTGTCTGGCATAATGACACCGGAGCATGTCACGGAGTTGCTCAAGGAAAGTGGACGCTGGTCAGCCGCTTTGGTGCAGGTAGAAACAACCCCTTCTCAACAACGCATTTCGCAACTGAAACGTATTGCGCTCGAAACCGGTTACCCGATTTTTATCACCGGGCAACACATTGAACTGAACCCTTCCTTGCGCCAGGCCGGACTTATTCCGCTTGGTGATGACATTCAACAAGCCGCCCTGAACATCAGGGACCTGGTAGCCAGCAGCACATGAACCCATCACCTTACGCACTTCTTTGCCGCCACCCCAACCTGTTCAGCCAGCAATTGCTGGTTGTGGGTATGGGAGACAATCAACCCGCCGAATGGCTTCACGCCATGAAGACACACCAGTGTTCTTTCATGACCTGGGACTGGATGACTCACCAGGCCGCTACTCAACAACTGGGCGAACATTGCCATTTCGGAGTTCCCGAATACAACCGCCTGCCGCAACAATCGGCCCAGCAAGACCGGGTATTGCTCTGGCCAAAATCCCGCCAACTGGGCCTGATTCTGACTCAGATACTGCGTCACTCAGCCCGATCACTCTGGATCATCGGTGCTAATGACAACGGCGGAAAAAGTATTGGAAACGCTTGCAAGAAAATAGGCCTGTCCGCAACCAAGACAGATTCTGCCCGACACTGCTCCATGTGGCAGGTCGATACAACGCAAGCAGATGACGATCATTCGGTTGAATGGCAAGCACACGCCAAGCACTTTCAAGCAGGACAACTGGAGCTGACAACCCTGCCCGGTGTGTTTTCTCACGGTACTCTCGACAAAGGCACACAGTTGCTTCTTCACACAATGGAGCAACACAAACTGAAGTCACAGACGCGACGCATTCTGGATCTGGGATGCGGCACTGGCGTCATTGGCCTGATATTGAAACACCGCTTTGAAACCGCACACGTCACACTGGCGGACACCGATGCCCTGTCACTGGAATGCTGTCGTATTAATATCCAGCACAATCATCTGGATGACACGGATATCGACATCGTTGCCAGTGATAAACTGTCCGGGATTAACGGACGCTATTCATTAATTGTCACCAACCCCCCTTTCCATACAGGCAGTCAAACCGACTATCGCTTTGCTGAGAGTCTGTTTACGAACGCCAAAAAGCACCTGGATGGTCGAGGAGAGTTGTGGCTGGTTGCCAATCGACATTTGGCCTATGAAGAATGGGCTCGTGCCGGTTTTGGTCACATCGAAATACTGGCCCAGGCATCCGGTTTTAAAATACTGAGACTGCACAGCCCGAAGCGCTGACCCAAAGACGGGCCGAAAGCATCACCTTCGGCCCCGATGAAGTTATGGCATATTGCGAGAATAAAAGATTTCCAGCATTTCCTTGTGTACCTTGGCCTCTACCTCTTCACGCTGGGGGCCAGTCAGATTTTTGACGGCCTCACCAAACAGATAATCGTTCAGATCAAAGTCTTTCAGGATCATCTTGGTATGAAAGGTATTCTCCTGATACACGTTCACATCAATCATCTGATACGCATTGCGCGTATCTTCGGTCAGATAGTTCTGAATCGAATTGATGTCGTGATCCATGTAATGCTTGATGCCATCCACATCACGCGTAAATCCACGGACACGATAATCAACCGTCACAATGTCAGAATCCAGAGCATGAATCAGATAATTCAGTGCTTTCAACGGTGAAATCAGACCGCAGGTCGACACATCAATATCGGCCCGAAACGTACTGATACCGCCATGAGGATGGCTTTCCGGGTAGGTATGCACGGTCACGTGGCTCTTGTCCAGATGAGCCACCACCGAGTCCTTCAGTGGGCCTGGTTTTTCTTCCAGAAACTCATCATTGGGTGGCACTTCATGTTCTGCAATCAGAATCGTGACACTGGCACCTTGTGGCTCATAATCCTGGCGAGCCACGTTCAGGATATTGGCACCAATAATATCCACTACATCACCGAGGATCTGCGTCAGACGATCGGCGTTATACAGTTCATCGATGTACTCGATGTACTCCTGACGTTCTTTTTCTGTCTGTGTGTAACACACGTCGTAGATATTAAAACTCAATGACTTGGTCAGGTTGTTAAACCCATGAAGGCGTAACTTATCGTTCAATAGAGGATCCTCGTGATGCAGATATTCAGCAATCTGCGTCGTTATCAATAATTTCTACGCTGTGAGAGACTTCAACGCCGCCTTGCTCCAGCATGATGGAGGCTGAGCAGTACTTCTCGGCTGACAGCTTGACCGCACGCTCCACCAGCGAGGTTTTCAACTGCTTGCCTGTCACCACAAAATGAACATGAATGCGAGTAAAAACAGCCGGTACAGCATCAGCCCGCTCTGCTTCAATATTAGCAACACAGTCAAGCACCTGCTGGCGCTGCTTTTGCAGAATGCTCATCACATCAAAGCTGGTACAACCACCCAATCCGAGCAGCAGCATTTCCATTGGGCGAACACCCATATTACGACCACCATGATCCTCTGGCCCGTCCATCACGACTGCATGCCCGCTGCCGGATTCACCGAGGAACATGGCATTATCTACCCACTTGATGGTTGCTTTCATAACCCGCTCACTTTGTCTTGAAACAGAGCGGCGAGATTATCACACCTTGTATTGACGAATGAATCCAAACCCGTCCGGTTTTTGCTGCCCATATTTGGATCAGACTCACGGCTGTTCAAAATGCCTGACGCGACACGATGGGCCACAAAACTATGGGATGAAAAAAGGCCCTTCTGCGGCATATTGTCCCCCTGGAGCACAAAACCTTAAAAAAAGTGTCGCTAAGTTACACACGCTTGCCGTAGTATTTTACTGTTAGCTCAATTGAGCAATAATCGATGAAGTACAGGACTGGAAGCCCAATATTATGAGCTTGGTTAGACCCCCGCAAAAGGACCCCTATCTGGAAGACCTTTTGTCACATTGCCATCGTCGGCGCTACCCCGCCCGCAGCACCCTGATTTATGCAGGTGAACAAAGTAATACTCTGTATTACCTGATTAAAGGCTCTGTCAGCGTCATTATTGAAGACGATGACGGGCGTGACATGATCATGGCTTACCTGAATCCGGGTGACTTTTTCGGTGAAATGGGTTTGTTTGGCGATGAACAAAAACCCAGAACGGCCTGGGTTAAATCCAAAACCGAGTGCGAGGTTGCAGAAATCAGCTATGCCAAATTTGAAGAACTGGCGCATAAAAATCCGGCTTTGATGTTCCGTCTGTTCCGACAAATGGCCAATCGCTTGAGTCACACCACTCGCAAGGCTGGCGATCTGGTGTTTATGGACGTCACCGGACGTGTTGCTCGTACCTTGCTGGAACTCAGCAAGGAACCGGATGCTATGACCCACCCGGACGGTATGCAAATCAAGATCACGCGTCAGGAAATTGGCCGTATCGTTGGTTGCTCACGTGAAATGGTTGGGCGGGTACTGAAAGATCTGGAAGATGGCGGTCTGGTATCGGTAAAAGGCAAAACCATGGTGGTCTACGGCACACGCTGATGGCCTGCCAGAGTATCCCAAGAGAAGCCATCCGGCTTCTCTTCAGGCTGCAGCGATCAATAAAACAGCGCTTGCAATGCCTCTCCCGGATTGTCCGCACGCATAAAGGCTTCTCCTACCAGGAAAGCATGCACCGCTTTTTCACGCATCACATCGACATCATCACGCGATAAGATCCCGCTCTCGGTGATCAGCAAACGATCATCGCTGATTTTATCCAACAGACCAAACGTCGTATCCAGTGTCACATCAAACGTATGCAGGTTGCGGTTATTGATGCCCAGCAATGGCGTTTTGAGTGTCAGAGCAGATTCCAGCTCTTCTTCATTATGCACTTCAACCAACACATCCATACCCATCTCGTGTGCTTGCCCTTCCAGATCCTGTAATTGCATCCGCGACAAGGCCGCCACAATCAACAGCACACAGTCGGCATTCAACAACCGGGCTTCAGCTATCTGATACGGGTCGACCAGAAAATCCTTGCGAATCACTGGCAAATCACAAGCAGCCCGTGCTTCCAGCAAAAAGTCCTCGTGCCCCTGAAAGTATTGAGCATCCGTTAGAACCGACAAGCAGGCCGCACCACCTTCCTGATACGACTCGGCAATGGCTCCGGGCCGAAAGTCTTCCCGCAGTACACCCTTGGAAGGTGATGCTTTCTTGATTTCTGCAATCACAGCGGGTAATCCGGCATCAATCTTTGCCTTCATAGCAGTATGAAAACCACGTAATTCCGCAGGGTCACGGTCACGGGCCATCGCTTCCAGCTCGTTCAGAGAACGAGAGGCTGAACGTTGTGCAATTTCTTCCGCCTTGGTCGCCAGAATCTTTTTCAGAACAGTTGGAGTATCAGTCATGTGTATCCCAAAAACAGACAATGCCAGAAGGACTGGCATTGGATCATATAAAAACAGGCCGTACGCGGTGCAGCCGCAGCTTAATTCGTCGCGTCTTCTTTCAGGTAGCTGGAGAAGCTGGCCAATTCATTCATTTTTTCAAGCGCCAGGCCAGAGTAAATAGCATCCTGAGCCATGCCCACACCGTCTTTCATATTCAACGCCAGGCCTGCCACATAAATGGCCGCACCCGCATTCAAAGCCAGCATATCTGCAGCTTTCTGACCAGCTTCGGTCTTGCGTTTGCCCAGCGCATCCTGAATCAGTGCCAGGCTTTCTTCTGCGCTATTCACCGACAAACCTTCCAGTGACTGGGTAGTAATGCCCAGCTCATCGGGCGTGATCACAATCTCCCTAACCTCACCCATATACAGCTCACAGGCAGTTGTAGGTGCTGCAATGCTGATCTCATCCAGACCATCGTCAGAATGCACCACCAGTACGTGACCGGCGTTCAGGCGCTGTAACACTTCGGCAATCGGTCTGACCAGACTGGCGTCATACACACCGATCAACTGGTTTGGCACCTTGGCCGGGTTGGTTAATGGGCCGAGTATATTAAAGATTGTCCGCATACCCAGCGACTTCCGTGGGCCAATGGCATGACGCATGGCGCTGTGATGTTGCGGGGCAAACATAAACCCGACACCCAGCTCTTCAATACATCGAGCCACCTGTGCAGAATCCAATGTCAGATTCACACCCGCCACTTCCAGTAAATCGGCACTGCCTGAACGGCTGGATACACCTCGATTACCGTGTTTTGCTACCTTGCCACCCGCCGCTGCTACAATAAACGACGAAGCAGTTGAAACATTAAACAGGTTAGCGCCATCGCCGCCGGTTCCAACAATGTCCACGGCATGATGAGGGTGTACATCCACGCCAGTCACCAGCTCACGCATCACCTGAACGGCTCCCGCGATCTCATCGGTACTTTCGCCTTTCATTCTGAGCGCGACCAAAAAAGCGCCTATCTGGGCATCATCACATTGCCCCGTCATGATATCTCTCATCACAGCGGTCATCTGATCCATGTCCAGATGATCACCTTCAACAACGGTGGCAAGTGCGGTACGAATATCCATAAGATCTCCAGATCAGTTCAGGCCAGTTTCCAGAAAGTTTTTCAGCAACTGGTGGCCATGCTCGGTCAAAATTGATTCCGGGTGAAACTGAACACCCTCGATTGCCAATTCCTTATGGCGAATTCCCATTATTTCTTCCATGGAACCGTCCTGGTTCTCTGTCCAGGCGGTAATTTCAAAACATTCAGGCAAGGTTTCCTTGTCCACCACCAGCGAGTGGTAGCGCGTTGCCTTATACGGCATGCTCAAGTCTTTGAAAACGCCCTGGCCAGTGTGATGGATATCGGATAATTTGCCATGCATCACCTGTCCAGCCCGAACAATATCGCCACCAAACACCTGTCCAATCGACTGATGCCCCAGGCAAATACCCAGAATGGGGAGCTTGCGCGCAAAGTGACGAATGGCGGCTACAGAAATGCCTGCTTCATCCGGGCTACAAGGGCCGGGAGAAATCACCAGCCGTTCAGGCTGCAAGGCTTCAATCTGTTCAAGCGTAATCTCATCATTACGGTATACCTGAACATCCGCGCCCAACTCGGCAAAGTACTGAACGACGTTGTAAGTAAACGAGTCGTAGTTATCTATCATCAACAGCATACGGCCAACCTGTTCTGAATAATACGAGGGACGGACGCGCTATCCAGCTCGCCCGAAACAGAGTGCTTATGGTGGCTTTGGGTGATACGACGCATACCACTAAAGTCGCACCATGTTAATTGTGTCATACAAGAATTACTGATCCAGCCCGGCCTCGGCCATGGCAACGGCACGAAACATGGCACGTCCCTTGTTCAGGGTTTCCTGCCATTCCATCTCGGGATCAGAGTCGGCGACGACACCGGCACCCGCCTGAATATTCAGAATGCCGTCCTTGATCACTGCAGTACGAATGGCGATAGCGGTGTCCATATTGCCATTCCAGCTCAGGTAGCCAACAGCACCGCCATACACACCGCGCTTGGTCGATTCCAGTTGATCAATGATTTCCATGGCTCGAATCTTGGGTGCGCCGCTGAGCGTTCCGGCAGGATGTGCAGCCCGCAGTACATCCATTGCTGTAATGCCATCTTTCACTTCGCCGTTAACGTTGGAAACAATGTGCATGACATGACTATAACGCTCGACCACCATTTGCTCGGTCAACTCAACCTTGCCGGTCTTGGCAACCCGACCCACATCGTTACGACCCAGGTCAATCAGCATCAGATGTTCAGCAATCTCTTTGGGATCGGCAAGCAGCTCTTCCTCCAGAGCCAGATCATCGGCTTCTGTTAGTCCGCGTTTACGCGTCCCGGCGATGGGCCGCACGGTCACAGTGCCATCTTCCAGACGAGCCAGAATCTCGGGGGAGGAGCCAACGACATGGAAGTCACCCAGATTCAGGCAGTACATATACGGCGAGGGATTCAGAGTACGCAAGGCACGATAGATATTGACCGGATTGCCACTGAACGGCACTTGCATTCGCTGGGACAGAACGCACTGCATAATATCGCCAGCCAGCACGTATTCCTTGATTTGACGAACCGCATCGCGAAACTCATCAGCACCAAACAAAGAGCGGAAGTCTTCTTCCAACACTTCCTTTGGCTGGCTTAAGGGCTGGTTAATATTGCCTTGATAATGCTCACGCAACTGTTCGCGCAGGGCTTCCAGACGCGTATTGGCCATCTCCAGCGCATCTGGCTGAGACGTATCCGCCAAGACCATCAGGTGCAGCTTGCCACTGAGATTGTCAAACACCACAACTTCTTCAGACACCATCAACACGATGTCCGGGGTCTGCAACTCATCCACAGGGCAGGAGCCCTGCAGGCGCGGTTCGATATAACGAATGGTGTCGTAACCAAAGTAGCCTACCAGACCACCCTGAAAGCGTGGCAAGTCTGGTACATCAGCCACCTGATAGGACTGCTGCAAGTCAGTGATGTAATCCAGCGGATCATCCACTTGCAGGTCAGTCACGACCTCACCATCTTGCTCTATGATCACACGATGACCAAACACCTTGATCACACGAGAAGCGGGCAAACCAATAATGGAATAACGGCCCCACTTTTCACCTCCCTGGACGGATTCCAGTAAATAGGTGTAAGGCTGGGCAGCCAGCTTCAGAAAAGTACTCAGTGGGGTATCGATGTCTGCCAGAACCTGGCGAGCAACCGGAACACGGTTGTAACCCTGGGAAGCCAGAGCAGAAAAATCTTGCGGAGTCATTATTTACAATCCTGTCAATGATGGGTGCGAGTAATCGGGCTCAAAACAACGCATCAACACCATCGACGAACCAGCAATTGCCCTCGCTGGCTGGGGCGGTCAAACAGGAAGTACACCGCAAGCTCCGTTATCAGATCAAGTAAGGTAGGCGACTATACCAGAGGGGGGATGACAGCAAAACCGGGACTAACCCTCATCATCACCGCGCCAGTCCAGAATAGGCCAGCCACGCTCCTTCGCCGCCTCTCGCAACAAGGCATTCGGATTCAATACAACGGGCTGCCGCACGCGCTCCAGTAACGGCAAATCGGCATGACTGTCGGTATAAAATGCACAGTCTTCAAATGTCAGTCCTCGTTCAGCAAGGAAAGCTTCAGCTAACCCGACCTTGCCTGCTCCGTAACACAGCGGATGCTCAAGACCGGTAATCCGCTCTCCATCGATGCGCAGACGATTGCTGATCACGTGTTCGATACCAAACGCTTCTGCGTATACTCGCGCGACACTTTCATCCGCTCCGGTAATCATCACCAAATCAATATTCCGTCGACGGTAGGCAAAAATCAGCGAAGGAGCCTGACGGTACATGTGCAGATAACCTTGCTCCCGAAAAAATTGACGCACCATGTTGTCGTATTCAGAAGGGGTCATGCCTCGCGTACGAGTGCGGTAATACTGGGACAAGCGCCAATGTGTCACCGTACCGCGTTTGTAGGCATGGTAAAGCGAAGCCAGCGCCTGGGTTGCCTCGACCAACGCCCAGTGCTCGTGCCGAAAGCGCCATTTGATCCACAAACTGTTGGCATCCTTATTGATCAGAGAGTCATCCAGATCAAAAAATACCAGTTTGACGTCGTATACCTGCATTTGCATTACCTGATCCACCAGAGCAGAAAACCCACTCCGTTTTGCCCGTCCAATTCAAGAAGACACTGGCACCTGTTGTCTGAGTCAGACTATCACATGCGAATACTGTTCGGTGTCAATGCATCACCAAAACCCGATCCATACCCTTTCAAATTCATCACTTTGTTACAGATCCATGTTTGACCTCGCGGCTGCTTCATGTAATCTGAAGTTATCAACTGTACTGCAGTTGATCTGGCAAGCATCACTGACAAGGCGTTTCTATAACAGGCGTCAGATTTACACATTTGCTTGGCAGCGTGGCCTAATGCACATTGATTAAGGAGCACTTATGAAAGGTCTGGCAATCAGCTTTCGTGATATCGAGCATTCCGATGCCATTGAACAACAGATCCGCGAAAAAGCCGACAAGCTCACCTCCGTGTTTGACGATATTACTGGCATTCGTGCCGTAGTCGCCATGCCGCACAACCACAGTTACAAGGGTAAACTTGCCCATGTATCTCTGGAAGTTGGTCTTCCCGGTGAAACTGTTGCTATTACCCACGACAATCACGACAACCACGAACACGAAGATATGTACGTTGCTGTCCGTGATGCCTTTGAAAAGGCGCATCGTAAAATACGCAAAATTCATGACAAGCGTGTCGACAAAAATCGACGTGCCAGCAGTGTTCCAGAAACCATCTGAATACTGATATCGATATGCCGGGCATCCCCACCGGAAGCCTGGCAACAAAAAGAGCCGCATCATGCGGCTCTTTTTGGTTTCAGCGCTCTTTCGTCTCCTGACAACTGAAGACGGCAAGGAACACCCTGACGGGTGCTCGCTTCAAATCACACGTTGAATCACACAATGGCAAACTGCTCTTCGGTCAGGGCCATCACAGAATCCGGCCCAGCCAGCATCGCTGCTGCGTGTGCCTGGGTACGTGGCAGAATGCGACTGAAGTAGAACTGCGCAGTCGCCACTTTGGCTTTGTAGAAATCTTCCTCTGTTGTACCCGCCGCCAACTGCTCCTGCGCCACCTTGGCCATGTTGGCCCAGAAATAACCCAGCACGATATAACCGGAATACATCAGGTAATCCACCGATGCTGCTCCTACGGCATCGCGGTTTTTCATCGCGGACATGCCCACTTTCATGGTCACATCACCCCACTCCTTGTTGATCTTGTTCAGCGGCTTGACCAGGTCGGCAATGGCCTTGTTCCCGGATTCAGCCTTGCAGAACTTGTGAACAATCTTGGTGAAGGTGCGCAGGCTTGCGCCCTGCGTCATCAGAACCTTGCGACCCAGCAAATCCAGAGCCTGAATCCCTGTCGTGCCTTCGTAAATAGTGGCAATACGTGTATCACGAACCAGTTGTTCCATACCCCATTCCGCGATATAGCCATGACCACCATAGACTTGCATGCCCAGGTTGGCGGCTTCGCAGCCTGCTTCCGTCAGGAATGCCTTGGCAATAGGCGTCAGGAAACCCAGCAGCTCATCGGCTTGCTTGCGCTCTTCTTCCGATTCCGCCACCTTGACCAGATCGTTTTGCTGCGAGGCGAAATACACCAAAGCACGACCGGCTTCGTTCAACGCTTTCTGAGTCAGCAGCATGCGACGCACGTCCGGGTGAACGATGATCGGATCAGCGGCTTTTTCAGGCGCTTTGGGGCCGGTCAGAGAACGCATTGCCAAACGCTCTTTGGCATAGGCCAATG
This sequence comes from Oceanobacter sp., assembly GCA_045430275.1. Classification (GTDB taxonomy): domain Bacteria; phylum Pseudomonadota; class Gammaproteobacteria; order Pseudomonadales; family Oceanobacteraceae; genus Oceanobacter. The sequence continues at coordinate 16,911 of JAILXU010000020.1, read as the reverse complement.
CCCCTTGATACGATGCTTCCATGGCAGAAGTACCCTGCAAGGCAGTACCAATTCGTGCCGTGTTCATAAAGGTGAACATACAGTTCAAGCCCTTGTTCTCCGGCCCGATCAGCCAACCTTTGGCACCATCAAAATTCATCACACAGGTAGAGTTACCATGGATGCCCATCTTGTGTTCCAGAGAACCGCAGCTGACTGCGTTGCGCTCACCCACCGAACCATTTTCGTTTGGTAGCTGCTTTGGAACAATAAACAGAGAAATACCCTTGGTTCCAGCCGGAGCACCGGGCAAACGCGCCAGTACAATATGGACAATGTTCTCAGCCATATCGTGTTCACCGGCTGAGATAAAAATTTTTGTGCCGGTAATGCTGTAGGAGCCATCGGCATTAGGTTCGGCCTTGCTTTTCAAAATCCCTAAATCAGAGCCGCAATGCGGTTCAGTCAGACACATGGTGCCCGTCCATTCACCGCTCACCAGCTTGGTCAGGTACGTTTCTTTTTGCTCAGTCGTGCCGTGTTGTTCAATGGTATTCATGGCACCGTGCGACAAGCCAGGGTACATACCCCAGGACCAGTTCGCGCTGCCAATCATTTCAGACATGATGATGCCCAGCGATTCTGGCAAGCCCTGACCACCATGCTCCGGGTTATGCGCCAGAGACGGCCAACCGCCTTCAACAAATCGGGCGTAGGCTTCCTTGAAGCCGGTCGGCGTCTTGACGGAACCGTCTTCTTCATTACGAACACAGCCTTCTATATCACCCGTTCGATTAAGAGGAGCCAACTCCTGTTCACAGAAACGCGCGCCTTCCGACACAATGGCATCAATCATGTCCGGGGTGGCCACATCCGCATACACTGGCAGACTGGCGTAATGGGAAGGCCAATCCAGCAGTTCATTGGTAATGAATTTAATTTCACGCAGGGGGGCTTTGTAATCTGGCATGGTGAATACCTCTTGGCTTGTCGCCATCATTTTTATTGATTCGATGTACGTGATGCACGGGTGATGTCTGTGCGCCTGGCCAATGGCCTCGAATAATATTCAAACATCTGTTTTAAACATACGTTCGCACTTTTTTAAAGTCAAGCCAGATTCCAGGTCATTTTCACGATCTCAAGCCTCCGTTTCTTCGTTCGTGAATCGTTGGACACAAGCACTCGTTTAATGCGAGGCTGTTGCCTTTCTGGAAAGGAATCCGGTGAAGAATGATGGTCTCATCGCTTGTTCGCTACACGCGTCATATCCCCAAACGCATTGGTCAGCTATTCCTGCAAGACTGCTGCTGCGAGTTATGCCTCGACCCTGTCACTCATGCACAATCATCCTGCAGTTTTCTGTGTAACGGCTGTTATAAAGAGTTACCCGTTGCCCTTTCGGTCTGCTCACATTGCAGCGAACCGATGCCTCCAGCTTCCAGAGCTCAGCCACAACGCTGCCTGCGTTGCCAGCAGCATCCCCCGGAATACGACTACAGCCACTGCCGCTTTCTATTCCATCCTCCGATCAACCTGTGGATCAGAGCCGCCAAGGACAAACGTCAGGAGTACTGGCTATACCGCCTGGCCACTCTGATGCTGGAACAACCACCCGCGATGCTGAATCAGGTGGATGCTCTGGTGTACATTCCCAATCATTGGTGGACGCGCTGGAAACGCGGTTACAACCCGTCGGAAGTACTCGCACGTGCGCTCAGCCATTCAACCGGCATTCCGATACAAGAAGGCTGTTTGCACAAACGTTTTGCCCGTGACCAACGCCATTTGAGTGCTCGGGAGCGGCGCAACAATCTGGCCACAAGCCTGCACTCAGGCAATCAGAACCTGGCGCAAAAACACTTGTTGATCATCGACGATGTCATGACAACCGGGGCCACGGCATCTGCCGCTGCAATGGCCTTAAAACATCAAGGCGCTACAATTGTTGGCATTTGGGCACTCGCCCGCACACCTCCGACACGCCGCCTGATGCATAATGCTCCCTCTACTATTGGCCGGAAATCATCATGACCGCAACAGAACACCCGTATACACAGCTAAAACTTGAAACGGTTATGGATGCCATCGAATCGCTGGGTTACGAGTGCGACGCTCGTAACATCGCTCTGAACAGCTACGAGAACCGGGTTTATCAGGTTGGGATTGAAGAAAATCAGCCTTTGATCGCAAAGTTTTACCGTCCCGGTCGCTGGAGTCAGGCTGCCATTCAGGAAGAGCATCAATTTTGTCTGGCGTTACAAGAGGAAGAAATTCCGGTGGTCGCGCCACTCGAACACAATGGTGAAACCGTCTTCGAATGGGCCGGGTTTTATTTTGCTGTTTACCCTCGCCGAGGTGGTCACGCTCCCGAATTGAGCCAGCATACCGATCTGGAATTGATTGGGCGCTGGGTTGCGCGATTGCATCAAGTGGGAGGGCGAGAAGCTTTCCAGCATCGTCCCGGACAAGCAACGGCCGATGATTTGTCGGCCTGGGAACAGCAGGTGTTGAACAGCGGCCTGATGCCCGTTGACTATGAAGCCGTCTACACCAGCCTGATACGTGACCTGAAAGTCTTGTTGGCAGAACAGTTTCAGCCTCAGGAACACAGGCAAATTCGTTTGCATGGGGATATGCACAATGGCAACTTGCTGTTACGCGATGAACAACTGCATCTGGTCGACTTTGATGACTGTTATCAGGGGTTGGCCATGCAAGATATCTGGATGTTGCTCAGTGGCAGCCGTGATGAACAACTGGGGCAACTCAATGCCATTCGTCAGGGCTACGAAGTCTTTCGCCCTTTCCCGTATGACGAGTTGAAACACGTCGAAGCGCTGCGCACCCTGCGTATCGTCAAGCACGCGGCCTGGCTGTGTCAGCGCTGGGAAGATCCAGCTTTCCCATTGGCTTTTCCCTGGCTGGATGAGCACCGCTACTGGTCTGAACACGTCCTGACCCTAAGAGAACAGATCGCAGCGCTGTATAACGAACCTCTGTCACTCTTCGCTTCCTGACGGCGACTGTCTGTATCAATAGCTTACTCGATCAAGAACGGCCCAAGCTGCGTACGTAGTAGTCCACCATCAGAGGCACAAACGGTTTGCCGGAAACCGATGCCCAGGTGGACGAACGGCTGTTCAAATCTGCCAGTGCTTTGCGGATAAACTGCCAGCGCGCCACGTCTTTATTGTTCAACGCTTCAGCGCTCATATATTCATCAATCACCGGCACCAGAACCACTTCGTCCTGCCCAATATAAATATCCGCATGCTCACGAGACAGCTCGTAAGTACCGATATAACTTTTGCTCAAATACTGCACGGTCAGAAATTCCAGTGCTACCCGCTCCATACCACCGGCAGACGCTGGCAGCGTTTCTTCCGTCGCCAGCAAAAACGCACTGAGCGCCTGACTCAACCACTGAGGATAACGCCAGGGCAAATCCTCTTCTTCCGGCCCGGCTTCAACGCCTTGAACCAGAACATCGCGCAGTGTGTTCAATGTGAGCATCAAACGCTGACGATCAACACCAGAAAGCTGCTTCAACGCCAGACGAGCGTTATCAAGATCCTGATCGATGCGCGCAATATGACGCTCTTGCTGCCCTTCACCACGAACCAGTAACAAACTGGAAACAGCCCGACAAGCCCAGATCTGAGCCTCACGCAGCGGTTCATTTGACCAGGCCAGACGGGGAAACAACACTGCCGAGCTGATCACGAACAGCAGCGATATTCTTATTATAATTTTCATAATGACTCCAGTCGCCAGGAACAGGCAAGCCTGCCGGTTCCATAGCGTTATTGCTTGGTCAGCATGTCAGTCGAGGGAATCAGGAAATCCGTTTCAGGAAAGAATCAGGGGCGATTGCCCCTGAGAGTTGTGATCAACGACGGCCCGAGCGACGCAAAGCCGCTGGCGTGTAATCACGGGAAGAACGCTTCGCACCAAACACAAAAGTGCCTGGCTCTTCGTTATCGAGGCCCAAAGCCAAATAACGGCCTGAGGTCAGATCGTGTAGGACTTCAGCCGCATACCAGGGCACTTTCTGGTCATAAAACACAACCTGGTGCGCTTCAGCAACGCGCCACAAGGAACCACGGCCATCGTAGTGGTCAATCACCGATGCTTGCCACGTATCCTCATCAATGTAGAACACGCGCTTGGCGTAGATATGGCGCTTGCCGTCTTTCAGCGTCGCTTCTACCTTCCAGACCCGGTGTAATTCGTAGCGGGTATGTTCCGGGTTCAGGTGGCCCGGCTGGACGAGATCATCGTACTTCAGATCACCACTGTTGAGCTGATAAGCGTTGTAGGGAATGTACATTTCCTGCTTGCCCACCAAATTCCAGTCGTAGCGATCCGGCGCGCCGTTGAACATATCAAAGTTATCGGATGTGCGCAGGCCATCAGAAGCCGTACCTGGGCCATCGTAAGCAACCTGAGGAGCTCGACGTACACGACGCTGACCCGCGTTGTAGATCCAGGCTTTACGAGGCTCTTTTACCTGATTAATGGTTTCATGAACCAGCAGCACGTTACCGGCCAGACGCGCCGGAGATACCACATCCTGCTTGAAATAAAACAGAACGTTGTCGTCCTTGCCCGGTTTGTAGTCCGTCAGTTTGTCACGGAAGGTGAATTCTTCCTTGAACTCAACAGGCGTGTAGTCACCGTTTGCCTGAGGTGTTACTTGGTTCACCACCCGCTGAACACTGCCACCACGGTAGCGCACAATATGGTTCCAGATCACTTCCAGACCCGAGCCAGGAATCGGAAACGGTGTGCCTTCCACATAGTTTTCAAGGCCATTGCCATTTTCAATCAGGCGGGTATCTGTTGCATTCTTCGCCGTAGCCTCGTTAATAAAGTCCGGGTAAATCGCTGAACGGCGGGTTGAATACACCGGCATGCGGAATGTATCCGGGTATTTCTCAAACAAGGCAACCTGACCGGCAGACAATTTACCGGCGTATTGCTTGTAGTTACTGCCATCAATGACAAACAACGGCTTATCCGCTGCATATGGGTTAGCCAGCTTCTCGCCTTCTTGATACCCCGCAGGCATCTGACTGATGCCGCCATTCCAGGCTGGAATATCGCCCTTGGCACTGGCATCGGCTCCCGTTGGCGTCAACTCGCTACCCAGCCGAGCTGCTTCAGCATCCGAGACAGCCGCTTGGGATGGAGCAACACACGCCAGTGACATCAGAATCGCAGCGCTTAATGATTTCATATTTTGTTTCAACATAATCGGTATGTCCTTCTGGTTTCCGGTGACACGACTCATCAGAACGAGTACTTGGCAGACAAGGCGATGTTGTCGCGATCCTTGACCGTGTTGTAATCGCCACCTGAATAGTTGGTGTAGGAAATATCAACCGAAGTCTGGTTCATATACACAAAGGTGACGCCAAGACCTGTGGTCAGGCGGTTATCGATAAACTGGGCACCGGGTTCCGGGCCATTGCCTTTATCGTAAGCCAAGGCAAATCGAGGTGAAATATTGACTCCGGCGAGAGCGTTGTTGTAATTCAGAGTCGCTCGCACACGAATACCACCTGACCACTGGGTGACATAGCCCTCATCGGTACAGTTATCGGTGTTGGCGTTCTGACCAGCATTGGCGTCAGTAGAACCAGGAGTAGTTGCAGCTTCGCACCAGTTAGTAGCAGATGTCACAGCATTGGCGTTGTAAACACCATCGTTATTACCGATACCAAAAGCACCGGAACGTCCATAACGGGCGTCGTCTACATCAGGTAGTCCATCGATATAACTCACGCCAACTTCACCCACCAGCGCCAGACGATCAGCCCCCATCACCCGATCATAGAAATCAATGTACGTGGCCTGCGCCTGCCACATATCGAATTCGTCAAACCCAATCGCCACATTACCCTGCAGAGCAACCGGATCATTACCGTTTTCGCTCAAGCGCTGCTGATACAAACGACTGTAAGGTGCTGCATTACCGGCTAACAGCAGTTCGAACGCATTCCACTGCAGTGGCATATCCGGGCGATAACTCAGCTCACCAGAAATCGATGCACCGCCTTCTGTAGCGGTCGCAAAGCTGATGCCCGAAATCTGAATGTCTTCCGGGTAGGCAATTTGGTAATACGGATAGTAATTTTCAAACTTGCCATTAACGTTGTAGTTAGCAGAACCAGGACGATTAATCACCACACCATTAATAAATGGCAAACGGCTGTGGATATTCATATAGTAGAAGCCGAATTCAGTATCACCCAACTCTTCGGAATACCAACGGAATGCCAGACCATACTGGCCACCGTCATCAGGGGTGTCATCTGACAGGCGCTCGGCAACCGGCGCGGTACGCTGATGCTCTTTCACACCGGTTTCAATTTCATACTGGCGGAACGCCAGAATATCGCGCTCATCCGCAACACCGGCCAACACAACCGGGCCACAGCCGTCAGCGACGAAATCAGCCGTTGAGAAGAAGGTGCCGCACGGATCGGTTCGAGTTTTTTCCCATTCCAGCTGCACAAAGGCTTCCATGCTCAGAGAATCAGTCAGCCCCAAAGAGGCGTACAGCATATTCACCGGCAGCAGACCTTCTTTCAGTTCTGCACCCGGTTTACGGAATGCGGCAGCATCAACCGGGTTAATGCTATTCACACCACCCTGAATAAAAGTACTCTCACCCCAGCTCACTACTTGACGACCAGCACGTAATGAAACGGGGGTTTCACCCACATAGTCATCCCACCAGAGATAGGCATCCAGCAGCTCTGCACCCTTGCCTGCGGCATCTTTACCCGCGTCATTAATGGGCTTGAAATCGGTTTCCTGATCCATCAAGGCCGTGTCGTAATAAGCACGAGCCCGGAAGAAGCCACCCCAGTTGTGGTAGACAACTTCCAGATCGCCGCTCCACTTCACCACATTGGTGTAAACATCGCCTTTCTTGTAATTCAGCGTGCCATCGTCGTAGTTGTACGAAGAGCCACGCGCATCGTTACCGGTTGCGGCTCCATTAGCGGGCATAATCTGGTTAGCATCCGGGTCTTCCAGACGCCAGCCAATACCATAACTGACGGTATTATCCAGCCGAATATCGGCTTCTCCCAACGTCCACTCAGCCGCCTGTGCTCCCCAGGACAAACCCGCCAGGGCAATAGCGGTGGCCAGGGGGGCTCGGGCAACAACCGCTGTTCGCAATGAATGCTGCATCGCTTTGCTTTTCATATTGTTATTCTCCGCAAGGCTCAGTTTGAAGTCTCAAGAATGTCGATATTCTGTATCAGGAAACCCTGCTGATCACCGGGCAAACTCTGCAGTTTGGTCACCCCGTAAGGATCAAAGAAGGTCACAATTTGTTGATAGGTTTCAACAAAGACATCCTGTGGGCTTGCAGACGAGAACGTAGAGTGGCTGCCTTTGGCTAACCGGATATTGGCGCGCACCTTGGTGTCATTAAGGACATTTGGGTAATAGTAGAGAGGGTCTTGATTAATCGGGCCACCTGCAACAGCCGATTGGTACGTCACTTTGGCCGTAATACCCAGCTCATCCACCAATGAATCAGTACCTGCCAGATAAGAGACTGCAGAGGCTGGTGTAGCATTCAGAGCATTGTTCGGCACAACCTGATCAGAAGGCTCAGAGTTGTCACCTGCCACACCCACATCTTCGTACACCAGAATTGGCAACTCACTTAATTGGCTCGCAAAATTGATTGGATCAGCAGAATCAACCGTGGCCTGCAATATCGAGAAGAAGCTTTCAATCGAGCTTGAACCCTGTTCAATCCCAGCCGCCGATAGCCCCGCCAAAATACGAGTACCAATGGTGGGTGAATTCTCCAGCAGTTTCACAACGCCGCCGCCTGGGTTGCCCAGTGCCGCTGCCTTGATCTCCGGCAAATCACCATTATAGGTCTGAACAGCTTCGTTGTTATTTACTGCCAGGAAGGTGGTACCAATGATTCCGCCTAACGAGTGTCCGATAAAGAATACATTATCTGTATCCAGCTCATTCGCCATGCCATCGCCATTAACGTCCATGGCATCCAGGCTGGCATTGAGGTTTAACAAATCCAGTACCGTCTGGCGCATGCCATCACGCGTACGCATGAAGTTTTGCAGGTTAATATACAAGTCACCGGATGAACCTATGGAATCGTCCATCACAATCGTCGGATTACCCTGATCAACATCGGACGAATTTGCCAAAGCTCCTTTAAACACCATCGCTATGTTATTGCTGGCCGCATCTTTACCAACGTTGTTATGGCGTTCTTTCAAATTCACCAATGGGCTGTCAGGCACATTCTTTACATACAGCGCCCTGGCTTTCGCAAACGGGCTGGTTGTATCTGATGAAGAAGCAGATACCTGTTCCACATTGAACAAACGCATGGCGTTATCCTGACCACCTGCAACGGCAGCAACACCGTGCATGGCATGATCAATAGCCACCATTGCAATGCATTGGCCAGCCAGCGCATTCCCAACCAGAACACCAGCGGTTCGATCAACCGTGATGCCATGCTGATAGATCACCACTGGCCAGCCATCTGCAGGCATTCCGGCTGCCGGGCCAGGGCCATCAGGGTCACAATCGGCTTTTGGCAGCGTCGCCATTACTGGAACCGTCACATCACCCTGTTTGTCCGCAAACGGGAAGCGATAGGTGACATTCAGAGCACCGTCGGCATCCTGCGGTGCGCCAGACAATCCCAGCGCCAAGGCAGCATTATTGCTGGCTGACCAATACCCCAGGGCAGCATCGGCTACTCCCGCTTCGGCTTCAGGCAAGAAATTGGGCAGCGTCAGGCCACCTTGGTAAATAGCACCACCAGAGCTGATATCAGCAACCTGCTTCTGCAACGTGGCTGCCAGATTGGCATTAAGAGCCTCAGTAATGGCAGCCTGAATGATTTCTTCATTGGCTCCAGCCAAATCAGGATTGGCACGCACCTGTGCTTCAATAGCATTGCGAACATCACTTTCCAAAGCCCCACTCAGAAAAGCATCATAAGGCAAGGCCAGTGCCCCACCCTGTCCAGGAATCGGTGAATACTGGCGTGATGCTGGCAAGTCCACAATGGCATCCAGACCAGCGCCACTGCCATCAGCGATCACATTGACCAGCGCTACCAGATAAACCTTGGCCAGTTCAGTATTGCCTTTCAGAACTGTACGTGTGTTGTCATCAAGTGGTACCAGAACCATCTCTGCTTCTTCATTGATCAGACTTGCTGTCAGAAGAGCAATTTGATTCAGAGTAGCTGTTGCGACCTGAGTCGCCTGCTCGCTGGTTGCACCACCTGCGGTTTCTTTGGCAATAATACTGGCAGTAATTGCCGTTTCTGCAGCAGAAATAGATGGAAATTGTTTGGCCAGGAACACACCCGGTGCTGCCATACTGGTCAGAACATCCGTTGTGCCCGTCGTGGTAAAGGCATAACTCAGAATCACATTATCCTGATTCATCTGTCCCTGAGAGGCTGCCTGCAGGAAGCCACCGGCGATGGTTTCCCAGGCTCTGACAGCTGTTCGAACCGGCTGCAGGGAACTGGACGGCAGTTCAAGATCACCACTGGTTAACTCATACTCCGCCGATGGTGCTGACAAGGTGCCATTCACACCGCGAATACCATCGGTAAGTACAACGATGTATTTGGTTTTGGGCTCCAGAGGAGTCTTGGGCAAGATCTGTATAACCGGAGTATTACCGTTATCCAGCGTAATAAAACGGGCCTCGTAATCGGTTCCCGGAACCAGCGGGTCAGACGCAACGGGAGATGCACCGCCATTGGCGACAATGGACGCAATATCCAACGCATCAATCGCCGCGTTGTCATCTGCATTTTTCAGCTTGACCAAAAATACTGTCTGCCCTGCAACGACCGTTTCAGGATCCAGGTCTGCATTGAATTTGACGTACATATTGGCAGCAGTCGAGAAGCCGTCCAGGCGATTAATAGCCGTAGTCACCGGAGGCATCGTGTCATCGAGCTTGGCAGTCCCATCCGTGGTGGATGCCTCAGCAAACAGAAAGTCGATGTTCAGTGGCAAATCACTTTTAGCCGCTGAAAAGATTGGAGCAACGCGTTCAGGTGTTGCATCCGCAGCGCCAGATTCAATGGGGCGAGCGTCCACCTTGTCATTACCATCCACGCTGCTGATGTTACATCCGGCCAATCCCGCCGAAACTGCCGCAATGGCCAGACTGAGAAACGTCTTGTTCACCATATTGCTACCTGTTCATTATTTTTATGATTATTAAGACACGATGCCAGAGAGAAACCCTGAGTCTCGTGATTCAGTTGACTATAATCCGCATGACTCAACCCCCTCATCACCCGAAAGGATGATTAAAAAATCATAGCCCCCACTCTTTGTAACATCGCGTTACAAACATTCATGAGAAAAACATCAGGCAAGAGTCGTCAGAAAGTACCCGATATGAAGCATCGAGTACTTGTGAAGCCTAGTTCACTGACAGGTTATGAGGAGAGTAAAGACGAGGAAATCACAGATTCAGAACACGATGGTTTTATTACCGTGCAGTAACACACGGTCTTCCAGATGAGCCCGCACACCGCGTGACAAAACATTTTTTTCCACGTCTTTTCCAAGGCGCACCATATCTTCTACCATGTCATTGTGGCTGATGCGAATCACGTCCTGATCAATGATCGGCCCGGCATCCAGCTCCTGAGTCACGTAATGACAGGTTGCACCAATCAGTTTCACACCACGCTCAGCGGCCTGATGATAAGGCTTGGCTCCGACAAACGAAGGCAGGAAGCTGTGGTGAATATTAATCACCTGACCGTGGTATTTCTCACACAGGGCTTCCGGCAGAATTTGCATATAACGCGCCAGCACAATCGTATCGGCCTGATGCTCTTCAACAAGCGCATTCACACGCTGAAAATGCTCTGCCTTGTTCTCTTTATCCACCGGCACATGAAAGAAAGGAATACCATGCCACTCAACCAGTGAACGCAACTTGTCGTGGTTGGAAATCACACAGGGAATATCACAACTTAACTCTCCACTGTGCCAGCGGTGCAGCAAATCCACCAGGCAATGACTCTCTTTGCTGGCCATCAGAATCACTTTGCGAGGTACGCTGGAATCATAGATTTCCCAGTCCATCTCAAATTCCTCAGCAATCGGGGCAAAACGCTGCTTCAGCTCCTCCAGTCCAAACGGCAGTGAACTGGCACGAATGCAGTGGCGCATGAAAAAGCAATCGTTACCGGGATCTGAGTAATGGTTGGCTTCCACAATCCAACCGCCATGGCTGGAAAAAAACTCGCCCACACGCGCAACAATGCCCACCCGATCCGGGCATGAAATGGTCAATCGATATACAGAATCCGTCATTTTCATTCACCAGCCGCTTACTAGCAGGCTTTCTCACTTATCTGATTAATAAGCCTTTGAGTTTACCCCTGATTTTTGACAAGCAATAGAAACTCACTGTGCTATTCCATGCTTCCTTACTCTAACCTCAGATGCATGCACGATATTTAAGCTATGATCCAGAGAAACAAGCTGTAAAAGACGATCTGCCATGAAACGAGGTTATGAGCTGGTTCACCCCAAGACCCAGATGCGAGTCTTATCCCGCTACGAAATCCAGCAACTCCGGGATGTCAGTAGCACGACTTATGAACTGGTCAGGCGCTGTTGTTATGCAGTTCTGAGTGCTGGGAATATGAACGATGGCTATATCGAAGTAGAGAACGAATGTCGCCATTTTGATATTGAATTTCAACAGGAGGACAGGGGCCTAGTCGTACGACTGTTCAACCCTCCTGCCACCGCTTTTGTTGATAACCAGATGATTCGAGGCGTCAGGGAACAGCTGTTTTCGGTGCTGCGCGATGTCCTGTATTCACAGGATTCCATTCTCCAGCCTCATCACTTTGACCTTCAGGACGGCGAAGGCATTACCAATGCCATTTTTCACCTGCTGCGCAATGCCAATGTGCTGAAATCAGACCACCCACCCCAACTGGTGGTCTGCTGGGGCGGGCATTCGATTCCTCGAAATGAATACGAATACTGCAAAGAAGTTGGTTATCACCTGGGCTTGCGCAGTCTGGATATTGGTACAGGCTGTGGCCCGGGCGCGATGAAAGGCCCCATGAAAGGCGCGACCATAGGTCATGCCAAACAACACATCCGCACCGGGCGTTATATTGGCATCACCGAACCCGGTATTATTGCCACCGAAGCTCCCAATCCGATTGTGAATGAGCTGGTGATATTGCCCGACATCGAAAAACGCCTGGAAGCCTTTGTTCGTATGGCCCATGGCATTGTGATCTTTCCGGGAGGGCCGGGCACTGCCGAAGAATTGCTGTACCTGCTTGGCATTCTGATGCACCCACACAATCAGCGCTTGCCTTTCCCGGTAGTGATTACCGGGCCACGGGAAACAGAGCCATACCTTCAGGCGATTGATCGCTTTATTGCTGTCACCCTGGGGGATGATGCCCGCCGTCGTTATCAGATTCTGATTCAGTCGCCGGAAAGTGTCGCCCAGACCATGACTACAGGCATTGATCAGGTTGCGGAGTACCGAACCGCTCACAACGATGCTTACTTCTTCAATTGGCAATTGCACATTGAACCGGACTTCCAGCAACCCTTTGAACCCAGCCATGAAAACATGGCGGCTTTGAATCTGACCTTTGATCAACCGACACACGAGCTGGCCGCCAACTTGCGACGGGCTTTTTCAGGAATTGTTGCAGGGAATGTCAAAGCGGAAGGTGTCAGCCGAGTGGCGTCACACGGGCCTTATCAGCTCAGTGGTGATCCAAAAATCATGGCAGGCATGGACGAGCTGCTCAGCAGTATGATCCAACACGGCAGGATGAAAATACAGGAGGAATACACCCCCTGTTATGAGATTGTTCCAACGACTAACGACCGCTAGTCCGACCACTTGAGGCGAAGATCATAAGGCTGGGTTTTTTCACCGGGTAATACCGGACTGTTTTCATCCACCTTATGATACACATTCACCGCAGGAGTCAGATTGGCATCACGACCATGATGGAAATCCTGATCCTGAACAATAGTTAGGTAAGCCTTGTTCAGAGACAACGCCCGCTCAACCGAAGGCGTGATCAGTTCATAAACATCCGCATTACGAACGGCTTCTTCGTTCACTGTGCCATCGCTGTTGAACCACTTTTGCAGCATCTCCTGATTCTGGCGGAACTCATCACCACCACCGACAACTTTCAGATAATCCAGTACTTCCGGTTCATCCCGTGCCACACTGGCGACATCTTTCATACCTTTCAGATTGATGTAACCCCAGCCTGCCGCTCCCACAACCTTACGCGGGAAGGCAAATGTCTGGTCAATAGTAGAGCCAACCGTGCTGTGGCACCCCATACAGAACAGACTTTCTTCACGACTCTGAACCCTTAAACGCCCCTGCTTGTCTTCAAGAAAGCCCAATACTTTCCAGCCAAACGCATTGGACGTACCGGTACGCTTGTAATGGTAATTCGGCAGGTTTTCATCAATTTTTTCCTGATTTTCATTGCCGTAGGAAGAATTAAGATAGGCCGCACTGCGGAAGTGGGTTTTCACCATATAACGCAGTTCTTTCATGCGTTTTGGAATGGCAATCCCGCCCTGGTCATCCACGCCCACATAGCGCACGGAGTGCAGGAACTCGGTTCCCTGTGGGTACAGCATATGCTCAACTTTTACATCAGAGGCATCACCAACGTAGTTATCCCGGCGTTTGACCAGAGTCACCTGGTCGCTCACAACACCATCACCATTCACGTCGGAACATACAGAAGCTTCATTAATCGCCGGAACGGAAACCTGTTCCAGATCCTGAATCGCTATCTCAGTCAACGCCAGGTTAACGATATAGACATCGCGGGAGCCCTGTTCAGAAACACAACTGCTCTTACGAAATGCCTCGGGTAAACGAATGATGACGTCATCAGTTGAGCCATTGGTTGGCCAGAACGTACTGGGCAACGGCTTGTAGTTAAACGCAACCCAATCGCTGCCATCTTTGGCAAACCCGAACTCATCAAATGCTTCAGCCCCCAAGTGATAATTAACAATCTCCGGGATTGGGCCAGTCCATTCCTTGTTGCCTTTCAGAGAAGCAATCAACGGAGTGTAGTTATCCTGATCAATATATTCCCGAATATCCACATCACTGATTTTTGCAATGCGATCAGTGCGGTCTTCAAACAGGTTTTCCCAACGATTGGTGAATCCGTATTCAGAAAAGTCGTATGCTGATTGCAAACCAGCATCCGACATAATATTGGGTCGGCTACTATAAGTGTAATTCTGATGGCAGGTCATACAAGGATTGTACTTACCTTCATGTTTGGTATAGCACTGTGGCGGTATCACCGCCTCCTTGTTATGAGCAACACTCGACTCTTCTGGATACAGATAACTGGAATCCCCGGTAAATGCAGAGATTTTTTCTCGCTGTTCAGCGGCTTCGTTATCGGGTGGAGATTCTACACCTGCATTATTTTCTGGCTGTAGTGCCTTCTTTGAAGGGCCATTGTCGGATTCCATACACCCAGCTAGGGTGATGACCAACAACATTAATGAGAATGATTTCATAGTAACTCCTGCGGTCAAAAAAGGGGGCAAAAAGCCCCCTTGGAGATCGGTCAAGAGATCCGCTACTTAGATAGCTGGATCATCAAATACCCAAATGATGTTGTTTTCGTGCTTGCCGGTATCTTCACCGATCAGTACGCGACCATCGTTCAGGATCACCAGGTTATCCGGGTTAGAGATGTTGTTCACATCACAGGTATTCACGGAACGATCAGCGTAGTAAGGGCCACCCACAATGGCAGGCACCATGGTCTTCACATCAACCAGGTTATCGGCGTTCTTGACCAGTTTCATGCGGTATACCGCACCGCACTTGCCGTGTACGGCATCCAGTTGGATATCACCTTCGTCATCGGCCATGCCTTTGGATACTTCAGACATCGCCATGTAAGCGTACGCCTGGTCACCATCAACAGCGCCTGCATTCCACCAGGTAGCCGCCAGATCGTAGTTGATGTTCACACCTTCCATCTTGCGGAATTCCGCAGTAGCACCCAGTGCTTTGGCTGCTTTACGCGTTTCCAGAAACGCTGGACGATCATCAGAGAAAGGAGAGGCTGCAATAGAACCAGACTTATCCAAGTCCAGAACCAGTTTAGCTTCGGCCCAGTCATTGATCTGCTGATCCGTGATGTACTTGGCTTCTGTAAATGTGCCGTCGTACTCAGCAATCCAGGTAGCGATATCGGTATCGTTGCCTTTGCCCAGCTCAATCCACTCCATCGCCAGTGCCGCTTCAGCCGTAGTGGTTGTACCAGTCGCCTGAGTAATCTTGGCAGCGTACAGGGTGCCTGCACTCAGGTCGTTAGTCGCATCCGCAACAAACTTGAAGAAAACAACGTCGGTGCCGTCATCGCTCTGCAAAACCGTGCGGTTATCTGGCATAATAACAGCATTTTCATGGGAGAAGCGGCCCATGGCAAAACGCTTTTCAACCTTAACATCAGCCACGTTGGCCGCTGTTGCAGTATTGCCGGTGCCCACTTCCACGTTATAGCCGTAGTGATACGGGTTACCCCAGGTGCCACTGCGATCCAGGTTATGGCCCAGATAAGCTGCAACAGCTTCAGAGTTACCAAAGTACTTGTAAGAAGGATCGAACCAGTCAGCCGTATTATCGAAATACAGTTCTTCTGCAGACAGAGGCGTTGACCAAGGTGTAACCGTACCGAAACAGTTCACCCAGGTACCGTTAACAGACGAGAAGTCCAGCATGCCGTCTTTGGTGATGTTTGCGTAGCCATCGTCACCCAGGCCAGAAACGTGGATACGGCTCATGCCGCCAGTACGATCTTCCCAGTTGGTGTAGACATAGAAGCCGTTTGCGCCGTCTGAAACAACGCCATTGAAATCCGGATCATTGGAGTTCTTGATCACGGTCGTTCCATCTTTCGCTACGATGTCACCGGCGGTGAAACCGGCAACCATGTCATCGCCTTGTTGCAGCAGAACCTGATATTTACCAAGTGAAGTGGTCACCACTTCCTTGTCCGCAGTGGTAATCGCCAGATCCAGAGCAGCTACTTTACCCAACTTGTTGAAATCAGCACCAACAACAACGCCAACAGAGCCCTTGTCGAAAACCTTGCCTTCGCTATCAGCCGTAGTATTACCGGTTGATGGATGCTGGGTATTGATGAAAAAGGTACCGTCAGTATTCAGGTACATGCCAGTAAACTCGGCACCAAGCGGTGCAGAAGCAAGGCGGGTCAGGTTTGGGTTCAAACCACTCACACCATTCTGGCCGTTTGTTCCATCAGCACCGTTTGTTCCATCAGCGCCGTTTGTTCCATCAGCGCCGTTTGTTCCATCAGCGCCGTTTGTTCCATCAGCGCCGTTTGTTCCATCAATACCGTTAGAGCCAGCGTCACCTTTAGAGCCATCATCACCATCAGATCCACAAGCAGCCAGACCAGAAGCCAGTGCAGCCATCAGCATGGCTTGCATCAAAGTATTTTTCTTAAACAGTTCCATATCCGTCTCTCTCACAATTTGGGTAGGAATACGATTGTCCGAGAGAGGCTAGCGGCTAGAAATGACAGTTATCGTTCATTTGAATGACAAAAAAAATGCATTTATATGACAAACATGAATATACATATGTACGCAATTAAGTATTAATCTTTTATAGATAGAAATCGGACGGAAGCATTCAAATTTTCAGCTCCCCCAAACGCAAAAACCCCCACCGTTTTCGATGAGGGTTTGGACTGGACACTTTTTTAGGTTTTTCTGAGTTTTTTAGGCCAACAAAAAAGGCCCTACCGTACGGTAGAGCCTTTTGTGTTTAGAAGCTTGACGATGA
>JAILXU010000002.1:0-276581 GCA_045430275.1 Oceanobacter sp. | reverse complement strand
CACTGGATTTTTTCGCAGCTGATCAGCTTTGGGAAGCCCTTAACTGATCGGCATTAGCCATTTGGCTGCTTTTTTTATGTCTTGAACAGTGGGCCGAGGTTAGCCAATGTTCAATGTTGAAAGTGTGTTCTGACGCACTTGTTTCAACAGGTCTGCATTTTCAATCAGAGAATCGCCATAAGATGGGATCATTTCCTGCATCCTCTCTTTCCATTCCCCTTCCATCTTGTCGCCAAAGCATTTTTCCAATACTTCGATCATGGCGAAAGCAGCAACTGAAGCACCTGGTGAGGCACCCATCAGGGCGGCCAGAGAACCATCCTCAGAGGAAACCAGCTCGGTACCAAATTCAAGCTTGCCTTTGCCTTTGGCGTCTTTCTTGATCACCTGAACTCGTTGTCCTGCATGCGCCAACGTCCAGTCGGAAGACTTGGCAGCAGGGAAGTAGCCTCGCAGTGTCTCAATGCGCTCTTCATGAGATTGCATGACTTCGCTGATCAGGTATTTGGTCAGATCCATACTGGTCATGCCAACGGATAGCATGGGATACAGGTTGTTGCCACTGATGGACTTGAACATATCCAGCTTGGAGCCGGTCTTCAGGAACTTGGTGGTAAAGCCCGCATAAGGGCCGAACAGAAGGGCGGGTGTACCGTTGATGATGCGCGTGTCGAGGTGAGGAACGGACATCGGAGGCGCGCCAATCGCAGCCTTGCCATACACCTTGGCGTGGTGCTGTTTGACGATGCTCTCATCTCGGCATACCAGCCATTGGCCGCTCACCGGGAAGCCGCCGTAGCCATTGGCTTCTTCAATGCCTGAGGCTTGCAGCAATGGCAATGAACCGCCGCCAGCACCAATAAAGACAAAACCGGTATTTACTTGGTGGGTTTGGCCGGAAGAACGATCGCGCAGCGTAACAGTCCAGCGCTTTTCTTCACGATGACGTTCGAAATCAACCACTTCATGGTTGAGTTTCAGGTTGAACTGTTCACTTTCTTCCAGCTTGCCAACCAGGTTGCGAGTCAGGGAGCCAAAGTCGACATCAGTGCCATGAGGAATGCGAGTGCCTGCCACTTTTTCATCGGCGGCACGACCTTCCATAACCAGTGGCATCCACTGTTTCAGAACGTCGGGATCTTCGCTGTATTCCATTTCAGCAAACAGGTGGTGAGCCTTGAGTTTTTCGGCGCGCTGCTTTAGAAATGCAACGTTTTTTTCACCCCAGACAAAGCTGATGTGTGGTGTGGTGTTGATGAAGTTGGTTGGCTCTGGCAGGCCGCCGTTCTGTACCAGATAACTCCATAGCTGCATGGAGACTTCAAAGTTGGCATTGATGGTCAGTGCCCGGTCAATGGCGACGTTGCCATCTGAGTCTTCCGGGGTGTAGTTCAGCTCACAATAGCCAGCGTGGCCTGTGCCAGCATTGTTCCAGCCATCGGTGCTTTCGTGGGCAACGTGATCCAGTCGTTCAACCAGTGTGATTTTGAGGGAAGGATTCAGCCTGGAAAGCAAAGTGCCGAGAGTAGCGCTCATTACTCCGCCGCCTACAAGGAGGACGTCGACTTGTTGTGTAGTCATGCGATTTCGCCTTTTGATCAGAAAATCGTTAATCTCACAGGGAGTTGCCTGGAACGGAAACTCCCGGCTGCGCGATCATTTCCCAAGCTTGTGACCTGACCCTGACATGTACGCGAAGCACATGAGTATGACAATTTTTCGCGATTTGACGCCTTGGGCTGAAATGATCCGTGACGACGGGTTTATACACAGCCAACCCGTGGGTGACAACTGTTCTGATTGTTCTTTCTACTAATGTATATTTACGGATTTTGTTGAAAAAAAATATTTTTCAAGCGGTTGTTTGAGGGGTTTTTGTCTATATTGGGTTGGTTAGTACTTGCTTGTTTGGTCACTTATATAAAGATTGATATGGCCTCATACAATATGGGGTTGATGGAGTGTGTTCGTGTTAAAGGTTGTTGATTGATGTTAAACAGCGTTTTTAAGAAAACCCTGATGGGGCTGATTAACCAGAAGCTGGCCGATGCCGGAAGAGTGGAAAGCCTGGAGTTTGATCCCCAGCTTGGGGTTGTTGAGTTATATCTGAATCTTGTGGGTGAAGATGAAATTGTCTCTGTGACGGTGATGGGGGTGTCGATGTCTGAAACCGGTCAAGTGTCGTTTCAAACGGCGTCATCTAACCGGCTGTGGATACAGGCCTTGCTGAATACTTATGCACATCGCCTGGTGTTGGCAGTACCTGCCAAATATTTACCCGTGGTAAGGATGTTTTTCGCCAGAGTTTAGTGTTTTGTCTTTTATAGTGTAGTCTGTGTGCCATTTTTTTTATTAGGCGGATAATTTAGGGGTAACTCGCGGTTATCTTCTCAAGCTTGTCTATACTGCCTATACTCGCGCCAGCAGGAGTCGGCTCTGGATGTTCGCCTGCATCAGAGTGAAACCTGTTTGCATTATATTGAATGATTAAAGAATCCTGTTGGGGGCTGTTGTGCTAAGCCAGTTATCCGGGCGAACATTATTGATCATTGGCATTCTGACCATTGTAACGGTGCTTTATATTGCCCAGATTCGAGTTGATATCGGGTCACAGGCACTGATTGCTTATGGTCTGGTCGGGTTGATCATTTTGTTCCGAAAACTGGAGGATAGGAATACACGCAATAATGGTGACATTGAACAACGTCGATTATTGCGAATCCTGATTCTCATAACCGCATTTTTTGTGTCCATGCGTTACTTTGCATGGCGTCAGCAAGAAACGATTCAGTATTACGATCTATTCAGCTTTATTTGTATGATCATTCTGTTTCTGGCTGAATTTTACGGTATCGCCATTTCGTTTCTGGGTAGCTTTGTGAATGTCCAGGGGCGCAAACGTGAGCACATACCGGTTCCTTCCGATCCTGACAAAGTCCCGACGGTGGACATCATGGTTCCCAGTTATAACGAACCACAGGAGATGCTGGAAATTACGCTGTTGGCAGCGTTACAGGTGGATTACCCCAAGGACAAGCTGAATGTGTGTTTGCTGGATGACGGTGGCACATTGGGTCGCCGAAACTCGGATGACCCGGAACGTGCTCGCTCATCGCAAGAGCGTTATGACGAGCTGACCGCCATGTGCGAGCGTATTGGTGCCACGTATTTGACGCGGGAAAAGAACAACCACGCCAAAGCGGGTAACGTAAACGCTGCACTTGAGAAAACCAACGGTGAGTTTGTTCTGATTCTGGATGCTGACCATGTACCGTCTCGCGATATCCTGCAGCGGACGGTCGGGCATGCGGTGGATGACCCGAAAATCTTTCTGGTTCAGACTCCCCACTTTTTTATCAACCCGGATCCGATTGAAAAGAACCTCGAAACCTACGGCAAAATGCCGGGTGAAAACGAGATGTTCTACGGTGTGATTCAGGAAGGCCTCGATTTCTGGGATGCCTCCTTCTTTTGTGGTTCTGCTGCTCTGATTCGACGGAAATATCTGTTGGAAGTGGGTGGAATTAGTGGTGACTCGATTACTGAAGACGCGGAAACCGCGTTCTTGTTGCATGCCCGAGGGTATCGCAGCGCTTATGTTAACCGGCCAATGATTGCCGGGTTGCAGCCGGAAACCTACTCCGGATTTGTGGTACAGCGCATGCGCTGGGCTCAAGGGATGGTGCAGATTTTTATCCTGAAAAACCCATTGTTTTTCAAAGGGTTGAAACCCTGGCAGCGGCTGGGCTACACCAGTAGTGCCGGATTCTGGTTTTTCCCCTTTGCCCGAGCCACCTTTTTGGTGGCTCCCTCTGCGTATCTGTTTTTTGGTCTCAAGATCTACGAAGCCAATATGACAGAGTTTTTTTCCTACGCCATTCCGCATCTGGTTGGTGCCTTGATCGTGACGGACTATCTGTTTGGTCGTTATCGATGGGCGTTGGTATCCGAACTGTATGAGCTGATGCAGTCCTTGTATTCGTTACCGGCCATTGTGGAAGTAATCAAAAGCCCAAGATCTCCCGAATTTGCGGTAACCCCGAAGGGGGAGTTCATGGATCAGAACTTTATTACTTCCCTGGCAGGGCCTTTTTACATACTGCTGGTGTTTAATGTGCTGTCACTGTTTGCCGGTCTTGTTCGTCTGGAACTGATGCCCCAGGACAGAGACGTTATTTTGATTACGATGTTTTGGGAGATGTTTAATATCTCCCTGATGATTTGTGCCATTGGCTCTTTATATGAGCTTAAACAACGTCGGGAAGTACCTCGTGTAGCCTCGGATGATCCCGCCACGTTGTTTGTTGATGGAAAGGCGATCAGCTGCCGAATTATTGATATGTCATCATCGGGATTGGGATTGGAATTGTCGGCCGCATTGGGCGAACACTTTCTCCAATCCTTGAAAGGGTCGGATATTGAAATCCAGACTTACAATGGCGCTATTGGCCGTGACATTCGTCTTCCAGGGGAAGTTCGTTCTGTGAACCAGCGAGAAAATGGCCATTATCATGCTGGGTTGCAGTTGGATCTGGATGATTTGAAGAACAAATCCGAGCTGGTGTCTCTGGTGTATGGTGACAGCGAACGCTGGGTGAAAGAGCGGGCCAGTCGAATGCCTGACCTGCCGGTGAAGAAAACATTGAAAATTCTGTTTCAGTCCGGCTTGCTTGCAACTCGCGGTCACGCTGTGCAGTTATGGAAGGATTTCTGGGAACGCAAGAAAGCACCTGCCTGAAGAGAATTTGCAGCAATTAGCTGAGCAGCTCTTGTCATATATGAGACTGGACAAGGGCTGAAGACGTAATTTATCTGAATCAAAGTGACTGGGATATGAACTCTTTTATACGATTATTGCTTGTTTGCCTGATTGTCGGGGCGGGGTACCCGGCGGCTCAGGCTGCTTCCAATTCGGCATTGCCGATGAACACCATGCCGCTGTCAAAGCTGGTGGGGCAGATAGAGCCGATTGATTTGCGAGGGGTCAGAACGATCTATCCGATCTTTATTCCTTTGTCACGCCGCTTGAGCCTTGAAAAGGTGGTCTTGCATTTGGAGTATGTGAACTCTATTGCTCTGGTTGGGGAGCGTTCGCAATTGGTTGTGAAGCTCAATGAGGATGTGGTTGCCCAGTTACCACTAAACCCCAAACGCCCGGAAGGCGTGGCGGATATCCGTTTGCCATCCAGCCGCTTTAAGCCGGGTTATAACAAAATTACCCTGTACGTTGCCCAGCACTATACCTATGAGTGTGAAGACCCGGATGCACCCGAGCTGTGGACGCAGATTGATTCCCAGAACTCCTATGTGAAGTTTGAAGGTGGGTTGAATGCCTTGAATCCACGCCTGTCGGAAATTGAGCACCTGTTTGACAAGCGTTGGTTGGGTAATTATGAGTTGAATATTCAAACCGCTTCTGGAGTGGATGCGGAATCTGCTCGATGGGGCGCGATGGTCTCTCAGGCAGCCGCTTTGCATTTGGAATATAAGTCACCTCTGGTGCGTCATAGCACTGCCGAATTCAATGCCAGCCCTACCCAGCGTCAGTTGAAAAATTACCGCTTCCCATACCTCAAGCAGTCTTCTATTGCGGGTAAGGATACCGTTCTGATTGGCACACACAGTGATCTTCAGCCATTGCTGGGTTCTAACTGGTCGAGGTCGGTCGATGGGCCGTATTTGGCTGTTTATCCTCAGGATGAGGACTCTCGGCATTTCCTGCTGATTGTCTCTGGCCAAAAAGAGGAAGACGTGGCTGTTGCTGCCAAAATTCTGGGCTATATGAACTTTCCGCTGCCTGACACGCGGACAGCGACATTTCCCGGCTTGAAGATGGATCATTTGCCACGTTTTGCCACTAAAGATTTGGCGGCTACGAATAACCGTTATCGTTTTTATGATCTGGGCTTTGAATCCATGACCATGCGTGGTGCGGGTGGTGGCAGTACTGTGGTGGATATTTCCCTGCCACCCGATGTCTATGTGGCACAAACCTCAGAAGTGAAACTGAATCTGCATTTTGCCTACGGTGCCGGTATGCGGGGAGATTCTGTTTTTAACATCTTTATTAATGGCCGCTTTGAGAATGTGATTCGTCTGAAAGAGATTGAGGGTGAAGCGGTGCGGCGTCATAGCGTTACGATTCCGACACGATCATTCAAACCCGGCCGTAATGAAATCATGTTTGCGGCTCAGATGATTACAAATAACTCAGAGGAATGTCAGGTTCGTAATGACCAGAACCTTCTGTTTACGTTGTATGACGACTCCACAATTGAGTTCAAGGGGCTGGATAGCTACGTTCAAATGCCCAACCTGAAGCTGACGGCAAAAACCGGCTTTCCTTACAACTATTACGACGATGCCAAGCCCACGGTCATTGGTATGGGCACCATGGACTCCGAATTGATGGGAGCATCCTGGACATTCCTGAGCAAAATGGCTCAGGTCATGACCCGGCCTCATGAAGATCTGACGTATCGTATCGGCGGTTACGGTGAGTTGGGTGATGCCAACCTGATTGTAATGGGGCCGGTAAAATCCATTGATCAGAACCTTTTGGATCGTGCGCCTATCCAACTGGGAGATGAATCGGTGCTGACGTTTGGGCGGGCAACAGAAATTGGTGATCACCCTCGCTTGAACGGGTCGCGTTTGTGGATCAACGCGGACGAATACGGCGATCAGAATTTCAATTACGTTCGCCCCAGCTTACAGGGATACGGCCTGGGAGATTATGGCGTCATGATGCAGTTTGGTGGTGGGCGTGATTATGGTGAAACCGTTACGTTACTCACAGCGATGTCATCAGAAATTCTTTATGGTGCGATAACTGATTTGGTGACACCGGAAATCTGGAGTAACGTTCAGGGAGACGTAACAGCCTGGAAGCAGGGTGAAGAGTTCGTGTATGCACGGACGTTTGGTGAAAAGTATTACGTTGGGGAGCCAAGATTCTCCAATTGGTTGATTTATCATTTTTCCAACAACCCTGTGTTATTTATTATCTTCCTGATTTTCTTCCTGGTATTACTGGCGGTGTTTATTCGCTGGCTATTGAAACGCTTCCGGGAAAACAACCACTAGGAGTGTCATGAACAAACTGCTTGGACTGTTGGTTACTATCGTGATCAGTGCTTGTGGAAGTCCGGCACCAGAGGCGATGACCGACGATGGCTGGTGGCATTATAAATCGTCGTTCATGCAGCCCGGAGGGGCCGTATCAGACACGGGCAACCAGGGCGTCAGTCATTCGGAAGGTCAGGGCTATGCCATGTTGTTGGCAGAAGCCTATGGCGACCGGGCCAGTTTTAATCGTTTATGGCTCTGGACCCGGCAGAACCTGCAAATACGGGACGATCATTTATTCGCCTGGCGCTGGACAGCAGATAAGGGTGTCGAAGATGAAAATAATGCTACGGATGGCGACTTGCTGATTGCCTGGGCGTTGTACCGGGCAGGCAAACGCTGGAGTGACGTTGAGTATTCGGAAGCGGCGCTTTACATTGTGCGGGATATTCGGGACAAATTGGTGCATCAGGTTGGGCAATACCATATTTTGCTGCCAGGTGAGCACGGCTTTGAGAAAGACGGGTATTGGCAGATTAACTTGTCGTATTGGGTTTACCCAGCGTTGCAAGAATTGGCCATTCTGGATCGTTCGTCGATTTGGTCATCCCTGATTTCGAGCGGCAAGACACTGACCCGTACATCTCGTCAGGGGCAGTGGAATCTTCCTCCTGATTGGGTAGACCTGACGAATAAGGGTGTTTTGAAGCCAGCTCAGGATCGTCCTCCCCGATTCGGTTATGAAGCAGTTCGAGTCCCGTTGTATCTCATTTGGGCCGGTGATTTTGATGAGCACATCATTCGTGATAGTGCCCGCTTCTGGAGCACGACTGCCAAGTCCCGATTTACGCCTGCCTGGGTCAATGTTGAAAACAACACGCAAGCAGAATACGAAGCACCAGCGGGATTCAAAGCGGTACACAGCCTGTCACGACTGGCTTTGAATTCGAAGCGCCGCCATCCTCCCCAGGATTTAATGATTAAGAACCTGAAGGAACAGGACTACTACTCCTCCAGTTTGATTCTTTTGTCTCGACTTGCCTACTACGAGCGATTAAAACGATGAACTATGTGTTTGCCCCGGCAATGTTGCTAATGGCAATATCCAGTGCCCCGGCATTATCCAAGGAATCTCCCTTTGGAGATCAGAGCGGGTATCCATCACCTTTGAAACTTGCGGATTCCCGGTCAGAGCTGCAGCTACTCAAGCCCTATTCTCCGAATCAGGATGAAGTGATTTCGATTGATCACTCGCGGCAAAAATACATCATCGGCGATGAAATTCCTTCGGAAGAAAACCTGAATCTGAATTTGAACCGGAATGAGCCGGCCAAAGTCACCAGTAGCCCGGTGGATGAGGCCATTAATCGTGAAGAGTTGCGCTTGTGGCAATGGCTCCGAATGGGGCGATACGCGGATATGGAGTACAAAATCCAGGAGTTGAAGGCATTGTATCCACGCTGGACGCCTCCCCGGAAAATGACTCAGTTATTGGTGGAAGGTAAAGGTCGGAAAAAGCTGCAGCAGGCGGTCGAACTCAACCAGTGGGATCAGATTATTCTGTTGTCACAATCGGCTCCTGAACTGTTTACCTGTGGGCAGTATTACAATCGCTGGAAGCTGGCGGACGCTTACGCTGAACAGCAAAATCAGGCAGCGGTGGTTCAGGTTTATCAGCAATTGATGAATGAATGTCAGTCCGGAAAAATCCGGTTGGACACGTTTGAACGTTCGCAGGTGCATTTATCGTACGACGAGTTATTGGTTCTTTTAAAGCAGGAAGAAGCTCGGAAAAAACACCGCTTGTCCAAGAAAAGCCTGGCTTCAATGAAAGCGATGTTGGCTCGCTCAGAAGTGTTGATTGCATCTCGTAATGGGGATGACAATGCTGTGATTGCTGCGATTCCAGCGCTACAGGATGCAGTGAATCGTGAGAAAAATGCTGGTTATGCTCTGATCTTTGGCTGGTCTCTGTTTCGTCAAGAGAAGGCTGACGAAGCTGCTATCTGGTTTGAGCGTGCGTACAAATGGGAGCCATCGCGCGAATCTGTTCAGGGGCTGGCCAATATGTACAGCTACCAGGGACGATTGGAAGACGCTGAAAAACTGGCTCGAGCCGATCTTAAAGACCCCCTGATGCGTGAAATGCTGGGTGAAATTTTAGCCCAGAAAGGTCGGGATGCGTTTGATGCTGAAGACTATCCTTCCACGATCAAATACCTGGATGAAGCCGCTCAATACGCGCCTCGTACACTGAACGATGAAGCCGTTTATGGATGGGCTTCGTATCATCTGGGGAGCTTTGAAGCAGCTTCTGCTGCGTTTGAAAAGGCCTATCAGGATGACCCTCAACCGGCCATTGCAGAAGGATTGTATTACAGCCTGCAAGAAACGGATGAATCCCGCCTGGAAGATGTCGCCGAGGAATACGAAGGCCCGCTGAAGAGCATGGTGGATGCCCGGTCTGGCGAAAAAGCCTTCGATTCACGCCTGTATCATGTGGCTTATGCGGAAGATCCGGCTAAGTATCCAATGCTGAAAGGCGTGAATTCCAGCGCCTTGCTGGGTGGGATGATCTTTCATTTTCGCTCCGGTGAGAGTGGCATGAGCCAGTTGGATACTCAAAAGGTGCCGATTCTTACCGGAGAGATTGATATTAATCGTCATCTGTTTGAACTGGAGGTAGCGGCTGTCACGCTGAGTAACGGGCAGTTAAAAGAGTCGGCTCTGGTGGGAAATTACACCAATCCGGGCAGTCCATATGCATTTGAGCCAACCGTTGAAGTTTCCAATGCCCCGGAAATGGCGCTGCGTTATCGATATGAAGGAACCTTGTCTCCTTACGCTGAAATTGGCACAACGCCTTCTGGAGGCCCGGTTGACTCGAGAATGAAAGGCAAGCTGGGGGCAACGTTCGGCATGAAACGCGGTTCTATCAACTTCGAATTTTTCTCATTGCCAGTGAAAGAATCGATTTTGTCATACGTTGGTATTCATGACCCTTATGACGGTATTCCCTGGGGCGGCGTCAACAAGAAAGGCTTCTCTACCATGG
Organism: Oceanobacter sp.; assembly: GCA_045430275.1. GTDB lineage: Bacteria > Pseudomonadota > Gammaproteobacteria > Pseudomonadales > Oceanobacteraceae > Oceanobacter. Next base: position 266,458 of record JAILXU010000002.1, on the reverse strand, counting down.
CGTTTCTCACCATGAATGAGCGTTTCAGCACCTCGGTACAAATTCGTTCAGCCAGTTATGAAGGTGAGCTGGTTGATACGAATGAAATGCTGGAGTTTTCACTGGGAGCACGACGTTACTGGACAGCAGAAGGCTGGGATGAAATCTCCGCTGGCCCTAATTTCTCATTTCAGCGCTTTGACAAGAACCTGAGCAAATACACCCTGGGACACGGCGGTTACTTTAGCCCGCAGCAGTTGTTCAAGTTTGGTGCTGGGGCGGCGGCGACCACGGAAGAATTTCACAGTTACATTGCGGGTGCCAAGCTGGATTTGGGGTATCAGCAGCATGAGGAAGATTGTGCTCCCTTGCGGCCTCAGTTTTCAGACGCATGTGCTCCTGAATATTCATCAAACTCCGCCAGTGGGGTGTATTTGGGCGTGCAATTGGCGGCCATGGTTCAGGCTGACCCTCATGCCCAGCTCGGAGGCGGTTTTTTTTACAGCATGTCGCCAGAGTTCAATGAATTCGGCTTTATGCTGGCGTTTCGGCTGACATTGGATCCAAGAAATGGAACCATGAAAATGGATTTGCCACGCTGGATTAATCAGGTTCATGAATAAGATGATTTGCTCTGAATGAGTAAGTGTATAAACAGGAGCAGGATCTGACTTGAGCCGTTACACTGGCTGCTAGTGAAGATGAGGTAAGGCATGAAAATACAAACTCGGCTGGAAAATAACGATCAGGATTTGGTCATTCAGATTAATGGGCGTTTTGATTTCAGTACCCATCAGGTCTTTCGGGAAGCTTATGAACAGCAACCCGAAACAGTGCGCCGCTATATTATTGATATGTCCGAGACGTCCTACCTGGATAGCTCAGCATTGGGTATGTTGCTCTTGCTACGTGACTATGCAGGTGGTGAAAGTGCCATGATTACAATCGTGAATTGTAATATTGATGTCAGGAAAATTCTGACCATTTCCAATTTTGAACAGCTATTTGATATTCGGTGATGATGGATAAAACCCCTATTCAGGTGTTGATTGCTGATGACAACGCCGTTGACCGGAAAATTCTGGCTCGCATCCTGAGTAATCAGGGGAATGAGGTCGTTGAAGCAACCAATGGCGCAGAGGCCGTCAGTCTGTTTGTTGAACATCGGCCTGATATGGTTCTGATGGACATCATGATGCCGGTCATGGATGGCCAGGAAGCAGCTCGTTTAATGAAGCAGGAAGCGGGCGAAGATTTTATCCCGATCATCTTTCTGACGTCGTTGACGGATGTTCAGGGGTTGGCGGATTGTCTTGAATCCGGTGGTGATGATTTTTTAACCAAACCTTACAGCCCGGTGGTGTTGCAGGCAAAAGTGCGGGCTTTTTATCGCATGCGCGAGATGCATCGAACCTTGCAAGAGCAGCGCGACACCATTGCTCGCCACAATGAGCATTTGTTGTATGAGCAGGAAGCAGCCAAGGCGGTGTTTGATAATGTTGCTCACCATGGTTGCCTCTCCGCACAAAATATTCGTTACATGTTATCGCCGTTGGCCTTGTTTAATGGCGACGTCGTATTAGCCGCTCGTGGCCCAAGCGGCACGATGCAATTGCTGCTGGGGGATTTTACCGGTCACGGCCTGCCTGCTGCAATTGGTGCGATGCCGCTGGCGGAAGTCTTTTATGGGATGACTCAAAAAGGCTTTGGGCTGAGTGATATCGTGCGGGAAATCAACCTGAAAATGCACGGCGTGCTGCCTGTCGGGTATTTTTGTTGTGCCGTTCTGGTGGAAATGAATTTTGACACCAAAAGTGTCAGCCTCTGGATGGGAGGGGTGCCGGACTGCTATTTGTTGCGGCATCAGGGAGAGCTGGTGCCCTTGCGTTCAAAACACCTGCCTCTGGGGGTTTTGTCCAACCAGTCATTTGATGGCAGTGTTGAGCGTTTTGATTTATCCAATGAGGATCGTTTTCTGCTTTGGACGGATGGTATTACTGAGGTTCAGGGTGACAGCGGTGATATGTTTGGCGATGAGCGTTTACGCCATACGATCGAAGCTGCAAAGACGCCGGATGATGCCTTTGATGCCATTTTGGATGCGGTTGATCGTTTTAAAAACCGTGAGAGCCTGAATGGTGATGATCGCACGCTGATTGAAATGAAAATGGTTGATCGTGACTTGCTGGATGATGTCTCGGTTCAGGTTGCGTCTGGCCCTGCGTCCGGGCCAATTGACTGGTCTATGAACTACTGTCTGGGGCCAGAAAGTTTACGGCATTTTAACCCTCTGCCATTGATGGTTCATATCTTGATGGAAGTGCCCGGCTTGAGAGTCATCAGTGGGCAGCTCTATACCGTTATGGCTGAGTTGTTTTCCAATGCTTTTGAGCACGGTGTGCTTAAAATCAGCTCGGGCCTGAAGCACTCTTCTCAGGGATTCCTGAAGTATTATCAGGAGCGTGAACAGCGTATCAATGCTTTGACAGAAGGGTTTGTGAACATCTCAATGACACATTCCGGCGATGGTAGCAGTGGTGATCTGGTTATCATGCTGGAAGACAGCGGTAAGGGCTTTGATGTGAACGCACACCTGAACCCTTCGTCTATGGCGGGAGCATCGACTTACTGTGGGCGCGGTATCTCTCTGGTAAAGGAAATTTGTGATTCACTGGAATACCATAACGGTGGTTCCCAGGTGATTGCGCGATTGCACTGGGATGAACAGGAACATGGAGTGAGATTACAGGATGAGCATGGAGCATGAACTGCTGGATGAAGACAGCCTGAATATGCTGAAAGAGGTCATGGCGGAAGAGTTTGATGAGTTGGTTGAACTGTATTTGACAGATGCTGCCCGGCATATCACCGATTTGCAAACGGCTCTGGTTTCTGAAGAGTGTACGGCCATGGTTAGAATTGCTCACAGCTTGAAAGGGGCCAGCTCCAACGTGTATGCCGTTGGCATGTCCCAGTCGTGTCTGGCTCTGGAAGATGCTGCCAGAGCGATGTTGACTGCTCCTGACTGGGAGTTGTTGTCGCGTTTATTGGCTGAGATTGAGGTTGTATTCAAACAGACAAAAAAGGGTTTTGAGGCAGTCATTCGCTAACCTCTCTGTGATAAGCAGGCCAGTAAATGGGAGAGGATATGAATACCGATCGAGTGGGTGCGGGCAGAATGTATGCCCTCAGTCTTATTTTCAGCATTCTGTTTGCCGTGACCGGCTTTTCTTATAATGTCTGGCGTATGGAAGTCACGGAGCAAAATAGCAACATACGTACCGCCAGTTTCGAGATGCTGCTGGTTTTGGCGTCACTTGAGCAGTCGGTGTATGCCGCGTATTACGACCAGGACTCTCAGGAGGGCAGCCCCCGAAAAGGGTGGGTGCGTGTTGGCCTGATCGCTGACCTGAGTATGATGACCGCTCCAACCGTGGTTAATCATGCAGCGGATTTGAAACAGGTTTGGTCTGACCACTGGGAAAGCATTGAGGAGCATCAGGAATCGGTTGATGCGGTGGTTGGGGCCATTGATCAGGTTCGTGCCGATATCAAACGCGTGCTGGCAGCACTGGAGTAATACTCAGTCTCCGTGCGATAGCACCCGCACTTCCAGGCCTGCTTCACTGAGTATGTAAGCAGCAGCTTCTGCCCGGGCTTCACCGGCAACCACGTATAAAAAGTCAGGGGATAAAGAATCGCCCAGTCCGCGCAGCTCTCCCAGTGATACCTGTCGGGCATGTAAAACCGGTGATTCAGACGCTTCCTGCGGGCTGCGAATATCCAGAATGACAACCCCCACATCACTGTTTTCCAGTAAATCCGGCAGCTCATCTTCATGTATGTATTCCAATACCGGATTTTTCATCAGACTGTCAAAGTCTTCCTTGGAGAGTGTCATGATGACACCATCGCTGCTCATGGTGACGCTGGCGCTGCGAGGTAGATGGCTAATCAGGGAATCTTCACCAAACAAGGCACCGCTGCCCAGAGCAGCCAGAGTGGTTGTGTGTTGATGGCTTTCTCGGGAGACGATTGCCCGCCCTTGCTTGAGAACAAAACACTCATCGGCAGCATCCCCTTCCTGAATAATGACATCACCCAGTGCGACTTCCCGTTCTTCAAATCGAGCCAGTAACTGCTGAATATTGCTGGGGGGGATGTGGGAGAACAGCTCTGATGTGAGCAAGGTCTCCAGCCAGTCCGTTTCCTCTTCATCGGCCATGGCTCGTGACAGCTCAACCCAGGTGTTGATGAGCTGTAAGTGCCGACGGTTGATCGAAGCGATGGTGCAGGCCGTTTTGGTAATGGCTGCGCTGCGGTGTACCGGGTGCGCAGAATCCAGAGCGAGAAGGTTTTCTTCGGCATCACCAGAGAGTGTTGTGATCCTGAATGATTCGTCCGCCAGATCCAGAGTGCCCTGAATCAGGAAGTGGCAGTCTTCGTCCGTGTCACCGCGTTTAAAAACAATTTTCCCAGCTGCTTTTTGAGTGGTGCGCACATGAGGGATGAGCTCTTGAACCGCATTGAGGGAGAGCTCATCAAAGGGGATGAAGCGTTGTAAGTCTTCAGGTTTCAGTATGTCTTCCATGAAGTCTCTGCGTTGTAACGGAAGTTCTCTAAATATAGCAAAGTGTGGGATGGGGTGTCGTGTTGGGAAAGTCACCAGCTCAGTGCAGAACCTGAGCTGGATCACGCCCTCTATGAGAACTCGCTCTAAAGATGGCGGCTATTTTTCAGGGAGGAGACTTCTGCTCTTAATGATTGAATTTCCAATAACAAGGCTTCGTTTGTAACCGGGTTGTTTTCCTGATCACGAGCGGCGCGTTCGCGGGCGTGTTCATCTTCGAGGACGTTGACGACGATACCAATCACCATGTTCAGGAACGCAAAGGCGGTCAGGAAGATAAACGTGAGGTAGTAAATCCAGCTGAGAGGATATACCGCCATGGTTTCATACATGACATCTGTCCAGTCTTCAAAGGTCATGATTCTGAACAGGGTCAGCAGGGCAATGGAAACGTCGCCCCAAAGTGTCGGGTTGATGGCTTCAAAAAACGTGGCTCCAACGGCAGCGTAGATATAGAAGATAATAAACATCAGCAGAACGACGTAACCAAGTTGGGGCAAGGCCCGAATCAGGGAATTAAGCAGGGTACGTAATTCGGGAATGATGGAAATCATTCTAAGCACCCGGAAGATACGCACCAGGCGGCCAATCAGAGCCATTTCACTGTTATTAATCGGCATCAGGCTAACGACAACAACAAGGGTGTCAAAAATATTCCAGCCACTGTGGAAAAAGCGTGATTTGATCGGTGTGGCTGCAAATCGAATGATGATCTCAAATAAAAAGAGCACAGTGATGGCGATATCCAGCCAGTGAATCATTTCAATAATGGCGGGAGAGACCGGGTAGGTACGAGCGCCGATCAATAAGGCAGAAAGAATGATAATACTCACAACAAACCATTCGAATAGACGGTTGTCTCTGAGTTGCTGGGATACTTGCTGTAAATCCTGAATGTTCATGCTGCGTCGGTTGGGTTCTCAGTCAATGGGCGGTGGATTTTACACCGGCAGTAATAGGAGAGGATAGCCCGTCTTGTGTTGTCAGCGTGCTCCTGGTGCGTTTGTATGTGTGGGAAACCGTGAGCTGACTTTTCTCTAACCTGAAACCTTTGTAATAATTTTCACACACAAAAAAACTGTTAACCGATTGTTAAATAAGGATTTTATTTTTCTGGCTTTAAGAGGCTTGGTTGCAAAGCCCGCAGGGTGTTTCTATAGTTATAAGTGCGGTTGTAACTGCGAGTTAAAAACATCAGATCAGGAGCGTCTGAGCCGGTTAACGTGTTCGGGCGCTGTACTTGGGTCACACCTGTGAGGTGGCCGTCATGTTCTCCTGTAACCACCCGAGCAGTCTGGAATGTTATTTGAATTCAGACTGTTATTCATCGAAGGCTTTGTCAGCGGCGGGTAGATTAACGTTTAAGTATATGGATACCGCCTTGTTTGAGTGTCCATGGCTTGACCGGCGCTGTATTGAAGAACGCCTTACATCTGGCAGAAACAACAACCGAAAAATGCCTGTGGTTATGCGTTTTGGGTTGGCCAACTCAACGGAATGTGAACGAAACGGTGATAGCCGGGTAGAGATGTTTGCTATTGCCAGGTGGTTTATTGAATGTGACACAGAATGTGTTCCAGCGAATGAAACAACGCCTTTGACGCAGTTGGATAAACATCGTTGGAAATTGAAACAGTATTTTAATCAGCCGCTAAGCTTTGGCCTGCCGGGTGAATTACAGAGTTTTAAATAATATGAACGTCGACGACTTTTCTCACACTACGGTTCTGCTGGAGCCGACGGTTGCTGGCTGCCTGAACGACCCCAATGGCATTTATATTGACGGTACGTTTGGCCGTGGGGGGCACACTCGCCTCTTGCTGTCCCGGCTGGGGCCAAATGGGCAAGTGATTGGTTTTGACAAAGATCCTCGTGCGATTGAGACCGGCCTTCAATTAGAACAGGAAGATCCACGTTTCAAAATTGTGCAAACCAGCTTTGCGGATATGAAAGCCTCATTGGAAGCGTTGGGCATATCACGTATTAACGGTGTGCTGCTGGACCTGGGCGTGTCCTCTCCTCAGTTGGACGATGCTGAGCGGGGTTTCAGCTTTATGCGTGACGGCCCTCTGGATATGCGCATGAACCCGGATCAGGGATTGAGTGCTGCGGAGTGGCTGGCCGTGACACCTGAGGCGGAAATTGCCCGTGTATTGAAAGTGTATGGCGAAGAGCGATTTTCCCGACGTATGGCAAGAGCGATTGTGTTGGCTCGGGCCGAAAAGCCTATTGAGAGAACGCTGGAATTGGCGAACTTGTTGAAAGAAGCGAATCCGGCCTGGGAAAGACACAAGCATCCGGCCACTCGTGGTTTTCAGGCGATTCGTATCGCGGTTAATAACGAATTGGGCGATCTTGAGCAGATTCTTGATCAAAGTGTGGAACTGTTACTTCCCGGTGGACGGCTATCTGTGATCAGCTTCCATTCATTGGAAGATCGAATTGTAAAACGCTTTATTCGTGATCAGGAACGTGGAAAATCCTTGCCTCCGGAAGTCCCTGTCATGGATGAGCAACTGGGTCGGACGTTGAAGAAAATGGGAAAAGCCATTATGCCGACCTCAGAAGAAATCGCGGTGAATACCCGAGCCAGAAGCGCGGTATTGAGAATTGCCGAGCGGCTCGCATGAATGTTGCTGTTTGGCTGGCGGTATTGGTGGCAGCCCTGATCCAGATTGGCATGGTGCATTGGCACCGTGAATTACTGTCTCAATGGCAGGTATTGGACACGAAACAACGCGAGTTGACCCAGGAACAGACTCGCTTGCTGTTGGAGTACAGCACCTTGACGGCGTATGGACGCATTGATCAGTTAGCAAGACGCCAACTGAATATGACTGAACCGGATAACACCAGAGTGTTAACACAGTGAACGCGACCCCTCGTTATTCAAAAACAGAACCCGAAGTGACCGGCATTGCGCGCTGGCGTTTTGTCACGGTGGCTATTGTCTTGTGCTTGTTGGCACTCACTGTGACCGGACGTCTGGCCTGGCTGCACACGATTGAGCAGCCGTTTCTGTTTACAGAAGGTGAAAAACGCACGGTACGTGTCAAAACGGAGTCGGCTCGTCGTGGCATGATCACGGATCGTTATGGTCAGCCTCTGGCGGTCAGCACTCGGGTCGTGGATGTTGGTATTCACCCGGCTCGGGTTGCACCGTCTGCATTATCTGAACTGGCGCAGGTCTTGGGTCGTCCTGAAGCCGAGCTGATCCGTACGGTAGCTCAGGCACGTCTTAAAAAACGTGCTTTTATTTACCTTGAACGCCAGCTACAGCCGGATATAGCCGATAAAGTGGCGGCTTTGAAAATTGAAGGCTTGCAGTTAACCAATGGGTACCGCCGTTACTATCCCGCCGGTGAGGTGGCTGCTCATCTGGTTGGTCTGGTGAATATTGATCATCAGGGCCAGGAAGGTATTGAGTTGTCCTACGATCAGTACCTGCAAGGGGACGCAGGCAGAAGAACCGTGGTACAGGATCGCTATGGCAATATTGTCAAACAGGTGGCGGTGTCTTCCATGGCGAAAGCAGGTAAAGACATTGCACTCACCATTGACTTGCGCCTGCAGTATCTGACGTATCGGGAATTAAAAGCGGCGGTTGATCAGCATTCTGCAGCGTCTGGCAGTGCGGTCTTGCTGGATGCCAAAACCGGGGAAGTGTTGGCGATGGCGAGCCAGCCATCCTATAACCCGAATAATCGCGCGTTGCTGAAAGCCGAAAATATGCGTAATCGCGCTATTGCGGATGTGATTGAACCCGGCTCCACCATCAAGCCTTTTACCGTCGCAGCGGCTCTGGACAGCGGGCGCTATACTCCTGGCACCGTGATTAATACCGCTCCGGGTTATCTTCGGGTGAAGCACAAGACCATTCGGGATCATCGCAATTACGGCAAGCTGGATGTCACCGGTGTGATCACCAAATCGAGCAATGTGGGGGTAACCCGCTTATCCGCTGATTTGGGTGCCGAGACCATGTGGCAGTTCCTGACCAAGGCAGGCATTGGGCAACCCAGTGGTCTTGGCTTCCCAGGAGAAACCGTTGGGCAGTTGCCATACCCGGAGCAACTGGATGCTTTGCGCTTGGCGACGGTTTCCTATGGTTATGGCATGGCGGTTTCTCCCTTGCAACTGGCTCAGGCCTACACCAGCTTTACGCAGGGTGGCTGTCGCAGCCCGGTTTCTGTTGTGATGGATGCTTATTCCCCCGACGACTGCCAAAGTGTCATGAAGCCCGGTGTTGCCCAGCAGATGCTGGGGATTCTCGAAACCGTGACCTCTAACAAGGGCACTGGTCGACGGGCTCGCGTAGAAGGCTATCGGGTCGGAGGGAAGACGGGCACGGCTCATAAAGTTGGCCGCTATGGCTATGAAGATGCTCGCTATACCGCGGTGTTTGCGGGTGTTGCCCCCCTGACTGATCCAGAAGTGGTGCTGGTGGTTGTCGTTGATGACCCCAAAGGGCGTGAATACTACGGTGGTGAAGTTGCTGCACCTATTTTTTCACGTATTGCCAGTCAGGCATTGCGTTTGCGCCAGGTGATCCCGGATGATTTGACCGAACTGGAACTGGGTCAGCAGGTTGCCAAGGGGCTTTAATGGATCGATCGAATAATTTGGGTGTCACGTCTGTTGGTGCATTTCTGCACACATTTAAACAAGGGCTAGTCAAAACCTCCTCCACCCTGGGGGAGGTTTCTTTTGGGCATTTGGTTATAGACAGTCGGGATGTCTGTCCGGGGGATGCCTTTGTTGCCGTTCCCGGCACGGCGACTGATGGTCGCCGGTTTATTCCCAATGCCATTGCACAAGGTGCCAGCGTGGTGCTGGAACCCTCCGAGTGCACGTTTATTGAGCGCGTGGATAACTGTGTGCGTATTGGCCTGCCTAACCTGGTGGAAGCCTTGCCCGAGATGCTGCATTGGCGCTATAGCCAGGCAAAACAGGTGCGTTTGCTGGCTGTGACGGGAACGAATGGCAAAAGCTCGGTGGCACAGTACATCGCTCAGTTAGCGTCGTCCTCAGGCATTGCCTGTGGCGTGATTGGTACGACTGGCAATGGCGTCTGGCCAGATCTTCACCCGACCCGAAATACCACACCGGGTCTGGATGTTATGTTGCGAACTCTGGATGGTTGGGCGCGTTCTGGCGTGGATCTGGCCGCGGTGGAAGTCTCTTCTCATGGTCTTGAGCAGGGTCGTGTTCAAGGGCTGGAATTTGCCGTCGCAGCATTGACCAACCTGACTCAGGATCATCTGGATTATCACGGTGATATGGAATCCTATTATCAGGCCAAGCGCCTGTTGTTCACCGATTACCGTATCCAGCAAGCGTTTATCAATATCGATGATGCTTATGGACGGCGCTTGCTTTCAGAACTCCCCCAAACGGTAAAGCCAGTGATGCTGGGGAATACTCAGGCTGAGGACGCACCTTCTGTGGAGCGCTGGAGCTGGTCGTCTGCATCGTTTGGCGTGCAGGGTATTCAGGCAGAGCTAGTGTATCCGGGCGGGCAGAGGACACTGCATTTGCCTCTGATCGGAGGCTTTAATCTGGCCAATGCCGTGTTGGCTGTTGGCATGTTGTCGGCTCTGGGTGTGGATAAATCGGTGTTATTGGACGCTACCCGGAAATTGAAACCGGTTGACGGCCGTATGGAGTTGTTGACTTGCCCGGACAAACCGGCGGTTGTACTGGACTTTGCTCATACACCGGATGCTTTGGAAAATGTTCTGGCTGCCCTGCAGGACGGGCAACGGCCAGTGTCTGTGGTGTTCGGTTGTGGTGGTGATCGGGATCGCTGCAAGCGACCCCTGATGATGCAAGCCGCACTGGCGGCATCCAGTCAGGTTTGGCTGACAGATGATAACCCGCGCTATGAAGACCCGGATCAGATCTGGGCAGATACGTTGGCTGTAACCGGAGCAGAAACGGCTCACTGTCAGCATGATCGTGCTTTGGCCATTCAGGAGGCGGTTGAACAAACGCCAATCGATGGACTGGTTGTCGTGGCGGGAAAAGGGCACGAAACCACGCAGGAAATTCAGGGGCAAAAGCTGCCTTTCAGTGATTTACAGGTGCTGGCCGAATTAGGCTATCGACGTATGGGAGAACATGCATGAGAGTTGCCATGTCGGTAGCAGAAGTCTGTGATGTGCTGGGCATTTCATGCCCGCCAGAGGCTCAGAACAAAATGTGTCGCGGTGTATCCACGGACACACGGCACATTCAGGCGGGCGATCTTTATGTTGCTCTGAAAGGCGGGAATTTTAATGGCAATCAATTTGCTCCTCAGGCCCTGAAGCAAGGGGCCGTGGCAGCGATAGTGGATGAAGATGTTCGCGTTGATGGGCCGTTGCTTCGTGTTGATGATGCTTTACTGGCACTCGGTCAATTGGCGGGCTGGCAGAGGCAACAATTTGCCGGGCCGGTACTGGCGGTGACGGGCAGTTGTGGCAAGACCAGCGTCAAACAGTTATTGGCGCATGTATTGGAACAGCAAGCATCGACCTGGATGACACCGGGAAACCTGAATAATCACATTGGTGTTCCTCTGACCCTGCTTCAAATGCAACCAGAGCATGAATGGGCGGTGATTGAACAGGGAGCAAGTGGTGCCGGAGAAATTGCCTATACCGGCCAATGGGTGCGCCCGGATATCGGCATTATTACCAACGCGTCTGAGTCGCACCTGTCGGGTTTTGGTAGCCTGGAAACCATTGTTCAAACCAAGGGCGAAATGATCGATTGGGTTGTTGAGGGCGGCCATGTGGTGTTGAACCGGGATGATCCAGCCTTTGATGTCTGGCAGCAGCGGGCTTTGGGAAAACAGGTTGTGACGTTTGGCCTCACCGAGCAGGCGGATGTGCACGCAAGTGATATTCACACAGGGATCACTCATAGTCACTTCTGTTTGCATACAGATGGTCAGAAGTTAGACGTCAGTTTACCCCTGCCGGGATTGCACAATATTTATAATGCACTGGCGGTGATTGCGGCAGCAGCCTCTGCGGGCGTGGCGTTATCTCGTATTGTATCCGCTCTGGCAACGGCAGCGCCGGTGGCTGGTCGCCTGATGGAAAAGTCAGGTGTGCGTGGCCTGAAACTTCTGGATGACAGCTATAACGCAAATCCTGCTTCACTTCGGGCAGCAATTGATGTAATAACCGTCGCACCCAATGCTTGGTTGGCCATGGGAGACATGGCCGAGCTGGGGGAAGAATCGATAGCAGCACATGCTGATATCGGACGGTATGCAAAAGATAAGGGAGTATCTGTATTGCTGGCGTCTGGCCCGCTCAGTGTTCATGCGGTTGAGGCATTTGGTTCTGATCATGCCCATTGGTTTGAAGACACCGCAGCGCTGGTTCAGTTCATCAATCAGACAGCCCCTGATGGCACTTTATTGTTGGTCAAGGGTTCACGAAGTGCGGGTATGGATCGCGTTGTCCATGCCCTGGAAAAAGACCCCGAGGAATAAACAGCATGTTTTTATGGCTCGCGGATTGGCTGACACAGTACCAATCCGGGTTTAACGTTCTTAATTATCTTACCCTGAGAACTATCTTCGCCATCATTACCGCCTTATTGGTTGCCATGATGTTGGGGCCGTGGATGATTCGCAAGTTGCGCGAATATCAGATTGGTCAGGCCATTCGAGAAGTGGGGCCAAAGTCTCATTTGAGCAAGGCCGGAACGCCGACCATGGGGGGTGTTCTGATCCTGGTCTCCATTACGGTCAGTACGCTGCTATGGGGTGATCTGAGCAACCATTATGTCTGGGTTGTTCTGCTGGTGACCCTGTTGTTTGGTGCCGTTGGCTGGGTAGATGATTACCGCAAGGTCGTGGAGAAAAATTCACGCGGTTTACCCGCTCGCTGGAAGTATTTTTGGCAGTCGGCGATTGCCATCGTGGCTTCCTGTCTTCTTTATTATTCGGCACAAACCCCTCAGGAAACCCAGTTGGTGATCCCGTTCGTTAAAGACGTGATGCCGCAATTGGGCCTGATGTTTATTCTGCTGAGTTATTTTGCAATTGTCGGGTCAAGCAATGCCGTTAACCTGACCGATGGTCTGGATGGCCTGGCGATTATGCCAACGGTGATGGTCAGTGCGGCGCTGGGTGTGTGCGCGTATCTGGCTGGTCATACCTACTTTGCGGACTATCTGCATATTCCTTACATCGCAGGAGCCGGTGAGTTGGTGGTTTTCTGTGGTGCCATGGTTGGAGCTGGCATCGGGTTTCTCTGGTTTAACACCTATCCTGCCCAGGTCTTTATGGGTGATGTTGGCTCTTTGGCATTAGGTGCGGCGCTGGGCATCGTGGCGGTGATTGTGCGTCAGGAAATCGTCCTGTTTATTATGGGGGGCGTGTTTGTGGCCGAGACTGTCTCGGTCATTTTGCAGGTTGCCTCTTTCAAACTGACGGGCAAGCGTATTTTCCGCATGGCTCCCCTGCATCACCATTTTGAATTGAAAGGGTGGCCAGAACCGCGCGTTATTGTTCGTTTCTGGATCATTACCATTATTCTGGTGCTTGCTGGTCTGGCTACTCTGAAAATTCGCTAGGGGAGAATCAGCATGGCGGACCTCCCTTTCACTAAGCCTCGATTGATTGTTGGCCTGGGAGCGACTGGGTTGGCAACCGCTCGTTATTGTCAGCGCAAGCAGTGGGCGTTTGATGTGTGCGATACGCGCGACGTTCTGCCTGGTCTGGATCAAATTCAGGCCGACTTTCCTCATGCCAAGATACTGACCGGGCCTCTGTCGGCGGCTCGTTTATCGGATTACCAGCAGTTGGTGGTCAGTCCAGGGGTGGCGCTGGCCACACCTGAGATTCAGTCAGCCATCACGTCAGGGTGTGAAGCGATTGGCGATATTGAACTGTTTGTGCGGGAGTGCCAGCAACCGGTGATTGCCATTACCGGTTCCAATGGTAAAAGCACGGTGACGCTGCTGGTTGCTCATTTGTTGGAGCAGGCTGGATACGCGGTTCAGGTTGGGGGCAATATTGGTATTCCGGTACTGGATTTACTGGAACAACCCACCCCGGATTTTTACGTTCTGGAGTTGTCGAGTTTTCAGCTTGAGACGACCACGTCCTTGCACGCGCGCGCTGCTGTTCTGCTGAATTTTTCAGAAGATCACATGGATCGGTACGACGGGATGGCGGATTATCTGGCGGCCAAACAACGTATCTTTATCAACAGCCAGTCGGTGGTTGTGAATCGCGATGATGTCGCGAGTGTGCCACCTGTCGGTCATTCCCAAACTTACTCTTTTGGTCTGTCAGAGCCAGACTCTTCGGAGCACTCTGGCTATGCGTTGCAAGTGGGTGAGTCTCAGGAGATGGAAGGCTGGTGGATCGTCAGAAATGGCCAGCCACTTGTGCATTCGTCTGCGGTGTCATTGAAAGGACTGCATAATCTGAGCAATGCGATGGCAGCTCTGGCGCTGCTGGATGCCTGTGAGGTGGATGTTCAGGCAGCTTTGCCAGCATTGGCAACGTTTCAGGGGCTGGATCATCGATGCCAGTTTGTGGAGCGAGTTGATGGTGTCGATTTTATCAATGATTCCAAGGGCACCAATGTTGGCTCTACGATTGCCGCGATTCAGGGACTGATTGGTTCTTGTGATCGTTTGCACCTGCTGTTGGGTGGGGATGACAAGGGTCAGGATTTTTCGCCTTTGTGTGATGTGTTGAAATCCTTGCCTGTCAGCGTGTATTGCTTTGGCCGGGCGGGTTCAAGTCTGCATGCAGGATTCTCCGGTACATCGAACAGTCAGTGCTTTGAAACGCTGGATCAAGCGTTTGCGACAGCCGCTCAATGCGCCCGAAATAAGGATGTTGTGCTGCTGTCTCCCGCCTGTGCGAGCTTCGATCAATACCCGAATTACATGGCGCGCGGTCAACATTTTGTATCGCTGGTTCAGGGTATGTCGGTATGACACTCCAGCCTGCCTGGTTAAGGCAGGATGTCTTGTTTTACCCCAGCTTGCTGTTACTGGGTTTGGGCTGGGTCATGGTGACTACGGCCTCAACCGGGATTGCGGAGTACAACACGGGTAATGCGATGTATTACTCCATTCGTCATGGCGTTTACCTGGTGCTGGGGCTGATCGTGATGGGCTTAACCAGCCAGATCCCCATGGCGCGATGGCGCGCACTGGAACTGCCCTTGTTTATGATGGCTATGGTGAGCCTGGTGTTGGTGTTGATGCCGGTGATTGGTCACGAAGTAAACGGCAGTCGGCGCTGGTTGAACTTCGGTATCATCAAGGTTCAGGCATCAGAGATCGCCAAACTGGCCGCCGTGATGTTTGTCTCTGGTTATCTGGTGCGTCGTCAGGCCGAGGTTCAGCGCCGTTTCTGGGGCTTTTTGAAGCCGCTGATACTTCTTTCATCCATGGTGGTGTTGTTGCTGTTCGAGCCGGATTTCGGGGCCGTTGTGGTCTTGATGGGAGCGGCGTTGATTCAGCTATTTTTGGGTGGTGTACGGGTCTGGCAATATGTGTTTCTGATGTTTCTGGTTGCCGGGGCGGGATATTATGCGGTCATCAGTGCCGATTATCGCCTGGAACGTGTGGCCGGATTCCTTGATCCCTGGGCGCCGGAATACGTATACGACGACGCTTATCAGCTAACCCAATCCCTGATCGCGTTTGGTCGCGGTGACTTGTTAGGGGTCGGGTTGGGCGAAAGTATTCAGAAACTGTTTTATTTGCCAGAAGCGCATACCGATTTTGTATTTGCAATCTGGGCCGAAGAGACCGGCTTGCTCGGGGGAGTGTTGGCGATTCTGGCCTTGATGTATTTGCTTGGTCTGATCTGGAACAGTGCCTGGAAAGCGCAGCTTGCGGGTGCTCTGTACAACGCTTATTTATCCATTGGCATTGCCTCTTTACTGACCTTGCAGACTGTCATTAATCTTGGTGTTAATACGGGTTTGTTGCCCACAAAAGGGCTGACCTTGCCTTTTTTCAGCTATGGCGGCAGTAGCTTACTCGTTACGTGCGGCATGGTGGGGATTGTGATGCGGATTAATTATGAAGTGGCAGGAAAGCGTAGCGATGCCAAACCAACAGGAGCAACCGATGCCTGAAGCCCGAACTGTTTTGATGATGGCGGCTGGAACCGGGGGGCATGTGTTTCCGGCTCTGAGTGTGGCGGAAGCCCTGTCGAAAAAGGGCTACCAGATACACTGGCTGGGTACTCCGGCAGGCATGGAAAATCGTTTGGTGGAACAGGCAGGTTTTCCAATGCACCGGGTGTCCATTCGTGGCCTGAGAGGGAAGGGGGTGGCGGGTATTGCCTTGGCCCCGTTTCGTATCGCACAGGCTACCTGGCAGTCTTTGAAGGTGATTCGGTCGATTCGCCCTGGAGCGGTGGTGGGGTTTGGCGGTTATATCGCCGGGCCGGGTGGGGTGGCTGCCCGCTTGATGGGTGTCCCTCTGTTGATTCATGAGCAGAATGCTCTGGCTGGAATGACAAACCGTTGGCTAAGCCGTATTGCCAATGTCAGTTTGCAGGCATTTCCGGGAGCCTTGTCCTGTGCAAAGGTTGTCGGCAACCCTGTTCGGAAATCATTGGTTGCATCCGGCCCTCGACGGGTTACGACGTTGGCGGATATGAACATTCTGGTCGTTGGTGGCAGTCTGGGTGCGGTAGCGGTGAACAATGTCGTGCTGGAAACCTGGAAACAGTGGCCTCGGACAAAGCAGCCTGCCTTGTTTCATCAGGTGGGCGCGCGGGATCACGACAATATGCAGGCGTCTTATCAGCAATCCGGATTGATGGCTGACGACAGCCATATTCGGATGCAGGCATTCATTGAAGACATGGCCGCTGCGTATCAGTGGGCTGATCTGGTGGTGTGTCGTGCCGGTGCGTTAACCGTGTCCGAGTTGGCAGCGGCAGGCAAGCCAGCCATTCTGGTGCCTTACCCTCACGCTGTGGATGATCATCAAACCGTGAATGCCGGTTATCTGGAGAAAGCCGGGGCGGCGTTAATCTGTCAGCAAACCGATTTTTCGGTGGCATGGCTGACCGATACCTTGCAGCAATTAATAGCATCCCCGGAAACCCTGGCCGATATGGCCATTGCCAGTCAGGCTTGTGCCGTGCTGGATGCCACAGAGCAAACCCTGGAACAGATTGAGAGGATTTATCGTGAGTGTTGAAGACACCCGTCAGGCCGATGACCTGATTCATTTCATACCGGAAATGCGCCGTGTGAGTCGGATACACTTTATCGGTATTGGCGGTACCGGTATGTGCGGTATTGCTGAGGTATTACTGAACCAGGGATATGACATCAGTGGTTCGGATATTCGGGAATCCCCGGTGACGGCTCGTCTGGTCGCCAAAGGGGTGCAGGTATTCATTGGGCACCAGGCCAGCCATGTCAAAGGGGCGAGTGTGGTGGTGGTGTCGTCTGCGATTGATCAAAGCAACCCGGAAGTGGCCACTGCGCTGGAAAATCGTATACCCGTGGTGCGGCGTGCCGAGATGCTGGCGGAGCTGATGCGTTTTCGTCATGGCATTGCGGTGGCTGGCACACACGGCAAGACCACGACCACCAGTCTGGTGGCCAGTATTCTGGCGGCCGCTGATCTGGACCCAACATTTGTGATTGGCGGCAAGCTGAACAGTGCCGGAACCAACGCTCGAATGGGCAGCAGTCGTTATCTGGTGGCGGAAGCGGATGAAAGCGACGCCAGCTTCTTGCATTTGCAGCCGATGGTGTCGATTGTCACCAACATCGATGCCGATCACATGTCCACTTATGGCGGTGATTTTGAGCGCCTGAAACAGACTTTCGTCGATTTTCTGCATAATTTGCCATTTTATGGCCTGGCCGTTGTGTGTATCGATGATCCGGTTGTGCGTTCTTTATTGTCTAAAATTGGTCGCCAAACGGTTACGTACGGTTTCTCTGATGATGCCGATTTCCGTGCGTCTGATGTTCAGCAGCAAGGCATGTTTACGACCTTCCTGGTGCATCGGCCAGAAAGCCAAAAGCCCTTGCGTGTGCGCATGCGTATGCCGGGTGAGCACAATGTTTTGAATGCTTTGTCAGCCATTGCGGTATCAACGGAAGAAGGCGTGTCGGATCAGGCGATTCAGACGGCGCTGGAGAATTTTGAAGGCGTCGGTCGTCGTTTTCAGGTCTATGGTGAGTTCCCGCTGCCGGATGAATCCGGCAATGTCATGATGGTGGACGATTATGGGCATCATCCTCGGGAGCTTGAGGTCACGATTGATGCCATTCGCAAGGGTTTTCCAGACCGTCGTCTGGTGATGTTGTTTCAGCCTCATCGCTACTCCCGCACAAAGGATCTGTATGAAGATTTTGTCCGGGTGTTGTCTCAGGCCGATGTACTGCTGTTGATGGATGTGTACCCGGCGGGAGAGAAACCCGTCAGTGGTTCTGACGGTCGCTCCCTGTGTGGCAGTATTCGCCAGCGTGGCGAAGTTGATCCGGTCTTTATTGAGCGGGGGGAATCATTGGAAGCGCCTTTGAAAGCGGTCTTGAGTGCCGGTGACTTGCTATTGACTCAGGGTGCTGGGGATATTGGCGCTGTCGCGGTGCAGTTGGCCTCTTCTCTGTCTGGATGGCTGAGCGAGGAGCACGCAGATGACTGATTTCGGACGTGTGGCTGTGCTCATGGGCGGACATTCTGCAGAGCGGGATGTGTCGCTTCGCAGTGGTCAGGCTGTCATGGCTTCCATGGCGCGGCAAGGTATTGATGCCGTAGCCATTGATGTGGGTGACGATATCGTCAAACGATTGGTCGATGAACCCATTGATCTGGCGTTTATTGCACTGCATGGGCGCGGTGGTGAGGACGGCACTATTCAGGGAGTGCTGGAGTGGTTGGGTTTGCCTTACACCGGAAGCGGTGTGATGGCGTCCGCGATTGCGATGGATAAATGGCGAACCAAGCTGTTGTGGCAGGCCGTTGGATTACCGACGCCTCCGGCTATTTTGCTGGAGCAGGATGCCGACTGGCAAGGTGTCATTCAGCAATTGGAATGTAATGCGATCGTCAAGCCTGCGCATGAAGGTTCCAGCATCGGAATGCATCGGGTGGCCAATGCGGAACAACTGCGCGCCAGTTTTGACGATGCGGCTCGATACGATGGCCTGGTTCTGGCTGAGCGGTGGGTTGAAGGTCGGGAATTCACGGTAGCGGTTGTGAATGGTCAGGCGTTGCCCGCTATTCAATTGCAAACCAGTCACGATTTTTACGATTACGATGCAAAATACCAAGCCAATGACACGCGCTATCTGTTACCTTCCGGTCTGGCTGACGATGAAGAACAGGCATTGCGCGCGTTATGCCAGCGAGCTTATGAGCTGGTTGGATGTTCCGGTTGGGGGCGTGTGGATGTTATGCAGGATAAAGACGGTGATTTTTGGTTACTTGAAATTAATACCAGTCCAGGGATGACGGATCACTCACTGGTTCCCATGGCGGCGGCAGCGGCGGGCATGTCATTTGATCAATTGGTGGTGTCATTGCTGACGCAGGCGCGACAGGCTGGTAATTCAATGTGAGTCGACGCCGGTCGCCCGAGCCGAGAGGTGCTACGCCCGTTACACCTCCAAAACCTCGAAAACAGATATCTTTTAAACTGCCTCGGTTTGTGCCTGTTACACTGTTATCAGGCGCTTTGATTTGGGGAGCTGTCACGATATTCCAACAACAGCTCTCCCAGTGGCGGATTACGCAGGTTGATATCGAAGGGGATCTGGTATTTTTGAACGCGCCGGATATTGCCAGATCAACCTTGATGTATCATGGGGCCGGATTTTTTGAGGTCGATGTGTATCAGGTTCGCCAGAAAGTGTTGCAGTTGCCTCTGGTTGATCGGGTTAAGGTTCGCAAGCGGTGGCCAGACAGGTTGGATATTCATGTTTATGAAAAAGTCCCTGTCGCTTTCTGGAATCAGGATCGGCTGCTGGCGTCGGATGGCAGTTTGTCACAAAAGCCCGACGGATTTCAGGATATGTCATTGCCACGTTTTCAAGCTGAGGCTGAATGGCAAGATGACATGATTCGGATGTATCGGCTGATTCAGCAGGTGCTGGTCGATCATGATATACAAATCGAAATCTTGTCGATGGATGCTGTGCAGTCATTGGAAGCGCATCTTTCCAATGGCTGGAAAGTTCGTTTTGGTCGCCAGTTGTTTGATGAACGCTTGCAACGCTTACAAGTACTCTTGGTTAATTTGGCCGGAAAAGATATTCATTACATAGACCTGCGATATGGCAAAGGTGCAGCCATACGCTGGAAAGATAAAGAGACAGGAGACCATTCCTGATGGCACATGAGCAACAGGGTAAAATGCTGGTTGGTCTGGACATTGGCACATCCAAGATTGTGGCTATTGTCGGCGCATTGACTGTTGATGGTGGTGTGGAAGTTGTTGGTATGGGATCACACCCCAGCCGTGGCCTCAAGAAAGGGGTTGTGGTTAATATCGAGTCAACGGTTGAATCAATCCATAAAGCTGTTGTTGAGGCAGAGCTGATCGCAGGCTGCAATATTCATTCAGTGTATGCAGGTATTGCAGGCAGCCATATCCAGTCTCGTAATTCCAACGGGATTGTGGCGGTGCGCGGCAAGGAAATCACAGATCCTGACCTAGAGCGTGTGATTGATGCTGCCCAGGCGGTTGCCATCCCTCAGGATCGTCGCACTATTCATGTGTTGCCACAGGATTACTCCGTCGATGATCAAGGTGGAATCCGTGATCCGGTCGGTATGGCCGGGGTTCGGCTTGAGGCACGAGTGCATCTGATTTCGGCAGCGGTCAATGCGGCCCAGAATATTGAGCGCTGTATTCAGCGGTGTAATCTGGTCTCGGAAGAATTGATTCTGGAACAACTGGCTTCCAGCTATGCAACGCTGACAGAAGACGAGCGAGAGCTTGGTGTTTGTATGGTCGATATTGGTGGTGGCACAACGGATATTGCCATCTTTACCGGTGGAGCCATTCGTTATACCTCGGTTATTCCTATTGCCGGGGATCAGGTCACCAATGATATTGCCAGTGCTCTGCTGACACCGACCCAGGAAGCGGAAACCCTGAAGATCAAATACGCCTGCGCACTTCAGAAGCTGGTGGATGGCAATCAGCAGATTAATGTGCCCAGTGTGGGAGATCGTCCACCGCGGAAGTTGTCTCGATTAATGTTGGCCGAAGTGATTGAACCACGTTATGAAGAGCTGTTTCAGATGGTTCTGGATAACATCGAAGCCAGTGGCTATGCTGAAATGATTCCTGCGGGTGTTGTCCTTACGGGGGGAACTTCCCAGATGGAAGGGGCAGTGGAGTTGGCTGAAGAGGTTTTTCACATGCCCGTTCGTCTGGCATTGCCCAAAGGTGTCACAGGTTTGATGGACGTGGTGGCTCACCCCCGTTATTCAACGGCTGTTGGATTGTTGCTGTACGCTGCAAAACAACAAAAAAACCTGACTACTGGAAGTGCTGAGGAAAGCGAAAAGTCGGGACTGGCTTCACGGGTAGCAGAATGGATTAAAGGTAATTTTTAGGCTTTAATACGGGTACGAGCAGCGTGCTCGTAAGGGGAAACACATGTCTCAGCACAAAGAAGGCGATATGTTCGAACTGGCAGAAGATGTAGTGCAAAATGCAGTAATCAAGGTTATTGGTGTCGGTGGCGGTGGTGGTAACGCCGTCCAGCACATGATGAATAATGTCGTGGAAGGTGTGGAGTTTATTTGTGCCAACACCGATGCTCAGGCATTACGTGGCCTGAGTTCCGATACGGTATTACAGCTGGGTGCTGCTCAAACCAAGGGACTGGGAGCCGGTGCCAATCCTGATGTTGGCCGTCAGGCCGCCCGTGATGATGAAGAACGCATTGAAGACATCCTGAAGGGTGCGGATATGGTGTTCATTACGGCAGGCATGGGCGGTGGTACAGGAACTGGTGCTGCCCCTGTTGTGGCCGAAATTGCCAAAAAGCTGGAAATTCTGACCGTTGCTGTAGTAACGCGTCCATTTTCTTTCGAAGGCAAAAAACGTCAATCAATGGCTGATGGTGGTATTCAGAGCCTGTCAGAGCACGTGGATTCCCTGATTACCATTCCCAATGAAAAATTGCTGGAAGTGCTGGGCAGTGAAGCCACGTTGATTGATGCTTTCAGTCAGGCCAACGATGTCTTGCACGGAGCGGTCAAGGGGATCTCAGATTTGATTACGCGTCCGGGCATGATCAATGTGGATTTCGCTGATGTTCGCACTGTGATGCAGCAGAAAGGACAGGCCATGATGGGTACAGGCTCTGGTCGTGGTGATAATCGTGCAACAGAAGCAACAACACTGGCAGTTGGTAGCCCATTCCTTGAAAATATTGATTTGAAAGGTGCCAGCGGATTGTTGGTTAATGTGACGGCAGGCCCTGATCTGGCTTTGGGTGAGTACTCTACCGTTGGTGCCATGATTGGCGAATACGCTTCTGATGATGCGACGGTTGTGATTGGAACGGTACTTGACCCTGAATTAAAAGATGAATTACAGGTCACAGTTGTTGCAACGGGTCTGGGTGGTGTCAAATCCCAACACGATTTGCAACATGACGTTGCTGAAGAAAAAGTGAACCCCAAGGTAAAAAAGCCAGAAGCGGCATCGCGTCGCTCTGAACCAGCCGTAGCAACAAAAGCTGTTGAGCGTCCTGTTGCAGTGAAAAAAACAGCGGGTGGCTCTCGTCCCAGAGTGAAAAACGGTGAAGATATGGAGTACCTCGATATTCCTGCATTTTTACGACGCCAGGCTGATTGATTTTTGTGCTGGTTTGATGAGCGGGAATTGTTATACTTTCCCGCTTTTGGTGCTTTCGAGCATATTCAAGAATAGGCTGACTTGTTTGCATGATCCCGCAACGAACTCTTAAAAATGTCATTCGCGCCACGGGAGTAGGGCTGCATTCTGGCGAGAAAGTGTATCTGACGCTGAAACCGGCTCCAGTGGATACCGGAATTATTTTCAGACGAACTGATCTTGATCCGGTTGTCGATATTAAAGCCGATGCAATGAATGTTGGTGAGACTACGATGTCGACAACATTAGGGCATGGTGAAGCAAAAGTTGACACTGTTGAGCATCTTTTGTCGGCGATGGCTGGGCTGGGCATTGATAATGCCATGGTTGAGGTGAGTGCGCAGGAAGTGCCTATTATGGATGGCAGCTCTGGGCCATTTATTTTTCTACTGCAATCAGCAGGTATTCTGGAGCAACAGGCGGCCAAACGCTTTATTCGCATCAAAAAGCGTGTCGAAGTGACGGACGGTGACAAGAGCGCTGCTTTTGTTCCTTATGATGGTTTCAAAGTGTCGTTTGAAATTGACTTTGATCACCCGGTTCTGAAGCGCAGTGTTCAAAAAGCCTGTCTGGACTTTTCTTCAACAACCTATGTGAAAGAAGTCAGCCGGGCGCGAACGTTTGGCTTTCTTAAAGACATTGAGCACATGCGTTCCCAGGATCTGGCCAAAGGTGGCAGTGACAAGAATGCAATTGTTGTTGGCGATTATCGCATCATGAATGAAGATGGCCTTCGCTACGACGACGAATTTGTTAAGCACAAAATTCTGGATGCTGTCGGCGACCTTTACTTGCTGGGTCACAGTCTGATTGGCGAATATATTGGTTATAAATCCGGGCATGGATTGAATAATCAGCTATTGAGAGAATTGTTGAAGCATGATGATGCTTGGGAGTTTGTTGAATTCCCTGCGGATGAATCCCCCGTTTCCTATATGAAACCGGCAGCATCCCAGTAGTCATCACAAAAATTGAAAACATAATTGGCCATAATGATTTATGGCCTTTTTTTTGTTCTGTCATCACATGTATGATCACGAACGTATTTAAGTACCGCAAACATCGGCCACCAAGACAAACACACTGAACATCTGTATGAACATTATTGTAGTGGGTCATCGCCATGGCCAATCAAAAAGCTACCGTTTAACAAGTGCCCTCAGATTTCTTCTGCTCGGGTGCTTGTTTGCTGTGCCGTTTGCTATGGGTGTGTCCGGTTTTTGGTTGAGCGCCTGGTTGCAAGAGGAGCCGCCTTTGGAATCGGCGGCTACCGAAGCTTGGGAAGAAGAGTTGGAACGCCAGCGCAGTGAGCTGGAGCAGGTCAAGGAACAAGCCACCCAGGAATTGCAGGCACTCACGATTCGGCTGGCAGCACTGCAGTCTCGCCTGATGCGGATAGATGCTCTGGGTGAACATCTGGTGCAGGCAACGAAGATTGGTGCGGATGAATTCGATTTCTCTGTACAGCCTGCTTTGGGTGGGCCTTCGTTGAACGCAGGCCATTATCAGGCCCCCGGGATTTCTGAGGCTCTGGATCAGTTTGCGGAACGGATGGATTCTCGTGAACGGCAGCTTGAAGCTTTTAGCAGTATCCTGACCCATCAGCGTATTAGTCGCGATCGTTACCTGGCTGGGCGGCCAATCCAAAAAGGCTGGATGTCGTCAGCTTATGGCACTCGGGTAGATCCTTTTACCGGCAAGCCTGCGTGGCACGCGGGTGTTGATTTTGCAGGCAAGCAAGGCTCTGGAATCATTGCGGTCGCGGCGGGTGTCGTCACCTGGTCCGGTGATCGTCATGGTTACGGAAAGATGGTCGAAATTGACCATGGTAATGGTTATAAAACACGTTATGCCCATTGTTTTGAGCTTAAAGCCAACATGGGCGACATTGTTAAAAAAGGCCAGGTGATCGCCCTTATGGGCAGTACTGGTCGATCTACCGGGCCTCATGTGCATTTTGAAGTGTACAAAAATGGCCGCACCGTTGATCCGGCAACTTACGTGCATCGCACTCACCGATAGTCGTTCCCTTCATTCGACCCTGTTCGGGTCACGTTCCGTTATAGGCTTCTGCGCTGAAGCCTTCGGACATTTCACCTAATTATTATCAGATATCCGCCCAGTCTGCTTATGCAGATGGGCCGGTTTTTAAATTGGATAGAAAAATGATAGGCAATATTTTCCGAAAAGTATTTGGCAGTAAAAACAGCCGTGAAATTAAACGGATGCGCAAGCTGATTAGCCGCATCAACGTGATGGAAGAAACGCTGGCGGCATTGAGTGATGACGAGCTGAAATCCCGCACCCCTTATCTGCGTGAGCAATTGGAACAAGGCAAGTCGCTGGATGATGTGTTGCCAGAAGCCTTTGCTGTTTGTCGGGAAGCCAGTAAGCGTGTAATGCAGATGCGCCACTTCGATGTCCAGTTGATTGGTGGTATTACCCTGCATGAAGGCCGTATTGCTGAAATGCGCACGGGTGAAGGTAAAACCCTGGTTGGAACGCTGCCGACTTACCTCAATGCCTTGACAGGAAACAGCGTGCACGTTGTTACGGTGAATGATTACCTGGCTCGTCGTGATGCTGAATGGATGCGTCCATTGTACGAATTCCTCGGCATGAGTGTGGGTGTGGTTGTACCTGGTCAGTCGACGGCTGAAAAGCGTGAGCAATACCAGTGCGACATTGTGTACGGCACCAACAACGAATTCGGCTTTGATTACCTGCGTGACAATATGGCGTTCTCGCTGGAAGACAAGGTACAGCGTGGTTTGTACTTTGCCATTGTCGATGAAGTGGATTCCATCCTGATTGATGAAGCGCGTACACCTTTGATTATTTCTGGCCCGGCCCAGGATCACTCGGAGCTGTATCGGCGTATTGATCAGTTGGCTCCGCGCCTGGAAAAAGCGAAACTGAATGAAGAAGAAGAACCCATTTCCGGCCATTACACCGTTGAAGAGAAGAGCCGCTCGGTAGAATTGACCGAAGAAGGTCACGAAGCGGTAGAGGATATGTTGATCGCTGAGGGTGTTTTGCCGGAAGGTGAAAGCCTCTACGCGCCGAAGAACCTGTCATTGTTGCACCACGTGCATTCGGCGTTGCGCGCTCATGTGATTTACCAGAAAAATGTGGACTACATCGTCAGTAACGGTCAGGTCGTGATTGTTGATGAGCACACCGGTCGTACCATGCAGGGACGCCGTTGGGGAGAAGGCCTGCACCAGGCGATTGAAGCGAAAGAGAACGTCAATATTCAGGCGGAAAGCCAGACGCTGGCATCCACTACCTTCCAGAACTATTTCCGTCTGTACGACAAACTGGCGGGTATGACGGGAACGGCCGATACAGAAGCCTTTGAGTTTCATCAGATTTATGCACTGGACGTGGTGGTTATTCCAACCAATAAAACGATCCAGCGTCTGGATCACAATGACGTCATTTATGCTTCCCAGCCTGAAAAATACAACGCGGTGGTCGAAGAGATCAAACGTGTGATTGAGGAAAAGCGCCCGGTTCTGGTGGGTACGGCTTCGATTGAGTCATCCGAGTACGTGTCGCAGTTGCTGCAAAAAGCCAAGGTGCCACACAACGTCCTGAATGCGAAAGAAAATGCCCGTGAAGCCCAGATTATTGCCGAAGCCGGTCGTCCGGGTGCGGTAACCATCGCTACCAATATGGCCGGTCGTGGTACCGATATTGTGCTGGGTGGTAACTGGGAAATGGAAGTCGCACAGCTGGAGAATCCAGCAGATGAGCAGATAGCGGCTATTAAAGCGGAGTGGAAAGAACGTCACGATGCCATTTTGGCGGCGGGTGGTTTGCATATCGTTGGTACCGAGCGCCATGAATCTCGCCGTATCGATAACCAGTTGCGTGGTCGTGCTGGCCGTCAGGGGGATCCGGGTTCTACTAAATTCTTCCTGTCACTGGATGACAGCCTGATGCGTATGTTCATGTCAGAGCGCATGCGCGGCATGATGCAGTCGTTGGGCATGAAAGACGGCGAGTCCATCGAGCATAAGATGGTGACGAATGCGGTTGAAAAAGCCCAGCGCAAAGTAGAAGGCCGCAACTTTGATATTCGTAAACAGTTGCTGGAATACGATGATGTGGCCAACGATCAGCGTACCGTTGTCTACAACCAGCGTAACGATCTGATGGCGATGGAAGATATTTCCGGTGTGATCAGCAACATCCGCAAGGACGTTGTCAGCGATGCCATTGATACCTGTATTCCGCCACAAAGCCTGGAAGAACAGTGGGATGTGCCAGGGTTGGAAGCTCATCTGAAGTCTGAGTTTGATGTGGAGCTTCCCCTTCAGCACTGGCTGGAAAATGATGACAAGCTCTACGAAGAAGTGCTGCGTGAGCGCATTATGGAGGCCATCGAATCCACCTATGCTTCAAAAGAAGAAGCCGTTGGTGACGTGGCTCTGCGTTCTTTCGAGAAGCAGATTATGCTGCAAATTCTCGACAATCTCTGGAAAGAGCATCTGGCGACCATGGATCACTTGCGCCAGGGTATTCACCTGCGCAGTTATGGCCAGAAAAATCCAAAGCAGGAATACAAGCGTGAGTCGTTTGAACTGTTCCAGGAGTTGTTGAACAACATCAAGATTGAAACCATTCGCGTGCTTTCTCACGTTAAGGTACGTGAGGAAGAAGAGGTTCATGAAATAGAAGAACGCCGTCGTCAGGAAGCAGAAGCCCAGGCCAAGGCGGCTCAGTATCAGCATGAGTCTGCATCAGCCATGGGTGGAACAGAATCACCAGAAGACGGCGATGCGCAAGAGCCACAAACGTTCGTTCGTGAAGAGCGCAAGGTTGGCCGCAACGAGCCTTGCCCTTGTGGTTCAGGCAAGAAGTACAAGCATTGTCACGGCAAGTTGTCCTGAGGAGTTCGCAATGGCCGTTAATCTGACCGTATTTGAAGATTTTATTCCCGTTGATGGCGTGCGTCTGGGTATTGCCCAGGCGCAGGTTCGCTATCCGAACCGGGATGACATGGTATTGATTGAGCTGGTTGAAGGCACTCGAACGGCGGCTGTTTTTACGCAGAATGCGTTTTGTGCAGCCCCGGTTCAGGTTGCCCGTCAGCACCTTGAGCGCTGTTCACCGCGTTATCTGATCATTAATACCGGTAATGCCAATGCCGGGACTGGCCCGCAAGGTATGGAAGACGCCTTGTCCAGTTGCCAGCAGGTTGCAGAGCACTGTGGTGTTCAGTCTGATCAGGTCTTGCCATTTTCAACCGGTGTGATTGGTGAATTGCTGGATATGTCCGCGTTTGAGCGAGGCATTCCGGCTTGTTACAAGGACTTGTCTGAAACCCACTGGTCGCGCAGCGCGGCCGGTATCATGACGACGGATACGTTGCCCAAGGGCAGTAGCCGTCGGCTCGATATCAATGGTCAGACGGTGACAATCTCAGGGATGTCCAAAGGCGCAGGCATGATACAGCCGAATATGGCGACCATGCTGGCGTTTGTGGCCACTGATGCGCAGATTGCGCAACCGGTTCTGGATATCTGGTGCAAGGCATTGGCGAATGCGTCGTTCAATCGAATTACCATTGATGGTGATACTTCGACCAACGATGCCTGTTTGTTGATAGCAACAGGGAAAGGCAGTCTGGTGGTGGATGATGCCAATAGCCCTGAGGCCAAAACCCTGTTTGCGGAACTGAAAGAAGTCTTCCAGATTCTGGCACAAGCCATTGTGCGTGATGGCGAAGGAGCGACCAAGTTCGTCACTATTCAGGTGGATGAGGCAGGCACTCAACAGGAAGCGTTGGATGTTGCCTATACCGTGGCTCACTCACCGTTGGTGAAAACAGCGATGTACGCTTCGGATGCCAACTGGGGACGTATTCTGGCCGCTGTTGGGCGTTCAGGTCTGGTGGATATGGATCTGGATAAAATCCAGATTTATCTGAACGACGTTCATATCGTTGAAAACGGTGGCCGTTGTGCCGCGTATACGGAAGAAGCTGGTGCAGCTGTGTTTGCAGAGGCAGAGTTCACTGTACGTATCGTGCTGGGCCGGGGTGATATTCAGGAAGTACTCTGGACGTCTGATCTGTCCCATGAATACGTCACTATCAATGCGGACTACCGTTCATGAAGCGTGTGCACGTCGCTGTCGCTGTGATTGTCTCCGCCAGTCAGAACATTCTGATTGCACGTCGCCCGGATGATAAACATCAGGGTGGGCTGTGGGAGTTTCCGGGCGGTAAGGTGGAAGACGGTGAAACCACGGCTCAGGCATTAGTGCGTGAGTTACAGGAAGAGGTGGCATTGACGGTTTCCAGTGAACAGATGTCATCTCTGACCGAGATCGCGTTTGATTACCCGGACAAGCAGGTGTATCTGGATGTGCTGTGGGTTGAGGTGCCTGATTCAGCACAGGAATCGGCTCACGGTGCCGAAGGGCAGCCGACAGCCTGGATTACGGTATCAGAGCTGTCGAGCTATGCGTTCCCGGCGGCGAACCAACCGATCCTTGACGCTATTCAGCAGCGTTTATCCGGGGCTGCTATTCACTGAATGCTGTCAGAAATGGCCATACAGTCAGTGCCAGTATGGCCAGGATGGCGCAGGCGATTAACAAGCAGTCCAGAGGTCGTTGCTGGCAGCGTTCCAGAAACGTTTGCTGTACGGCCTCTGACTGTACCCGAGCTTGTCTCTCCTGCTGATATTCCTCAATCAGCGCCCGTGCGTACTCAAACTCTTCGTCGTTTCTGAGCCAGATCGCAGCAACTGAAATTCCCCATTTCCCCGAGTCTGTTTCATACACGTCGACGTCGTGTGTTTTTAATATTTCCCTGACCGCGTCGATTTCATCTTCCGGTACATCATTCAGACGAAACAGTAGTCGAGCCATGATGGGGTGTTCCTGTGTGTGATGAGTTGCGGCAGCGATGCCATGTGCTCGCCAGAAGAATCATCAGTATTGAAAGGATCAGGCTTGGCCAGATATGCCAGAGCATGAAGGGAGTATTGCCTTGTCGTAATTCAGCTTCGGCTGTCAGGCTGGCTCGTTGGGCTACGGGCAGTTGCCTGATGATCTGGCCCTGATGGTTTACCAGAGCTGTAATGCCAGTGTTGGTTGAGCGGAGCAGGTAGCGGCCTGTTTCCAGAGCGCGCATTCTGGCCAGAGCCATGTGCTGCTTGGGGCCGAGTGAGTCACCAAACCAGGCATCATTACTGACGGTAATCAACAGCGCGGACTGCTGCGCCATGGTTGCGACCAGCACCGGGTACGCAATTTCGTAGCAGATATAGGAAGCAATGGGATATGTCTGACCGTCTTTCTGAACCGTTAGCAGCGGCTGCTGCGCAGAGCCTCGGGTGAAACCGGACATATCAAGATCGAAGAAAGGAATCAGCCCGCGCAGTTGCTCTTCGAAGGGAATAAATTCACCGAAAGGCACCAGTTTCTGTTTGTGATAAATGCCCCGTGAGGTGCCGACACTGACCAGGCTGTTGTGATACGCACCGGGTGTGAGGCTATCTTCAGAGTGGCGATAGACAATGCCTGTAATCAAGCCGCTGTGTTGCTCTCGGGCAAGATCATCCAGAGTATCCAGATAAGGCTGAAAATACTCCATCACCATGGGCACAGCGGTTTCTGGCCATACGATCAAGTCAGATTGCCACAGTGCTTCGGTCTGATCGGTATACATCTGGATGGTTGGGTTCACCATCTCAGGCTTCCACTTAACATCTTGGGCAATGTTGCCTTGTACTGCGCTGACGGTGAGTTTTCCCTGGATGGATGTCCACTCGGCTGATTGCAGGAAGAAACCGGCTGGCCAGGCCAGCCAGATCAGCAGCATCATGGGTTGGCGGTGTTGAATGAAGGCAACGCTTAAGCTGGCCGTCAGAGCGCAAATCAGGGAAATGCCCAGGCTGCCAATGACCGGAGCCCAGCCACTGAGCCAGCTTTCCAGGTGGGCGTCACCCGCATAAAGCCAGGGGAATCCGGTGAGCAGCCAACTGCGAGACCACTCCGCCAGAAACCAGAATGCAGGGAACGTCAACCAGGAAAGTGAACCGGGAAAGCGGTCAGACAGATGTTTGCGTATCCAGAACCAGAGTGCAGGAATCAGGGCTAACCCTGCAGCGAACAGCAAGACCATCAGAACAGCCAGTGCAGCGGGCGTACCACCAAACTCGTTCATGCTGACATAGACCCAGGATACTCCCGCGCCAAATTGGCCCAGGGCATACCACCAGACGGTACGAAAAGCGCCCGAGGGTTGTTGATCCAATGTCAGGTAATGGTAGAGAACCCCAAGGCTGAGCAAGCCGAGGGGCCACCAAAAAAGGGGAGCCAGAGCCAGAGGGAACAGGCTGCCTGCGGCCAGCAGTATGAGCTGTCGAATGCCGTTTTTGCTAATGACGTGCTTTCTGATGACAATGCCCCTGGCCACAAGATGCCTGTATTCCAGAATTATTCGGTATCGGATGCCACCAGGTTCTGAGTGACTTCGAGCAAATTGATTTGGCGACTGGTGCCGTGAATGACACGGAAATTCCAGTCATTAATCTGAATGTGTTCGTTGCACTCGGGCACTCGGCCAAATTGGTGTACAACGATTCCACCAATGGTATCGAAGTCATCGTTTGGAATGTCGGTGCCGAAGTGTTTGTTGAAGTCTTCCAGAGGGGCCAGCGCCTTGACGACGGTAATACCGGGTTCCACTTCCTTGATCAGGCTTTCTTCATCATCAAGATCGTGTTCATCCTCAATCTCACCGACAATCTGTTCCAGAACGTCTTCAATGGTGACCAGACCGCCAATGCCGCCAAATTCGTCAATGACGATGGCCATGTGGTTGCGGGTGTTGCGAAATTCACGCAAAAGGTGATTCAGGCGTTTGCTTTCAGGAATCACCACCGCTGGGCGAATGATGTTGGAAAGCTGGAAGGCGCTCGGGTTGTCGTCCAGTAACAACGGAAGAAGGTCTTTCGCCAACAAGACTCCCTGCACGTCGTCTGTATCTTCTCCCATGACCGGGAAACGAGAGTGAGCGGATTCAATAATGGCAGGAAGACATTCTTTCAGGGTGTCGTTGATGTGAATGGACACCATCTGGGAGCGAGGGATCATAATGTCCCGTACCTGCATATCGGATATTTGCAGGGCACCTTCCAGAATACTCAGGGTTTCTGAGTCCACAATGCTGCGATCAGCGGCTTCTCGAACAATATCCTTGATGTCCTGACGACTTTGCGGGTCGTCTGAAAACAAGTCGGTCAGTTTTTCCAGCCAACTTCGAGGTTGGCCGGGGGAATCGTCATTCATGATTTTTCTTCTTTATAGGGGTCTGGAAATCCCAACGAGGCGAGTACCTGTCGCTCCAGATTTTCCATGACGTCTGCATCTTCGTCCTTTATATGGTCGTACCCTAGCAAATGCAAGCAGCCATGAACGACCATATGTGCCCAATGAGCCATCGCTTCTTTGGATTGCTCATGCGCTTCCCGGAACACAACCTGGCTACAGATTACCAGATCTCCGAGCAAGGGAATGGGCACTTCAGGAGGGGCTTCAAAGGGAAACGAGAGCACATTAGTGGGGTAATCTTTGCCACGGTATTCGGCATTGAGCTGCTGGCCTTCGGTTTCATCAACCAGGCGAATGGTGAGCTCTGGCTCATCGTATTGATCCTGAATCTCCAGAGCGGCAGTGACCCAGGTCTGAAACTGCTGCTCTGACGGGAGTGACAGAGCAGCTTGATGTTCACCGTACTGCAGATCAAGCAGAGGCGTCATGAGTCTTTTTCCTGCTGTTTTTCTTTTTCATCATGGCGGTCGTAAGCATCGACAATACGTTGCACCAGAGGGTGGCGAACAACATCTTTATTGTTGAACAGGGTGATGCCTATGCCATCGACCCCCGTCAACACATCCAGGCCGTGCTTCAGCCCGGAATGCACACCGCGAGGCAGGTCGATCTGTGTCAGATCGCCAGTGATCACGGCCTTGGAGCCAAATCCGACCCGAGTCAGAAACATCTTCATCTGCTCTCGGGTGGTGTTCTGGCTTTCATCCAGAATGACAAAAGAGTGGCTCAGGGTTCGACCGCGCATATACGCGAGAGGAGCGACCTCAATGATGTTGCGCTCCATCAGTTTGCCAACCTGCTCAAAGCCAAGCATTTCATACAGGGCATCGTACAGCGGGCGCAGATAAGGGTCGATTTTCTGGGCCAGATCACCGGGCAGGAAGCCGAGTTTTTCACCGGCCTCAACGGCTGGGCGTACCAGTAGAATACGACGCACTTCATCACGCTGTAGTGCTTCAACGGCAGCAGCAACCGCCAGGAATGTCTTGCCGGTGCCTGCAGGCCCGATACCGAAATTGATATCGAATTCCCGTACTCGCTCCACGTACGCTTGCTGATGTTGGCCGCGTGGCTTGACCATCAACTGGGGTGTCTTGATTTGTGGAGCGTGTTTGGGTTGCTTGGGGGCCGATGCATTGGCAGCCTGATCAGCATTGTTGCTGTCTTCTTGCAGAAGCAGGTGAATCAGGTCTGGCGTGATCGGAGTGCCATGGGAGGTTTCACGGTACAGGCGTTGTAACAGCACACCCGCACGCTCTGTGTGGCGGGCGTCGCCTTCGAGCTGGAAGTGATTTCCCCGATTGTAAATACGAATCTGGTAGTGGTCGCCAATCTGGCGAATATGAGCATCCAGATTGCCGCACAGGTTCGCCAGCCGAGAGGCGTCTTCTGGCTCCAGGCTGATGTGCTGTACGTGTGTCGCTGGTGCGGCTTTGGGGCTTTGTTCCGAGCTGGGATTGGTCAAGAGGACTCCTTGATGACTGGCCTAGTAGGCCAGTGCTGCGTCGATCAGTTCACCACGAAGGCTGTTCGGGTATGCATCCACAATACGTACGCGGGCAAATTTGCCAATCAATTCCTGGCCGTTGTCTGGCAGGTCGGAAGCGCGGAAGTTCACCACCCGGTTGTTTTCGGTACGACCTTGCAGTTCACCGGGGTCTTTGCGGGAAACGCCAGTCACCAAAATGGTTTCTTCTTTGCCTACCATGCGACGACTGATTTGCTGCGCGTGTTGCAGAATCCGGCCTTGCAAAATGCGCAGGCGTTCCTTTTTCACGGATTCGGGTGTGTCATCTTCCAGCGATGACGCTGGTGTGCCCGGACGAGCACTGTAGATGAAACTGAAAGAAGTATCGAACTCGATCTGTTCTATCAGTTGCATGGTCTGTTCAAAGTCTTCCAGGGTTTCGCCCGGGAAGCCAATGATGAAATCGGAAGAGATGGAAATGTCCGGGCGCAATTGACGCAAGCGCTGGATTTTGTCGATGTAAAGGTCGATCTCGTGACCACGCTTCATGGCTGCAAGAATACGATTAGAACCACTTTGTACCGGCAAATGAATGTGGGATACCAGCTCTGGCACTTCGGCATAGACATCAATCAGGCTGTCACTGAATTCCAGTGGGTGCGACGTGGTGAAACGAATACGATCAATTCCGTCGATGTCGGCGACTTGCGTAATGAGTTCGGCCAGATCCGCTATGTCACCGTCTGGAGTATCACCACGGTAGGCATTGACGTTTTGCCCCAGCAGGTTGATTTCACGTACGCCCTGATCCGCAAGGGTCTGGACTTCTTCCAGTACGCCTTTCAGAGGGCGACTGACTTCTTCGCCACGGGTGTAGGGGACAACGCAGAACGTGCAGTATTTGGAACAGCCTTCCATGATGGAAACAAAGGCACTGCAGCCTTCTACTTTGGGAGCTGGGAGATGATCAAATTTTTCGATCTCCGGGAAGGTCACGTCCACAACCTGAATGGCGTTTTCAGCCTGATTCACCATCGCTGGCAGGCGATGCAAGGTTTGTGGGCCAAACACCATATCGACAAACGGTGCCCGCTTCATGATGGCATCGCCTTCTTGGCTGGCGACACACCCACCCACCCCGATTTTCAGATCCGGATTGCCGGTTTTGAGTGTTTTCCAGCGACCGAGTTCGTGAAAGACTTTTTCTTGCGCCTTTTCCCGAATCGAGCAGGTATTCAACAGGATGACATCGGCCTCTTCCGGATTATCGGTCAAGGTCATCTGGTGGCTTTCTCCCAACATGTCTGCCATGCGGGATGAATCGTATTCATTCATCTGGCAGCCGTGGGTCTTGATGTACAGCTTTTTGGGTTGATTGCTCATGAAACGAGAAAAAGCCTCTGCTCGGTAAGTCGCTAAAAATCAGACTGGACATTATACGTTGCCGCCCTTCCTGTTCGCCACCCCGTGCCTGATATGGGTGTTGAAAACTCTGGAGAGCGCGTTAGCTTGTCAGGTCTGAGGGGCACTGCTATGTTTCAGAAAGAGGCGCATACCTGAAAAATCACGGTATGAACGCTGTAACGGGAGTAAATTATGGATACCGACGTATTACCGCTTTTCTGGCGTATCCGGAATAACGAGCAAGCAGGTCAGGAAGCGATCAGCCTGCTGATGCCCATGCCAGGTGAAGAGAAACTGGCTGAATTCCCGACATCGGTTTCCGTCGTGCCAGAGACACAAACCACATCGCAGGATCAGCCGCTGGATGTGCGCTGGTCTGATGAGGATACAGACCTGTTCATGTCATTACTGGATCGGGTTATGGATCTGCCCGAATCACCCGAGTGGGTGCTGGATATCACCGATGAACTTGTGCAGGGAATTGTTCAGCTAGTAGCACTGGTGCGTTTCAAGCATCCCAGGAATACCGAGCAAATGCTGGGGCGGGATATTAATGTACCGCGTGAAGAACTGGACGTTGGCGATTTGGTCGCGATTAATACTCGTCATGGTTTCTTTCTGGCCATTATTGTCAAACTGGATTCGCTTGACGCCATTTGCATTCTTCTGGACCCGGTTCTGGATCAGAACGACAACACCCTGCTTGCCGAAAGCAGTGTTCTTCAGGTCAGTCGTATGGCCATCTTGCCGTCAATGTATTGTGACTCGGAATCGGAATCGCCCACCGATATGCCGTTACAGTAGTGCTCTCAGGATTACTTCACCCCCGTCCATGGCTGCGTTGGCGTTTTTGTTGGCGAACAAGCTGCGTTAATACACCGTAAAACCCTTTGGCATGGTGTGCGCCAGAGGATGTCGTTGTGCTTGGTTGTGGACTGCGTGTATGGCTGTTGTCTGGTTGGGGTGTCATCGGTATCTCCTGATACGTTATTGATCGAATGGTCATTCCTTTTTATCGCCGTAATGCATCCCAGCAAAGGGTCAATACGGTTTCTGTACAAACATCACTGCTGAATTTCTCGGGTGCCTGATCCAGCTTTTTGGCCATCATGGACAGGCTGCCATAAGTAACCGTCGACATAATTTCATTGGGTAATTCTTTAAATACCCCTTCGCGCTTTCCCTCATCCAGCAACTGGTGTGTAGCTTCGTGCAAGCGAGCCAGAGCTGAATCGCGATGGTCGCAGCAGATCATGGGAGAAGCCAACAACTGTTCCATTAGCGCGCGCTCACAAGGGTTTTCGCGAATGTAATGGTAGTAGCCGCCCCAGAAAACAAAGAAGCGTTGCCTGAGTGGTGTGTTGCGGTCGTAATCCGCCATACATCTTTCTGTAATGCGTTCCACACGCTCTTCAAACAGCGCAATGACCAAATCTTGCTTGGTTTCAAAGTACCGATAAATGGTGCCTGCGCCGCATTCGGCCCTGGCAGAAATTTTTGACATCGGACAG
Organism: Oceanobacter sp.; assembly: GCA_045430275.1. Taxonomy (GTDB): domain Bacteria; phylum Pseudomonadota; class Gammaproteobacteria; order Pseudomonadales; family Oceanobacteraceae; genus Oceanobacter. Next base: position 230,249 of record JAILXU010000002.1, on the reverse strand, counting down.
GCTTGCAAGCCGCATTCAACGATCATTTCTGCAGTAGCATCCAGAATTCTTTGTCGCTTATCAGTCATTTAGCTGACTCCTTATTGTTCAAGTGGCTAGTGACTGAATGTTCATTCTGTTTCAGGTGGAGAAAGATTTCAATTCTCATTGTGCGTATCACGTGGTGAACTCTGTTGCGGTAGTGAAACAGTATCAGGACAGGCTCCCGATACTGTTTATTGAGAGGACTATTGTGACAGCTTGCGAGCGATCAGGAAGCCCTGACCTGCACGTTTAACGTCACCCTGAAAGACCTGATCATCCATCAGGCGCAGTATCAGGTAATTACCATCAGCGCTGGCAAAGCCTTCCAGGGTTATATTGCCGACCGTAAAGCGAAGATAGCCCTTCTCCGCCAACAAGAGTTGTACATCATCATTGTGAGTGATCAGAGCATTCTGGGTGCGATTGACCGTGAAGTCGGTGTTTTGCAGGGTAGCTGAGTCACGATTGAACGACAGGGTGGCGTCGGTGTTACCAAAACGAATGTTACCGCTGAGTGCCCGACTGCTGATACCGCGTTTGGTGGCATTCACATCAAACATCAGGCCCTGAATCTGATACGTGGCATTTCGGATGCTACTTTCCGTGGGGGATAATGTACTGGTTGCCAGAGCTACGTAGCGCTCATAAGCAATGCCTTCTATCGCGTTGCCAGATACATCCCCCAGTGCCAGTTGGCCCATTAACTGTGCCATGAGGAGCTGGCCATTATGAGTCGCCATGCCTTCCAGTGCGACCTGTTCACTGTCAAAGACCGCATCTAACAAGCGGGCCGGTACACGCAGTTGACCATTGCTTTTGACGCTGAAGTTAATCTCTACGTCTTCTCTGGTTGGAGCGTCTGTGCGGGTCTCAATAGCATGGGGAAGCGTGGCTGGTGAAAACTCTGGCGTATTTTTTTCATCATAGTGGTATTGGTGAGTGTATCGAACGATGCGATTGCCCAGACTGTTCTGATCTGTCATTGAGTTGGCCATGGCCGTCATCACACCAGTCACGCTGCTGCTCATTTCCCATTGCTGGAGTTCGGAGGCCACCAGTTGAGAGAGGGTGGTATCCGACCCGATTGTCAGGGCAATGACGCCATATGCAGGTGATACGCTGCTGGTTGAAAACTCTCCCTGATCCTGCACAACCATGGTTGTATTAACTTGATACGCGCTGCGTGCGGGTTCTCGAGCTGTATCAGATTGGCTGTCTGCCGGGAAGTAATCCGTCTGGTCAATATAGGCACTGAACCAACTGTGGTCATCGATTGGCATTAAATGGATTTGGGAAGACAGCTCCAGACTGCTTTCATCGCCTTCTGTTTCTGAGCGCTGTGGTGTATGAACGCTCAGATTGTTTTGCTGATCCAGAGTGGTTGGCAGCGTTTCCCGCCCTGATACTTCCGTTTGTCCATCCAGCTGTGCTGTTGTGCTTGAAAAGGCCTGCCCGGCCTGGAAGCGGTTGTTCATTTCCCAGATTTTGTTATCACCTGAGGTCATGATCGAGAGTGGAGATGAGGCTCCGGAGGCATTGGCTGTGATTGTCAGGTCTCGTTCAACTTCCAGGCCGTAACCAATCTGGTTTTGATGCTCAGCGTTACTGCTGTCTGCTGTCATATAAACCGCTGGATTCCAAACGGTGTAGCGTGTGTCATCCAGAGCAGAGACAGCGCTGCCGGAGGCGCTAGCAGCCTTGACGGTAATGGTCAGATAATCCGTATCACTGTACTGATTGGTTGTATTGGTGGCTGTCAGGCGGAAAACCAGATTGCCGGATTGAAGGCCACTGTTAAACGTAGCCTGTTGTGTTTCAGGGTTGGTCAGTGTAACGGCGGGGCCGGATATCTGTTGCCATTCGTAGGTCGTATTGTCGCCACCGTTCTCACTGCTGCCGCTCAAAGTGACAGTGGTGTTGGTTTGAACGCTCTGATCGGTACCGGCATTGGCAATCGGGGGGTGAATATCACTGGGAGTGTCAGGGTTTTTGGTGCTGGCCATATCCAGCAGTGCCTGAAAACGCATGGCCAAATCAGTATCGTTCAGTAATCCGGCAATGCTCTGGGCGGCGCTGGCAACATCTGTGATGGATATATTGCTGAGGTTACTGCTGCTGTTGCGCCAGATCAGTTGGCCTTCATTATCGAGAAATGCCTGGGTGATCTGATTCAGAGCTTCCTGAATGGTAATGCCTTTCTGTTTAGCCAGTTCAGCAATGGCGGAGGTCAGAGCACCGTATTCTGCACTGCCGGGTGCTGCGGTGTTGCCTGTCACGTCAACCGGAGGTGTGATGACGATATCAACGCTGTCATCCAGCCCAAGCACTGAGCGAATCTGGTTATTGGCGGCATCGGCGCTGGAAGGGGTGATGACACCGCCTGCTGCGAGTGTTGCAGCCATGTGAGTCAGAGATGAAATATGCGCTGTGACAATGCGATCACTGTCGGCTGTGGTGGTTAAACGAGGAATCAGGGCTGTCATCCGGAATGTCTCTTCCAGATCAAAGCGCTCACCGAAGTCAATCGTGCCATTACTGTTGCTGTCGCGGTTGTCACTGGTGCTGTAGCTGCCACAGCCTGAGTTGGCATCGCAGGTCATTTCTGCATCGGGCTGCCAGAGGATGCGAACCAGCGCTGGCCCGTCAAAGGCTTCCTGGCTGACAACGGTCAGTTCGTAGCGCCCTTCGTCGTCTGTCTTTCCGGTAGCAAATGGCGTTGCTTCGACTGCGCCATCGATTACCCGAAACAACTCAGCTTTGGCACCATGAACGACACCTTTGACAGCAAGCCCTGTCAGGCTGACACGTTCAACCGTTTCGCTGGATGAACTGGAATCGTTGTTATTAAAGCGTTCTCCATCGCTGGAGCTGCCTGACCCACCACAAGCGGCCAACGCCAGACAGAGGGGAGCAAGCAAAAAAGGAGGTCGCGACAACATCTGTTTCACACGGTTCATGGTGATTTACCTCGTTGAACGAATAACTTTCCTTATCTAGACACTCTACTCCAGAATTTCACCGGTTGGATCTTTGGAAAAGGTCAAATCGGGCTGCGTGTATCGCGATTGGATACCTGCTCAGGATGTGTGTCTGTGAGTGAGAAGTAAATTGTATGATAGCCAGTGGGGAAGCAGGCAGAGAAAAGCCGAAGATGTGAACCAGAACAGAGGAAGCTGGCAAGGTCGTCAGGCGACGGCCTCGCCGGGAATGCTTATACGTTGAAGCGGAAGTGGATAACGTCGCCGTCTTTAACGATGTACTCTTTTCCTTCCAGTCGCCATTTGCCTGCTTCCTTGGCACCGGATTCGCCCTGGTACTGAATAAAGTCATCAAAGCTGACGACTTCGGCCCGGATAAAACCGCGTTCAAAGTCTGTATGAATAGCGGCAGCGGCGCGGGGAGCCGTTGCACCAATCTGGGTTGTCCAGGCACGAACTTCTTTTACACCGGCAGTGAAGTAAGTCTGAAGTCCAAGCAAGTCATAACCTGCACGAATAACCCGATCCAGACCGGCTTCTTCCATGCCCATTTCTTCCAGAAACTCGCGTTTGTCTTCGTCGTCCAGTTCGGCAATTTCAGATTCAATCTTGTTGCAGACCACAACCACGGAAGCACCTTCTGAAGCGGCGATTTCGCGCACGACATCCAGATGAGGGTTGTTTTCAAAGCCTTCTTCGCTGACGTTGGCGATGTACATGGTGGGCTTGGTGGTCAGCAGGTGGAAGCTGCGGGCAGTGATCTTCTCGTCATCGCTCATTTCCAGCATGCGAGCGGTGTTGCCTTCTTCAAAGTGAGGCAGTAATTTTTCCAGCAAGGCTTTTTGAGCAATGGCTGTTTTATCACCACCTTTGGCGGTTCTCGTGACGCGCTGGAGCTGTTTCTCACAGGATTCCATGTCCGCCAGTACCAGTTCGGTATTGATGACGTCAATATCGTCTGCCGGGTTGATGGTGTTGGAGACATGAATCACGTTGTCATCTTCGAAACAACGCACGACGTGAGCGATGGCATCGGTTTCACGGATGTTGGCCAGAAACTGATTGCCCAGACCTTCGCCCTTTGATGCACCAGCAACCAGGCCTGCAATATCGACAAATTCCATGGACGTGGGAACAACACGCTCGGGCTTAACAATGGCGGCCAGTTGATCCAGGCGTGGGTCTGGCATGGCGACCATGCCCGCATTGGGTTCGATGGTACAGAAAGGGAAGTTCTCTGCGTCAATGCCTGCTTTGGTCAGAGCGTTAAATAGCGTTGATTTTCCAACGTTTGGCAAGCCTACGATGCCGCATTTGAATCCCATATCCGGTTTCCTGTATCAGTATTTGAATCGTAAAGCTGCATGGCACTGGTGTGATGGCAGCTTTCTGTTAAAGCGGTGGGCTATTTTACCCTTTAAATGAATGAAGTCGATTCATCGCGCGTGCGATATCTCCAGACAATGCATCCGGCACTGTGCGAATGGCTTCATCAATGGCAGCTTCGATGCTGCTGTGTTCCGCGTTGGTGGGTTTGCCGAGAACGTGGCCGGTGACACGGCTTTTGTCGCCAGGGTGGCCAATGCCGATTCTAAGGCGGTGAAAATCCTTGTTATTCCCCAGCTTGCTGATGATATCGCGCAAGCCATTTTGGCCACCGTGACCGCCACCTTGCTTGTAGCGTGCGACACCGGCGGGTAAATCCAGCTCGTCATGCACAACCAGAATCTGTTCTGGTGATAGCTTGTAGAAATTCGCCAGAGCCTGAACTGAAACGCCGCTGAGGTTCATAAAGGTGGAGGGTTTGAGTAACCAGCAGGTGTGGTTTTGAATGTTGCCTTTGCCAACCAGCCCTGAATATTTTTTGTCTGGAGTCATGCGAATGCCATACGCACGCGCTAGCTCATCAACGACCCAAAAACCGGCATTGTGTCGTGTGTGTTCGTATTCGTTGCCAGGATTGCCCAGCCCAACAATCAGTTCAATGTGCTTGCTCATGTCTGAAGTGCTCCTTGACAGCAATCTGCAGATATAAAAAAAGCGGGGTAAACCCCGCTTTTTTGAATCGTGTGAAGAGAAGCTTATTCGCTGGCTTCTTCTTCACCTTCTTCTTTGTCGCTGCCTTTTTGTGCAACAACCGATACAACAGCAGTATCGTGTTCTGAGCCGTGAGACAGAGCCTGAGACTCAACGCCTTCTGGCAGAGTCAGGTCGCTCAGGTGAATCACAGTACCGAGCTCAACTTCAGCCAGGTCGATTGCGATGAATTCTGGCAGGTGATCAGCAGTACAGATGATTTCCAGGCTGGTCAGCTGGTGAGAGATCTTGCCACCACCAATCTTGACGCCAACACACGCTTCTTCGTTCAGGAAGTGCAGAGGAACGTGAGCTTTGATCTTGGTGTCTGCATTAACACGCAGGAAGTCAGCGTGCCAGATGACATCTTTGGCTGGGTGACGCTGCAGGTCTTTCAGAATAACCTGTTCGCTTTTGCCCGCAACTTCCAGAGTAACGACGCTGCTGTAGAAAGCTTCTGATTCCAGTACTTTCCACAGTTCGTTGGCTTTCAGAGTGATCGGTGCAGGGGCTGCATCGCCACCGTAAATAATTGCCGGAACGCCGTTTTCACGACGCAGGCGGCGGCTCGCACCTTTCCCTGAATCTTTACGGATTTCAGCAGACAATGTGAAGTCTGACATGGGCATTTCCTCTTTCTCAGTATGAAAAAACCGCCTGGTTTGCGACCAACTCAGGCGGTTTGATAATAACAGTGGATGTGTCGTTAACTAACGAAACATCGCACTGATGGATTCTTCGTTGTTGACGCGGCGTACAGCTTCAGCCAATAAACCGGAAATGGTCAGTTGGCGAATAGTACCTGTTGCCTTGGCGGCTTCTGATAATGGGACGGTGTCAGTGACAACCAGTTCATCCAGTTCCGTATTGGACAGGCGTTCAACAGCGGGGCCGGATAATACCGGATGTGTGCAGTACGCAACAACTTTTTCAGCGCCAAAGGCTTTCAGTGCCTTGGCTGCATGGCACAGGGTGCCAGCGGTATCGACCATGTCGTCAACCAGAACACAGGTACGACCACTGACATCACCAATGATGTTCATGACTTCGGATTCGTTGGCCTTCTGACGACGCTTGTCAATGATGGCAAGGTCAACATTCATCTGTTTGGCAATTGCGCGAGCACGAACCACACCACCAATGTCCGGGGAAACCACGATCAGATTTTCGTAATCCTGACGTTCAAGATCGTCAATCAGTACCGGGGAACCGTAAACATTATCGACCGGGATATCAAAGAAGCCCTGAATCTGATCGGCGTGCAAGTCGACGGTCAGAACACGGTCGATGCCTGCACCGGCCATCATGTCAGCAACTGCACGAGCACTGATTGGCACACGAGCACTGCGAGGACGACGATCCTGGCGGGCATAACCAAAATAGGGGACAACGGCCGTGATTCGACTGGCTGATGCGCGACGCAGGCCATCAGCCAGCAGCAGCATTTCCATCAGATTGTCATTGGTCGGGGCGCAAGTTGGCTGGATGATGAAGACATCCTTACCACGAACGTTCTCATCGATCTCGATGGTGATTTCACCATCACTGAATTTACCAACAGTGGCTTCACCGAGGGGAATATCTAGACGTTCGACAACGAGGCGGGCCAGTTCCGGATTGGCATTTCCGGTAAAAACCATCAGCTTGGACACAGGATTCCCCTAGGATGCAATGTTCAGAGAATAGAGAGATAAGAATTGGCTGAGGTGGCAGGACTCGAACCTGCGAATGACGGGATCAAAACCCGTTGCCTTACCACTTGGCGACACCCCAGCATCTAGGACGGCTTGAATAGTACCTTATGAGTCGGTGAAACGTTAACACCTTTTGCAATAAAGTACCTGACATCAGCCGGTAATTGTTCAGAAACTCGGATGGCTTCTGAACTGGAATCGAAGCTTGAAAATACACATGCTCCAGTTCCGGTGAGCTTAGCAGAGGAAAATTTATTTAGCAAATTCAATGTGTTACCAATTTCTGGGTAATTCATCGAAACAACTGTTTGACAGTCGTTGTTGCCTTCCTCCCTTAGCGCGGTGCGTATACTAATGGGGTCGGTATCCCTTGTCAAACTTTTATTTGAAAAAACTTCACCTGTATTTATATGGACGTTTGGACAGGCGATCAGGAACCATTTTTCGGGCAATTCTGGCGTTGGGGTCAGGATTTCTCCAACGCCTTCAGCAAAGGCAGCTTGCCCTTTAACGAAAACCGGAACATCGGCTCCCAGAGACAAACCAATGTCTGCCAATTGTTCCAGCGACAGTTCCAGATTCCAGAGTTGATTCAGTGCCAGCAATGTGGTCGCTGCGTTGGAGCTGCCACCGCCCAGTCCGCCACCCATAGGAAGAATCTTCTTCAGTGTTATGTCGGCTCCTGGTACAGGCAGGCATCGTTCGGCGGCAATCGTTTGCAGTTTGCGGGCTGCCTTGATGATCAGATTCTCTTCCTGGCCCACTCCCTCAACCTGGGGAGTAAGCGTTAATTGATCATCGGTGCGCAGGCGATAGGAAAGTGTGTCGCCATAATCCAGAAACTGAAACAGGGTTTGCAGAGTGTGGTAGCCATCGGGACGGCGTCCGGTGATGTGCAGCATCAAATTCAGTTTGGCGGGTGACGGCAGAGTGAGCGTGTTGCGGTCAGTCATATACTGTCCATTGATTGATCGAAAGAATAAAACGGTGGTCATGACCTGTGATTTTGATACGTCCGGGCAGCCAGTGATCGTTTTGTTGTTGGTAGCGACTGTATTCAACGCCCCAGCCATGCTGTTGCAGCGACTCGGTCATACCGTAGTCGTTTTTCTTTATAGTGAAGTCCGCACCGGGGGCTGGTTGGCCCTTGATCCAGTGGAAAATATCCTGAATCGGAAAATTCCAGCCCAGATAATGTTGCATCAATACTTCAGGATCTTCGGCTATTTGAGGTTGCTTCCAGCCCGGTAGCTGTAGCTCAGTCTGGCCTGGTTTACCTTTAATGGATGTGCTGCCTTGCCCCAGAGGGCCGGTGATGAATATGTCATAACCGGAGCCTTCCTGTTTCCAGTTTAAATATCCCGTGACGGCATCTTGTGGGGAGCGAATGGAGATCTTGCCTTGTATGTTCCAGTGATCGAGTTTGGACAATGTTTCCTGGTTCGATAATTGGATCAGGCTGCAGCCAGATAATAATGTCACAGACATTAATAGTGGCCAGAGCAGGATGCGGATCATGGCAGTGAGACCTCCAGCCGTTCCAGTGCTTCTTTAAGAACGGGATGACCAGGATTATCTTTCAGACTGTTTTTCCAGACTCTCAACGCCAGTTTGTGGCGCTGCGTGACCCACAGCAATTCACCGTAATGCGCTGCAATTTCCGGGTCGGGCATCCGGGTGTAGGCTCGTTTCAGATATTTTTCGGCTTGCTTGAAGTTTCCAAGGCGGAAATACGCCCAACCAAGGCTGTCTGATACAGCAGCACTGTGTGGCGCGAGGACAAAGGCTCGCCGAATCAGTGCCAGCGCTTCCTCGGTTCGGTCTGTTTTATCGGCCAGGGTGTAGCCGAGTGCGTTCAGGGCGTTGGCGTTGTTTGGAGCCAGTTGAATGACTTTCTTCAGGTCGGCTTCCAGTTGTTGCAAATTATCGAGGCGGGCATGGAGCATGGCGCGTCCGTACAGAAGGTCGACGTCGTCGGGAGCCTGTGTCAGTCCTTGATCATACGTTTGCAGAGCTTGCTCAAGATGGTCGTGTTGGTTCAGCAAGTCTGCTTTTATGCCAATGATTTTCAGGGACTGCTGTGGATAGTCTTCAATCCGGTTGTCGAGGAATTGACTGGCGGCTTCCAGAGACTCTAGTGTGTCGATCAATTGGGCCGCTTCTGCCGTGGCGGGCACCAGCTCCGGGCTTGCTTGTACGGTCTTGAAATGTGCCAGTGCCTGAGCATGACGCTCGTCATCAATAGCGATCAGGCCCAGATAGTAGTTGGCACGGTCGGCATATTCCGGGTCTTGTAACAGTGACGTCAGAATCCCCTGGGCACGTTGAGGCATATCGCGATCAATGGACAGCAACGCCAGAGTAAAACCAACAGCATGATCCTCCGGGTAGCGTTGATATAACCGACTGTAGGCATCAAATGCCTGTTCCATTTTGTCCAGGCGCAATAATACCTGGGCTTGAAGTTCCTTCATTCCCTTATGATTGGGGTGTTGGCGAGTGACCCGATTCAGCCAGCTCAATGCTTCTTTATTACGCTTGATGGCAACCAGCAGGCGCGCCTTCATGACAGCGGGCGGTTGATAGTCCGCTTGTATCAACAGAGCCTGATCAAAATGTTCAAGAGCGGGGGCAATCTGACCCTGGCTTTGTGCCAGTACTCCAATCGTCGTGATCAGGCTGACATCTTCTGCGTGCTGAGGCAGCAATTGAGAGAGTTGTTGTTGTAGGCGTTTCTTATCTTTGGTGCTCATGTGAGCCAGTCGGGCTGTGAAAAGCTCAAACTGGCTTTGCCCGGTAATGCGCTTGATGTCCAGTGTGTGCTGGATGGCTTCCTGGAAGTTGTTATCGCTCAGGGCGGCATGGATCAGCAGTTGATGGGCTTCGATGTTATCCGGTGACGTGCTTAGCCACAGGTTGGCGGCTTCTCGTGTGGACGCCGAGTTGCCTGCAAAACGTGCAACGCGAGCCGCTCGGGCGGTAATTTCTTCGGCTTCTGTTTGACGGGCAGCACTGAGGTAATGCTCAACCGCCATCTGAAAGTGCTGGCGCTGGCCCGCAAACTCTGCCGTCAGCAGGTCATCCAGTAACGTGACCGGGATGCTGCCCGGCAATGCGTCGGGCGCGGCTTTGCTGGTCTGTTGTGGAGCAACGTGTGGAAGCTGGACATCCTGAAGGTGAGCCAGTGGATCGGTGTTATTGCTTTTCGTGACGGCGGTGGTGGTCGTTGTGCAACCGCTGCTGATGAGCAGGGTCAGAGTCAGTACGAATGCCCCTGTTCGTGACAATGGTGAACGCTGCCCAAGAAGTGAAAGCCGTGGCGTTGCTGAAGCGTGCATTGGTCGCATGAGTTTTCCGTTGAATTGGCCCGTCAGTGCTCGATAAGGCCGGGTTTTGAGTCTATTTAGAGTCAGATGCCATACTAAGTCAAAGATTTCATCGGCAAATGACATTGTGCGGTTTATAATTCGCCGCTTTCAGTTTTGGGTGACGCGTTTCGATATGAGTATTTGGGCCCTGGGCATTAACCATAAGACCGCACCGGTTTCCGTGCGGGAGCAGGTCGCGTTCGATCCTGCCAATATGTCACGTGCCCTGACCGACCTGTGTGCGTCTGCCCCGGTGTCTGAAGCCGTCATTCTGTCTACCTGCAATCGCACTGAGATTTACGGATCGTCCGAAGAGTTCCGCAGCGAAGATGTTCTGCAATGGCTGGCGGCTCATCATGCTATTCAGGAAGGGGATCTGGCTCCGGTTCTGTATTGTCTGGAGCAGGAAGACGCGGTGCAGCACACCATGCGCGTAGCCAGTGGTCTGGACTCGCTGGTGCTGGGCGAACCGCAGATTCTCGGGCAAATGAAGTCGGCTTATTCGGTGGCGCAGGAATCCGGCACGGTCGGCTCTGAACTGGGGCGTTTGTTTCGCGAGACATTTTCCATTGCCAAGCGTGTACGCACCGATACGGCGATTGGTGAAAATCCGGTGTCCGTTGCCTTTGCGGCTGTGCGCATGGCGCAACACATCTTTTCTGATCTGAGCAACAGCAAAGCCTTGCTGATTGGCGCGGGTGAAACGATCGAATTGGTCGCACGCCACCTGACCCAGGCGGGTGTTAGCCATTTGATCGTGGCCAACCGAACGCTGGCGCGCGCCCAGCATCTGGCTGAAGAATTTCACGCCGAAGCCATTTTGCTGGAAGATATTCCGCAGGTATTGGCCGATGCCGACATCGTGATTGCTTCCACTGCCAGCCCATTGCCGGTATTGGGCAAGGGTGCGGTTGAAAAAGCCCTGAAAAAACGCCGCCACGAACCCATGTTTATGGTGGATATCGCCGTCCCCCGCGATATAGAAGAAGAAGTAGCAGAGCTGTCGGATGTCTACTTGTACACGGTGGATGATCTACGCAGCATCATTGAAGAAAATGTGCGCTCCCGCGAAGGTGCGGCTCGCCAGGCTGAAGAGCTGGTGCTGGCGGGTGTTGAACATTTTATGCGTGAGCTGCGGGTGCTGGATGCGGTGGGCACCGTGACCGATGTGCGCACACATGTGGATCAACTGCGTGAAGAGCAGTTACAGAAAGCCCTCAAGCAACTGCAAAATGGTGCAGACCCGGAAAAAATCCTGCGTCAGTTTGCACATACCTACAGTAATAAATTATTGCACGGCCCTACCGTCATGCTGCGTCGAGCAGCCGCTGAAGGGCGCATGGAAGTGTTTGACTGGACACGAGAACTGTTTCAGTTGCCCCATGCCGGTCGTAACCATTCGGATAACAACTGATTTCATGAAAGATTCCATTCTCCACAAGCTGGAACACCTGACCGATCGCTACGAAGAAGTCGGGCATTTGCTCTCCGATCCTGATGTCATCAGTGATCAGAATAAATTTCGGGCTTTGTCCAAGGAATACAGCGAGCTGGAAACCATTGCCAAGACCTTCGCTACCTATCAGGGAGCGCAGTCGGATCTGGAAGAGTCGCTGATTTTGTGTCAGGACGATGACCCGGATATGAAGGCGATGGGAGAAGAAGAAGCCGGTACCGCCCGGAATACCCTTGAGGAATTGACAGCTGATCTGGAAATTCTGCTGCTGCCCAAAGACCCGGACGATGATCGCAACGTGATTCTGGAAGTACGAGCCGGTACGGGCGGCGATGAAGCGGCTATTTTTGCGGGCGACCTGTTCCGCATGTATTCCCGCTATGCCGAGACCCTGGGATGGCGAGTTGAAACCCTGAGCGCCAATGAAGGCGAACACGGTGGCTTTAAAGAAGTCATTACCCGGATTACGGGAGATCAGGTCTATTCACGGCTGAAGTTTGAGTCCGGTGCACATCGGGTTCAACGCGTTCCTGAAACGGAGAGCCAAGGGCGTATTCATACCTCGGCCTGTACGGTCGCGGTGATGCCGGAAGCGGATGCTGAGGCGGACATCGATATCAACAAGGCCGATTTACGCGTGGACACTTTCCGGGCCTCTGGTGCGGGTGGTCAGCACGTCAACAAAACAGACTCGGCGATTCGCATCACGCACTTGCCAACCGGCATGGTGGTGGAATGTCAGGAAGAGCGTTCGCAACACAAGAACCGCGCCAAGGCGATGGCCTTGTTGGCCACGCGTCTGAAAGATGCGCAGCTCCAGGTGGCTCAGGCAGAACAGGCCGCCGCACGCAAGAGTCTGGTTGGGTCCGGGGATCGCTCCGAGCGCATTCGTACCTATAACTACCCGCAAGGACGAGTCACGGATCACCGCATCAATCTGACGCTGTACAAGCTGGAAGAGATTGTTCAGGGCGACCTGACGCCAGTGCTCGACCCACTGTTGCAAGAGCATCAGGCCAACTTGTTGGCTGAAATGGCTTCGTCCCATTGATGACGGAATTGATGACAGAATTAACCGTTGAAAGCTGGCTGAAGCAGTCTCGCATAGGCCTGATTGAGTCTGGTTCAGAGTCGCCGCGTGCCGATGCCGAGCTTCTGGCTCAGCATGTGTTGCAGTGCACTCGCACCTGGTTACGTACCTGGGGTGATCAGGTGTTGTCACAGCCCCAGCAGTGCCAGTTGCAGGCGTTGCTGGAACGTCGCCTGAACGGTGAACCGATTGCTTACCTGATTGGTGAGCAGGGTTTCTGGTCTCTGAATTTGAAAGTCTCTCCCGCGACCCTGATTCCCCGCCCGGATACTGAAACCCTGGTGGAATGGGCGCTGGCATTACCGCTCCCTGAACACGCCAGAGCGCTGGATCTGGGCACCGGCACCGGAGCCATTGCACTGGCGCTGGCGGCTGAGCGCGAACAGTGGCAGGTATCGGGTCTGGATCTGATGCCGGATGCCGTTGCGTTAGCGAGAGAAAATGCCGAACTGAACCAGTTGAAGCACGTTCGCTTTGATTGCAGCAATTGGTTTGAGGCCATTGAGGCATCTGCAGGTTTTGATTTGATTGTCAGTAATCCACCTTATATCGACCCGGATGATGCGCATCTGGAACAGGGCGATGTGCGTTTTGAACCACGGTCGGCTCTGGTCGCGGAACATCAGGGCATGGCCGATCTGGAGCAAATCATTGATCAAAGCCGTGCTTTTCTGAAGCCTGAAGGCTGGTTGTTGCTGGAACACGGTTATCAGCAGGCTGAAGCCGTGCGTACTTGTCTGGAACAAGCGGGTTTTCAGCAAGTAACAACGCGCCAGGATTTTGGGGGTAACCCTCGCATCAGCGGAGGTTGCTGGCCCGGTCACACTCAGGTGCTCTTATGAACGATGATGAACTGCTGCGTTACAGCCGCCATATTCTGCTGGACGATATGGATATGGAAGGCCAGCAGGCTCTGAGCGATGCCCGTGTGATGATTATCGGGGTCGGTGGTCTGGGCAGCCCGGTGGCCTTATATCTGGCGGCCAGTGGTGTCGGCACTCTGGAGCTGGTTGACCCGGATGTGGTGGAGTTGTCCAATTTGCAGCGCCAGATCGCACACACAACCGATCGTATCGGCATGTCCAAGGTGGCATCGGCCGCCACCGTGATGCGTGCCATGAATCCTCACTGTCAGATTATTCCTCATCCGCAAGCGGCGTCTCTGGAGTGGTTACGGGGACGTTTGGAGCTCGTGGATCTGGTACTGGATTGCACGGATAACGCCGCCGTGCGTTATCAGATCAATCTGGCGTGCCTGGAAACAAAAACACCCTGGGTTTCTGCGGCTGCTATTGGTCTTTCCGGGCAGTTGGTATTTTTTGATCCGAGCCAGTCTGGTTCCCCCTGTTATCGCTGTCTGTATCCAGATCTGGATCGGGATGGTGCATCGGCAATGGCCGACGGCTGTGCTGAAAGTGGCGTTCTGTCACCGGTTGTGGGAGTCGTCGGTAGCTTGCAGGCTGTTGAAGCGCTCAAGTATTTATCGGGTCTGGCCACCCCCGAAGCGGGGCTGCTACAGCACCTCGATTTGAAAAATACGCATTGGAATCAATTCCGCTTGCCGCGTATGCCTGACTGCGCTGACTGTCAAAATCAGTGCTCTGACTGACATATTTGTCCTGACTTTTTGTTTCTAACCTTTTCCAACCTCCCTCTGCTGTTTTTAACCCTCATAGTGCCCATGTGAAATGTGACGTTGTTCGCTCAGGAATGGGCTATTCACGACAAGTAGTTATACTTTATTCCTATATAGTTATGCGTGGACTGTATTTTGCTGAATAATGCTTTGGCAATCCCCGGAAATCGCACGCCTGTCGTCTGACGACTGCAATTTGCGTCATACCGGGATTCCTTCTTATGACTACAAGGTAAGTCTGACTATGGCGAGAGTGATTGTATTGGGTGCTGGTACCGGAGGAATGGCTGGTGCATACGAAATCAAGGAACTGTTGGGCGATGACCATCAGGTAACGGTTATCAACGATAGGGAGGATTTTCAGTTTGTTCCTTCTAATCCGTGGATTGCTGTCGGCTGGCGCACGCGCCCGGAAATCAGTTTCCCCATTCGCCCTTATCTGGAAAAGAAAGGCATTGAGTTCATTGCGTCGGCGGTGGTTGAAATTGATCCGGCCAGCAATGTCCTGAAACTGGACAGTGGGGCGGAAGAAGCCTACGACTATCTGGTGATCTGTACCGGGCCAAAACTGAACTTTGCGGCGGTAGAGGGCGCAGGCCCTCACGGTGGTTTCACTCAGTCTGTGTGTTCTCTGGATCATGCCGAAGCCTGTTATGACAACGTCAAGGCACTGATTGATGAGCCAGGCCCTGCTGTTGTAGGAGCCATGCCGGGAGCGTCCTGTTTTGGGCCAGCGTATGAATACGCCTTTATTCTGGAAGCGGAACTGCGCAAGAAAAAAGTGCGTGATCAGGTGCCAATGACGTACGTTTCCAGCGAGCCGTACATTGGCCATCTGGGGTTGGGTGGAGTGGGTGACTCCAAATCCATGCTGGAAAGCGAGTTACGCAACCGTCACATCAAGTGGATCACCAATGCCAGTGTGAGCAAGGTGGAAGACGGTGTGATGTTCGTCGATGAGATGGACGAAGACGGCAACCTGAAGCGTCAGCATGAGTTACCGTTCAAGCATTCCATGATGTTGCCTTCATTTGCCGGTGTGGATCCCGTCGCGGCTGTTGAAGGTCTGGTGAACCCGAAAGGCTTCGTTGTGATTGATGAATATCAGCGCAACCCGACGTTCAAAAATATTTTCTCAGCCGGTGTGTGTGTGGCAATCCCACCTGTAGAAGTGACACCGGTACCAACCGGTACGCCGAAAACCGGTTATATGATCGAGTCCATGATGACGGCGATTGCACACAACCTGAAAGCCGACCTGGAAGGTGGCGTGGCCGATGCCAAAGGAACCTGGAGTGCGATTTGTCTGGCAGATATGGGGGATACTGGCGCTGCTTTTGTGGCCATTCCACAGATTCCACCGCGCAACGTCACCTGGTTCAAGAAAGGCAAATGGGTTCACATGGCCAAGATCGCGTTTGAAAAATACTTCATCCGCAAGATGAAGACCGGTTCCAGCGAGCCAGTCTATGAGAAATACACCTTGAAGGCGTTGGGGATTAACCGTCTGAAAGATTGATGCATGAAAGGCTGATATTTAAAAGCCACAAACAAGAACGCCCGGTCAACTGACCGGGCGTTTTCGTTATAAGGTATTGGTTATTCTTCGCCGAACAGGGCGCAGTCGATGAGGTCACAGAGGCAGTGAATGACGACCAGGTGAACTTCCTGAATGCGTGCTGTAACGGTTGATGGCACTCGGATTTCCACATCGTCCACAGTCAGCAGTGATGCCATGTTGCCACCATCCTTGCCAGACAAGGCGATAACTGTCATTTCACGCTCGTGGGCCGCCTGAATCGCCTGTACCACATTGGCCGAATTGCCGCTGGTGGAGATGGCCAGCAATACATCACCGGGATTACCCAGCGCGCGAATCTGTTTGGAGAAGACTTCGGCGTAGTTGTAGTCGTTGGCAATGGATGTGATGGTCGACGAATCGGTGGTCAGGGCAATGGCAGGCAGACTGGGGCGATCGCGCTCGAAACGGTTCAGCAGCTCGGATGAAAAGTGCTGTGCATCTCCCGCTGAACCACCGTTTCCACAGGTCAGGATCTTGCCGCCATTTAGCAGCGTGTTCACCATAATCTGGGCGGAGCGTTCAATAAAGGGAGGCAGGACTTCCGCAGCCGATGCCTTGGTTTCGATACTGGTGCCGAAATGGCCAATGATTCTGTCTTGCACAACATGCCTCCTGTTTAAGAACTGCATGATATGTCAGAGCTGATCTGGCTACCATGGTTTCACAGAGATTGATGCAAATGAGATGTTATTCTGAGTGCTTCTCTGATTTGCCGTTATCCGGCACTTTACATAAAGGCCGCTTTTATCCACTCCAGTTGAGGCGGTGTGCCTGTTGCCAGAATGACATCGAAGCGGCAATCGGGTGGGTTATTGCCAAATTGCTGCTGTAGATAACGGCTGGCCGTGCGAATGACCCGGCGTTGTTTGGTCGGTGTAATCGACTCAGCGGCCGAGACCTGCTCGTTATGACGTCGGTAGCGTACCTCAATAAACACCAGAGTGGTTTGATCCCACATGATCAGATCAATTTCGCCCATGCGAGAGTATTGATTGCGATCACAGGGCGTCAGGCCCTGTTCAACAAGATGGGATTCTGCCAGGCGCTCTATAAGCAGCCCGGTCTGGCGGCGATTGTTAGGTGTGGTGGGGAAATTGACGTCCATGTCATGAGTTCCTGAATCAGGGGTTTTGCGTTACCTGTGGCATACGTGATGGCTCACCATCCTTGAAGATGGCGCATTCACCCCGACGGTGCAGACGCTGTGTATCGTCCATTTGCAAGGTGCCAGTTGAGCCTGCGAGTGTGATTTGTCCACCCAGTTGCTGTTGTGCCATGCGCTCGGGTAGCCAGAATGCATCGGCACCCAGAGCGTAAAGGCGGACATAAGGCCCTTGGCCGTTGCTCAGGCTATTTTCAACATCCTGATACAGCTCGGGCTGGTTCAGTACCCAGGGTAAGTCGCAGAAACGAACACCATCAAGGTCCTTGTCAGTGCGGCTGTTGGGCTGCCCGGTGTAAACGCGTGATGGGGAATAAACCGGCAAGTCTCGCGCAAAGTTGAAGGACAGGCTGGGTTTGATCTGGCGGCCCGCCTGAGGAGCTGCCGCGACAAACACCCAATCGGCATCCTGTCGGCGTCGGGACTCAAACTTGACGTCTTCGCTCATAAACTGGCGGATGCGCTTGTAGCGTTGCTTGCTGCTGTCGATATTCAGCACAGCACCGACATCGGCGTTGAGGTTTTCTTTGCCGTAGAAACGCACTTCATTGATACGGCCTCCAAGAGATTGCCAATGTTCCCGGAAAGCCATCAGAATACGCTCCCCCCAGCCGCCTTTGGGCACCATCACCAGTGGGTGGCGCAAGCCGTCATTCCAGGCTTTTTCGGCAATTTCTCGGGCTTCGTCTTCTGGAGCAAGGCCAAACTGAAACAGACCTTCAGGGGCTGTCAGTTCGGCATGTTGCGTATCCAGACCATGATAATTCAGTGCCAGCGTTGGCAACGACAGGGCGTTACGTTTGGCTAATGACTGCACATCCGTTTTACTGACAGGGCCGATCATCCATTGGGCACCCGCCAGCAAGGCAGTGGCGTAGGCAGCATCCAGCGTTTCAAAACGCTGGCTGTCCATGAATTGCAATTCTGGCGTTGATAAACGCTTTTCTTTGGCCTGGAAATAGCTCGCCATCAAACCATCACGGATGGCCTGACCCGAACGCGCCAGTGGCCCTGACAGTGGCAGAAGTACAGCGATTTTATCCGGGCCTTTGGCTGTACTGGCAAGCGCAGCCAATTCAGCCGGTAGCTGCCTGGCAGCCGGATGCATGGCGTTGCGCAGTCGCCAGGTCTGAAAACGCTGACGTTGTTGCTGCAGGCTGATGGGTTGGTTGGCGTGCAAATCGGCCAGTGTCAGCCAGCCTTTTAATACCGGTGACAAGGGCTTGGCCAGCAGGGTTTGAATGTCCGTCGTCGGGATTTGTCGGGCATCGTGCCAGATGCGATTGTGATTCTCGCGCTGGGCATCTCCCTGTAACTGGTGGCTCAGTGCCACGCGTGCCTGAACAGCGGGCCACCACTGCTGTTGCTGTTCCAGCAGCAGTATGTCCAGCTCGGTCAACTCCTGACGCTGTTGCGGTGTGGCGGAAAATTGTTGGCGTTTTAATACGTCCAGCGACTGGGACAGTGTGGCAAGTGTCTCTTCATCCAGCGTGGCTGTGTCGGACAGCGCCAATCGAATGCTGAGCAGGCGGTGTTCAAACTGTTCAAAGCGATTCAGGCGACGCACGTCCAGTTGTTGCAAAAGTGCTCTGGCATTGCCAAACTCGCTCGCCTTGATCGCTCGACGAGCCTGACCGAGCAGTTGTGAGGCCGTTGGACCTGCCTTGACGACAGGCTTGGGATTGACCGGTTTTTCCGGTGTGCCGGTGCATCCGGCGAGGCCCAATACCGATGCGGCTATAACAACAGTAACCGCTTTCCAAACCCCAGGTGCATTTCCCAGCATGAGTACTCTTCCGCTAACGCAAGCAGCCACATTGTATGTGGTTGCAACTCCAATTGGTAACTTGGCCGACCTCACCGAGCGTGCTGCCAAGGTGCTCGGTTCCGTGGATCTGATTGCCTGTGAGGATACCAGACATACCCAGAAATTACTTCAGCACCTGGGCATCCGAAAGTCATTGATTTCGGTACACGATCATAATGAACGAGATCGTATCGAACAAATTGTAGGCTATCTGGAAAGTGGTAAAAGTCTGGCATTGGTGTCGGATGCCGGAACACCATTGATTTCTGATCCGGGTTACCCGCTGGTAAACGCCTTGCGAACAAGAGGCTTTTCGGTGGTGCCCCTGCCGGGAGCCAGCGCATTGGTGACGGCCCTGTCGGCAGCGGGTTTGCCAACTGACCGTTTTGCTTTTGAAGGGTTTTTACCGCATAAATCTGGCGCACGCCAAGAGCGCCTGATGGCCGTCAAGAACGATGATCGAACGCTGGTTTTTTATGAATCTCGCCATCGGATTCTGGCTTCCTTGGCGGATATGAGCGCGTGTTTCGGTTCTGAACGGTTGGTGTGTGTGGCGCGGGAATTAACCAAAACCTTTGAAAGTTTTTACAGCGGTACGCTGCCCGATGTGCTGGCGCAGTTGCAGGAAAATGACAATCACCAGAAAGGGGAGTTCGTGGTGATGATCAGCGGCAACCCGGAACCAGAGCCTGCGGCCAGTGTTGATATGGAGCGTCTGTTTCGCTTGTTGCTGGTGGAGTTACCACCGAAGAAAGCGGCTGCCGTTGTGGCGGAGCTGACGGGTGAGAACAAGAAATCGCTTTACCAGAAAGCGCTGGAAATACAGGGCAAGATTTGAGCGGATAACCGCTGATAGTGGAAATCAGTCGTCAGTATCGGGGCTTTGTGTTAGGCTCCGCGCCCGAAGTTGGCCAGACAATCGCTGCCTGAGTAATCAGGGGGAGGAAAGTCCGGGCTTCGCAGGGCAGGGTGCCAGGTAACGCCTGGGGAGTGTGAACTCACGACCAGTGCAGCAGAGAGTAAACCGCCGATGGCTGTCTTTCGGGACGGCACAGGTAAGGGTGAAAGGGTGCGGTAAGAGCGCACCGCGCGTCTGGTAACAGTTCGTGGCACGGTAAACTCCACCCGAAGCAAGACCAAATAGGTTCCCTACAGGCGCGGCCCGCGCTGGGAACGGGTAGGTCGCTTGAGCCAGTGAGCAATTGCTGGCCTAGACGAATGATTGTCCAAGACAGAACCCGGCTTATCGGCCGACTTCACAAAATTAAAAAACCCGCGAACGCCAAAACGTTTGCGGGTTTTTTTTATGATCCTGAAAAAAGACTACTTGGCCAGACCCAGCGTGACCAGTTCCAGCCAGCTACGGCGGTCTGTTTCGGGAAGGCCGGTCGCAACGAACTGACCAGAGGTCAGTTGCAGATGATCCGGGTAATTGGTTTCCAGCAGAACCAATGCCTTGTCGGCTTCTTGCAGCATGTCCATGTGACGGTAGGCCTCAACCATCAGGGCCAGTGCGTCACCGTTGGCACGCGTACGCGGGAACTGGGTGACCACCGTTTCGCAGCGATTGGCAGCAGCCACATAGGCATGACGTTTCATGTAGTAGCGGGCAATTTCAACATGCTGGGAGGCCAGACGCTCACGAATAAAGATCATGCGCGCCTGAGCATCGGCGGTGTATGGGCTATCAGGGAAGCGCACCAGCAAGTCCGAAAAGTACTGAAACGCATCCTGAAGTGGCGTCACATCACGGTCAGCGTTGCCATCTGACAGGTATTTGACGACCAGAGCACCATAGCCCATTTCGTAGGCTGCGACTCCTCGCAGGTAATACGCGTAGTCGGCAGAAGGATGCAACGGATACATGCGAATGAAGCGCTCGGATTTGGCCAGCAAAGACTCCATGTCATTCTGCTCATAATGCAGATACATCGTCTCCAGTTGTGCCTGCTCGGTGTATTCCCCAAAGGGATGCAGGGTCTCCAGGGTTTTATAGCGCTCCTGTGCGACCAGATAGCTGCGGTCTTCGAGGGCATCGCGAGCGCTGTTGTACAACACTTTTTCAGTTTGCTCGGTGGGCTTCTGATTGTTTGTTGAACAAGCAGTCAGTGAAACGAGCAGTGGGATGGTCAGCCAACGAAAGGTCATGGAGCGTTTTCCTGAATCTGGATATACTTCGCTAAAGCGCGGTATTAAAGCACAGTCCGCGAATCACCCCAATGCTGACTCACGCGTGTTTTTTCCTGTCAAAAGACCCGATTGTATCGTTTCAGTTTCACCCGGTTTGAGTTTTTATTGTCATGAGTACCCGCATATCCGAATCTGTTCAGGTCCCTTTTGATCTGGGAAACAAACGTCTGGATCAGGTGGCCGCCACCCTGCTCCCTGATTACTCCCGCTCCCGGCTGCAGCAATGGATCAAGGATGGTCAGTTAAAAGTGGACGGTGAAACGCGCCGAGGGCGAGATAAGCTCACTGGCGGTGAAATGCTGGTGCTGGAAGCGGAGCTGGCCGCTGAAGGTGACTGGCTGGCGGAAGACATTCCACTGGATATTGTCTATGAAGATGACGATATCCTGGTCGTCAACAAACCTGCCAACCTGGTTGTTCATCCGGCGGCTGGTAATTTGACGGGTACTCTGTTGAATGGCTTGTTGCACCATGCACCGGGGCAGCGGGAAATTCCTCGTGCCGGTATTGTGCATCGTCTGGATAAAGACACCACTGGTTTGATGGTGGTTGCCAAAACCCTTCAGGCGCAGGTGGCTTTGGTGGCGCAACTGCAAGATCGCAGTATGGGGCGGGAATATGAAGCCGTTGTTCAAGGCCATATGACCGGAGGTGGCAAGATTGATGAACCGATTGGTCGCCACGGTACGCAGCGCACCAAAATGGCCGTTAACCCTATGGGCAAGGATGCTGTGACTCACTATCGGGTGCTGCATAAATTCCCGTCGCATACCTATATTCGTTGCAAGCTGGAAACCGGCCGAACGCATCAGATCCGGGTACACCTGAGTCATATTGGTTATCCGCTGGTCGGGGATGCAACCTACGCTGCCCGAACCCGCCTGGTGAAAGGCATTGGTCCTGTACTGCGTGAAAAATTGCAAAAATTTGGCCGTCAGGCGTTGCATGCGCGGGCGTTGGGGCTGATTCATCCCGTCACTCAGGAATGGATGGAATGGGAAGTGGATTTACCCGAAGACATGATCGACTTGCTGGAATGTCTGGATGAGGATGCGCATGGATCTGATCTGGCCTGATTCGGCGCTGCGTTCACAGCTTCCAGACGCTGTACGTCTCTGTTTCACGACGCGTTTGGGTGGGTGTTCTTCAGCACCGTTCCAGTACGGCAATCTGGCTGCTCATGTGGGTGATGATTTGGCCAGTGTGCGGCGTAATCGTCAGGCGCTGTTGCAGTGTATGCCGGGTGCGCGGAGTATTCAGTGGCTGGAGCAGGTGCATGGTGTGGCGTGCCCGGTTGCTGTTGGCGGCGGTGTGACGTTGACCGCCGATGCCGCCTTTTCTGATCGTGCAGGGCTGGCCTGTGCGGTATTAACGGCTGATTGTCTGCCCGTATTGTTCATGAGTCGGGATGGCACTGAGGTAGCTGCTGCCCATGCCGGTTGGCGTGGGTTGGCAGGCGGAGTGCTGTTACAGACCGTGCGGCGTTTTTCTCCGGCGTCTTCGGTGTTGGCCGTGTTTGGCCCGGCCATCGGGGCAGAAGATTTTGAAGTTGGAGCTGAGGTCAGAGAGGCTTTTGCCTGGGCACCCGATGAATGTTTTCGCCCCGGCAAGCCGGGCAAATATGTGGCAGATTTGTACGCAATTGCACGCTATCAACTGCAGTTAGCGGGGGTGACGTGTCTGTCATCACCATCTTCAGAGCGTTGTACTATGACGGAACATCAGCGTTTTTATTCCTATCGTAAAGAAGGCCAGACGGGGCGTCAGGCCAGTCTGATCTGGAGTGTCTGACGTCGTTCTGCTCAGAACGACTATTTACAGAACTTCTCCATCATCCCCATGGCCTGTTTTTCCTTGCTGCTGCGTTCTTCCTTGCTCAGCGGGCGAAATGAACCGTCGGCTTGTTTGAAGCGGGTGCTGTAGCTGCCTTGCAGAGCTGTCATGAATTTGCGGGCTTGCTGGCAATATTCCTGAGCTTGCTCATCACTGACGCTGGGATTTAGCGTCACGGTTTCGCCTTCTCCATCGTTATCTTTATCTTTCGAGGCTGCGCCATTGTTCTCTGGTGCCGGTGGTGTCGTGGGTTGAGCCACCTGAATCTGGTACTGCTCAGCCTGATCGCGTTGTTCCGGGGGAGGCTGGGAACCGAAGTGTACCTGGCCTTTGTCGTCAACCCAGCGATAGACTTTGGCCGCAAGAGTGGCGCTGGAATAGCTGCTTGCCAGAACGGTCAGAATGATAAGGATTGGATTCAGAAATGAGCGTTTCATGCGGGGCTCCAGCAGAACACAGAGTAGTCTTTCAATGCAGGAACAGTAGGCGACCCAGAGAATATGTCAAGGAATCATCGCAAGGATTGCCGGATGCTGAAATGGAGCCTTGACCCATGATCATATCCGCCAGAGCCGCTGAATCAAATTTGCATTAACAGATCGGGAAGCGCACGGGATTCTGGACAAAACCTTGCAGGGTGATAAAATTAGCGCGCTTTGTTTCGAAGGCTGATTTTCACATCCGAATACAGTGTCCGGCAAACGCGTCTGGTGCGGTTATCCTCCGGTCCAGCTCCGATCTTGTGGTCTACGACCAGACCCAGGGCCTCGATGAACAAACTACGAGTTTTTCATCCTCACGGACTCGCCAGTGGTTGGCGACCGTTCCCATTTTTATTAAGTCATGCTCTTAACAGAGCCTGTGTATAGAGGATAGTACGGTGGAATTACTTTCCGGCGGAGATATGTTGGTTCGTGCACTTCACGAATCAGGCGTTGAATACATTTACGGCTACCCAGGTGGGTCACTGCTGCATGTGTATGACGCGGTCTACAAACAAAGTGCCGTGAAACACGTACTGGTTCGACACGAGCAGGCCGCAGCACATATGGCGGATGGCTATGCCCGTGCAACTGGTAAGCCGGGTGTTGTCATGGTTACCAGTGGCCCGGGTGCAACTAATACGATTACCGGTATTGCGACAGCGTTTACTGATTCGATTCCGATGGTCGTCATTTCGGGTCAGGTAATGAGCCACCTGGTGGGTGATGATGCGTTCCAGGAAACAGACATGCTGGGTGTGTCTCGCCCTGTTGTAAAACACAGTTTCAGTGTTCGTGATCCCAAAGACATTCCAGAGCTGGTTGCCAAGGCGTTTTATATTGCCAGCACTGGTCGCCCTGGCCCGGTCGTGATTGATGTTCCCAAAGATATGACGATGCCGAATGAACGGTATGAATACGTCTATCCGAAGAAAGTGAAGCTGCGTTCTTATACGCCGCCACAGCGTGGTCACGCAGGCCAGATCAAGAAGGCAGTAGATTTGTTATTGGCTGCCCGCAAGCCGGTTATTTACGCCGGTGGCGGTGTGATTCTGGACCGCAGTTCCGACAAGTTACGGGCATTGGTTGATCGCTTGAACTTCCCTTGCACCAATACCCTGATGGGTCTGGGTTCTTATCCGGGAACTGGTGAGCGTTTCCTGGGTATGTTAGGAATGCACGGCACGTTTGAAGCCAATATGGCGATGCACAGTGCCGATGTTGTGTTTTCCATCGGTGCGCGTTTCGATGATCGTGTAACCAATGCGACCAGCAAGTTCTGCCCGGATGCCAAGATCATTCACATTGATATTGATCCATCATCCATCTCCAAGACCATTCAGGTTGATGTGCCCATCGTTGGGCCAGTTGGCAGCGTTCTGGATGAAATGATGGCCCTGCTGGACGATGCTGAAACTCAGCCAGATTCTGAAGCCATTGATTCCTGGTGGAAGCAGATCGAGACCTGGCGTCAGCGTCATGGCATGCGCTATGAAAAGAATGAAAGTGGCTTGATGAAGCCTCAGGAAGTCATCGAAGCCATGTGGGAAGCGACCCGTGGTGATGCTTACGTGACGTCCGATGTGGGCCAGCACCAGATGTTTGCGGCCCAGTACTACAAGTTTGACAAGCCCAATCGCTGGATCAACTCCGGTGGCCTGGGCACCATGGGCTTCGGCTTCCCGGCTGCCATGGGCATTAAAATGAATTTCCCGGATCACGAAGTTGTGTGTGTGACCGGTGAAGGTTCCATTCAGATGAATATTCAGGAACTGTCTACCTGCTTGCAGTACGGTATTCCGGTGAAGATTCTGTGTCTGAACAACGGTTCACTGGGCATGGTTCGCCAGTGGCAGGACATGAACTACGAAGGTCGTCATTCTCACTCTTACATGGAATCGCTGCCTGACTTCGTCAAGCTGGCCGAGTCTTACGGTCATGTCGGGATTCAGGTCAAGCATCGTGATGAATTGCCTCAGGCACTGGATGATGCATTGAACAAGTATAAGAATCGACTGGTGTTCATGGATGTTGCTGTGGACCCGGAAGAACACGTTTATCCAATGCAGGTGCCAACGGGCTCCATGCGCGAAATGTGGCTGAGCAAGACGGAGCGTACCTGATCATGGAAAAGCACATTATTTCTATTTTGCTGGAAAACGAACCGGGTGCCTTGTCACGAGTGGTTGGTCTGTTTGCCCAGCGTGGCTATAACATTGAAACCCTGACGGTGGCTCCAACGGAAGACGGAACCTTGTCCCGTTTGACCATGACCACCACCGGGGATGACCGCAAGATTGAGCAAATCACCAAGCAACTGAACAAGTTGATTGAAGTGGTCAAGCTGGTCGATTTGTCAGAAGGCGATCACATTGAGCGTGAGCTGATGCTGATCAAGGTAAAAGCAGTGGGTGCCCAGCGCGCTGAAATCAAGCGCACAGCGGATATCTTCCGTGGCCAGATTGTGGACACAACCCCCAGCGTGTACACGATTCAGCTAACAGGATCGACGGATAAGCTGGAAGCCTTTATTCATACGATTGGTGCCGTCTCCATTCTGGAAACTGTGCGAACGGGTGTTTCCGGCATTGCCCGAGGCGAGAAAGTATTGAGCCTTTGATGCTTCTGACTGTTTGAAGATTGTTCATGAACAGTCGTGAGTGAATAGCAAAAAGCCCTGCTTGAAAAAGCCGGGCTTTTTTATTGGCTGCTCTACCGGTGTTTGTGGTTTCTGGCTGAGTCAGCCATTCAGGATTTTTCCAGCACGGCAAAAGACAAAAATGTCATAAACAAGCCAATACCAATCGCCGCCGCATTGTGTCCCAAAGCCAGAATCACAAGCCCGGCGACAACCCAGCCAAATTGCACCCAGCGCAAACGACGTCGATATTCTGCCGAATCGGCCCAGCCGTCTCTATCGGGTTCATCAATGCCATAAAATCGCCGAATGCGTTGCAATAACGTGGGCTTGCGCATGGCCAGGGCTTCACTAAACCCGATAGACCGACTTGGTCATGACCTTGGAGACACCGGTCATGGCCAGCTTGAGTGGCAAGGGAAAACGATAGCCTCCGGCATCAAGTGCAACGGTTGCGTGCCTGGCTTCGTCTTCCAGCATCTGCAGCAGTACGGCTTTGCTTTTTTCGTCCTGTACCGGCAAGGACGTCATGTGCTTGGTCAGGTGATTGCAAACCTGCTCTTCCGTAGCGGCGACAAAACCAAGGCTGGCCTTGTCACTGATTTTCCCGGCAGTTGCGCCAATACCAAACGACAAGGCGTAGAACATAGGATTCAGAACACTGGTGTGGCTGTCCAGTTGTTTCAGGCGCTCTTCGCACCAGACCAGGTGGTCTATTTCTTCTTGAGCCGCTTCTTCCATGGCTTCCCGGACTTCCGGCAATTTGGCCGTTAGCGCCTGCCCTTGGTACAGGCCCTGGGCACAGACTTCCCCTGTGTGATTAATGCGCATGAGACCGGCGGCGTGGCGCTTTTCCTGATCGTCCATGTCAGCATTGGGGCGTACATTGGCAGGGGAGTCCCGGTAGGCTTTGGCCGCACCAGGAACCAGAGTACGTAATGCCTGATCAGCGTTGCTGATCAGCTTGTCAATCAGGGAGTGGCGACGTGGGTTGCCAGAATGAGAAATTGCAGACATGGTTACCTCCAGAACAAGCGGTTAGTGTAAGCGATCATGTGTCAGCTTGCATGGCCATGAGTGGGAAAACACCGAACCGAGCTGATTCGCCTCATGAAACAGGAGTGACAGGATGCAAGACGTACATGATCTGGGCCTGATGATTGATCGTAACATCCCAATCGTCGTGATAGAGACCCACGAAGAACTTCGGGTGCTGGAGCTGTTGACCCGACTGGCGATGAATCGACACTTGCTTGTGCAGCGCTGGTCTTTGACTGATGGCCTTGGGCGGCTGGGATTTGGTGAAGATGCTTTGGTGGAAAACAGTGAATCACCAGATGTTGCCCTCACTCACATCAAAATGCAGGAAGAAAGCGGGCTGTATGTGTTCTGTGACCTTCACCCGTTTATCGAACAACCCACGATCGTGCGGCTGTTAAAAGACATTGCGTTGCAATATGAGCAGTTTCACAAAACCCTCGTGCTGGTCAGTCATCAGCTGAACATTGCGCCGGAATTACAACGCTTGTCGGCCTGTTTTTCCATGACGCTTCCCAATGAGCAGCAGTTGATGTCACTGGTCAAGGAAGAAGCGCGGGCCTATGCCAAGCGTACGGGTTCACGAGTGAAAAGTGATGGTGCAACTCTGCAACAACTGGTCGCCAACCTGAGAGGGGTGACGTATTCGGATGCCCAGCGCTTGGTGCGAGGCGCGATTGTACACGACGGTGCCATCACCAAAACCGATGTGCCCGAAGTCAGTAAAGCCAAAATGAAGCTGATGGATATGGAAGGGGTTCTGGGGTTTGAATACGAGACCGCCAGCTTTGCCGATGTGGCCGGTTTGAATAACCTCAAGCAGTGGCTTGAAATGCGGGAGCAGGCCTTTTTCAGTACCGATTCATCCATCAGACCAAAGGGATTGATGCTCTTTGGTGTTCAGGGCAGCGGTAAAAGTCTGGCGGCCAAAGCCGTTGCCGGAGCCTGGCAAATTCCATTACTGCGTATGGATATGGGGCTGCTGTACAACAAGTTTTTTGGTGAGACTGAACGCAACCTGCGAGAAGCGCTGAAGTTGGCTGAAGTCATGGCTCCCTGTGTGTTGTGGATTGATGAAGTGGAAAAAGGACTGGCAGGGGATCAAAACGACTCCGGGGTGAGCCAGCGGGTTCTGGGTACGTTACTGACCTGGATGGCAGAACGCAGTTCGAGTGTGTTTGTGGTGGCCACGGCCAATAATATTTTACAGCTGCCGCCGGAGCTGATGCGGAAAGGCCGTATGGATGAGATCTTTTTTGTGGATCTGCCTGGCTCAGAAGTGCGGCGACACATCTTTTCAATCCATTTGGAAAAGCGCCGGGCAGATATTCGTCATATTGATCTGGATGTACTGGCGTTGTTTTCAGACGGTTTTTCCGGGGCCGAAATTGAGCAAGCGGTGGTCTCGGCGTGTCACTCAGCTCGTTACGCCAATGGCAGCCCCAGCGTCAGAACAGAAGACTTGCTGCAGGAGATCCAGTCAACGCATCCACTGTCGATTACGATGGCAGAGCAGCTTGAAGCATTGAGAGACTGGGCAGAAGGACGTGCGGTGCCAGCCGATGATGTGTGTTGATGGTTGAAGTGATCGCTTAATCTTGTACGGAAGAGGTGAGGGAGCGATTATTGAGTGCCAGCAAGGCGGATTTGAGTACTTCGCTGCTGACGGGTTTTTCAATCAGTTGCCAGGTATCTTCGTGCTCGGTTTGGGCGTGCTCTCGTCCTGTATGGCTGTTGGTCAGTACCGATAAATTCGGTTTGGGTTGAATCTCTTTGTCTTCATTGATTTTCAGGGTTAATTCCTGAGGGGTGATCGACGTCATGTCCTGATCCAGGATCATGATGTCGAAGGGTTGTTCCAGACTGCATTGGTTTCTGAGCATGGCCAGTGCTTCTTTTGCATTATGCGTGGTCTGTGGTCTGACGCCCCAGCGGCGTACCTGCTTATCCAGCAGTTTTCTGAGTTGCGGGTTGTCCGCCAGAATCAGGGCGCTGGTGCCAATCAGGCTGTCGTCGTTGTGATGAGGTTGCGATTGCAATGCATCCGCCATTTCCATCGGGGTGTAAAGCGTGATCGAAAGAACGCGGCTGTTCAAACTTTCCAGTTCAACGGCCACCTGCATGAAACTCAGTAGTTGCTGCAGAATCAGCAAATTCCAGGATAAATCTGCAATATGTTTGTCGATGAGGTGCTTGTCGTTTTCACGCAGTGCATCGGTAAAGCCTTGCAGAATATCCCGCTTGGTAATTCGTCCCGTCATGCGTATTTGCATACAAAGGCTATCCCGCCCCGGTGAAGTATTGGCCATGTGGATGGAGAAATTGCCTTCCTGCAGGTGGTCAAGCAAGCCTCGCAAAAGATGATAAAGCAATGTACGGAAACGCACTTCATCACCAATGACATGTGCGTTGAACTCGTCTTCGTGGTCAAGCAACAGCTCGACTTTTCTCTGACTGGTGCGTTTGTGGAACAACGAAACAATGGGCATGGCTGCCTTGATGATGTCGAAAGGAGCTTGGCTCAATTTCAGATGTTCATCCTGAATTCGGGCCAAATCCATCAGCTCACTGGAAACCTGGCGCAGTTCAATGGCGGAGAACTGCAGGGTTTCCAGGTAGTCACGTTGATGGTCAGTGAGAGGTGTATCTTGTAAAAGCTCATGCGCTCCCATCACATTGTTGGTGGGTGTCACCAGCTCCTGACTGATTTTTTCCAGCAGGCGTGAGTCGGCCATGACTCGCCGGGACGTGGAGCGCAGCCCGGTAATCGGCTGGTTTAACAAGAGCATCATCATGATGACCATCAGAGTGGCCACCCCGATTGGAATCATAAAAGCACTCCAGAATGACCAGGTGTCCTGCTCCATCAAATTGAAGTTGGTCAGGATCACAATGGCGGTCATGGTCATGCTGAACAAGGTGCTGATGCTGAGCAGTATCTGGCTGTTTTTATGGCGTGTTTCTCCGGTTATTGAGACCACTAACAGGCCCAACTCGGTCAGAAACAGAGCAGCGGGTATCAGGGATTCAATCCGGTTGGTGCCAATCAGCATCTCGATGGCAATCAGGCTGATCGAGATGGCCAGCGGCAACAAAGTTCCGTTGCGTGAGCGAGGGGCGTAAGGCCCGATCCAGGCAAGGTGATAACAGAACAGGCTGCGGCTGAGTAGCATGGTGGCAACACTGAGCAAGGCAATCTGGTTTTGGCCCAGTGGCAGCATATCAATGAATGATAACTGCCCGACCCATGCAGCGCCAAATAGGATGCCGCTGAGGCAATATAAGGCAGCGTAGCCTGCGAGCAGAAAGCGGCGGCTAGCGGCAAGGTGGATGAAGTAAGCTGCAGTCGCCAGGAGCCAGCCTGAAATCATGCTTTGAACGACAGAGTAGTATTCTTCGTTGGCCGCATAAGTATGCAGGCTGACCAGGCGAATATCACTGTTTAACAAGCCGTTTGAAGACACTTTCATCAGATAGCTGCTGGTGGTTCTTTCCGGTAATTCCAACAGGTACGGGTGGGCTTGCAGGAAGTGATCAGCAGGCAAGGGAATGTCGTTGGATGGTTCAATCTTCTGGTACTGGCCTGGAACAGAGATATTGTAGAGCGTGATGTGACTGAAACGATTATTTCCCAGTGTCACGACGAGTTGACGCGGTGACGGATAGGAATTATCGATACTGAAGCGTATCCAGTAGGTACTGTCGGTTTCGCCGAAACGCAAGGTAGTGGCGTGGCTGGGTGTAAAACGACGCTGAATGTCGTGATCCAGCAGATCCTGGATGGTCAGGCGGTTTTCAGCGTCTTTGAACACCGAGGCGTAACTGGTGATCGAGTCATCAAACTCTGTGTCGGGTAACAGCACTGGCCCTGCGGCCATGGCGGGCATACTTGCCAGTAAAAACGTGACAAGTAACAGGTACAGTGCTGACAGCATGATGACATCCTCTCAGGATCGGTCAGTTGCCTTCTTGGGATTGCTCGCGAGCAATGGCGCGGTAACCAATGTCTTTGCGATAGAACATATCTTGCCAATCAATACGAGCCGCCAGTGCGTAGGCGGAACGTTGTGCTTCCATGACGCTGTGCCCCAGTGCGGTCGCACACAGTACCCGGCCACCGGCCGTCACTGCTTGCTGGTCTTCCTGCAATTGGGTGCCTGCATGGAACACCTTGCACGCTTCACCGTCATTCTCTGGCAGAGAGATAACATCGCCTTTACGGTAACTGGCCGGATAGCCACCTGCCGCAAGAACAACGCCCAGTGATGGGCGCTCGTCCCAGGAAGTCGTTTCCTGATCCAGAGTGCCTTCCAGTGCTGCCAGGCAATGAGCCACCATGTCAGACTTCATGCGCAGCATGATGGGCTGGGTTTCCGGGTCACCAAAGCGGCAGTTGTATTCAATCACCTTGGGTGTGCCAGACGCATCAATCATCAAACCGGCATACAGGAAGCCCGTGTAGTCATTGCCTTCAGCCGCCATGCCTTCTACGGTTGGGTTGATGACTTCTGCCATAATGCGATCATGAATTTCCGGCGTGACCACAGGAGCAGGAGAGTACGCTCCCATGCCACCGGTGTTGGGGCCGGTGTCGCCATCGCCAACGCGCTTGTGATCCTGGCTGGTGGCCATGGTCAGCACGTTCTTGCCATCAACCATGACGATGAACGAGGCTTCTTCACCGGTCAGAAACTCTTCGATGACCACGCGGCAACCGGCTTCGCCAAAGGCGTTGCCAGACAGCATGTCTTGTACGGCTTCTTCAGCCTGTGCCAGCGTCTCGGCAACAATTACGCCTTTACCAGCGGCCAGACCGTCTGCCTTAACAACGATGGGAGCGCCTTTTTCGCGCAGGTAAGCCAGGGCTGGTTCAACGTCGGTGAAGTTCTGGTAGTCCGCCGTTGGAATCTGATGGCGCTCCAGAAAATCCTTGGTGAAGGCCTTGGAACCTTCCAGTTGAGCGGCACCTTGTGACGGCCCGAAAATTTTCAGACCGGCCGCCTGAAAGCGGTTCACAATGCCATCAACCAGCGGTGCTTCAGGCCCGACAATGGTCAAGCCGATGTTATTCTCGGTTGCAAACGTTTGCAGGGCATCGAAATCCATTACATCGATAGCCACGTTTTCCATGTTGGCTTCACGAGCGGTACCGGCGTTACCGGGCGCAACGAATACTTTCTCGACCAGTGGAGACTGAGACGCTTTCCAGGCCAGTGCGTGTTCGCGGCCACCTGAGCCAATGATTAATACTTGCATGTCCGTGTTCTCCTGATCAGTGGCGGAAGTGACGCATTCCGGTGAATACCATGGCAATGCCTGCTTCATCGGCGGCGGCAATCACTTCTTCATCGCGGATAGAGCCACCTGGCTGAATGATTGCCTTGATGCCTGCTTTGGCCGCGTTATCAATACCGTCGCGGAACGGGAAGAAAGCATCAGACGCCATCACCGCGCCCTCAACCTGCAAACCTGCGTGTTCGGCTTTGATGGCAGCGATGCGTGCGGAGTTAACACGGCTCATCTGGCCTGCACCAACGCCTACGGTTTGACGGCTCTTGCCGTAAACAATCGCGTTGGATTTCACGAATTTGGCGACTTTCCAGGTGAAAATCAGATCATTCAGCTCGGCTTCGGTTGGCGCACGCTTGGTAACGACTTTCAGATCGTTGGCGGTGATCATGCCGTTATCACGGTCTTGTACCAACAGGCCGCCGTTGACGCGCTTGTAATCCAGAGCCTGAGCAGTGCTGGCTGTCCATTCACCACACGCCAGCAGACGAACATTTTTCTTGGCTTCAACAATCGCAGCCGCTTCAGCGCTGACTGTTGGGGCGATGATCACCTCAACAAACTGGCGATCGACAATGGCTTGTGCGGTGTCAGCATCCAGCTCACGGTTGAAGGCAATGATGCCGCCAAACGCCGATTCGGTATCGGTTTCAAACGCCAGATCGTAGGCTTTGCGAATGCCGCCTTCGTCATCAGGCACAACAGCGACGCCGCATGGGTTGGCGTGCTTGACGATCACACAGGCAGGCTTGGTGAAGGACTTGACGCATTCCAGAGCCGCATCCGTGTCCGCAACGTTGTTGTAAGACAGCTCTTTGCCCTGAAGCTGTTTTGCCGTCGCAATGGAAGCGTCCTGCGGGTTGGCTTCAACGTAGAAAGCGGCTTTCTGGTGTGGGTTCTCACCGTAGCGCATGTCTTGCGCCTTGATAAACTGGCTGTTGAAGGTCTGAGGGAAGTTCAGACGATCATCGGTGCTCAGTTCTTCCGCAGACTGGTCGATGGTGCCCAGGTAGTTGGCGATCATGCCGTCGTAAGCGGCGGTGTGTTCAAAGGCTTTCAGGGCCAGACCAAAACGGGTCTTGTAGTTCAGGCCGCCTTTGTCCATTTCATCCAGAACATTTTGATAATCACCGGTGTTCACGACAATGGCAACGTGGGCGTGGTTCTTGGCTGCAGAGCGCACCATGGTCGGGCCGCCGATGTCGATGTTTTCAATCGCCAGTGGCAAGTCGCAATCTTCACGCTCAACGGTGGCAGCAAAGGGATACAGGTTGACGACCACCAGGTCGATGGCATGGATGCCATGCTCTGTCATTACCTGGTCGTCCTGGCCGCGACGACCCAGAATGCCGCCGTGTACTTTCGGGTGCAGGGTTTTCACCCGGCCGTCCATCATCTCAGGAAAGCCGGTGTAATCTGATACTTCAACGGCAGGAATGCTGTTGTCAGTCAGCAATTTGAACGTACCGCCAGTGGAGAGAATTTCAACTCCGCGGGCATGCAGGGCCTGTGCAAATTCGACGATACCGGTTTTGTCCGATACGCTGATCAGTGCTCGTTTGATTGGCGTCGTGTTGGTCATAGTGTATCCGGGCTGTTAACGGGAAAAGAAGTGTCCAGGTACGCTGGATTACAGCATGCCGTATTGCTTCAGTTTCTTTCTCAAAGTACCACGATTCAGACCCAGTACGGCGGAAGCCTTGGTCTGATTATCGCCGGTGTATTTCATCACGGTTTCCAGAAGTGGAATCTCAACTTCAGCCAGCACCATGTCATACACACCATCCACTTCCTGACCGTCCAGTTGGTCAAAATAATTCTGGAGCGCTTGCTCAACACTGTCCCGGAGAGTTTGTCCGGTGGTTACCTGGCTGGCAAGAGCGTTTTGTGCTTCTTTGGAATCGGTCACTGTCTCAACCTTATTTTCAAGTGCTTGGCTATTCATACGGCAAAATCCTGAATGTCTTTATTGTCCCTGAAAAACTGGGCAATGGCTTCTCCCTGGCCGGTTCGGGATTCGATTTGATTAAAATGGCGACGAAAGTCGTTTGAATGCTTCAGATTCTGCAGATACCAGCCCACGTGTTTGCGAGCAATGCGAATGCCCGCGTAGTCGCCGTACAGCTCGTACAGAGCGTCCAGGTGCTCTTGTAACACAGTCAGTACTTCAGCGGCTGTTGGGGGTGGCAAGTGATTTCCAGTGGCCAGGTAGTGATTGATCTCACGGAAAATCCAGGGGCTTCCCTGAGCTGCGCGACCAATCAGGACACCGTCCGCTCCAGTGTATTCCATAACCTGAGCGGCTTTTTCCGGGCTGTTGATATCACCATTGGCAAACACCGGAATGGATACCGAGCGTTTGACCTGACGAATGGTGTCGTATTCAACGGTATTGTTGTAACGACATGCCCGAGTGCGCCCGTGAACGGCAAGGGCTTGTATGCCTGCTGCCTGCGCCATTTGAGCAATGTGAACCGCATTGCGGTTGTCCATGTCCCAGCCGGTTCGCATTTTCAGGGTAACGGGTACATCGACTGCGTTAACAACGGTATCCAGGAGGATTTTTACCAGTGCTTCATCTCTCATCAACGCGGAGCCAGCCGCCTTTTTACAAACTTTTTTGGCTGGGCAACCCATGTTGATATCAATGATTTGTGCACCGTTGGCAACGTTTTCAATCGCGCAAGCGGCCAGTAATTCGGGATCACCGCCCGCAATTTGCACGGCTATCGGCTCGGGCTCACCCGTATGGTCAAGGCGCAATCTGGACTTGCGTGTATCACGCAATAAGGGATTGGCAGAGACCATTTCTCCAACCACAAGACCTGCACCCATTCGACGACAAAGCTGTCGAAAAGGACGGTCGGTTACCCCCGCCATCGGTGCCAGAATGACCGGACTGGGTAGCGTGTAAGAACCAATAGAAGGCATGAAGAATACAGAGCTGGTTAAAAAGTGTGCAGAAAAAGAGGGCGGTATCATACTCGTATGACAGGCCTGAATAAAGTGCCCTGTCATATATCTGAAAAATTTGAAAATCCCATGACAGTGGCCCTGCCATGGAATCCTCGATGTGAACTACTGATTAGGTGCTAGCTGTATGGCATAGCTGACGGCGTTCTGGCCAGGGTCAAGTATTTCTATCCCGATGTGAACCGGTGTACGACTTGGAATGTCCTGGCGGCCTGACATTTCACCGGAAAGATATTCTTCGGGGCTGAATTGTCGACTGGCAACCACATTGTCATTCAAGTCCCGGAAAATCAGTACCAGATCAGGGAAGGGTTGAGGGAAGCTGGATTCATTCTGCATCAAGGTATCGACAACCAGAGCACTGGCAACCGTTGGGTGGCTACGAACCACCAGGTTTCTGGCCTTGAGGCGTCTGACATCTTGTACGGCTGGTAGCTCGCACCCCAGAACAGAACACACAGATGTGTAAGCGGGACGCCACTGCGGTGTGCGGGCCCATTGGTCAAAATTAAAGTAAAACAGTTGCAGTGCTGCCAACAACAGCAAAACCACAGAGCCGGTTACCCAACCTGCATAATCCTTGTCCACTTCCGGCTTGGCGGCGTTTTCCAGTTTGATGGGTTCAGGCTGGATGTCACGCATGGCTTTGGTCGGAATTTCAATCGTCCGAGAACGAGTTTGCGGCGTTTCCTCATCGGTCGAATCGTCGTCTGCCAGAGCGAATTTTACCGAAGATGTTCGGGTACGCGATGTTGCGGGCGGGGGCGTAATGGCTGTTTCTGATGGTGGAATGTCTTGACGTGGTTCGGGTGCTGTATCCAGCCCCAGTTCGCGGGTGATGTCTTCGGGTGGCTCGTCGTCTTCCAGCAGGGCTTTAGCCCAGGCTTCATCGTCGTTATTGTTGGACTCATCTCCCTCATCAGGTAACAAGGTATCGTCCAGCTCTGCCTGAGTGCTGTCGAGTAAGGACTCATCCAGATCCAGCCCGGCCATGGGTTTAGGTCTGGCCAGTTCGTCCGGTTCTCTCAAGCCCAGATCCGCAAACGGGTCGTCGGAGATCATTTCATCGCCGTCGTCACCGTCCATGTCATCGTGGATCAGGAAGTCGTCCTCGTCGTTATCCATGTCGTCATGGAATAACAGCTCTTCCTCTTCATCGTCCTGGGTTGCCGTTTGGGGTTGAACGACAGGCTGCTCCTGAGTGGCTGTGCCAGCCAGACTATCCCCCAGCAAATCACCAAAGTCACTGACTTCTTCTCCCCACTCTCCTTGTTCGGAAGGAAGGTCTGACAGGCTATCTTCACCGTCTGAAAAGGCAAAAGGGTCGCTGTCAGTATCGTCATCACCAGGATCACCAAACATGCTGTCAAACAGTTCGTTGGCATCAACCTCCTGCTGATTTTCAAGGCTGTCAGGCGAGGTGTCCTGAACGGCAGGCGAAGGCTCGTTGTCTGGCGTGTTCAGAGTGGGAACGGCAGGTTCTGGCTCGGTCAGCGATGGGGGTGAAATGAGGTGTTCAGTTGCCTTGAAAACTTCCAGGCAAGAGCCACAACGCACCGCGCCACGAGCTACTTTGAGGTGCTCGTCGCGGATACGGAAGCTGGTTTTACAATGAGGACAACGTGTAACACTGTCAGCCATCAGTATGCCTCGTCAAGATGCGTTCGCCTGCTCTGTGTATGTTTAGTGCCGTTTGGTTCCGCTAAGGATAACCCAATCGCCCTGTTGCTGATGGGATTCCATCACAAACCATTGGCTATAGTGCTGGTTCAACTCGTCAGCCTGGCTGGCAAGCAATCCTGACAGAGCCAGTTTACCGCCAGATTTCACTTGTTCAGCCAATAGTGGTGCCAGCGATTTCAGAGGGCCTGCCAAAATATTGGCGACCAGTATATCGGCTTTTTCTGTAGGCGCTTCTGCTGGCAAATAGACCTGATACAAGTCTGGGCTGATGCGATTACGGGTGGCATTATCTGTGGTTGCCAGCAAAGCCTGGGGGTCAATATCAACCCCTGTCATGCGCTCTGCGCCCAGCAGCAGGGCGGCAATGCCAAGAATGCCGCTACCACATCCATAGTCAATCACCTGTTCTCCGCCCTGAATGTTTCGATCCAGCCAGGAAAGGCACAGTGCGGTTGTCGGGTGTGTCCCGGTTCCAAACGCCAGTCCGGGGTCGAGCATCAGGTTAACGGCATCGGAGTCTTCCGGTTCTCGCCAGCTTGGGCAAACCCAAAGGCGTGGGCCAAATTGCATGGGATGGTAATCATCCATCCAGGCACGAATCCAGTCCTTGTCTTCCAGCAACTCTATGCGATATTCCGGCGTCCCGCTGCCACCTTCGAGTGAAAACGCGGGCATGAAGCCGGTTTTCAGTGACTCGGTATCTGATTCGGCATCAAACAGACCAATGACCAGTGTGTTATCCCAAACCGGCGTGGTGCCGAGTTCTGGCTCCAGTATAGGCTGGTCTGCATCGTCCTGCAGGGTCACGGATAAGGCTCCAAGCGCCAGCAAGGCATCTTCCGTTGCCTCAACCTGATTGGCGAGACAATGAACCTTTAATTGAACCCAATGTGTCATGGTGTTGATTCCTGTTGTTGAGACAGTTGGCATACTGCTGCGGTGAGCGCCAATTCATAGCCCTGGGTGCCTAAACCGCAGATAACGCCAACAGCAATGTCGGAAAGGTAAGAATGATGGCGAAAGGATTCTCGGGCATGCACGTTGGAGATGTGAATTTCAATAAAGGG
Source organism: Oceanobacter sp. (assembly GCA_045430275.1). Lineage (GTDB taxonomy): Bacteria > Pseudomonadota > Gammaproteobacteria > Pseudomonadales > Oceanobacteraceae > Oceanobacter. Next base: position 192,183 of record JAILXU010000002.1, on the reverse strand, counting down.
AATGGCAACACCCGCCAGAGCATCTCTGATGGCGACGCTGGTATGCGTGTAAGCAGCCGGGTTGATCAGGATGAAATCTGTCTTTTCGCGTGCCGCATGGATGCGTTCAACCAGAGCACCTTCATGATTGGATTGAAAGCATTCCAGTTGATGACCTTGAAGGCTGGCCTGTTGTGTCAATGTCTGATGGATATCATCAAGGGTGACTGCACCGTAAATTTCAGGCTCTCGTGTGCCCAGCAAATTCAGGTTCGGGCCTTGAAGAAGCAGAAGTCTTGCCATGGGGTTCTCGTGATAATTTGCTGAACTTGTGCGATCCAATGAATCTGGAGCTGCGACAAATTGCCTCTGCCGGATTCGAGGTGGCGACTATACACTAGCCCTGTTTTTTTAGCAGAGTTCGGGGAATAAAAAGATGCGCAAACATAAAAGTCTTCTGATTTGGGCGGGCTTGGGTACATTGTTATTGGGAGCTTTTCAGGCTCAGGCCGACAGTACTGCGACGGTAAATGATGCGGTTCTTGAGGTGTCTGGTGCCTATGTTCGAGCGCCGATTCCCGGTCGTTCAATGAGCGCTGCTTTTATGACATTGAATAATCAAACGGCCAATGACCAAACTATGGTAAGTGCGCGTGCGGCCTGGGCTTCCAGCATTGAAATCCACACACATACGCATGACAACGGTGTGATGCGTATGCGCCAGATTCCGGAATTGAGCATACCGGCTGGCGAACAGGTTGTACTGAAACCGGGGGGGTTACACCTGATGTTGTTCGGCCTGTCGGGCGAGCTACCTGAAAAACCGGCACTGACTGTATGCTTCAAATCCGGTGAGTGTCAGTCTGTGATGACGGAACTGAAAGATATGCGTCAGTAATCCATCACGTGTTTCAGCGCCTGGGTGGTGATGCTTCAATTATCCGGGCTGCTATCGGTGTAAGTGTGCTCGCCGGATATTCGATGACCTTCTGAAGCCCATTCGCCCAAATCAATCAGGCGGCAGCGCTCGGAACAGAAAGGGCGTGAAAGGCTTTGCTCTCCCCACTGAACTGGCTTGCTGCATGTTGGGCATTCAACAATCAGTGCTTTGGTGTGTTGTTGGGCAGACTGGGATGTTTCAGAGGTCATATTGATGAATTTTCCATTGAGCCGGACAGCTGAAGATATTGTTGATGCAGTTGATCCAGTTGGAGCCAGAGATGTGGCAGATTTCCTGAATTATCAACGATGTCATTGGCTCGGTTGCGGCGTTGATCCCGACTGATTTGTGATCGGATAATGCGTTGAATTTGTTCCGGGGAATTTGTATCGCGTTGACACGAGCGCTCGACTTGCAGCTCTTCAGGCACATCAATGATCAACGTACGATTGACCAGTGCATCCTGGCCACTTTCAAATAGCAGTGGGGATGCCAATATCGCATAAGGTGACTGGGAGTGGTTCAGGCGTTGTATGGTCAGTGCCCGGATTGCCGGGTGAGTTTGCTGCTCAAGCCAGGTTCTTTCTGATGGTTGTTGAAACACCCGATCTCTCAGCCAGGATCGATTCAGTTCGCCAGAGGGCAGAATGGCTTCAGGGCCAAAGTGATCCCGGATAGCGAGCCAGGCAGGCTGTTCCGGCTCAACGACTTCACGCGCGATGACATCGGAATCCACAACGGTAATGCCTTTTTGAACCAGGTAGTCACTGGCAGCGGTTTTCCCACTGCCAATTCCACCGGTTAATCCAACGATCAAGCTCATGCCACTGGTAGCCAATATTGAAGGATGTCATCGCCAAACAAAGCAGCAATCCAGCCTGCAGCGGCCAGGTAAGGGCCAAATGGAATTGGAATGTCCTTGTCTCGCCCCATAATCAAAATACCGGCAATGCCTACAACGGCACCGACAACGGAAGAAAGCAGGATAATCATCAGAATACTCTGGTAGCCCAGCCAAGCCCCGAGTGCCGCCAGAAGCTTGAAGTCACCATAGCCCATGCCTTCCTTGCCCGTGATCAACTTGAATAGCCAGTACACCGACCATAAGCTCAAATAGCCTGCAATCGCTCCCCAGACAGCGGAGTGTAGATCAGTGAACATGTTCTGTGAGTTGACCAGTAAACCAAGCCAGAGCAACCCAAGGGTGAGCTGGTCGGGCAAAATCTGATGGTCAATATCAATCACCGACATGGTGACCAGCAGCCAGGTAAATACCAGCATTGCCACTAGTGGCCATCCCCAGGGGAAAAACCAGACCAGTGCCAGACTTAACAAGGCAGTAACGGCTTCAACCACAGGATATCGCAGCCCAATAGGGCGTTGGCAATGTCCACATTTTCCTTTTAGCAATAAGAAGCTGAGGATTGGAATGTTCTGCCAGGCTTTGACCGGCGAGTGGCAACCCGGACAGTGGGAATTGGGAGTGACAAGGTTATAAGGTTTGTCCAGATCTTCCAGAGCGGGGTGCGCAGGCAGGGAGTCAACCTCTTGGCACTCCCTTTTCCAGCTGCGAAACATCATCACTGGCAGCCGCAGAATAACGACATTCAAAAAACTGCCAATCAGCAAACTGAGTAATACAACGGATATTGCTTGGGTTATTGGTGAATAGGATAAAAGCTCCATAGCCTTACATCGCGCTCCCCATCTGGAAAATTGGCAGGTACATGGCAATCAAGAGGCCACCAACGACAACCCCCAGGAAAGCCATAATTAAGGGTTCCATCATGGCGGTCAGGCCATCAACAGATTCATCCACTTCGGTTTCGTAATACGTTGCTGCTTTGTCCAGCATGGCATCCAGTGCACCAGATTCCTCACCAATACTGGTCATTTGAACAACCATATTGGGAAAAACGCCAGTAGAACGCATTGCAAAATGCATTTGTTGGCCGGTTGCGACCTCGGATCGAACAGATAAAACAGCGTCTCTGTATACCGCATTGCCTACGGCACCGGATACGGATTCCAGAGCTTCTACTAAAGGGACACCGGCTGAAAACGTAGTTGACAAAACACGGGCAAAACGTGCAACAGCGGCCTTTCGGGTCAAATCTCCGAAAATAGGCATTTTAAGCATGAGCTTGTCCATGCTGTCTCGAAAGGCAGCGGAGCGTTTGCTGGCTTGTTTGAATGCGGAAACAAGCCCCATGATCAGGACTACCATGGGAAGCCAATAGGCTTGTGCAACTTCCGATAGATAGACAACAAACTGTGTTGGTGCAGGTAATTCAGAGCCAAAGCTCTTGAACATGGCTTCAAACGTTGGAACCACTTTGACCAGCAAAATTACGGTTACAATTGCTGCAATAGATAATGTTGCGATGGGGTAGCCCATCGCTTTTTTGACTTTCGATTTGAGTGCTTCGGTTTTCTCTTTGTATTCTGCAACACGATCCAGCATAGCTTCCAAAGCACCGGCCTGCTCGCCCGATTCCACCAGGTTGCAGGTAAGCTCATCGAAGTATTGTGGATACTCTTTAAGGGCGGAAGCAAAATCATTACCGGCAGCCACTTTGTCGCGCATTCCCATGATAAGTTCGCGCATGCCTGGATTATCAATACCGTCAGAGACAATTTCAAACGATTGAACCAGTGGCACCCCCGCTTTGATCATGGTGGCCATCTGACGGGTGAAGAATGTGATATCAGCCGTTTTGATTTTCTTGTTTTTGGAGCCTGCCCCCATCAGTGGTTTCGGCGCTCTTTTTACTTTTTCTGGCAGAATGCCTTGCTTGCGCAATTGGGCTTTGATCACCGCCATATTAGGACCGGACAGTTCGCCCTTTACCTTTTGGCCCCGTTTATTTTTGCCTTCCCAGACAAAGGTGGTGTTTTTGGGCTGCTTGGCCATGGTGATCTGCTTCCCCTGAAGATGAATCCATGCATATAAAGACAATGCTTTATATGCATGTTACCAGTATTCGTTCTTTTTGCGTTGTGTGTTAGCTCTAACTATTAATCTGTTGTAACCCGGTTGGCTTCTGAAAGGCTGGTGACGCCTTGGGCAACTTTCTCAAGGGCAGATATTTTCAAATTATTAAAGCCTTCGGTTTTGGCTACATCGGCAATTTCAATCGAGTTGCCACCGTTCATGATGATACGAGACAGGGCATCGGTGATTTTAACAACTTCATAGATGCCAACCCTGCCTTTGAATCCTTCTTTGCAGCTATCGCATCCTACGGGTTCATACAGCTCCGCATTCTCCAGCATAGCTTCAGTGAAGCCAGCTTCCAGCAGTGCTTCGTGAGGGATGTCTGCGGGTTTCTTACAGGCTTTGCACAATCGTCTGGCCAAACGCTGGGCAATAATGAGTGAAACCGATGTCGCAATGTTAAAAGAAGGCACTCCCATATTAGCCATACGAGTAATGGTTTCCGGGGCGCTGTTGGTGTGCAAGGTGGATAAAACCAGGTGTCCGGTTTGAGCGGCCTTGATGGCAATCTGGGCTGTTTCAAGATCTCGAATCTCACCCACCATGATGACGTCGGGGTCTTGTCGCAAAAAAGAGCGCAGGGCAGCAGCGAAGTCGAGACCGACTCGAGCATTCACATTGCATTGGTTGACGCCTTCAAGGTTGATCTCGGCAGGGTCTTCCGCCGTTGAAATATTCGTGCCTTCTTTATTGAGAATGTTCAGGCCAGTGTAAAGGGATACTGTCTTGCCAGACCCGGTTGGGCCTGTTACCAAAATCAACCCCTGAGGCTTGGACAAAGCGTCCATGTAGAGGTCTTTCTGAGCGGCTTCATAACCCAACATATCAATCCCCAACTGAGCCGATGAGGGGTCAAGAATTCGCAATACAATTTTTTCACCAAAGAGCGTCGGAAGTGTGTTAACCCGAAAATCGATGGCCTTGGTTTTGGACAGGCGCATTTTAATACGACCATCCTGAGGAACCCGTCGCTCAGAAATGTCCATTTGTGACATAACTTTTAAGCGCGCAGCGATTTTGCCAGAAAGTGATTGCGGGGGAGAAGACACTTCGTGGAGCATGCCATCGGTGCGATAACGCACCCGGTAACGCTTTTCATAGGGCTCAAAATGGATATCGGAAGAGCCCATTTTGATGGCATCCAATAGCATCTTATTGATGAATCGTACAATGGGGGCGTCATCGTCTGCGCCAGAGTTGGAGGCATCTTTTTCTTGCTGTTTTTCAGCTGCATCCGGGTCTTCCAGGTCGACATCGTCCAGCTCATCATCCAGATCGCCCAGGCTATCGTCATTAGCCGATAGTAATTTATCGACCGCAGCAGACAGCTTTGCGTGTTCGACCAGTACGCTCTCAACGGTCATTCCGGTGTTGAATTTGATTTCATCAATGGGTTGGATTTGTGACGGGTCAACCTGAGCGACAAATAATCGGTTGCCTCGTTTGAACAGAGGAAGAACCCGGTGTTTTTCAATCAAGTCCAAACTGACGACTTCAGCGGGGATCAAATCAGGGTCAAAAGCATCCAGATCCATGACAGGAACACCAAATTCTTCTCCAGCCATAGCGGCCAGAACGCTGCTTTTAACGTGAGTGGATTGGGCTGCTACTGTGATGAAGTTGGTGTTAGCTTCTTTTGCTTGTTCGAGTAGTCCTTGTGCCTGTTCGGTATTAATCAGATTTTGTTCAACCAAACGGCGAGGAATGCCTGTCAGCACACTCATATTTTGTGATCCTGGATGAGAGATGACTTTGCGTGCAAGTATGTGCAAGTTGCCCGGTTTAGTCCAGATTACAAGCGGTGTTGTGACAGGTGGGTGGTTATACAGTTACATTCTTGGGAGGTACTTCGCATCCAGTGTTCCTGCTTCGGATGACCATATAATGTTTCCAGCACTGGTTCGAGTGGGAACCAGACTGAATGTTTTGCCTGCGATGGGTTCGGGTACTCCGCCTGAGGCATCAATAAATGTGCCCGTCAGTTTACCAAGGTTGCCCACTTCGATAGATTTGATTTTGCCACTGGCATAATCCGCTGGAGTAACCGACACCCCCATGGCATTGTTTAAGTCGGTAGACGTTGAAGGAAGTGCAGCATAGCGGGCGTTGTATTCTGAAATATTAATTTGGAGGGGTCTGAACGCACTCAATGAATTTGTCGCATCAGTGCGTAATATAAACTCGTTGTATTGTGGTATGGCAAATGAGGCGAGTATGCCAATAATTGCCACTACAACCATCAGTTCAATGAGTGTAAATCCGGATGTTGCTGGCTTCATGGTGAGTGCCCTCGTGCAAATATTAATAGTTTAAGCACTTTTCATGCCATGAAGCTTTCAGGCATTAAAAAACCCGCCGTAGCGGGTTTTTTAAACTTGCATCAACTTACTTCAGTTTAGGCAGGTATTTTGCGTCGATGGTTCCCTTTGTGGTACTCCATACGACGGAACCAATAGAGTTGCGTGTTGGGTTGATGGTGTAGGTTTTGCCAGCAATATCTTTTGGTACGCCATTAGCTGTATCTGCAAGTGTCACTGTCAGTACACCGTTAGTTCCAATGGTTACTGACTTAACATTACCTGTAATAGTACCCATGTCATCAACGCCGGAGTAAGCAGTCAGTTTTGCTTTGGTAGACGGCAGTTCAGAATAACGAGCGGCATATTCACTAACAGCCAGCTGTAATGGGCGAGCTGGGCTCAGAGAGTTAGTCGCTTCAGTACGCAGGATGTAATCCTGATACTGAGGGATGGCTACTGCAGCCAGAATACCGATGATCGCGATAACGATCATCAATTCAATCAGGGTAAAACCTTTTTGCATTGTTTTCATGGGATATCTCCACTATTGGATATTTAGGTCATACGAACACAGTCTGTGATGTCGATGTGAGATCACGATGAAAGCGATGCTAGTCAAAAATCGCAGCCTTCTGGCCCGTCTTCCTGACACTGCGTATTACCGCTCCTTCCTAGATTAAGCGATGTTCGTGCCAACTTTATATCGCCTTTTTTTAACTGGATGTGTGAAGTTGGTCACGAATAAGCCCCCCTTCTGCTCGATATTTACTCTTTCCTTGATGCGGGCCAGCCCTTAGGGAAAGAAAATGACGTTTTTTGTCAGTTGTTCTTGGTGATGCTGAAAGGTGTACCTTCTTCATCAAGCAGTATTGAGGCGGGTTGATTCTCAATGGGAAAAAGTAAGTGGTTGCCTTGTTGGAATAAGGTGATGGGGGACTTACTGTTGACGAACGAGTCAAATTTTCCATCAGTCGTTGCGTTCAAATTCTGTTCGGTGAAGTCCAGTGTACTGTTTGGCCCAAATAATTCGGAGCCGCTGTAGTAAAAAGTCGGATGCTTGGCTGCTTCAACTTTTTCAAGAGCGCTGCTTTGCAGCATATTGGCGCTCACCACTTTAAATCCGACGGGTGGAAAACTGACGATCAAAGCCACCGGTCTTGCTTGATGAACCGTGTAAGTTCCGGCGATTAAAGCTGCTATCTGTGCAACTGCAATAACAGATAAGTCCATTTTCAGGCTTTTCTTGATCGGGTTGAACACAATCAGTGTCAGCAGTGGCCCCAGTACCAGATCGACGCCTGCAATCATAATCAAAGCTTGTTTCCAGCTTTCATCAACTTCCTTCAGAATTCCCGGATACCAAACAAACAGCACCATGCAGACCAGGCCAATAAAAATCAGCAGGCTGATGCCAAAGTGAATACCAAACGCCTGGTAACGATTCATTCCTGCCAGATGCATGGGAACCTCTACGTGTTAATTGTGGGATTCTTGGAAATGTTAGCTCTTAACCCTGCAGTCGCATGGATAGATCAACGGCAGTGGTGTCCTTGGTCAAAGCGCCAATGGAAATATAGTCAACGCCGGTTTGTGCGTATTCACGCAAGGTGGCGTTGGTAATGCCACCGGATGCTTCAAATAAAACGGTTTGTTGGTTGCGTGAGGCTGATAATTGACGGCCAGATGTGACCGCTTCTGCCATGGCGGCTGGAGAGAAATTATCCAACATGATGATGTCTGCGCCAGCCAGAATGGCTTCCTGCATTTGTTCCCGTGTTTCCACTTCGACTTCCACCGGTTTGCCAGGAGCAATGACATGAGCCTGTTTGACGGCTTGTGAAATTCCACCGCAAGCCATGATGTGATTTTCCTTGATCAAAAAGGCGTCGTACAAACCAATTCGATGGTTATAACAGCCACCCACTGAAACTGCGTATTTTTGTGCGATACGCAGTCCGGGCAGTGTTTTGCGGGTATCAAGGAGTTTGACCGGGGTGTCGCTCACCATGTCGGCATAATGGCGACAGCGTGTTGCGGTGCCTGACAGAGTTTGCAAGAAGTTCAAAGCTGCGCGTTCGCCTGTCAGCAGGCTGCGGGCAGAACCCGACAATTCAAACAGGGTTTGATTCGGACGAACCCATTCACCATCAGAGACACGCCAGATGACAGAAACGGAAGGATCAAGCTGCCTGAAGACTTCATCAACCCAGGCCTGACCTGCGACCACAGCCCGCTCTCGACTGATAATGCGCGCACAAGCGGTGTTGGTAGCTGGTATCAATTGGGCCGTGATGTCACCGGAGCCTATGTCTTCTGCCAGTGAGCGGGTGACACTGGTGGTGATGTCAGCTTGATGTGCGCGCAGATCCATAATCGTAAGTTTACCTGTCTTGTAGATACTGTTTGGTCAGCTTGAATACCACAGGGCTGAGCATGAGCAGGGCAATCAGGTTCGGGATGGCCATCAGGGCATTCAAGGTATCTGCGACCAGCCAGGCAAAATCCAGTTCCTGTGTTGCACCTACGGGAATTGCTACGACCCAGAGGACTCGATAAATCGGCACGGAGTGTACACCGAACAGATACTCGGTGCATTTCTCACCATAAAACGACCAGCCGATAATGGTGGTAAATGCAAAAATCATCATGCCGAAGGCCACCAGGTATTGTCCGATGCCAGGCAGTCCTTCAGAAAAGGCCAGTGTTGTCAGGTTGGCTCCTGACTCACCGCTCTGCCAGGCTCCGGAAGCGACAATCACCAAGCCTGTGATTGTACAAATAATAATGGTGTCAATAAAAGTACCCAGCATGGCAATCGTGCCTTGGCGAACCGGGCTGTTGGTTTGTGCGGCTGCGTGTGCGATTGGCGCACTGCCCAAGCCTGCTTCGTTGGAGAAAACACCGCGTGCCACGCCATAACGCAATGCTGCCCACACGGTTGCCCCTGCGAAACCGCCTGTAGCCGAGATGGGTGTAAAGGCATGGGTAAAGATCAGAGACAGGGCATCTGGAATGCGATCAGCAAGCAGCATCAATAAAACAATACCCGACAACAGATAAGCCGCTGCCATAAGAGGAACCAGCTTGCCTGCGACTTCAGCGATGCGACGAATCCCGCCCAGCAGCACAGCTCCAACCAGAGCTGCCAAAACAACACCGGTTACCCATTCCGGGATGTGCATACCGCCGGGATTGAGACCGGCCACCACATCGGCCACCGAGTTGGCCTGTACGCTGTTGCCAATACCGAAGCCCGCGAGCATGCCAAAAAACGCAAAAGCCATGGCGAGCCAGCCGAACTTTTTACCTAAGCCGTTACGGATGTAATACATGGGGCCGCCAACGTATTCACCCTTGTCGTTGGTTTCACGGTAGTGAACCGCCAAAACGGCTTCGGCAAATTTGGTCGCCATGCCGATCAGGGCGATCAGCCACATCCAGAACAGGGCACCTGGGCCGCCCAGTGCAATGGCGGTGGCAACACCTGCAATATTACCGGTGCCCACGGTGGCGGAGAGGGACGTCATCAAGGCATTAAAACTGGAGATATCCCCCTTGCCCTTGCTTTCGCGGCCTTGCCAGAGTAAACGAAAACCCGTACCAATATGGCGCAAGGTATAGGCTTTTAGACCAAAGCTGAGGAACAAGCCGGTCAGGGCGAGTAGCCCGAGCATGGCGGGGCCCCAGACAATCCCGTTAATTTGACTGATGAAATCGCTCACAGCGTGGCTCCTGTGTGTTGTTATTCAGGTCGTCACTATATAAGGCCTTGGCCAGTGCAAGCCAGCTCTCGGCTTGGCGTATCATGACATTGACTGCATTTTTTGACTCAAGAGGGAATAACCATGTCGGTAAAGGATGGTCTATGCACACAGGCTCGCTGGGCGGCATCACCCAACTGTGGCGAGCGTCCACCGGGTGTGCCAGTCGATTTGGTGGTGGTGCATAACATCAGCTTGCCACCAGGGCAGTTTGGAGGCGGGTATGTTGAGCAATTTTTCCAGAACCGTCTGAATCATGATGAACATGAATACTTTGAAACCATTCGAGGGCTGGAAGTCTCTGCGCATCTGTTTATTGAGCGTGATGGCAGTCTGGTTCAGTTTGTGAATTTTAATCAACGGGCCTGGCATGCCGGAATCTCGGAGTGGCAAGGGCGTGTGAACTGTAACGACTTTTCCATCGGCATTGAGCTGGAGGGAATCGACGTTCTGCCTTATACCGAAGCGCAGTATGTGGCCTTGGCAGAGGTGATTTGTGATTTATTCAAGGCTTACCCTGATCTGAAGCGAGAGGGTATTACCGGGCATGCGGATATTGCACCAGGCCGTAAAACAGACCCCGGCCCTGCTTTTGATTGGGGGAAACTGCTGGAGTATCTGGACGGGCGTTGCGAGAGGGTTTGAGAAGAAAACAAATAGCCTGGAACGTCAGGCTATCCGTTGGTTGGCAGTATGTCCGATCAGCTTTCGTACATGCCTGCGATGATGTCGATGCTGGGCTGCAAGGTTCTGCGCCAGGTCTGTTCCAGCTCCGGTGTGAACTCAGGATCGTGGCGTGACAGGGTTTCCAGCAACGCATCCAGCCATAAAGAGTAGTATGCCGGATTGATGTTCATGTTTTTGCGGCTGTGGCTTTCTCCCAGCGCCTTGATCTTGGTATCGGGCATGCCTCGGGCATGCATGACCAGCCAGAGAATTCCACTACGAAGCAGTGCGCGCTGAGCATCCATGTTGGTATTGGCGAACATGTTCAGAATGTCTGGTGATTTGGCCATAAAAATGGAATAAAAGTCTTCAAAGAAGACCATGTTGTTACAGCTTCGGCCGTAGCTTTGGAACACCTTGTCTGCATCGCTCATGTATGGCTCCCCGGTGAGTAGCACATTGTTCTACATTTATATCGTTGTACTGTTACGCACGGAAGAGTACTCAGCAACCGGCTAAAATCAACGACTTTGTCACAAAAATGAGATGGAGGCGGATTCTAGCGGCAATCTTGCTTCGGATCATATGCCTGACGAATAATATTGAATTGTCATCATAAGATAATCTTTTTCATTTCTTCCGTGTGGTGCCTGTATTTCTGCGGGTTCCTGGCGCATTTGAGCCACGATTGGTGAGGGTAAGTGGAAAAACCTTGGCTCGAATGGTGGTGTCAAAACAGTTTTTCGGCATGTTTTGTGCGTTCAGTTTTTGAGCAGATAGCAGTCTGGGTGGCATGTGGAGTATTTGAAAGATTTAAAAGGGCCTTGGGAAAGGCCCTTTTAATAAGACAATCAGCGATCAATAACCAGAAAATCAATGTCTATCGCAGTTGAATTCAGGTCTATTGTGTCGGCCAGCGTATTGGTATCTGTATCAATGACCAGAAGCTTGGGATCTGCAGCGTCATGAACACTGACCCATAAACGGTCATTTGGCCCGACCGCGATATCCCTAAGCTGCTTGCCTGTCAGCTCTGGCAGTGTCAATGGCGCTTTCAGTTCACCTGTCTCCGGGTTTAACTCCTGAAGAGTGCTGGAAAGGGTACTCCACTTCTGCTCACGGTGAATGATGGTATAGGCCTTGTTACCTCGAACAACAGCAACATCCTGAATATGTGGGTAAATATCTTCTGACGGTATGCTCAGATAAGACAACGTATCGGTATTAACAAGATTGGTGACCTGATAGGTCGAAGCGTCAATTTTGTCGATGCCTCCTGCCTCACTGCTGTTGTATGGCCCGTGTCCTGACACATAAAGATAGCCATTGTGCGCTTCGATACTAAAGGGGTTAGGCGTGTTGAGAGGAATGCCCTTCAATCCATCTTGCTGTGGATTTGTATCAATTTCCTGATGGGTTGAAAGGTCAATGGCCACCAAATATGGGGTCTGTGGTGCCCAGGTAATGTCCAGACGCTGCAGCATGACAAACAGGGTGTTGTTTTCGATCACAGCTCCCGCCATTCTGGGCGTTGTAGCCCCTGTGGCGTTGTAGTCTGACAGATCAATGGTGGCTTTGATGAAGTCCGCTTCCTGAGTAGCAGAAGGATCAACCTGCCAGATCGTGGTCGCACCATAGCGAATCAGATAGGCGTTATCGTCTGCATTCTGAACCAGCTCGTAAGGGTTGGAATTGCTGGGTGAATTCGCATCGTTGGCACTGAAATCCCAGACGGCCTTGTCTTTGTCCAGTTCCTGGTCGTAGCGTGTCATTCTATCAACACCGAATCTACCAAGATGATAGAGCGTTGATTGGTAGCTCGATAACGCGTAATCCGTGCCGACGGTGGTAAGCAAGCCTTGAGTTGGGGTGCGATCACCAATCAGGTTGCCCGCAGCAACCTCTTTGTTCATTTGAACAACGTAGCTGCCCTCCTTGATGGAAACGGTATTGTCTTTGTCGTTGTCAGCACCACAAGCAGCCAATAATACGGCTCCACCAATAGTGAGCACATGTTTGAATAATAGATGTTGGTTCATAAATAAATTCCAGTCAGGTCAGAATTGATGGTTAATAAATAACGTCCATTGTCGCGGTCGAGCCGGTCGATCGGTGTAATCGTTAAAGCGTTGGTTCACTAAATTGTGTATTCGCAAGCCAGCACTGCCCGATTGATGTTGATATTGGTAGGAAGCATTGATGAGGTCGCGCAAGTCAGCTTGCTGAGCAGGTACATTCTCTGCGCCGGTATACAGGTCGTCGGCCCATTCCATTTGTAATTGCACCCGGTGTCGGGTCGTTGTTAATGGCGAAGACTGCCATGACAGGCTGCCCAGAAAGCGAGTGTGATAGATCCCTGGCAACTGTTTATTTCTGATGTTTTTAATGTGGGGTGAGTCGGTATTACTGCGGTAGTGGCTACCAGAGAAGGACCATGACCACTGGTTGTGAACGAGTGGCAAGGTTTGCTGCCATCGCCACTCAACACCATGAAGTGTGGCTTGGCTGAGATTCTTATAGCGCCCGACCCCCCGAGTGTCGTATTCAGGGAAAATGGCATCTTCCAGCTTGCGTTGAAATCCGGTCAGTTCCAATTGCGTGGGTAACGTTAGCAGTTCCGTTGACAGTTGCTGCTCCAGCGAGACAGAGCGGCTGAGTTCGGGCTTCAGCTCTGGAGAACCGACAATAAAACCGTGATCACCAAATTGTTCGTACAGGGTTGGTGAACGTGTGGTGCGCTTGTAGCTGATACGCCACTGCCATTCAGATTGATCGAAAACGTCGTGGGTTTGACGCCAGTTCACCTGAACCGTTGGGAAAGCTTGTGATGCGGAGGATTTTCGCTGCTGATTGGTGCGTTTGCGTTGGCCGCGCTGTTCCCGTGTGTGTTGGGCACTGAACTGAAATTGCGCACTGTCATCGTCATTTTGCCAGTTGGTCTGAGCCAGCCATTGCAAGCGGTCAAGCCACGAAAACGTATCGCAGTTGCCTTGCAGGGTAGAGCATTCCTGGCTATCGCTGTCTTCACGATATTCGCTCTGGTAGGTCTGATGAGACAGTTGTGCGCCAATACCGGCTTGCCAGGAGGAGGCTTCCGGGTACAGCACAGCGCTCAGATTGGCCTGGCTGTGGCGATACTGATAGCGGTCATCATCGACACCCAGGCCGACGACGCCTTGCGGATCTTTGAACGATTCGTTACGACGATTATGGAACAGTTGCCAATGCACACTGACCGGCACCGATTCACTGAGTGACGCAGGCGTGCCGGTGATCTTGAGTTCACCGCTGGTGTTGTCCAGAGCCGCGTTGTTGTCTTTGGGGTTGCGGTGATAAGACGGCTGGCCCTTGTGCTCTTCTTGCAGTGTCAGTGCTGTTTCTGCCCAGGGAGTTGCCTGAGTCAGCGTCAGGCTGTTGCGGTGATACTCGGCATTACGCAGTGGTTCCAGCCGGTTTTGTTGGGTGGGATCGTTTTCCGGGCTGGCAACCGGATAGTCGTAATTGTTGTCGCTGCGCTGGTGTTCATACCAGACCTGAGTGCGATAGCGGTTGTTATCACTGCGCCAAAGCGGCGCATCCATGCTGATGTTTGCCGTGCCCCAACTGCCAATGCTCGCCGAAGCATGGCGCGTGTGGCTGCTGCCGTCTGCGGTGATCAGGTTGATGGTGCCGCCAATGGCCTGGTCGGCACTCAGGCCATAACTCATATCAGCACTGGCGGACAGAATCTCAATCCGTTCCACGCGATTTAGCGGCAAGGCGTTGAGGTCATAGCTGCCATACTGGCCCTGATTCACCTCTACGCCATCAATCAGCAGCCGGGTTTGTTGCCCGGAAGCCCCTCGAATGGACACCAGTGTTGGATCGCCCAGACCACCGAGCGGCTGAAGTTGCAGGCCATTCACATGCTCCAGAACATCGCTAACCTGAGTGCTGCCTACCGCAAATTGCTCGCGGGTCAGTACGGTGAGACCGGTATCGGGCAAGGGTTCCTGCTGGCCGTAACTGACCACGTTGGGCAGTTCGTGATGATGTGAATCTGAAGGTTCGTCAGCGGCTGTTGGTAGCGCTATCAGAAAGCAGCCGCAATAGAGAGGGATAGATAGCCTGATCACAACGTTCTCGGTTTTGATAACCGCAAGATACAGGCACGTAACGAGAACCGTTCAGGGCAGTGATCACGCTGCTCTCAACCGAATACGCCACGGCCGCCCTCCGCAGCTGGGTTGAATACGAAATCAGGCCGGTATCCGGGCTGACGACTGGCCGCACGCTGTTTGAAAACAAAGTGTGCAGCACCACAAACGCCTTCCCATGAATCGCATAGACATGCTTGTCACAGTGGCAAGTAATGCATGTGTTTGTGGTTGAGTCGATCACCGTTGCGGGGGCAGCGCTGGTTTTGCTCTCTTTGGGAGATGACGCACCAGACTTCCCGTTTAACTCCGCTCTTATTGAAAAGAAAGCGGAGCACCTGAACGAAGCGAGCAAGACTAGCGACCGACAGGAATGGGGTCAATCACTAATCTCGGTTGGGAATATGACTATTTTTCAGCTTGGCTATGAAGAATCTTGGACGCCTGCCTTGCCGCTCATGGTACAAGTTGTAGCTCGCGGTAAAGGCGCTGTGTGATCGGCATCGGCCAGCTATCATGTTGTTGGGCGATATCGAGCAGGTAGCCACAGATATAAGGCAGTTCGGTCGGGCGCTCGGCCAGAATGTCCTGCAAGGTGGATGATTTATTTCGGGCGGTTGCAGTGGCCACCTGTTGTGAGCGTTCAATCAGGTTCGGTACTGAGGGGGAATCCTGATACCAACCGATGTGTTGATACAGAGACTGCACTTCGGTGGCCAGTGCAATCAGTTGAGGCTGATAATCCGGGTTATTGACCAGCTCGCCATTGTGACACCGAAGATGCCCTGTCAGTGGATTGAGAATGGCGTTGATGGCGAGCTTGTCGCGCTGGCGTTGCTGGATGTTATCCACGCGTTGAAGCCGGGGAGGCAAGGTGACGCTGGAAGCGTATTGGGCCTGAACCGGGCCAATCACCGTTTGGCCTTCTCCGGCGTAGACCACTTGTTCCGATGACGAACGAAAGGCCCCTTCGGTTGAAATACCCAGCCAGACATCACACGTGAGCTGATGGTGCTGTAACCACTGCTCGACCTCTTCCTGTTGCCCCATACCGTTTTGCAATAACAGCAGGCGTTTAACCTGTTTTAACTGACCTTGCCACGGAGCCAGTGCGTCCAGAGTCTGGGTGGCTTTGGTGGTAACGACCAGCCAATCCAGTGCTTCTTCTTGCCAGGAAGGCAATGTGAATGTTTGAGTGGTTTGATCCAGCAGGGTCAGTTGGCGGTGGCATGAAGTGCCGGGCGTGCGGCCCAGAACGCAGACGGAATGCTGACGCCAGTGCCAGGCCATCAGCGTGCCAATGGCTCCCATGCCGAGAATGCCGAGTCGGAGTGTCTGGGGCGTATTGGGCATAATGCATCCTTTGTAATAAGAGGCCGGTTGTCAGAGTGAGCCGCGATATACGGGCATTTGATCAGGGTGAAGGCTCGGGATTATCTTTGCTTTTACCAGAGGACGGGAGTATACAATCACGCCAGAATGAAATGCCCGTCAGAATGGCTCTGGTGGTGCGTATGAAGAGGAATCTGTTGCTATGCCATCGTTTGATACCGTATCCGAAGTTGATAAGCACGAAGCCCAAAATGCTGTTGATCAGGCCAATCGCGAGCTGAGCACCCGTTTTGATTTCAAGGGCGTGGATGCCAGCTTTGAATTGAAGGAATTTGCCGTCACGCTGACGGCCAATGAAGAGTTCCAGATTGAGCAAATGAAGCCGATTCTGGAATCGTGCATGATCAAACGAAGCATCAAGGTGTCGTGTCTGGAATACGGTGATCTGACTGGGGCAGGCAAGCAAGTGAAAATGATTGCCACCATGCGTCAGGGCATCGACAAGGATCTGGCCAGAAAAATGGTCAAGATCGTCAAGGACAGTAAGCTGAAAGTTCAGGCGTCCATTCAGGGTGAAATGGTTCGGATTCAAGGTAAAAAGCGTGATGACCTGCAGCAGGCGATGGCGCTGTTCCGCTCGGATGAGTCCATCTCGTTGCCGCTGGCGTTTAAAAACTTCAAAGATTAATGACCTCTTCTCGTGATACATCCGCCGTTTCTTCCACTGAAGCGGCCTCTTCTTCCCGATCCTTTCGGGCCTGGTTACAAGAAGCTCGACATATCTATACCCGCAAACCGGTTGTTGCCATCAGCTTGTTGGGCTTTGGGGCGGGCTTGCCCTTTCTGTTGGTGTTTTCGACTCTGGCCGCCTGGTTAAGAGACGCTGAAGTTGAGCGCACCACCATCGGTTTTTTTGCCTGGGTTGGCATCACGTATTCAATCAAGGTGTTTTGGGCTCCGGTGGTTGACCGATTTGGTTTGCCCTTCCTCAGCCGACGATTGGGCCAGCGCCGTAGCTGGATTCTGTTCGGACAGCTAGGAGTTGCAGCGGGGCTGGTGTGGATGAGTGGGCTGAATCCGCAGACGGACTTGTGGTGGATAGCAGCAGCGGCTCTATTAGTGGCTTTCAGTTCCTCCACGCAGGATGTGGCGCTGGATGCGTTTCGGATTGAGTCGGTGGATGACAGCCTGCAAGGGGCGATGTCGGCCAGTTATATTTTTGGCTATCGGGTGGCTTTGCTGGTGTCCGGTGCCGGGGCCTTGTACATGGCCGACTGGTACAGTTGGAGTGCGGCTTATCTAAGCATGGCGGCTCTGATGGTGGTCGCAGTGCTGACCCTTCTCTGGAGTGATGAGCCGAAGCATCTCAACACTGAACAACGCAGCCAAAACGATGCTGACATGATTGATCGCTTGTTCGGTCGGCCAATGAATTTGTTGCAGCGACCCGCTTGGCAACGCTGGCTGCTGGGTGCTGTGATCTGTCCGGTACTGGAGTTCTTCCAGCGCAATGGCTGGTTTGCCCTGTTGATTCTGGCGTTTATCGCTGTGTTCCGTCTCAGTGACATCACCATGGGCGTGATGGCCAATCCTTTCTATCTGGATCTGGGGTACAGCAAATCGGATATTGCCAGTATTGCCAAACTGTTTGGTTTCTTTATGACCATTGCGGGTTCGGCCCTGTGCGGTGTGATGGTGGTGAAGTGGGGACTGTATCGACCGTTGTTGCTGGGAGCGGTACTGGTTGCGGTGACTAATCTGCTCTTTGCGGTGATGGCGCTGGGCTACAGCGGTGAACGTCCGCCGTTAAGCTGGCTGGCGATTGTGATCAGTGCCGACAATCTCAGTGGCGGTATTGCCTCGACGGCCTTTGTGGCCTATTTGTCGAGCCTGGCCAATAAAAGCTATACGGCGACACAGTACGCCTTGTTCAGCTCATTGATGACGTTGCCGGGTAAATTCATCAGCGGCTTCTCTGGCTGGGTGGTGGACGGCTGGGGTTACGCGCATTTCTTTGTCACGGCGGCCGGGTTGGGCATTCCGGCCATTGTGCTGGTTCTGGTGTTGATTAAAAAGCAGACACAGATAGCAGAACGTCGTTGCGACGATCTCAACGACCCGCTCAAATAAATACAGCTGTATGGAATGGTTGGATAAAAGCAGCTCTCACACATTCGAACCGCAAGAACCGACTGCGGGTGGGGGCTATTACTTTCAATCGGTTGCCGTAATTTGAGAAATATGTACTAAACCTTTAGGGTACAAAACAAATTTGTTATCCAGAGCGTTTTATGTCTCAACATCACGATAAATACAGTATCAAAAATACGGATTACGAAGTCGGTCAGGATAATGTTCAGAAATGGGGGTTTGACGTTCATAACCCGGTTTTTGGTATTAGCGCTGCACTGATCATCCTTTTTCTGGTGGCCGTTCTGGTCAGCGACACAGCAACTGCCAAAGCCGCTCTGGATGGTCTCAAGTGGGACATTATTGGCACCTTTGATGCCTTCTTTATCTGGTCAGTCAATCTCATTCTGCTGTTCATTATTGGCCTGAGTGTATCGCCTTACGGAAACATTCGTCTTGGGGGCGAACACGCAGAAGCCGAACATTCCCTGATGTCCTGGTTTGCCATGTTATTTGCTGCTGGTATTGGTATTGGCCTGATGTTCTGGGGAACAGCGGAGCCTCTGGCGTATTACACCGGCTGGTATGAAACTCCGTTGTCTGTGGAACCCAACACTCAGGCTGCCGCCGAGCTGGCCATGGGAGCGACCATGTATCACTGGGGAATCCATGCCTGGGCGATTTACGGCATTGTTGCCCTGTCTTTAGCTTTTTTTGCGTATAACAAAGGTTTGCCGTTGTCGATTCGCTCTGTGTTCTATCCGATTCTGGGAGATAAAACCTGGGGTTGGGCGGGCCACCTGATTGATATTCTGGCGGTGCTGGCGACGTTGTTTGGTTTGGCAACCTCTTTGGGGTTGGGTGCTCAGCAGGCAGCCGGTGGCATCAATCACGTATTTGGCCTTGAGGGCGGTATTGGTCTCCAGATTCTGGTGATTGTGTTTGTCACGGTCTTGGCCATTGTGTCGGTGGTGCGCGGTCTGGAAGGGGGCGTTAAGGTGTTGAGTAATATCAATATGCTGCTGGCCCTGGCTTTTCTGGTCTTTGTTGCCCTGGTGGCCTTTGGCCCGGCAGTTTCCAATATTCCTACGACGCTGGTGGCTTATCTGGAAAATATCATTCCTCTGAGCAACCCTCATGGCCGTGAAGATGAAGCCTGGTTGCAAGGCTGGTCGGTGTTCTATTGGGCCTGGTGGGTATCCTGGTCGCCATTTGTGGGCATGTTTATCGCTCGTGTTTCCAAGGGTCGTACTATTCGTCAATTTATTGCGGGCGTGTTGTTGGTGCCAACAGCGATCACGATTATCTGGATGGGTGTGTTTGGTGGCGTCGCGATTGATCAGGTTGCCAACAACATCGGTGCGCTGGGGGCCAATGGTCTGACTGATGTTTCCATGGCCACTTTCCAGATGATTGATCAACTGCCCATGGCCAGCATCGTCTCTGTGATCGCCATTATGCTGGTGATGGTGTTTTTTATTACGTCGTCCGATTCAGGCTCGCTGGTAATCGATAGCATCACCGCAGGCGGTAAAATCGATGCGCCAGTGCCTCAGCGGGTTTTTTGGGCGTCAGTTGAGGGTGCCATTGCCGCTGCGATGTTGTGGATTGGCGGAACGGAAGCCATGCAGGCACTGCAGGCCGGAACCATTTCAACCGGTCTGCCCTTTACGTTTGTGTTGCTGCTGATGTGTGTCAGTCTGGTGATGGGATTGCGTACCGAGCGACGTTGATCGATTAAAAACGCCACAGCTCGGATACGGGTGTGTCCGGGCTGAAGTGATGCGCCAGTTGTGCTTGCAGCAACTCGGCTGTTGCGATGGCGTCGGTCAGTGCGTGGTGAGGATGATAAAACGGCAGCCGATAGCGTTGCCGACATTCTCCCAGCCGCAAGGGTGCCAAAGGCCGTTTCAGCAGCTTGTCTTGCCAGGACTGGTGTTGCAAGAGCAGGTGGTGCTCCAGCGCCATGGTATCAATGACGGGAAATTCCATGCTTTCCCCAATTCTTCGCAGTAACTCTCGCGCCATGAACTGGCGTTCAATTCTCTGGTAATGCACCACAATCACCCGTCCACTCAGCGCCGGTAAGACCTCGTTCAGAATGTGTAACAGGTCGGGGGCTTCGGATACGTCCGAATGACGAATGCCATGAATGACTACAGATTGTTGTGACAGAGAATCGCCGGGTTTGACCAGCCACTCATTGGCTTGCCGACAGTAAATACGTTGATGATTAAACGGCACCAGCCCGATGCTGATGATTTCATCCTGGTCTGGATTCAGCCCGGTGGTCTCAAAGTCGAGTGCAATCATCGGTAACTCGGAAACCGGTGTATCGGAAGCCACCATGCCAGTCTGATAGTAACGTTTCAGATGCGAGTTGGTCGCCTGGGCTGCCCGCTGTGCGTACTGTTCTCGCCATTCAATGTGTCTGGAACGCATATTACCGTCCTGAGTCATTTCTTGAGGTTCAGTGGTTTGCCCGCTTGATAGCGATAACGCAGAAAGCCCTGGGCACGGTCGACAACCTGAAAGGCCTCTTTCAGATTGCGGCGTTCAAAGGTGGATAACAGCTCGGGTTCGATATTGTTATCGGCCTGATCGCCACGTTCGATGTCCGCCGCCTGATGCTTGATGCGCACCAGGGCAATGTATTCAAGCGCATCGCTCAAGTCTCTGGGGTTGCCCTCTGGGAGCAAGCCTGAAGCTGCAATGTCATCCAGCCGTTCAAACGAATTGCGAGCGGTCGAGCCAATGGCCAGCGCATGAATGCGGATCAGGTCTGAAAGCGGTGCGGTGCCACGTCGTTTCAGGTTGATGGAAGGCAGATGTTTACCATCCTGCTCCATGACAAACCCTTTGAAGAAGCCCAAAGGAGGGGTGCGATTCAGCGCATTTCTGGCCATGTGGGCCAGAAAACGTGTGTTGTTGGTGGCGTGCTGCGTCACAAAGTCAACCAGTTCATCAGCCCACTGGGTTTCGCCATGCACGCCATCCAGATCAAAGAAAATATTACTGTTGAGCAAGGACTGTGGGGTGGGGTGATCAATCCAGTCTGAAAAACGGTCGCGCCACTGTTGACGAGTCAGCCGCCACTCCGGGTTGGACGCCATGATATTGCCGCTGCAGTAGCGGTAACCACAGGCATTCAGACCGTCGGAGACAAAGCGAGCCAGTTTCTCGAAGTAGCCCTGATGAGCGGGTGGGTGATAATCATCGTGCAAGATCAGAGCGTTATCCTGATCGGTAACAATCAATTGCTCATCCCGTGCCATGGAACCCAGTGCCAGAAAGCAATAAGGCACTGGCGGAGGGCCGTATTTCTCTTCAGCCAGCTCCAGCAAACGTTGCTTGATGGTGCGGCCAATAACGGACATGGCGCTGCCAATCATGTGTGAGTTGGCGTCTTCGTTGACCATGCGAACAAACACCGAAGGCAATTGGCGGGTAAAGCGAGCCAGCTCGTCCACGTTGGTTTGCCAATGGATACCGCGCACCATGAGCAAGCTGCTCTGGGATTCATGGCGCAAAATATCGGACATACTCATCACCCCGGCCGGTTGGCCTTTGCGAGTGACCGGAAGGTGATGCAGGTTCAGGCGCAGCATGATCAGCAAGGCTTCAAACAGGTATTCGCTGTCTTCAATCATCGCCATTTCATGGGACATAATCTGATGAGCGGGTGTGGTGTCCGGTAAACGCCGGGCCAGCAAGCGACTGCGCAAATCCTGATCGGTAATGATGCCGATCACGCCCTGTTGGGAGAGTACCAGCACGGATGAAACCCGTTCTTCGTCCATGTGTGTGGCGATTTGATGCGCCGGTGTGTCCTGGTTGACGCAAACGGGGTCTCGCAGAGGAATAGAACGCACCCGAACGGTGGTCAGGTCGTTATTGTCAGCCTGGGTGGCCAGTGTTTTGCGCAACAGGTCGCTGCCATCCACCTCAAAAAATTCTGCAAAGCGTTCAAAGCGATTGCAGTAATGATCAAACAGATCGGCCGGAATGCAGTACAGCAGGGTGTCTTCCATGGTACGAGCCGGAAAGCGCACCCGACGCTTCATCAGCAGGCCCATTTGTCCAAAGATATCCCCTTCAGACAGACGGTTAAACAACTCGCCGTTACGGCGATGGGTTTCAACCGCGCCACTGCGAATGACATACAGGTCGGTCATTTCCTCACCGTACTGCAGCACCATGCGATTGGCTCGCACGTAGCTGATCTCGACCTGCTGAGCGAGTTCGTTCAGGGCGTCATCTTCGAGAGAGTCAAAGGGAGGGTATTGTCGGAGAAAGTGTGCAACTTCCTGATCTTCAACCTGCATGCATCAAGCCCTGGCCGGTGTGGCAAAAGAAAGAAAGCAGGCTAACAGAGCCGCCAGGTAATGAATACATCAGATCGAGCGAGGGCGGGATAGGGGTTAAACGCACCAGCCGTATTGCTTCAGGCTGATTTTTCCTTCCTGAGTCACCATGACTCCTTCGGCTCGCAGGCGCTCGGCTTGGGTTTGTCCTCGCGTCAGAGGCAGGCTGATTTTGCCTTGAGCATTGATCACCCGATGCCAGGGCAAGCGGCTGTCTTTGGGAAGCTGCTTCAGCATTTGCCCAACCCAGCGGGCGCGTCGGGGCAAGCCAATCAGGTTAGCTGCCTGACCATAGGTAACGACCTTGCCTGCCGGGATACTGGCCAGCAATGTGTACAGGCGAATGTCATTCGGGACGACGTCGGGGGGAGTTTCTGAGGCACTCACGTCCAATCCTCTACGGGCTGAGAGAAAAAGAAAACGGCCCGCCAGGGGCAGACCGTGAAGCGGATTACCCTTTCTTAAATCAGAAGTAGTAATCCAGAGTAACGTACAAGGCGTCAAAGTCGCCTTCACCCACCATGCCATTGGCGTTGATGTAGCCGTTTTGGGTCAGGTACTCAACGTAGAACCAACCTGCACCGTAGTCGTACATCATGCCGTAAGCATAGGCCGCTACGTCATCGGCGGTATTGCCTTCGGTGTCCGGGGATGCCCAGGTGCCATCGGCGTAGAAATAGTAGTCACCCATGCTGTAGGACAGTTCCAGCAGCGCCCGGGTGTTTTGAACAAATTCCTGATTCAGGGACTTGGGCAAGCGACGTTCCGTGGCCAGGTATTGTGCCTTGATGCCTACGTCCGCGACTTTACCCTTGTAGTAAGCGACGGCGGCATTGTGGCTGCCACTGAGTGGGTTTTCCGGGTCGGTGCCTTCCAGATCTTGTAATTGACCATTCTGGTAAGACGCGCCGATGGTGTGGTTTTCCGCCAGCGGGAAAGAAGCATCAGCGACGACGGTCTGTACCTTGCGGTAGGTGGTCTTCGTGCCCCAGTGACCTCCGTCATCCATCGTGTCGGTGCTGGTTTCGCCCCAGTCATCGGCGTGGTAATAAGCCAGATTGTAGCTGAGCGTGTCCTGGCTGCCAGACAGTTTGACACCCACGTCCATCTGGTCGCCGTAGCCACCCATCAACATATCGCCCGGCCAGAAGTTACTGTTCTTGAAGCCGAACGGCACCTGGCTTTTACCAATTTTGACCGCGTGGGTATCGTTCAACTGGTAGCCCATCCAGGCTTTGTGAATGCCGAAGTTATCGCCGGTGCTGTTGTTGGCCGGGTTGGTGAAAGCGCCGGGGCCAAAACGGATTTCGGATTCAAAAGACCACGGCTTGTCCTTTGGCTTATCGGTAATGTAGAACACGATGGCTTCATCAGCGATATCGCCACTGGTGTTGCTGTCACGCGCTTCATCAGTGCCACTGTTAACGTGGTAGCGGTAGTTCATCCAGAATCCGCCACTGATGGAGGGGGAAGCCAGTGCAACGGGAGCGGCGCTGGTCAGGGCCAGAGCAAGAGCCAGACCGGTCAGGCGTTTGTTGGAGAGCGTGCTGTTCGTCATGGAAGATGGTGATTCTTGCATTGTTGATTGCATATCAACCTGCTTTGTTATTGATGAGTGACAGGGAGTGTCGGCTCCCGTGGGTGCAGTCCGGCTCCCGGCAGAGAGCGGCTGTATAGACACTGCTGAAGACGTTTCTGAATGTCAGACTCAGAGAACAGCAGCCATAAAAAAAGCGCTATGAAGGGTCTTCATAACGCTTTGTCAGCCATGGTAAGGGGATGTCGAATAAGGATCAACCCTGATCAGGCTTCCGGTGTACTGAAGGCTAGATACGCAACGCGCCATCCACTTCCATCACACGGCCAGACACATAGTCGTTTTCCATCAGATACGCGACAGTGTGAGCAATGTTTTCAGGCTGGCCCATACGCTTCAGTGGAATACCGGAGATGATTTTGTCCAGCACTTGTGGAGGCATGCTGCCGGTCATGTCGGTTTCGATAAAGCCCGGTGCTACCGCATTGGCGCGAATGTTGTAACGCGCCAGCTCTTTGGCCCAGACTGTGGCCAGCGTCGCGACACCGGCTTTGGCGGCCGAGTAGTTACTCTGACCCATGTTGCCCGAGCGGGAGATGCTGGAGATATTCACGATGCAGCCGCCTTCACCGCCCTTGATCATCTGGACAGCGGCTTCACGGCCACACAGGAACACGCCAGTCAGGTTGACATCAATCACGGCCTGCCAGTGGGACAGGGACAGCTTGGAAATCTCACCGTCTTTCTCGCGTACCATCAGACCATCGCGCAGAATACCGGCATTGTTCACCAGACCAAACAGGCCGCCCATGTTCGCGGTAATCGCCGCAAAGGTGGTTTCTACCTGAGCTTCGTCCGCAACGTTACAAACGAAGACTTCAGCGCTGCTGCCTGCGGCTTCAATCAAACGTTTGGTTTCATCCATCTGTTCCTGGTTCAGGTCAATAATGGCAATACGAGCGCCTTTCTGAGCAAGGAATACTGACATGGCGCGGCCAAGGCCCTGACCGGCACCAGTGATTGCAATGACTTTGTCTTGCAGAGACATAAATGAGCTCCAGTTTGGAAAATAAGATCTGGAATCCTGCCAGATTCTTGTTCTTCTAATGAACGGATGTATCCAGAATGGCGTATCCGCGGGCGTAGATTCCGATTTTGGAAGCCAGTGCCGACTGCCTGACTGACAACTGACCATGGACAAGCCGACTGATTATAGAGCAGACAGGCGCTCACCAAACTCCACCTTTGGTGTAGCTGGCCAATACGCACAATTCATCAAATCTATAGTGGTGGCAGAATGGCGGCTGGCGGGCCAAAAATGCACGTTCAGATAGGACAGGCTGAGGCTGAATGGCTTGTTTTTCGCCGAATCATCCCCACCTTTTGGAATTCATACACAAGGCAGCGGAGAAAACTCGTGCCCCTCTTAATCGCATTTATCATCATCCCCATGCTGGAGCTGATGGTTTTGTTCAAAGTCGGTTCCATGATCGGAATTGGCTGGACCTTGCTGGTGATAGTCTTCACCGCCATTGTGGGTGTGTCGCTGCTGAAGCGTCAGGGCATGGAGGTGCTGACCCGTGCCGGACAGCGCATGAATGAGGGCAGCCTGCCTGCCAATGAATTGGCCGAAGGTTTTCTGTTGGCGTTTGCCGGAGCCTTGTTGCTGACGCCGGGATTCCTGACTGATGGTCTGGGCTTTTCCCTGTTGATTCCGGGCGTGCGCCGCCTGCTGATTGGTTCCGTTCTGAAGCTGTTGAAACCCAGGATGATGGGTGCCGGTTCTTTTCATGGCGGTGGCTCGTTTCAGCAGGCTGATGAAATGCATCAATCCAGCCGACAGCCCTTCGGGAAAGACCCGCTAGGCCACACCGAGCGCTCGAGTCAGCGCCCGGAAGTGATTGATGGCGAATATCGCCGCGAAGACTGAAAATTTTTTCAGGGCAGGTGTTGAAAAGCATTTGCTCGCCCTAATAAAACCTTTCACAACGATTTGGGTTGATGTTGGTGCCAATCACCAACAGGCCCGTATGGCACAATTTGCTTAACACCATTGGAGATAACCTCAAATGAAAATCCGTCCTTTACACGATCGTGTTGTTGTTCGTCGCAAGGAAGAAGAGCAAACCACCGCTGGTGGCATCCTGTTACCAGGCGCTGCTGCAGAAAAGCCTAATCAAGGTGAAGTGGTCGCTGTCGGTACTGGTCGCGTTTTGGACAACGGTGACGTTCAGGCTCTGGCCGTTGCAGTCGGTGATACCGTGGTTTTCGGTAAGTACTCCGGCTCTAATACCATCACAGTGGATGGCGAAGAACTGCTGATCCTGAGCGAAAATGAAATCTACGGCGTTGTTGAAGCCTGAATGCCCGATTGGCATGAACCTTCAAAGCAAAACGAACTGAATTCTGAGGAAAACTGATAATGGCTGCAAAAGAAGTAAAATTTGGCAACGAAGCGCGTCAGGGCATGCTGGCAGGCGTTAACGTACTGGCTAACGCGGTTAAGGTAACACTGGGCCCTAAAGGTCGTAACGTGGTTCTGGACAAGTCGTTCGGCGCGCCAACCATCACCAAAGATGGTGTATCTGTAGCACGTGAAATCGAACTGGAAGACAAGTTCGAGAACATGGGCGCTCAAATGGTTAAGGAAGTGGCTTCCCAGGCAAACGATCAGGCGGGTGATGGCACCACGACGGCAACCGTTCTGGCTCAGGCAATCGTTAACGAAGGTCTGAAGTCTGTTGCGGCTGGCATGAACCCAATGGATCTGAAGCGCGGCATCGACAAGGCAACTGCTGCTGTTGTTGCTTCTCTGAAAGAACAAGCCCAGACCTGTAAAGACAGCAAGGCCATTGCTCAGGTTGGTACCATTTCCGCTAACTCCGATGCTGAAGTTGGCAAAATGATTGCCGAAGCGATGGACAAAGTGGGTCTGGAAGGCGTGATCACTGTTGAAGAAGCCAAAGGCTTCGCCGACGAACTGGAAGTGGTTGAAGGCATGCAGTTCGACCGTGGTTACCTGTCTCCGTACTTCGTAACCAACCAGGAAAAAATGACCACTGAGCTGGATAACCCGCTGATCCTGCTGGTTGACAAGAAAATCGACAACCTGCAAGAGCTGATCCCAGTTCTGGAAGGCGTTGCCAAGTCCAGCCGTCCTCTGCTGATCGTTGCTGAAGACGTTGAAGGTCAGGCGCTGGCGACTCTGGTTGTGAACAACCTGCGCGGTACGTTCAAAGTTGCTGCGGTTAAAGCACCTGGCTTCGGCGACCGTCGCAAAGCCATGCTGCAAGACATCGCGATTCTGACTGGCGGTCAGGTAATCAGCGAAGAAGTGGGCATGTCTCTGGAAACCACCACTCTGGATATGCTGGGTACTGCCAACAAGGTTGTGATCAGCAAAGAAAACACCGTGGTTGTTGACGGTGCTGGTTCCGCTGACGAAGTGAACGCACGCGTTGAACAGATTCGCGCTGAAATGGCGGCTTCTACTTCCGACTACGACAAAGAGAAACTGCAAGAGCGCGTAGCCAAGCTGGCTGGCGGTGTTGCTGTGATCAAGGTTGGCGCTGGTTCCGAAGTTGAAATGAAAGAAAAGAAAGACCGCGTTGACGACGCTCTGCACGCGACTCGCGCTGCGGTAGAAGAAGGCGTTGTTGCCGGTGGTGGTGTTGCTCTGGTTCGCGCACTGTCTTCTGTTTCCGTTGAAGGCGACAACGAAGACCAGAACGTTGGTATCGCTCTGGCTCTGCGCGCGATGGAATCTCCAATCCGTCAGATCGCTGGTAACGCTGGCGCTGAAGGTTCCGTGGTTGTTGACAAGGTTAAGGCTGGCGAAGGTTCCTTCGGCTTTAACGCTGCAACTGGCGAATACGGCGACATGATCGACATGGGTATTCTTGACCCAGCGAAAGTGACTCGTTCTTCCCTGCAGGCGGCGGCTTCTGTTGCTGGTCTGATGATCACTACCGAAGCTATGGTTGCTGAGGTTCCGTCTGAAGCGGCTCCAGCAATGCCTGATATGGGCGGCATGGGTGGAATGGGCGGCATGGGCGGCATGATGTAATCGCACCCCCCATACGCTAGACCATAAAAAACCGCGCCTCGGCGCGGTTTTTTTGTGCCCACAGACAGTCGAAACTACTGCACATCAACGTAGTAGCTGGATTGGTTGGAGCTGATCGTCAGCTTGGTCAGGCTTTCCGGGGAATCTGAGTTAATGCTCGGCAGCCATTCAATCCACAATATCCCCTCTGTGCCTGTGTAATTGATCTTCGCACTGGCATTCAAATCAGGCCGTATGGTTGTCACCCTGGACAAATAATCCGGGCGGTCGACATTGCCCTTGTCTGATGCGGTATACACATTGGCAACGCCTTCAGCACCGGTAGCAGGTTGAACCGTGACCGTAATTTCCTGGTCGGTACGGAAGCTGAAGCTTTCCTTAGCGACTAAGCTTGTAGATTTAACCTCTGTTTCTGTCGGTGTTTCTGTCGGTGTTTCTGTCGGTGTTTCTGTCGGTGTTTCTGTTGGGGGGTTATCCGCTGGTTTGTTGCTGTCAGCAGACTCAGAGTCGGATGAGCCACCACAGGAAGCCAGTGTCAGGGTGGCAATCATCAGAGCGAGTAAAGAAGCATTGGATGTTTTCATGATGTTACTCCTGAGCGGTTTTGCTGCTGTCGGCGTTGTCAGTGGTGTACCACTGTTTGTTGCTTTCACCACTGCTGGTTACCCAGGTTGAAAACTGTGGGTAGGCATGGCTGATATCAACGTTTTCCAGCGGGTGTACCCAGGGGTAGCTGAGGTTCAAGGCCCATGGGAAGTTGGCGGCAGTAATAAAGAAGTTTGAAGCCGTGGACTTGTCATTATAAGTATTGAAGAAGTCCAGGTTCATTCTGGAGGTACCGGTGAACTGCTTCAGGTGCGTTTCCCATTCTCGACCGGGTTGATAATTGAATTCATCCCCGTGGTAGGTGGCAGTGGCCGCAAAGATAAACGGGTCGTATGGTGCAGAACCAATGTCGTCTTTGGAGACGGGATCGGTTAATTCCACTGTGAAGCTGTAGTTCAGCTTTTGTGTCTGGGAGGCCAGGCAGCTGGATTGGGTTCTGAAAAACACACAGGACTCGTTGATCGCACCAATGGACTCAAGGTCGTCTTTGATATTGCCACTCAGTTCAACGATCAGCTCGGTTGCGGCTGGATCAATACTGGCTTCCACTTCCTTCCCGTTTTTGCTCAACGTGAAGCTGGCGACATTGGCTGGATCAACACTGGGGATACGAATCGCAAAGCCGTTGTTGTAAGAGCCGCCCATGGCCTTGACGTCAAAATCGCCTTCGATGGATTTGATTTCACGCTTGCCGTTCATGGTTTCGGTCAGGCGGTATTGCAGCACCACATCATTGAAGTCGTAGTCACCCTGTGAAGGCCAACGGTCTTCAAACGCCAGCGTTGCCCAGCTACTGGCGGATGGGTAAATGCTCTTGATGGTGATATCCGTTGAATTTTCATCGGTTAACACTTCGTACTTGGCGTCTACGTTGCCTTCTTCATCGACTCCGTCAATGGCGGCGAAGTGGTTCAGTTTGACGGTGAACAGCAGATCATTGAAGTCGTTATCGCCGTGTGGACGATACAAATCTTCAAAACCGACCACCAGAAACTCGTTTTCAACATCCAGAAAGATAACGTTGTGGTGGCGGTTTTCCGAGGTGTCTTCCGGGTTCAGATCAATCAGAGAATAGAATGGCGTATTCCAGCTACCGAAACTGGTGATGTTGTTGTAAGAACCATTTCCCCATCCCCAGCCATTGGGAATCACAAAAAAGCCCAGGCTCTGTCCTGGCTGCAAGTTGATATTCAAATCCATGGTGTCCCCTTCAGCCAAATCACCATCAGGTGCCTTGGAGGTATTGGGGAAAATCACAACATGTGCTGCAACATCTTCTTTAGTTTGTGGCGGGTTGTTGGTCTCAAAAATAAAGTAGCCCAGTGTGTTGCGATACCCTGCGCCCTCGTTCAAAAAAGTAACGGTAGCTGTGACGGTATCGTTTGGCCCGATACCATCGTCATCAATCCCGATGCTGGTGGCCTTGATCTCATCAATAAAGGTTGGGTTGACCTCAACACCTTCTGGCAGCATGGCGTACACATTTTGCAGAGTATCCGCTGGCAAGTCAGTTACCTGGGTCTTGGTCAGAGGCGAACCTTTAATGGTATAGCCGCTGGGGTCGCTACCTGCTTCAAAAGTCAAATCGTTCAGGTTCAGCGCGTAGGCGGATGGAGCGCTGAGTAACAGGCTGAGTAGATAAGCTCTGCGCATCATGATGGTGTTCCTTCTTGGTAAGGAAAAGAAGATGTCATACGTGTTTTGCAGGATGTGGGCCAGAGCAGGTAAGTCATTGTTTTATGGTGCGTCGGTCTATCCTTGCCTTACACGATTCGCATATTGCAATTCATTTTGCATGACAATCCGACAAGTTGAATAGATCTGGCTCAAACTGCCGAGGGATCTGAGGTGGGCTTTTGAGGACAAGGTGAGTTCTCGCTCCTTGAATGTGAATGATGGCTACCAGGATTTCTTGAATACGTGTTGAGGATGTTGTCTTAAATACCTGTACATGAATCTATACAAAAGTTGTTCATTGGGGGGGTGTTTGCTAATTTGATCACTGAATGACTGTTCATACACTTAACGGTTGGGGTGAAGCAGAATGAATATGAATCGATATGCCGTTACATCACGTCTTTTGATGGTTTCCATACTCCCGGTGCTTGCGTTATCCAGCAGTCTGGCATGGTCGGACAGCCCGGAATGTCCCGCTATTTTCCAGCATCAGATGAAACAACTGCACTCCAGTAAGGTACTGGATTTGTGCGCTGTCTCAGCCGGTTCTCCGGTATTGCTGGTGAATACCGCCAGCCATTGCGGTTTTACCGGACAGTTTGGCGATCTGGAAAAGTTGCACCAGCAACACAAGCAGGCCGGGCTGGTCGTGATTGGTGTGGCTTCTGACAGCTTTAATCAGGAAGCGGACTCTGAGAAAGAAGCTGCTGATGTGTGTTTCAAAAACTTTGGGGTGACCTTCACCATGATGGCTCCTGTTCCGGTCTCGGGTGATAAAGCCCATCCACTGTTCAAGGCAGTGGGAGAGCAGGCGGGTCTTCCACGTTGGAATTTCTACAAATATCTGATTGATCGAAAAGGCCGTGTGGTGGACTCCTGGTCGAGCTTCGGGATGCCAGATGCCGAGGACGTCAGAACAGTTATGTGAGGCATTTCATCACCGATGTGCCGAATGAGCTGCTTCAGATCATGATTCCTCCGTTTTTTACCCGGCGTTGGGATGCGCTTGATGCACAGCAAGAAGAGCCACGACCTCCCTATCTAGACTTTTTTGGCAATGATAGTAGGTACAGACAGTTTTGGTCGCGTTGATGATGTGTTTGTCAGGCGCGGCGGCTGAAGACGAGGTTATTTATGGTGCGCAAGGAATTATCCAATCTGTATTCGGTGGAGTGGCGACACAAGGGTGATGGCCCGGATTCAGATGAGTTATTCGGTCACTATAACGACGCCTGGTGCCGTGATGGTGGTTTGATTCAGCATTCTTGTGACGTTCAGGAAGCGGCGTTGTCTCTGGCTCCCGGATTGCTGGAGCATGGGTTGATTCAGGATTTACCGCAGTGGTTTCGTTTTTTGCATCAGTTGGATGTGCTGTCGAGTCAGGCCGCCTGGTTGGTGTTGAATATGGTCTCGTTCAAGCGTTTGCCAATGAAACGGCCGCTGGATAATCAGGATCTGAAATCACCCGCAGCTGGATCTTTGACCGATGCTCTGGCCTGGGTGCCCGCCTGCACGGCAGTGATGGCGTATCAGACTCTGATGCGCACCAGTCGGGATTGGTTAACCAACACACCGGATATGGTGGCTGCACAGGAAGCCTTGCAGCTCCTGACCAGCAGTGCCAGCCGCAGTCGTCGCAAGGCTTATCCCCTGACGTTAAGTGGCATGTCGGCTTTGGTGCGTGACTTTGGCACACCGTCTCCCGGATTGTTATTGCCCGGCCCCTGGGTTTCCCCGGAGTTGCAGGGGGCGCGTTTTCCGGCATCAGATGATGTGTTTATGCCGTTGATGCAAGGCGTTGGTGACCATTATCCACTGGTGTCATTGCTGGATCAGCGTGCGGTTGGTTTGGGTAGCCGTGGCCTTGGGTCGCAAGAACTTCGCCTGATCGCCACGGCTGAAGCAGTGCCTGGATGCGTGTCGCGTTCTGATCCGGCGGCGATTTTGATTGCGATGCTGGAAGCGGAATTACAGCGTCAGGCAGGACAGGATATTGATGCCATTTATATGAATGCCGATGGCTGGCTGGTGGATATTCGTAGCGAAATGACCGACCTGCCAGATGCTGCCACCCGTCGGTGGCTGGAAGAATGGGCAGAGCGTTTTGATCATCATGAGGCGGATTGGCGCAGAGCGGTGGAGGCCATGAGCCAGCCCCGGCGCGGTTTTCGCCCCTTGGTGATCACAGCGAATCGGTCAGAGCCTCAATGGTATGAAACGGCGGCGTACCCACTGCGGGCACTGGATCATTATTGGGCGGACATCGTGGAAATTAATCCGCGCCAGCCAGGTTGTCTGGCGATTGCCGGAAATCGAATGAAAGAGCAGGTGCCCGATAGCACAGAGCTTCTGCAAACCGGAGGCCTCAAGCAGGCTCACCTGGTGGAAACCGAGACAGCCCCTCAGGCATTGGGCGCGTGTCTGGCAAATCAGGATGGACTGAATTTGTTGTTGGCCTCGATTGATGAAGCATCTTCCATGGAAGGGATGTTGCGCAATGCGCTCTCGTTTACGGAAGCACAAACGCTGGATGACGAGCCAGCCCCCTGGCTGGGTTTGCCGCTGGTGTCGAGTTATCAGCCTTCCGAACTGCTGTCCCTGGCGGGTGCGTTGCTGGAAATGAATTCCGATCTGGTGAGTGTGATGTTGCCGCCGGATGCCAATACCGCCATGGCGTGTCTCAAATCGATTTATGGATTGCCTGGTGTCGTCTCTCACGTGTGTTTGCCCGATGCCGAATTACCGGTGTTGTCGTCTGAACAGGCTGGTGAGCTGGTGCGTTACGGAGCCGTATGTCTGTCGGGAAACTGTGCAGCAGAATTGCAACTGGTGGCGAGTGGTGGCTTTGCACTTCAGGATGCTCAGGCTTTGAGTCAGCGCCTCAAACAAGACGGCGTGGCACACTCTCTGGTCTATGTTCTGGAACCGGCGCGATTGCCTCAATGGTTGGGATTACAGGATGGCGGAGCGTCCTTGTTTCCAGAGCAGGTGCGCCAGCGGTGGCTGATGACAGACCTGGCCCCGGATGGCTGGTTGAATCATGCCCTTGAATCCGTGGGCCACTCCGGTATTCGGGTGATGGATGATTTGAACGAACGACAGGCGCTTATAGGAAAGACTGCTTTTTATTGACCTGAACGGCTCCTGGTGGCGGCCAAATTTATGGTCGCTGTTCGCTTGATGACAGAGGGAGCGGTTCCTCTGCACTTTTACTCTTTTTGTAGACCCGGCCTCTCAGTTAGAAAAATACACGATATATTTTTTACATTTTGTAACATTGAGATCCAATTGTTGGTAATTTATAGCGTGTTGTGAACGGGGTGGTGAAGCCGACAGGTACTCAGCCGACTCCGTTCAATCCTTGAAATGCCTCTGATCAATTCGGCTGGAATCTATGCCTCCCAATCCCTCTGAGTGTTTGCCATACCATTCATGCGCGCGCATTTTTGATGCGTTTCTGACGCAGGCCAAAATCCGACCAGGTGCTATTGCTCTGCGCTCCGATCATGGCCAGTGTTCCTATCAGGATCTGGCACAAATCAGCCATCAGATTGCGCAATGGATCGTGCAACAGAATCAGGGACTGGTGGAAAGTCAGGCGCAAGCCAGAGTGGCCATCATGGCCGATCGTAATCCGGCGTTGGTGTTTGCCATGTTAGGTGTCTGGCGAGCGGGGGGAGCCTTTCTTGTTGTTGATTCCCGTTACCCTTCGGCGCGTATTGAAACCGTACTGGAAGAGTGGCAACCAACGTTGATTCTGGATGGTCGTGACAGCCCAGTGGCCACCGATGTAGGGCGCGAGTGCCAAGGGCATTTATGCATTCCTTCAGACATTAAGGACGCTTTGTTTCTTTTTCCTGATGTTCCTTGTGATCAGCACGGTGTAGCCGCAGTGGATTCAGAAAGCCTGGCCTATGGCTTTTTTACCTCGGGAACTACGGGCAAGCCCAAGGGAATCCTCACCCATCATGCGCCGCTGGTTCACTTTATTGAGTGGCATGCTGAGCGTCATGGTTTTACTTCGGAGGAGCGTTTTTCGTTGTTGTCGGGGCTGGGGCACGATCCGGTTTTGCGCGATGTCATGACGCCGCTGTCGATTGGAGCCACGCTGTGTATACCGGACCAGTCTCTGATTCTTGATCCGGCCCGGCTGGTTGACTGGTTGAATCGGGAGCGTATCTCTGTGTGCCACCTGACTCCGGCACTGGGGGAATTGATCGCTATTGGCTGTGAGATCCGTGATGACCATCTGGGTGATTTGAAGTGGTTGTACTTCGGCGGCGATGTGTTGTCGAAAAAAGTCAGTCAGCGTCTTCGGAGCGTGGCGTCGCGTGCGTCTCAGGTGAATTTCTACGGCGCGACAGAAACTCCGCAAGCCATGGCGTGTTTCGATGTGCCGCTTCACTGGGAAGAAGGCCCCTTGCCAATTGGAGAGGGCATTGCGGACGTCCAACTGCTGATTGTGACATCGGATGGCACGCTGGCTAAAGCCGGTGAGCGCGGTGAAATCCTGATTCGCACGGCGTATTTATCACGCGGTTATTTGAAGGAAGCGGACAAGGCGACTTCCCGTTTTATTGCCAACCCGTTTACTGACGCGCAGCAGCCAGACGACTTGTGTTACCGCACGGGTGATTGTGGTCTTTATCGGGATGATGGTCAGGTGGTTTTGCTGGGGCGTCTGGATGATCAGGTCAAAATCCGTGGCTTTCGGGTCGAACCGGCGGAAGTGTCAGCCAAAATCGAGCGGTTTGATGGTATTTCCCGCGCCTTTGTAATGGCGCACGAAAAGTCGGATGGCCACAAGTTTCTGGTGGGTTACTACACCTGCGTTGCGGATCAGAGCGTTGATGAGGCGGCGCTGAATGCGTATTTGACGCAGCAGCTACCGAGTTATGAAGTGCCGCAGCGACTGGTGGCGCTGGAGCGTCTTCCCCTGTTGGCCAACGGTAAAGTTGATCGGCAAGCGTTGATGTCACTGACAGCCGAGCAGGGTGATCAAGCCGATTTGGTCTGTCTGGATCATCTGGATGAAAAAACCGTTCAGATCATTCACGGGCTGGAAGATATTCTGAGTTGCCGGATTCAGAATCCGGACATCACTTTTATCGAGCTGGGTGGTGATTCGTTATCGTTTATCAACGCCACCCTGATGATTGAGAGCATCATCGATTCTGCACCGGAAGGCTGGGAAAGCATACCAATAGCAGACCTGGTCAATCAGGTATCGGCCGAGACCCAGGAATACACACAGAAACGCAGCCACCCGCAGCTGATCAATATGGAAACCTCGGTATTATTGCGAGCCGTGTCGATTTGTCTGGTGGTGTTGTGGCATATGGAAGTGCTGTTTATTCCAGCAACCTCTATGCTGTTTGTTCTATCGGGCGTTAGCTTTGCGCGCTTTCTGGCCCCGTCGATTCGATCCACGGGTGATATTCGGCCCGTGATGGTGTTTATCCTCAGCTTTGGTGTGCCAACTCTGCTATGGCAAGTGGCGCGATTTATTCTGGTTGGAGACAGTTGGTGGCCTCAGCTATTCATGCTGGGCACCCTGATACCCAACCCGGAATTTCCCCTGTGGCCTTTTTGGTATCTGGATGTCCTGATGATGAATTTGCTGTTTGTCAGCGGTGTCTGGTTGGGTATCTACAAGTGGCAACAGTGCCAAAAAAATACTTTAGTCAATCGTTTGGATGCCTTTCAGTGGTCAATGGTGATCACGCTGTTGTGCTTTGCTCTGGCGGTCTTGCAAGTCACGCTGGATATTTTCAATGGTGAAATCGCCAAAGAAACGGTTGCACCGTTTCGCTGGACCTGGCTGTTATCGCTGGGGATGGCTATGTACTATGCCAAAACAACCACTGCCCGCAAGTTGCTGGTCAGCGTGGTCACTGTCGTTTTGTGCAGCCTGATTTACCTGAATGAAGCCTTGCTGGATCTTCTGCCCCTGATGGACGTGGCCTTTATTGGCTGTGTGCTGCTGGTTATCTGGATTCCCCGAGTGCCTGTGCTGGCATTGCTCAAACAGCCAATATTACTGTTGGCTTCTTCCACGCTGTTTATTTACATCCTCCACTGGACAGTGCTGTACCACATGCCTAAAACTGGCTTGCCGGACTGGCCGGTGTTGCAGTTTACGCTGGCGGTGATGGCCGGGATTATTGCCCAGCAGATCTGGAATCGGGTTATGCCGGTCGGGGTTCGGGTACTGCAGCAGGCCATATCGCTTATGCGTTTTTGATGGCCCGGCCATTCTTATTGCAGACTTTAAGATTCAAGCGTGCTCTGTATCACAGGAATGTAACTTTATGTGACTGAGGTGCGAACTTGTTGGCACTGCAAGTCAGAATACTGGGTAACATACAGGCTTTGATGTGTTCACAAGGAGAATGAAATGGAAATCAGACACGCATTGATGGCAGGTGTTGTATCCGGGGCTTTGGTGGCTTGTGGAGGTTCGGGTTCTGACAGTGATTCAGACAAGAACTCGTCCCCGAGTTATTCAGGCAAACAGGAAGCGGCGGTGTTGTCGTCTGAGAACAGCAGTGACCTGGCCAAAACCGCCAAACAGGCGATTAAGTCGGCTGAAGCCAAAGATCAACGCAACCAGATTCCGATGGCAGGATTGTCTGCTTCCTCATCACGCAGCATCAGTCGCAGTATCCAGCAATCTCAAATTCTGAGTGGCGATTGCGGTGGTTCTATGACGATTTCAGGGTCTGAAATTGTCACTTTGAACTTTGATCAATATTGTGACGACGATGTCATCATTGATGGTTCGATGTTGATGAAGAGCAGTTCGTCCGATCATACAACGACCACGCTGCTGACTTACAATCAGGTCTCCATCCGTGTCGATGGGCAGAACATCGTGACTAACGGAACACTCTCCACCGTCGACAACCCCCAGACCGGCATTTCTCGGACTGATATGAATATGACCGTGAATATTGATGGAGAGGTGATGCGCCTGGTTGAGTCGATAAATTGCAACGCCCAGTACCAGTGTACTGCGACGACCACGTACTCCGTTGATGGTGAAACCTTCCAGGCGGAAAATCTGCAATTCTCATCAGATGACTCTGGCAGTCAGATGAGTGCCAGAATTTACGATGAAGACGAAGGTTACTTTGAAATGTCAGCTCAGAATATTACCTACTGCGATAACGGCAATATCAAAATGGGCACGATTCGTTTAACGGATGACGATACCAATCAGGTAGACATCAGTTTTGACGGTGATTGTGAAAATATGACCGTGACCATGGATGGCGTTGCCAATACGGTTGCCCAGTAACTTCTGCTTTTGAGCAAATAAACCGCTGTAAGCCTCTCGTTCCCATGCTCTTGCGTGGGAGCGAGAGGCTTTGGTTTTATATCAGAATATTCAAGCCATCTGTGGCTGTTCTGCCACAACTGCCCCCGATTGACTAACAGTCGTTAAAATCGCACGAATGCTGGCCCCAACGGTATCGTTATCCTGCGCTGCAGCGGTATAGCGCTTGCCGTTAATATTGGTTTGAACAAAGGCCATGGCCTTGGCTTCAGAACCTTCTTCCACCGCTTGCTCATCAAACTGCACGACATGAATGCTGATGCCGTAAGCCTTGTTCAGGCTGTCTGCGAAGGCACTGATGGCACCACTGCCAGAGCCATGTACCAACTGGATACGTTCACCGTCGTTGACGTTGGCTTGAATACGATGTTGACCGTTGCTGGCTTCAATCTGGTAGCTGTCGAGCTGCAAACCTTCATTGCGCATAAAGCGATTGCGCATCACGCCGACCAGCTCCTGAGTGTCCAGTTCGCCGCCTGCGGCTTCGGTCTGGGCCTGTACAGGTTGGGATAATTCCACCTGAAACCAGCGAGGAATGGTGACGCCTAACGCTTGTTCTATCAAGTAGCTGGCACCGCCCTTGCCAGATTGGCTGTTGACCCGAATTACCGACTGATAGTCACGGCCAATATCCGCCGGATTGATCGGCAAATACGCCACATCCCAATGTTCTTCCTCATCTTGCTGAGTCAAACATTTGCGAATGGCGTCCTGATGGCTGCCCGAGAATGCGGTGTAAACCAGCTCGCCCAACCACGGGTGACGCGGGTGTGTCTTGATATTGGTGCAGCTCTCAACGGTACTGATGATGTCATCGGCAATGCTGATGTCGAGCTGTGGATCAACGCCCTGGCTGTAGAGGTTCATCGCCATGGTGACGATGTCCATGTTGCCAGTACGCTCGCCATTGCCCATCAAGGTGCCTTCAACCCGGTCGGCACCGGCCAACAACGCCAGCTCGGCGGCGGCAACGGCACAGCCTCGGTCGTTGTGGGTATGCACACTGATGGACAAGCTGCTGCGACGTTTGACCTTGCGACAGAAGTACTCAATTTGGTCGGCAAAATGGTTCGGCAACGACGATTCAACGGTGGCCGGGAGGTTGATGATCACAGGACGTTCCGGGGTCGGCTTCCAGACCTCGGTGACGGCATCGCAAATCTCGATGGCAAAGTCGATCTCGGTATTGGAGAAACTTTCCGGTGAATATTCAAACGTCCATTGAGTGTTGCCATAGCGGCGCGAGACTTCCTGAACGCGTCGAGCACCGTGCTGGGCAATTTCCAGAATGCCTTGCTTGTTCAAGCCAAACACCCGATCCCGCTGGGTTTTCGAGGTCGAGTTGTACACGTGTACGATGGCCTGTTTGACGCCATCCAACGCCTCGAACGTGCGTTCGATCAGCTCATCGCGTGCCTGCACCAATACCTGAACGGTGACATCGTCGGGAATCTGGTTCTCTTCAATCAACCAGCGCACAAAATCGTAGTCTGGCTGTGATGCAGACGGGAAACCGACCTCAATCTGTTTGAAGCCCATGCGCACCAACAAATGCCACATCTGCTGTTTCTGGGTGACGTTCATTGGTTCGATCAGGGCCTGGTTGCCATCGCGCAAATCTACCGAACACCATTGCGGGGCGTGATGAATCTGCTGTTCTGGCCAACGACGATCTGGCAATGGGATCTGCTGGAAGCGTTTGTAACGTGCCGGATTAAAACCCGGTTGCTGGTAGGAATACTGTCTCATGGCTGCGGCTCTGCGTTGTTCTCAAGTTGTGTACAGAATAGAGCGGGGCCGATAGCATTGGTTTGCAAAATTGCGCTGTATGGTTTTATTTTTGGTGGTTTATGCTGTGTTTTTGTTTCTTGTTGGTAGTTTATTGTTTTAAGGTCGGATTGGGCGTAATTTTGTATCAATAATCAAGCTAACGTGATCTGAACAACACGACCTGATTCATCAACAAAGAAAGAGAACACCATGACTGACCCAATCAAGCTGGATCGTATCGACCGCCACTTGCTGGAATTGCTGCAGGTGAATGGCGATATGTCGAATCAGGAGCTGGCGGATACGGTTGGACTGTCGCCCTCGCCGTGCTCACGTCGGGTCAAGGCGTTGCAGGACAGCGGCCTGATTGAAGGCTATCGCGTGCATTTGAACGCCAAGAAGCTGGGGCTGGATTTACTGGCACTGATTCAGATCAGCATGGATCGTCATACGCCGGAGCGCTTCGATCGCTTTGAAAATGCGGTGCGTCGGTGCCCGGAAATTCTGGAATGCTATCTGATTACCGGGCAATCATCCGACTATGTGCTGAAAGTGATCGTGAAGGACATGGAGGCGTATCAGCAGTTCCTGCTGGGAACCCTGACCCGGATCGAAGGTGTGACAGGCGTTCACTCCAGCTTTGTGATGCGCAAGGTCGTTGATCGTTCGGCATTGCCGTTACCGGACAGCCTGAAATGATGGTTGGTAAGTGGTTTCCAACGTTGTCTGTTTTGTCAGAAAGGGTTGCTCGTTTTTCCAACACTTGATAGCGTCAGTTCTTGAATTCAGGGACGTTAGGCGAAGCACTGCCTGATTTACGTGCCATGTGATCCAGAAAAACGCGCAGGCGTAGAACCAGTCTGTTATCAGTCTACTAAATCAGCATGGAGCAAAAATGACAGAATCATGTAGTTGCGGTGATAAAGCTGAAGTCGGCGCAATAGTTGAGTTTAATTGTAAAAACTGCGGAAATATTATAAAGAAGTTTACGGTTAAGAAGCCACTTAAGGCAGCCAGTATAACGGCGATTCTTGCTTATGGTGGAAGTCAGTTTATTGATTACGCAATATCTGATAATCGTTACCCTTTGGAAGTTGAGTACGCTATTTTGGAGGCTTGCTCTAGCTCATACAGGGAGCCGTTATCCTATAGCAGTTACAGATCAAAAAAAAGGCTATGTCTTTGTGCTTTAGAAGACACAATGAATGAAATTTCTTATATTCGATATAAGGTAGATGAAAAAGGCTTTTTGAATGCATTTGAAGAAAATGCAACGTCATGTAAGTAGCTTGGATAAATCCAAGCTACTTTTTATTTAATCATCCAAATAAACATCATTGTTTGGATTGTTAATGTCTGACCAGAGGTCTAATTCCTCGTCAGACATGCTTGATGTATCAGGCATAAATTCTCCTATTTGTTTTTTGGTGGATTATTGCCACGACCACTGCCAGAAGGATTGCCAGTTTTGCTTGGCCCGTTGGGTGGTGGAGTTGATCCCGATTGGCTTGCTGCTGATTGTGCTCTGGCAGCAAATGATCCTTTAGGGACTACTCCACCGTTTGCTTTTGCCGTTGAAGACTGAATTCGGGCAGCAGCGGATTTTGACATAGAGTTTTTAGACATAATTTACTCCTATTGGGTTAAAGAATACTGCCCCGCCGGGACAGTCACTTGAAGGTAACAGAGGTGTTAGAGACAAATGGGGACACAAGAACTTCAGGAAAAAATTAAAAAGCTGCTGGGTAGGTTAAAGTGGTCACAAAAGAGGCTCGGTCGTGAACTCTATTATGCGAAATATGATGATGATGATGCTGTTGAAATTAGTCGTTATGAAGAAAAGGCAAAGAAAGATCTCGTAAGGAAAAGCACCAAGCCTGAAATGCTACAGTCCTATCTGGATATAATTATTAAGCATGATGAATTTCAGAAACTTGATCTTATTATCCCTACATACCAAAAAAATGGTGTACTAAGCGATAACATGGAGAGTGGCATGTGTAGTATTTCAAAATTAGTTAGTAAGCTGGCTTCTGGGTAAACCAATTCAGATGGAAATAGGTTTGTTGGTGCAGCCTCTGTTTGGGTATCCACATTTATTGGAGATGCAGTATATATAATTCTGTAGGAGATCAATGTCATTAACTTAATCTTGTCCCTGCTTCCAGCAGAGACAAGAATCAGCCCAAACACGGTAGTCTTTAAAGATGGCCTGTCCGCAATCAGAATTAAGTTAATGGCATTGGGCGGCAGGGGTTGTTTAGAAAAGAAGTAATGCCAAATGAGTGCGTAACCCATCGGCTTTACTTACAATCCCGTTTTTTCTTACCACTCAATCTGACCGGAGAACACTGTCATGGCAAAACGAGAAAAACAGGGTGGACTGGTTTACTCAACCGAGTTTGGCCGCACCTGCCCGGAATGTCGTGAACCTGTCGATAGCTGCCGCTGTGGCGAACCTGAAGCGCCGGGTGGAGATGGCATTGTGCGCGTTTCGCGTGAGAGCAAGGGGCGTGGCGGCAAGGTGGTGACGCTGGTCAGCGGCATTCCTCTGGTGGGCGCTGAGCTGAAAACACTGGCTAAAGAGTTGAAGAAAAAGTGTGGTGTTGGCGGTGCGCTGAAAGACGGCGTACTGGAAGTTCAGGGCGAACAGCGCGATTTGCTGGTCAGTGAGCTGACCAAACGAGGTTTTACCGCTAAAAAAGTGGGCGGTTAAACCGCTTCCACTTCCAGGTGCTCGGACAGCTCGGCGCGAATGCGTTCAGGCAGCGGAGACGAGCGTTTGGTCTGATAATCAAAGTGCACCATGGTGGCAGTGCCTTGTGCCACCCGGCGCTGGTCTTGCCACAGCTCGTGGCCAATCTGAATGGATGAGTTGCCAAGCTTGCGAATCAGAGTGCGCACTTCGACATCGGTTCGGCAGTGAATTTCTGCCTGAAAATCGACC
Source organism: Oceanobacter sp. (assembly GCA_045430275.1). Classification (GTDB taxonomy): domain Bacteria; phylum Pseudomonadota; class Gammaproteobacteria; order Pseudomonadales; family Oceanobacteraceae; genus Oceanobacter. The sequence continues at coordinate 149,635 of JAILXU010000002.1, read as the reverse complement.
TCGATCCGGGCCATGATCAGATCAACCTGAGTAAAGTCCATGTCCGGGCTGAATACCCGGAAGATGGCTTCCCGGCCCGCCGCAAACCAGACGGAAACAACGTTGTTGTTGATGTGCCCCTTGGCGTCGGTTTCGCTAAAGCGCGGTGTGATGGTGGTTGTCCACATTGTTTCGGTTTCCTCGTGATCAGTTGCCAGACACTAACCGGCTGGTCAGCCTCTGGCAACCGGGCAGTGCGTGATCACGCTTCGCCGATAAATCCGCCGGTCTGATGCGCCCAGAGTTGCGCATAGATGCCGCCCTGTTGCAGCAGCTCCTGATGGGTTCCCTGTTCCACAATGCGGCCTTCATCCAGCACGATCAGCCTGTCCATGGCGGCAATGGTAGAAAGCCGGTGGGCGATGGCAATCACGGTTTTATCCGTCATAAGTTGCTTGAAACTGGCCTGAATCGCGGCTTCCACTTCCGAATCCAGTGCTGAGGTAGCTTCGTCCATAATCAGGATCGGTGCATCCTTGAGCAACACGCGTGCAATGGCGATGCGCTGGCGTTGTCCGCCTGAAAGCTTGACGCCGCGTTCACCGACCTGAGCTTCCAGCCCGGTGTTGCCCATCGGGTCATGGAGCTGGTTGATGAATGTATGCGCTTCGGCTCGTTGCGTGGCTTGCAGCACTGCGTCTTCGGAGGCGTCCGGGCGACCGTACAGGATATTCTCGCGTACGCTGCGGTGCAGCAGTGAGGTGTCCTGGGTGATCATGCCGATGTTGGCGCGCAGGCTTTCCTGAGAAACCTCGGCAATATTCTGGCCATCAATCTCAATGCGCCCGCCGTTGAGATCGTAGAAGCGCAACAGCAGGTTCACCAACGTGGACTTCCCCGCGCCCGAGCGGCCAACCAGACCGACTTTTTCACCGGGTTTGATGTGCAGCTCAAGCTGTTCAAATACCTGGCGATGGGTGTCTTTGTTAATGCCCTTGTATTCAAAGTTCACCGCGCGGAAGTGAATATCCCCCTGAGTGACTTGCAAGGCACGTGCATCGTCCTTGTCCTGAACGGCCAATGGCGTGGACAGCGTGTTCATGCCATCCGTTACCGTTCCTATGTTTTCAAACAGGGCACCGACTTCCCACATAATCCACTGCGCCATGCCGTTAATCCGCAACGCCAGACTGATGGCAATGGCAATCGCACCGACGGTAATGGCCTGATCCATCCACAACAGAATGGCGACCGCCGCGATGCTGAAGGCCAGCAGGTAGTTGAGGGTCTGGATGCTGACGTTGAGTCCGGTGGCGTAGCGCATCTGGCGGTACACCGTATCCATAAAGGTTTCCATGCTCTCGCGGGCGTACTCGGTTTCACGCTGGCTGTGGGAGAACAGTTTGACGGTCTGGATATTGGTGTAGCTATCGACAATGCGGCCCGTCATGGTGGAGCGGGCATCCGCTTGTTCGATGGCGACCTGCTTGAGCTTGGGCACGAAATGCAGTTGCAGCAGGACGTAGGCAACCAGCCAGATCAGCATGGGAATCACCAAGCGCCAGTCGGCTGCTGCGACGGTAAACAGAATGGCGGTGAAGTAGACCAGCACATACACCGCCAGATCGAGCAGCTTCATCACGGTTTCACGTACCGCCAGTGCGCTTTGCATCACCTTGGTGGCCAGTCGTCCGGCAAAGTCGTTCTGGTAAAACTCCATGCTCTGACGCAACAGGTAACGATGCGCGAGCCAGCGAACCTTCATCGGAAAGTTGCCCAGCAGGGTTTGATGAATAATGGCCGCGTGCAGAAAGCTGACCGTCGGCAAACCGACCACAATCAGGCCAGTCATCCACAGCAGGCGCTGACCTTCTTCCTCAAACAGGGTCTCGGGCGTGCGGCTGGACAAGAGATCGACCAGTTCGCCCATAAAGCTGAACAGAGACACTTCCATAATCGCCAGCAAGGCGGTGAGCACCGACATGCTGATCAGTGGCAGCTCCAGGCCACGGCTGTAGTAGCGACAGAACGCGTACAAGCCTGTAGGGGGTTGATGAGCCGCATCGGGCGGGAAAGGGGCGGTCAGTCGTTCAAAAAATCGAAGCATCTTGATGTGTCACTGTAACAGGTATGGCTGGGGGCACACTGTAGCGGAATCCTGTGACGGCTTTTAGAGGGGCTGACTGGTTTTCATTGTTGTTGTTTGAGGATCAGTTGTGCGGCGTTGCAGTAAATGGCTGCGTTTTTTGCGTTAATTAGTGAAAACTCATGTGCTACGCAATGCCATTCACTTAATGACATTGCTTGATCTCTTTATTATTGGGCTTGACGCCGTGCTCTGCGGAAATTTAGGAGCGACAGCGAGTAAATTTTCCGAAGCAGCGCCTTGTTAGGGCTATTTTTTCCTTCCTGGTGGAGCAGGAACACTAGAAGTACTAATTCCCTCGTTCACCCATAAGGACCATTGTCTTAAGCTATTTCCATTTCTCTGTACTGAGCCAAGTGTCCACCCCATTTCATATTTATTTGATATAGCTTCCCCAAGATCAGGCCCAGATATAGAAGGAGACTCTTGAATGAAATCTATACAATCCCCGATAACAGGCTCATTTTTCGCAGCCGTCCATACTGCTTCATTAAAACCACCAAATTTATCTATCGCAACTCTATTTAGAGTTACCGTTTCTTCGACAGTCGATATTAATTCAAACCTTTTTAGTACTGACAAAGAGTTTCTATACCCATTTTTTATTAGGTTATTTAGACAACCATTCTCAGAAATTATATTTAGTGCGTCACAAACACTTGCTGGGGAGGCTGTAGCAGAAAAAATAAAACCTCGCTGCTTTCCTCTATTACCAATTTTTGTTCGGTCCATTATGGGGGAGCCAGTATCCTGAACCACAAACTTCTCTCCTACATTAACAAGATAGCCAACACTCATTAATATTTTTATTAATCTATTTGAATATATGGACCATGTCTTATCATTATAAGTCGCCTTAGGGAGGCATGATTTTAGGGTTTCTATAATATAATTTTGATTTATAGACTGCCCTGATCGACTTTTATATAACGATATTTTCAGGGCATGCTTTGACATCTTATCTCGCAATACTTGAAGCATAGCAGCTTCATCTTGCGCAGAAATCGACCTGTGACATTTAAACTTTACTCCATTTCTTTCCGCCAAACTGAACATAACTAAGTCAGCTCCGATATTCCATACTGTCTTTTCATTCAATTCAGTTTTTTCTGCAATGTTCTTTGATTCCAAATACTCGGAAGCAAGTAGAGTTCTATAAACCTTTAGCATTGAAGATAGATCTGAAGTTGGAATATAGTTGAAAGGAACAACAGGGACATTACCAGTTAAAAGGTAATCTTTAAAAATATCCCAATAGACGTTTAACCTATCACCACTTTTAACAAGTAGTCTTTTGTTAACCAAGCTATTCAGAACCGAAATGCCGGATATCTCTATTATTTCACTCCAATCTGCGGGTGCTTTTTGCGCAACAATCCGCAGGCATGATAATTCAGGCTGAGTTAAAATTTCTAAGTCACTTTCAAATAACCTCCGTACATCCAAGTCGGCCAAAACAGATTCAGAATCATCACCTTTCTTATTGCTTTCATGCAAATTTATACATAGTTTTTTCAGAAGCCACGGAAAACCTTGGCAACTTTGAGTTATCTGGTGCCTCAATTCTACAGGCAGCTTGTAATCTACTTCTTTTTCAAATGTCGTGATAGATTTAGCAATTTCGCCATTATCAAAAACATCCAGCTTATAGACCTTTCTATAATCTGCCAATTCATGCCACATATGATACGCAGGGTGGTCTTGCTGCGTAGTACTGTCAGTCTTCCAAGCGAATCCAAGAGCGATATTAGACTTTTGCGCTGCAACATCTAGCATTAGATCCTTAGCTGCGGAAAAAACGCTAAATAACTCAGGTTTAGAATACAACTCCTCGAACTGGTCAAATATCAAGCAAACAACTTGACCTGACTGTTCTAGTGATTCTAGATATTTAAGAATTGTTGGAGATGACAGTGGAGAGCTTGGGTCAGTTAGCAGGAGCTCTATTGGATCTCCAAACCCATTTAACTGAGCTTCTTTAAGGCATGTTAAGAGTGCTGCAGAAATATAGGATGGCGTTTTTGCCCCTCGAATATCAACAGCGTATGAGTAATACCTTTTCTTGTAAAACTGATTTCTTGTTCTCTGGCGGACTTTTGCAATAAGAGAACTTTTTCCCAAGCCAGAGTTTCCAGTTATAGCAAAGATTCGAGTATTGCTTTTATTTTCTTTAATATTATTTAAAAAGCCAATAATCTCCTTTTGGGTACTCTCTCTTCCCACAAAATCTTGAGGCCTTGCAGGTCTATAATCCTCCCAAGAATCACCAATTTGAACTTCCACAACACTGGGTAATTTTGTCGTTTTAGATACCTCTAATTCAACTGATTTTTCTAGCCCAATATTTAAATCATACTCAGTTAGAGAACATTCTAGTTTAGCTAAGTTATCTAAAGTTTCTTGATCGTTGATATGACGACCATTTTCAGCATTAAACACCAGGACACCATGTGGAGCTCCGCCTCGTAGGGTATAAACGGCCCAAAATCGACCAAAAGTGCTAACGAGTAATGTCCACTCACCTAAAAACTCACTACCCCCCACTTTTGTTTCAGCTAATAGTATTGGTGGGTTAGATATTACCGAGGCACCTTTTAGCGATGCTATGACTTCAGTCGGAGTATAGAAGCTTAACTTTGTTGCAAGTTCAGGAGGTTTATCTTTCCACATTTCCACAAAACCTTTTGCTTCTTTTCCGAATTCTGATGTGGAAATTAGCCAGCCTTCAGAATAATCGTAACCGGTAACAGTACCAAGCAATTGCCGCAATACAGTAGCTGAGACTTTATCCTTATGGGCCTTACACTCTACGTATACTTGTTTATGGTTTACTCGGTGTTTACAGAGCAGGTCTAACTCAACCCCAACAAAACGTATTTCCTCAATGACTTCATAGCCAAGGGCTTCTAGCAAGTCTTTTGATAGCTTTTCAAATAAATCCCCTTTAACTTTCTGCGGCTCACTAATAATGCTTGCTACTTCTATTTTCATTCTATCCCTGCTTTATGATTATTTAGTTTGATTCATGATGATAACGACTGGAGCCCTAACAGCGTAGTTCTAAGCATGCGCGTTTTTCCAGTGGCTCAATTTGCTGTAAAAAACTTAAGTGTTTGATTTTAAAGTGTAAATCCTAATTCACTGAGCAGTCTTTCACCGAATAAATGCGCATGCACATTTTTCTGATTCACATGGCACGCAAAGCAGGCAGCTTTGTCGCTTAACGTCTCTGAATTAAAGGCCTTACGCTATCAAGTGTTGGGAAAACGAGCAACCCGTTCTGGCAAAACAAGCATGGATTTCCCAATTTGACCAATGTGCTGTTGATCCAAACAGTTTTTCAGGAAGGGTAGAGCCATGATCAAAAGCCCTTTCTTGAATCACATTTTCAGGTTTATGAGATGTCTCCTACACGATTAACCGTTGAAGGCGAATAGTCATGGCCGCCAAAAACAATTGAATAAGGCGTGAAATGAGGAGTAAAGACCTTGTCAGACCAAAGCGTAATTGATTACTCTGTGATCAATTCAGGCAGGGACGCGAGACATTATGGCTATACCTTCTCTTGACGTGATTTTGAATGGCCTGGCGGTTGCGGCAGGAGCGGCGTTACTGGTTGAGCGCTTTATCGAACTGCTGCAGTCCCTGAGGGAACGCGCCAATCACATGCTGTTGCAACAGCAGCATGAGGCAACCCGAGTGCAACAGATTGAGCTGTCGCTGGAACAGGCAAATGACTTGCATCAACGGGTTCGACAAGCCACTTCTGAAGATCGCTTGTCAGTGCTGGAATCTGCTTTGCCCTCTCCGGCTCAGGCTGTGACGGATACACACGAAAATTTTGAACGCCATAGCGCGATTCCCTGCATTCCCTTACCTGAATATTCCCAACAACAAATGCGATTGAAAGCCTTTCTGGCTTTGTCTCCTGTGGCGGTTGGCATTGTGGTGGCGGCTTTTTTCGAGCTGCACTTGCTGGCCATGTTCCGGGGTGAAGCGGTGTATCCGGCGGCTGAGTTGCTCGCGGACGGCAAGGTGGGGGTGTTCTTCTATCAGATGTTCGACACCCTGCTGTCCGGTGTGCTGATCGGCGGTGGCAGTCAGCCGGTTCATATTCTGATCAAATTCCTGACCAGCCGACAGTTGACGGTGGCAGAGCAATCCCGGCGAGAGCCTGCCAGTGCCAATGAAGAAGAACGCCAGGTCACAAAACCCCAGCCTCAGATGAACCCGGAACCGTATCAATGGCAGCCGCTGACGTATCTGGGCGGTGTTCAGCCTGCAACTCTGGAACATGTGCATCAGCGCCGGGCCGATCCCGATCAGATTGTGGTTCATCACACTGCGATGCACAGCCAGTTGGGCTTTGATGCCATTGTGGATGAGTTCCTCAAACGGAAAAAATGGCTGACGGGGTATCACGCTGTGATCATGCCAGACGGCACGATTCAGCCGTTCTGTCGCTGGGATCGCACTGGCAATCACGCGGCAGGGCACAATCACCACACATTGGGCATTGCGTTTCATGGCAATTTTCATCAAGGCACTGATCGCTTTTCCAATCACGATGGCCGTTACGGCAATTTGCGGCCAACGCCTGAACAACTGGAAGCGGGTGCCCGCCTGATCGCCTTATGGACGTTCCTGTATCCGAGCATGAGGGAGCCTTTTATGGTGCCTCATCGGCAACTGGACGGTGCCCAAACTGTGTGCCCAGGCAATCGTTTTCCATGGCAAATACTGGTCGATGAGGTGAATGTGTATCGTGGTCACTGGTGTCGTCAGGCCGGTGTCTTGCAAGCGATTCGCCGCTTCGCCAATCGGGATTACCTGTACGCCACGGCCCGCCCCACTCTGTTTCCCGAAGTTGCCCAGAACGCTCAAACCACAACCACCGATACGGACAAGGGAGACTGACCATGGAAGCGTCCGCACTGAACAGCACGCTGGTCTTGTTGGCTGCCGTGATGTTTTACACCCTGCTGATCGAGCGTTTGATGGAAGTCTTCAAGGCCCTGTACGACTACCTGGAATTTGTTTTGGGCGGGCGAGATTACTGGAATCGCTCGGCGCTCCGCCTGGTGCATACGCTGGAGCGGCAACGCCATGGCAATCGCTTGCAAGTAGAAGTCAGCAAAGCGGTAAACGATTATCTGAGCCGTGATCATCCCGGTTTTGAGGGAGTCGAGGCTTTGTCGGCAGAACGGCTTCGTACGCTGGTACTGCGGGGTGTGATGAAGCTGGCTGCGATTGTGGTTGGCCTGATTGTGGCGGTGGGGATGGAGATCAATATCTTTGATTTGCTACGTGATTTGAATCAAGCCGTCGTGGGATTGGAACAGGGCGATGTCGATAAAGTGAATGTTTACTTCTCATCGGATCGTGTTCCATCGGCGTTGGGCATTGCCCTGACCGGTATTGCGATGGGGCTGGGCAGTGATCCGTTACACCGGGTGATAACCCGTCTGGAAAAACAGCGTCGGCAGCGTAAAGACGCATGATGATCATAAAACGAGGAAGTGCTTGATGGATTCATGGCTGTACGAGGTGTTTGCTTACGCCGACCTGATCATGGGGCTGACCTTTCTGGGGCTGGTTGCCTGGCTTCTGCCTGCAAAAGTACGCTGGTTGGTACTGAGTTTTGGTCTGGGTATTCTGGCGTTGCAGTTCTGGCAGCGCCGTTCTGCCAGAGAGCGATTGGCCAAACTGGATCAGGAGCGGCAGCAACTGCAACAGCGGCTGGCGCAACTGGATGGTGAGGTGGTGGCGCTGCGAGAAGAGAATCAGCGGCTGGATGCTCGCCGGCAGGTGTTGGCACAAGAACAGGAAACCATTGAAATCAATGTGGCAGCGCTGGCCGAGGGGGATGAGGCGTTGGAACGCACACGGGAGCTGCTGGCACAGCGACGTCAACAATTACAGCAAGAAAGCATTGAGGCGGCTGCCCAGCAGCAACGGGTTTCATCGGCACTGGAGCGCTGGCAAGCCTGGCGAGATGAACAAGAACGACTGTCCGCAACGGATGACCCTCTGGCTGATACCTCTTTTGCGGCATCTTCTTCCCACCTCTGAGAGGCGACCTGATCATGCGATACGGTGTGCTTTCCCTGTTATTCCTGAACATGTTGTTCCTGAACAGTGCCAGTTGGTCTGATACACCGCGTGATTGTGACGTATTGGTGCGGCTGTCTGACTTTGTCGTGAAAGAAATAGAGGGCGTTCGATATCAGGTTATTCGCCCCGGTGCTATTGAGGCATCGCTGGAGCAAACTCAATGCGCGCCTGTTACGACCGAATTGCAGCGCCTGAGGCAACAGATTGCCAAGCAGGATGCCTTGCTGACCGATCAAGAAGGTTTGCTCTCCCGATACGATGAGCAATTGGCCAGTTATCGCGGTGTGCTGGAACGCTCGGCAAGCCTTAATCAGTCGTATCGTGGCTTATCCGAGGATTACCAGCAGCAGCTCCAGCGCTATGAAACGGTGTCTGATTCACTCAGTCAGGTGGCCCATGATCTGGATGATTTATCGGGAGAGTACCGCTCTTTGGCATTACAGATGACGCGCCGTTACCGCTTGGGAGCTGCGCTGGGAACCGGCAACGAAGGTGGCGTTGCCAAACAACTGCATTTTGGAGTCGAACGGTTGAATCTGTATCTGCATGAATACGAGGGCAATACCAGTGCACTGGTGGGGGCAGAAATGCATTGGTGAAGGGTGGTGCTGAAGCTCTGGAAAGGGGCATTGGTAAATAACAGGCTTGTATATAACAATAGCGCCTCTTGCATGGGGAGATACATCGGGGGTATCTGTGGCCAGCGTTATTATTCCAGCGCACAACGAATCATCGGTGATCAAACGCTGCATCGACAGCGTGATTCATCAGGCAGATGTTGATCAGATCATCGTCGCCTGCAATGGCTGTACGGACGACACCGCCGAGCAGGCTCGGACGTATGGCGACGCCGTTCTGTGTCTGGACATTGCGCAACCGTCCAAAGTTAACGCACTCAACGAAGCGGAAAAGTACGTCACCAGTTGGCCGGTGTTCTATCTGGATGCCGATATCGAACTGGTGGACGGTGCTATCAGCCGGGTGGTTGAGGGTATGCAGGAAACCGGCTATTTACTGGCAGCTCCCGAGCCGGTGATTCGGCTGCAGCATTCTTCCTGGCTGGTGCAACAGTATTACAAGGTCTGGTATCAGCTTCCCTATATTCGCTCCGGCATTGTCGGAACCTGCAGCTTTGTGGCCACACAAGAAGGCCGTCAGCGATTTGATCAATTCCCGGATGTGATTTCAGACGATGGCTTTATCAGAGCGCAATTTGAAGATCATGAACGAGGCAATATCTCTGGCAGCACGGTGATTGTGCATGCGCCTCGCAATCTGAGATCGCTGGTCAAGATCAAAACCCGTTCTCAACTGGGGCTGCTGGAATTAAAAGCTCGTGGGCTGATGCGTTTTCGGGAGCAGAAAACCTATTCGGTTTCTTTGTCGTCGCTGTTTTTCAGCCGGGACTGGCTGGCGGTGAGTATTTACGTGGGGCTGGCGGTGTTTATGAAACTGCGGGCACGCCGACAGTTCAAAGCGCTGAACAGTTACCAGTGGGAAGTGGATCGTTCGTCGCGGTAAACAAAAATGCCGGGACATAAATGTCCCGGCCAAGTGGCTTCCCATGAAGCTCTGCGCGAGCGTCCAGATTGCGCTCTGTTAAATTAGCAATCCGCCTCAATGAGTGAAATCAATAAATGACCGGTTTTTCAATACTGGCCTGATTTCACCCGGCATTCATGCCGGAATGGACATTATGGTTGCGTTAATACTCGCTGACGTACTGTTTTCCAGTCCACCAGTTTGAAGTTCTGGTTGGCGTTTGGCATCAGGTTGCGACCGTCTTGCACTACCAGCAAACCTTTCGGGTATTGTGGCCCGAGATTGGCCGAACTTACGGTCAGGCCATCGGTTTCTGATGCGCCATCCACGTCGCTGGATGTACGATGATTCAGCCCAATCCGGAATCGCCCCAGATACGGGTATGGCGCGTCGGCACTGAAAATCGCATAGCTGTCGTTGCCCTGACTGGAAACCACCAGCAAGTTCTCTTCTTCGGTCTGATACAGGTCGAGCCCTTCAATATCCGCCACCATGTAGCGACCGGATGGTTGCCCCAATTCGGCAATCAAACTGAGTTGCTGGCCGTCATCCGGTTCTGCGCCAATGATCCAGATGCCGTGATTCTCTTCCCCGACAAACAAACGCTGGTTGCGATCATCAGCGGCACAGCCTTCTGGCTGGGTTGGCACCTTGAAGCTGCGGACGTGTTTGCCTCGCCAGCCTTGGTCACTGTCCAGAATCTGGTACTGCTCATAGCGGCCATCCTTGTCGTTGATAAACACAAACACTTGCTGGTGCGTGTTTTGATACATGCAGAGGCCGTACACATCGCTCAGTGAGGTTGGAATTTCAACGTCAGCGCGCAGCTTGCCGGTGTGCGGGTCAATGTGAATCAGGCTGATGCTGTGGCGGTCGCGCTGGCTGGCCGCAGCGATGTCCGCTGGTTGGCCTTTCAGGGTAAAGCCCTGACGTACATCGACGTTGTTGACGCGGCCAATTGGCAAAAATTGTCGGGTGTTGCCACTCAGGTCGTAGCGGTACAGCCCCTGTTTCTTATTGGTGCCCAGTATCTGGCTGGCTGCTGGCCGGGTCGGATGCACCCAGATCGCCGGATCATCGGCGGCATCACCTGGAGTCGCAACGGCATCGGTTTCTGCCGAGGCTGGCAGGGTTGGAATGACGTCGGTTGTGGCCGTTCGGGCAGGAATGCTGAGCGACAGCTGTTCCAGCTCGCCGCTGTCATCATTCAGAACCATGGCGCGGACGGGCTTTTGTGAACTCTGGTCACTGGCGTGCAGGCCATCAATCACAACACCCTCAAGATGATACGTGGTGCTGTGAAGAGTCTGAATGCCTTCTGCAGATGGGATTACCTGATACTGATGCAGCAGGTGATGGTCTTTTTCACCAATCAGCAGCGAGCCATTGGCCATCGCCAGCGGCCCGGCGTTCTGTTGCAGTTTGCCCCATGGTGCTACCAGCTCGACTGGCGTACGCATGATGTCGCTTTCCGAGCGGGCGTTATAGGCCCAGACACCAATCCCTTCTTCGCTGACAAACAGGGTCTCGGTTGGGTCATCGACAGTGCAGTATTCACTGCCCGGCGGCAGCGGGAAGCTGCGAATGACGGTGGCTGCGAGCGCTGCTCCATCGCGGGTGAGCAAGACCTGATGGGCCATGGCGGTGTCATCCAGCAGGAAGGCTTGCAAGGGTTCTTGTGCGGGCTGATACAAGCACAATCCTTCAATGGCCCATGCCAGTGGCTGACTGATGGCCAGTGTGTGCGTGCTGTGTTCTGGCAAAGTGGCCAGTACCAGCGCGTTGTTCTGGTTCAGAGTCAGTGCGTGTGTGGCGGCTGTTGCTTGACGCACGTCGAGGTATTCGACTGCTCCCGCATGCAGTATCTGATGCTGTGTTTTGCTATCGGGCTGTTGTGTGATTAACGACAGGCTGTGTGATGGGCTGGCACTGAGCCAGTGCGTCTCATCCAGAACAACGGCGTATTCACTGTCAGACAGCATCGGCAATGGCTGCGTCTGAATCGGTGTAGGTACAGATACAGGTAAAGATAAAGATATAGCAGTCCGGTTGGCTGTCGCAGGAATGGTGGCTGAATCCTGAGCGCCCACAGGCAACTCGGAACAGGCGTTTATCATGCACAGAGTCAGTCCGGCGATGGCGGAGCGAAGCAGCGATGTCCGGTGCGTTCGCACCGAATGAGGGAAGTGGTAGAAAGCAGTCATAACGTTCTCATTCATCAATAAGACAACAGGACAGAAAGCCCTGTTGCCGACGGGAGTGGATCTGATCAGAAGTTGGTGAAGCTCAGGCCCAGGGTGTAGGTTGGGCCGTAGTCTTCGTATTGGGCGTTGTACTTTTCCTTGCCTTGATAGGTGTAGTACGGCTCATCGGTCAGGTTGGCGGCCTTGAAGCGCACCTTGAACTGCTCAGATACCTTGTATGAGGCGTTGAAATCCACTTGCGTCTGGGACGACTGGCGAATGTCTTCGTTGTCGTTTTCCAGATTGCCGACTTCGTCGAGGTAATCGGATTTGTAGTTGGCGGCCAGGCGCAGGCTGAGGCGTTCGTCTTCGTAGCCGACGGTCAGGTTGCCGGTACGATCAGACTGCTTGGGCAGGTCGATGGTACGGCTCATCTTTGTGTCGTTTTCGTACGCGGCAATTTTGGCTTCAGATTGCACGAACGTCACGTTGGCGGCGACCAGCAAGCCATTGAAGGGAGCAGGCAGTGTTTCGAACTTCTGGGAGTAAGCCAGCTCCAGACCTTTCAGGGTTGCTGTGTCACCGTTTTCGTAGGTGGTCACTTCGCTGTCGTCTTCGTCCAGAAGTACGTTGTAACGAGTGGCGTTTTCCAGTTCGACCTCGTAAGCGAAATTATCGATGCTCTTGTAGAACGCAAACGCGGAGATAACACCGGCATTACCGGTGAAGTATTCGATACCCAGGTCGAGGTTGCTGGATTCCAGCGCCTTGAGATTCGGGTTGCCGGTTTCCAGCTCGTTACCGTCGATGGCGACGTTCGGGCGAATCATCTCAAACGTCGGGCGCACGATGGAGTTGGTCCAGGCCGCTCGAATCTGTGTGTCTTCTGCCAATTCGTATTTGGCTAACACGCCGGGGAGTGTGTGGGAGTAGTCGTTCTTGAAGTGAGTGCGGGTTATATTCGCGTCTTCGTCATCGCCATTGACTTCAAAGCCTTTGCTTTTTTGCCTGGTTTGTTCGTGACGGACACCACCGATCAGTTGCAGCTCATCCATCTCGATCTTGCCCATCAGGTAAGCGGCGTTAATATCTTCATCGATGGTGTAGTCTTCAACGTAGGAATCAACAAAGCCTTCGTTGCGTGCATCCTGCTCGGTGTCGGCATCCGCCGCGAGGGAGTTCATCAGGGCGCGCAGTTGGCCCTTGTTCAGTTTCGGGCCGTAGCGACCAATGCCGTAGTCCACGGAGCCGGAGGCGTAATCAGACATGCTGATGTCGTCGGCTTCGTACTTGCGAACATCGACGTCCATGTGCTTCTTGCGGCTCTTCAACTTGCCGCCAAACTTCACCATGGCCGGGTAGTCGTTGACGATCAGATCACGAGTGATGTCGAGGCTGACAACGCTCAGGTCGTCGGTCGTGTGGCTTTTGACGCGTTCGATTTCGTCCAGCTCAAAGTTGGCTGTGTCGTGCAGTTCACTACCAAACAAGACGGGCTTGCGGGAGCCGTTAAAACCGATGTTGTCGAGTTCGGCTTTGAATACCGCACTGTCCATGGAATCCGGTTCTTTTTCCTGAGCGCTTGACCGACCCAGGTCGTATTCGATTGTCCAGTCGTTAATGTAGTGTTCGCCGCCCAGCGTAACGGCCTTGATGGTCTGGGTTTCTTCACGGTCTTTCAGTTCGCGGGCCACTTCACCCAGGCCAGTCTCACCGGAAGCGCGGGAGGTTCCGTCACGCTCCATTTCGCCATCTTCTTCAACCAGTTCCTGGAATTCGGCCACCATTGCCTGGCGTTGTTCATCATCGGTGAATTCAGAGAACAAGGTACGCAGGTGGAGGAAGTTGTTGACGTCGTGCTGGTAGTCGACGTTCAGAGCGGCACCAATACGCTTGCGATTGATGGTGTAATCGCGCATCTCCATTTCTTCCAGCTCGCCTTCGTCCCATGCGCCGCCGGTTTCTGTGTTTTCTGAACCGAAGTCACGGCTTTCATAGCTGGCTGCGGCGGCAAAACCCAGGCGACGATCTTCGTCCAGTTCCAGTGTAGTACCGCCTGTCAGTGCCAGTTTCGGGTTGGTGTTTTCCGTCAGCTCGTCATAGCTGTATTCCAGATCGGCATTGTAGAACGTGCCTTCACGATCCAGTGCGGACAGGCTTTCGATTGCAATCGCGCCACCAATAGAGTTGGCGTCCATATCCGGTGTCAGCGACTTGGTGACGACCAGCGAGCTGATCAGATTGGAGGGGATCACGTCCAGTGCCACAGAGCGAGTGCCAGCTTCGGGTGCCGGAATCTGGGTGCCATCAACCGAGACGGCGTTGTAGTCAGACCCCAAACCACGCACACGAACGAAACGGCCTTCGCCCTGATCGCGCTCAATCGACAGGCCCGGAATGCGCTGCAGGGCTTCAGCGGCGTTGGCGTCTGGCAGTTCACCGATGGCGTCAGAGTTGACCGCGCTGATGATGCCGTCGGCGTAGCGCTGGCGTTCCAGAGCGCGCTGCAACTGGGCCGCTTGACCGATCACCAGCACTTCTTCGACTTCCTGCTCACCTTCGTTCAGCAGAACATTGGCGTTGACGACTTGCTGCTCGCTGACCTGAACGGTACGACGTTCGACTTCCTGACCACTGATGGTCACCGTCATGGTGTACTCGCCCGGAACCACTTGTGGCAGACGGAAACGGCCGGTGTTGCTGGTCAGGACTTCACGGTTGAGTTCCTCCAGACGAATCACCGCGTTGCTGTAGACCGTGTTGCTGCTGGCATCGATGATGCGACCTTCAATAATACCATCGGCCTGGGCCAGGGAAGCGCTCGCCAGAGCAATACAAAGAGCCAGTGGCTTGATGCTGGATTTCACGTTCTTAAATCTCCGTTCTGCAAGTTGGGCAAATTGGGTAGGAGTTATGCCGGGATGCGGCGACCCTAAAAAGGCTCTGTGACAGTTTTGTGGCGTTGCGTTGTCAGCCTCTCGGCTGAGAGCTTTTTAAAGCTGTTTTTGCGGTGTTTTTTGCCCTGAGTGAGCCGATGTGACCCCCTGCTATCAGGTACTGACACAGGCGTTACCAAGCCTGAAAAATACCGTGGCAGCGCTCATTGGCCCCGCAACGACTGTGGCTTGCCAGTCTGTTTGTCGGTCTGCTTGCCGGATATAGATGGTTTTGTCTGATCTCATCTGACCCCCTGACGGAACCAGGAAGTGATTGGAGGCGTGATTTAATTCCTCTGTCATTGGCGTGCGTTACAAACAGCGCATGAAACAGGGGAAGATGATGTTTACAACGTTAGAACTGCACCGCCAGAAACTGGTGCTGATATTCGGTCTGGCCATCGCCGGGCTGGTGGCCAACTGGCTGATGGGGGAACCCAAAAACCTGAGCGATATCGACTGGCTGGATGTGATTGGAGAGGGAGGGACGGCCATTGCATTGGCAGTCTGGGTGGTCTTGATTCTGGGTAGCCGCCCGGCTGGGCGAGTAACTGACCTGTTAACGCTGGGGTTGGGGTTTCTGTTTTTGGCGATGTGGCAGGACAGCCTGGATGAGTTTATTCGTATTCCGGCAGAGCAGGTCTGGGATCAATGGCTGGAGTCGGCGGCGATGCCGTTTGGGATTGGACTATTGACTTACGGGCTGGTGCATTGGCATCGAGAACAGTTGGCGATCAATCGCCAGTTGCAGAAGCGTGAGCGGGTGTTTCGGGAGCATCGCCTGATTGATCCGCTGACTCAGGTAGGGCAGGCCGGTTATCTGCAGCAGCAACTGGTTGAATTGCTACAGGGCCATGAAACTCCATCACATAACGACCAGCCCGTTGCCCTGATCATGGCGGATGTGGATCGGTTTGGTGATTTCAATCGTCGGTACGGCCATCGGGAAGGGGATCGCTTGCTGGTTGAGTTGTTGGAATTGTTGATGCTGAACCTGCGTGAAGACGATCTGATCTGTCGGTATGCCGCCGACCGTTTCGCCATTGTGCTGCCCAATACCGATCAGCAGAAAGCCAGACAACTGGCGCAAGAGCTGCAGCGAGCGGTGTCTGCGTTTGCTTACAAGCACAAGCACTCCGGCGAATCGCTGTATCAATGCCTTTCAACGGGGGCGGCATCTGCAACGGGCGCGTCCGCTGAACAGTTGATTCAGGCGGCGAACCAGGCACTTGAACAAGGGCGAATGCCTGCCTCGTGGACATCAGAGAGCCGTATCTGAATGAAACCTGTGTCTATACCGGATTGGTACGAGTGTGATGAACGTTTTATGGCGGCACATCATCAGCCCGCCTTGTTAATTGACTTGCTGCGAGCGATGGACATCAGCAGTCATCACATTTTGCGGGGTACAGGGTTGTTTCTGGAAGACGTGCTGGCGGGTGAAAAACAGATCAGTCAGCAACAGTTTGCACAACTGATTCGTAATGCCTGCAAGCTGTCTCGTGATCCCGGCCTGAGTTTTCGCTGGGGTGCCCAATTATGGCCGGGGCACTACGGTGCATTCAGCCACTTGCTGGCCAATGCCGCCAATCTGGAAGACGCTTTGGAGACATTGGTGCAATATCGACATCAGTTGTGTCCGCTGTTGTCGCCTCGTCTGGTGCAGGATGACCGGTATTGTTATGTCCAGTGGCTGGATGTCGCCGGGTTGGGGCCTCAGGAGCATCGCTTCGTGGTTGAGGCTATGACAGCCGGGTTGATCTCATTGGCCCGCTGGCTGGGTAAACAGAAATTTCCCTGGCGTTGCATTTTCAGCTATCCGGCTCCGGAGTATCTGGAACAGTATCAGGTGAATCTGGGGCAAGCCGATGGCTTTGGCATCGGTGTGGATGCGCTGATGATTGAGCGAGTCTGGTTGCGGCAGACATGGCCCGGCGGGACTCAGGTCGCGGCTCGCATTGCACAGCGGGAATGCCAGCAGCTCACTTTGGCCTGTGCCGATCACAGCTTTTTGGAATTGGTCTACCGCATCTTGCAGCGACATGTGCGCAACCCCCTGGCGTTGTCTGAAGTCGCAGAGCAGTTGGGTATGAGTTCGGCAACCTTCAAACGCAAACTGCGCAAGCACAACCGTCAGTTTCAGGGGATGCAGGATCAGGTGCGTTTCCATACCAGTGTGTATCTGATTCACATAAATGGCTGGAGCAATGAACAGATTGCTGAATATCTGGCTTTTTCAGACAGCAATAACTTTCGCCGGGCGTTCAAGCGCTGGGCCGGAATTACCCCGAGCGACAGTCGATCAATGGTGCTTTTGTGATGTCGCAGGTTTCAAGATTCTAGCAGTGGTTCATCTATGGTCTATTGATATGGTACTTGAAGAACGCTGATATTGGCCTACACTTGCCTTGATATTACTGGAAGGAACTGCTTCTCGGTTGTAGTTTGCTGTTGTTCGCAGTGTGTAAAGATAGTGACACTGCGTGCTCCTAGACTGTTTTTCTGATTGTGGTTCTATTTTATCTCTGTGTGTGGGAAGGAGTTCGCCCCAGAGTTCAGACATTGTACTTAGTAGGTGTTTTTCTGTGAGAAAGCGTATCCTGACAGTCTTTGGCACTCGCCCGGAAGCAATCAAAATGGCGCCCCTGGTAAAGTTACTGGAGGCGGATAATGAATTTGATAGCCGTGTCTGTGTGACTGGTCAGCATCGGGAAATGTTGGATCAGGTATTGTCCTTATTCGAGATCCGACCTGAATATGACCTGAATATTATGAAGCCAGGCCAGGACTTGTACGACGTTACTACTCGGACCCTGATGGGGATGCGCGAAATTTTACAATCATTCAAGCCTGATTGTGTGCTGGTGCATGGGGATACCAGTACAACCTTTGCGGCAACATTGGCGGCTTACTATGAGCAGATTGATGTTGGGCATGTGGAAGCAGGCCTTCGAACCGGTGATTTGTCATCTCCCTGGCCGGAAGAGGGCAATCGGGTTCTGACTGACTCATTGTCTCGCTGGCATTTTGCACCAACCAGTAATTCTCGAGATAACCTGGTTCGTGAAAATGTGAGTGAAAACAGCATTGAGATTACTGGTAATACTGTTATTGATGCTCTCTATCAGGTAGTGGATAAAATTCGCCATTCACCGGAAATGACCAATAAGCTAAGCGAAGAGTTTCCGTTTCTTGATCCTGCACGGAAAATGATACTGGTTACCGGCCACCGTCGAGAGTCATTTGGTGGTGGCTTTGAACGCATTTGCCGGGCTTTACATGATATCGCGGCCAAATACCCGGATGCTCAGGTGGTTTATCCGGTTCACCTAAATCCGAATGTTCAGGAACCGGTTAATAGACTGCTGTCTGATGTGAATAATATTCATTTGATAGAGCCACAAGACTATTTGCCTTTTGTATATTTGATGGATCGGAGTTATCTCATTCTGACCGATTCTGGAGGTGTACAGGAAGAAGCCCCTTCTCTTGCCAAACCTGTACTGGTTATGCGTGATAACACAGAGCGCCCAGAAGCTGTTGAAGCAGGAACTGTACGCCTGGTAGGCACCTGTGAATCGGCCATTGTTGATAATGTTTCCGAGTTAATGGATGATCCTGAGTCGTACAATAATATGGCTAAAGCCATGAATCCTTATGGTGATGGTAAAGCGTGTCTACGAATTGTTAGCACGTTACGAAATTCGTGAGTGTATTGGGGCACTTGTTCAGCCTCATGTGATTGTTATGCAGTATTCAACCAGTTAACAGAGGTAAGTACGTGAGTATCAGGACGGTTTCAGTTGTTGGATTGGGATATATCGGTTTGCCAACGGCTGCGGTACTGGCTTCCAGTGGTATCTCTGTCATTGGGGTCGATGTGAATGAAACAACGGTTGATATTATTAATCGTGGGGATATTCATATTGTTGAGCCGGATTTGGATAGAGTGGTTCATGACGTCGTACACAGTGGTTTATTACGTGCGACGACGGTGGCAGAAGCGGCGGACGCTTTTATGGTGGCTGTGCCGACTCCGTTTACCGATGATCGTCAAGCTGATCTTTCATACATTGAAGCGGCTGCTCGCTCTATTGCCCCTGTTCTTCAGTCGGGAAATCTGGTGGTTCTGGAATCGACCTCTCCTGTCGGTGCAACAGAGAAACTGGCGGCCTGGTTAGCTGAACAACGCCCTGATTTAACATTTCCTCAAACAGCCGGTGAAGCGGCGGATATTCTGGTTGCACATTGCCCTGAGCGCGTTTTGCCAGGACACGTACTGCGCGAGCTGGTTGAAAATGACCGTGTTATTGGGGGGATGTCTGAAGCGTCATCCAAAGCCGCCACCGAACTGTATCGGTTTTTTGTAAAAGGTAATTGCCTGATTACCAATGCCCGAACGGCTGAAATGGCAAAGCTGACGGAGAACTCGTTTCGGGATGTTAACATTGCTTTCAGTAATGAACTGTCGATCATTTGCGATGAACTGGACATCAATGTATGGGAATTAATTCAGTTGGCCAATCGTCATCCAAGGGTGAATATACTGAATCCCGGCCCCGGGGTTGGTGGTCACTGTATTGCCGTTGATCCATGGTTCATTGTCAGTTCAGCCCCTGAATCCGCCCGTCTTATTCGGACTGCCAGGGAGGTGAATGACTATAAACCGGCTTATGTTGTGAAGCAGACATGCAACGCGGCTCTTGAGTTTCGAAAACCGGTCGTTGCCTGTTTGGGGTTATCTTACAAGGCAGATATTGATGATCTTCGGGAAAGCCCGGCAGTGGATGTGGTCACGGAGTTGGCTGAACGGAACATGGGTGAGTTGTTAGTGGTTGAACCTCATATATCAGCATTGCCCACTGTGATGAATGATTGTGAGCAGGTTAGTCTGGTCTCATTGGAAGAGGCTTTGGATCGAGCCAATATCCTACTGATTTTGGTTGATCATCAGGACTTTAAACAAATGGATGCGAGGCATTATGAGCGTCTGGTTGTTATTGATACCCGTGGTCTAACGTGCGCCTAGTGGTGTAGATGCTGTCATGAGTCAGACCAAACCTGTTGTGCTTCACGTGGTCAGTGATTTTCCTGATCATTTGGGGCTGGATTCAACAAGAGCTGTGGCTAATTTACTGGAAAGCTCCCGAAAGGATGTTACGTCTCATCGGATTGTTTCTTTTCATCGATTAAAAAAATTGCGCTGGACTCTGGATGATTCGAACCCGGAACTGATTCGCTTACAGTTTTTCTCCCCCCCCAAGGGAATACTCAGTAACCTGATGCTGTTCTTGATGTCCTTCTGGTTGTTTTTTCGACTACGGCATACTCCCATTGACCTGATCCACGCGCATAAGCTGACAACGGACGGCCCTTTGGGGTATTTCTTGTCGTTGTGGCTCTCTTGTCCGCTGGTGATCAGCGTGCGGGGCGATACCGATTCACGCTTTGTTCATTACAAACCCTTCAGTCATTGGTTGTTTCGCCGCATTCTGGAAAAAGCGAGCCATGTTTTCTGGGTCAGTGGTTGGGCCAGAAAACCCTTGTTGCAGCGCTTGATGTCGAACCAAGGGGCCGAAAACATTCTTGCGAAAAGCTCGTTGCTTCCCAATATTGTGAAGGTAAACCCTGTCAGTCATGCGGTTGCGGCAGAGTGTTCCGAAACACCTCGATTTTTATTTGTTGGCAAGCTGGGTCAGGCAGAAAAGAAGGGGTTATGGCGGGTGTTGCAGGCGCTTTCTGACATGGATGGTGCTTGCCTGGATGTGTATGGCAAAGGAACAGACGCGGAAGTTGCAGCATTGACACAGCAAGTTGCGTTACGTGGTCTGGAGAATCGGGTTTTTTATCGGGGCACCGTTTCCCAGCAAGCATTATCGGCTCAGATGCCCGGCTATACGGCGTTGGTTATGCCTTCCCGTGACGAGACTTTTGGTATGGTGTATGTCGAGGCATTATTGAATGGTTTGCCCGCAATTGGCTGCCAGAATTCAGGAATTGATGGTTATTTGAATGATTCCAGGCAGTATATGGTCAGTGTCAATATTGATGAGCCGACGGAGCTGGTTGAAGCCATGGTCATGATTGCTCGTCAGCACAGCCGTTTGGTTGCGGAGTTGTCTGAGGATATTCAGCAAGGGGCGCTGGATATTTTTAATACAGACTGCATCGCCGCTCACTACCGGACGGTTTTATCCTCTCTGCATTTGGGTGAATCGTTGCAAGATAGCATCGGGTTATGAATCAATCCGGGTTGTACTTTCCATTATGAAAATCGGTTTGCTCTGCACGTTTGCTTCTCAAGGTACTCTCAGTCTACTGAATCTGTTTATTTCCATTCTGTTGCTACGCGAGCAGGGAGTGGAGCAGTTTGGTGTGTATAGTCTGGCTTTTTTTCTGGGGTTGACCTGCATTTCTTTTCAGAATGCGGTGGTTAATTCTCCGCTTTCAACCGAACTGAATCGGGTTCGCCCATCGTCTCTGGGGCGTTTGCTGGGGTTTTATAACGTCACCAACCTGTTTTATTGCCTGATTGTGGTAGCGGTTGGCTGGGGTGCTGCGCTGATTATTGGCATTACACCAGCGGTGCTGGTTTTGTATTTGCTGGCACTGTTGATGCGGGAATTCTGGAAAGGTGTGCTGTACTGCCTCAATGATGCTGTGTTGGTGATGTGGCTGGATCTACTCTTTGCTGCACTGACTGCTATCGCGTTGGTGTTGATCACGCCTGAGAGTGTGGATCAGGCACTGTTGCTGATCGGATCCATGATGTGGTCGTTCGTTCTGGTGTTGCTGTTCCGCCCCGTGTTGCGTCGGTTTTCTGGTGTGGATACAAGTTGGCGTTTTTTCCTGCGACACGTTTGGCATAAAGCACGCTGGACGCTGGTGGGGGTATTAACCACCGAATTACACAGCCGTTCCTATTTGTTTCTGAGTGGCAGTTTCTTTGGCACGGCAGCAGTCGGTAGCCTCCAGAGTGCCCGAATTCCGTTTGGGCCTCTCAGTCTGATGATTACGGCCTGGTCTCGTTTTTCTCGCCCTCTGTTGTCACGCTGGAAGCGGGAATCCCAGGAGTCTCGCCGTCTGGACTATCTGTGGATGTCCATGGTGGTGTTTGCCGTGATGAATGTGGGTTTCTTCGGCGTTTTATGGTTATTGTGGGACTATGTACTTGCCTTTGTATTCAAGGGGCTGGAGGACAGCGTCTTTGATATTGTTATTCTCTGGTTTGTCTTGACGCTGTTTTTGCACTTGAGAACGCTGGTCTCGGTTTATCACCAATCCAATAATGAGTTTCGTTTTGTCAGCATGACCGGTATTCAGGGGTTAATCGTTACCTTGTTGTTCAGTGGCGTGATTATTGTATTAGGCGATTACCACTGGATGCCGATGGCGTTGGTGCTGGGTGAAATATTGATGCTGGGGTTACTGATGTGGCCGATAGCCAGGAGACGGGTGTAATGATCGGGATTTTTGTGTGTACGTATCAGCGTCCATCCATTCGGGAATGTTTGCAGAGTCTGATCGAGAGCATACGCCAGGCCGGAGTATCGGATGTTGAACTGCACGTGGTTGACAATGATGCCACCGGTTCCGGGCAGTCGCTGGTAAACGCTGTCTCGGCTGAGATGGACTTTCCGGTTCATTATCAGGTTGAGAGCAGGCCCGGTATTGCCAGTGCGCGTAATCGCTGTCTGGATATTGCCCGTGAGCGCGTCGAGTGGTTGTTGTTTGTGGATGACGATGAAACGGTCAAGCCAGATTGGCTCGCCGGTTATTTGTCCGCTATGGAAGAGAAGAGTGCAGCGGCGTATGTGGGGCTGGTCGAGACGCTGTATCCAGACTATGTCGAAGCGGCTATTCAGGGTTCCGGTTTGCATGACCGCCAGCAGCGCCCGCATTTGAGCCTGGTTAAGAATGGAGCGTGCAATAATTGTGCTTTCTCGATGGCATTTTTGCAGCAGCACCACTTGTCTTTTGATGGGCGTTATAACCAGATGATGGGTGAAGACTCGGATCTGTTCGAGCAAATTCATCAATTGGGTGGAAGCATTGTGTGGAATGCACAGTCTGTCGTGTCGGAAATTCTGGTTCCTGAGCGCGCAACCCGAGCATGGGTGTTTCAGCGTTATGAACGCGTTGGGCAAACGTATGCGTTGCGTAAAAAACGTTATCTCTCCAAAAGTGGTGTGTTCAAGGAGTTGATACAAAGCTTGCTGAACGCTGGAATTGCCTGGTCTTTGGCATGGATTTGCCGGTTCCTTCCTGCCAAACATGTTCGTTTCTATGCCTACTTCTTACGCAACCGTGCCAAAGTACGGGCGTTCCTCAGCTCTTGAGGTAATGCTGTCTCGTTACCTGTTGTGGGTCGAGAAGTATGGTCTGTTTTTTATTACGGCGTATGCGCTGGGTTTGTTCACGCCTGAACTTAGCCCCAAGGTTGCCTTGATGGATCTGGACTTGGATGCTGTGGTGGCGTCCAAGTCCGGCTCCAATGTTCTGAAGCAATTATTCTGGATGAGTGCCCTGCTGCATTATATGTTTCTTGCAGCCATGGATGGTGGGCGAGTGTTACGACAACGGTTTATTCCCATACTGTTGATGCTGGGTTTTGTCGTGATGATTTCAGCATTTTTTTCCAGCTTTCCTTCAACAGCCATCAAGCGCGCCATTTTTCAGATCATGTTTCTGATGGTGGTGGTGTTGTCGCTGTACTTTTCCTTTCGCAGAGGCACGCTCGGACTGTGCATTACTCGGGCAGTTTATGGCTTGATTGCCATGACGATTCTGTCGATAGCTGTCGGTGGAGGGATGAATCACCACGGTGAGCTGGCGGGGTATGCGAAAGCGAAGAATGTGATGGGGCATTACATTGCTTCCGCGTTTATTCTGATTTTGATGGTTGAGTTTGTGGAAGGACGCAGGGCGGCCCATTCCTTCAAGCTGAAAATAGCGTTGATCGGCATGTTGGTCTTGACGGTCAGTAAGACTTCTCTGGCTGTGGTGATCATGATTCTGATGGCGTCACATTTGCCCCTGTTGGCGAATATGATCTCAAGCTATACGATGATCACTCTCTGGTTTGTCCTGTTTATTTTTTCCCCGTCCGTGACGTATCTGATGAATACTTATTGGCATTTTGCCATGGAGGTCAGCCCGTCATTCTTCACCCAACGTGGTGAGATCTGGGACGCCTGTTACAGTGATTTGGCGGGGTATAATAAATATTGGTTCGGATTTGGTTACGGCTCGTATTTTGCGACAGCGGAAATTCCTTTTTCATTCGATGTGAAATGGAGCTTTTTGCGTTTCATTTCATCGGCACATAACGGTTATATCGAAGTCGTGCTGCAGTTCGGATTTATTTTCAGCGCGATGGTGTTCTTTTTATTGCTGCGCCTGATGAGCCTTATTCGATTTTCAAAGATGCACGCTTTGCTGTTTTTCCCATTAATTCACAACACGACGGAATCGTCCTTTATACGAGATCATCATACGGTCTGGTTTTTATTCCTGGCGATTTGTCTGGTTTCTGCGTTGGTGCATGATGTTCATCAGCGTCAGGCCATGGTGCAATGGCGCATGCGCCGCCAGCAAGCACTGCAACATTCTCGCACCGCCAAAACCGTGTATTTGAGAGATTAGATACCCTCTAGTCTTTTGGCCTGTGTGTCTCCAGCGGCTCAGTAATGCCCTCTGTCACCAGCAGTAGCTGGTTGCCTTTCCAGCAGCACGAAACCAGGCCATTGGCCACGCGATTGTCTGTGGTGGTGTTTTTCAATATGGACAAGGCTTCCTCGCTGATTGGCTCTGCAACCTGCTCGGTGGTTAGCGTCAGGTCAACGCCAGACCAGCAGGCATGGACGGTGTGTGTGTCATGGTGGGCTTCAACAGCATTTTCTCTTGCGGGGAAGGTAATCACATTGGTGTGAGTGGAGTCGGATGGTTCCAGATCAGGCACTTCCGGTGTCTGTTTGAACTGATCCCAGTGCGTGGCCACAATCACATTGTCCGGGTAATCCACTGGCTCAACTTCAGGAGGTTGAGGCTTGGGTACGACAGGCTCCAGAATAGGCACGTCAGGCAGGTCGGGCGGTTTCTGTTGGGTCTTGCGAGCACGCCAGCGTACCTGTTGAGAAAGGCGATATTCGTGCAACCCTTCCATAATTGAGATCTGTCGGGTGCGGTTGTTGACCATCAGGCCGATGCCACATGTCCAGACGAAAAAGAACCACACAACGTGTTGGTCACGCAAGAAAGAAGACTCTGTCAGGTTGTGTATCAGCGGAAACATCAGGGCTGCCTGAAGTTTCAGGTTACGTACATGAAAAATCATCCCCGTCAGAGCCAGGTAAATCGGAATGGATAGAAACAGCCCGAATTGGATCAATACGCTGATATAGCCATTGTGTGAGGAGTTGATGTATTGCAAAAAACTCCATTTCACATCGAAAGCCGGTGGCAGCTCCGGCACTCCGAAATAGCTGGCGTAGCCCCATCCCGTCAACAGCTTGCCAAAGCGCTCCAGGTCGTAATAACAGGCGTCCCAGATAATGCCGCGATTGGTCATAAATTCATAAGAAATATGTTGGGACACGTTCCAGTAGCCCCCCAGCTCGTAGGAAATGGCTGGCCAGAACACGAACAGCAGACAGAATCCGCTGAACATTATCAGGTTGGACAGCAGTGTGAGCAGCAAGTCACTGCGTGCCATGATCAGTACCAGCAGCAGGACGGCAACCGAGGTTTTGCTTTGAGTCAGCACCAGCAATCCACACAGCATCAGTTTGAACAGGAAGCTAAAAGGCACCTTGCGGCCTTCGATAAATTCCACCACGACGGTCATGATGATCAACGCGGTCAGATAAGCCCCCAATACATTTTTGCTTTCGGTATGGCCCGCCAGCCCCAGGCTGCTTAATCCGACGCCCAGCGCCAGTGTAAACAGCGACAGGGCGATGACGACAAGCCCTGCGAACCAGACACACATCCTCAGGCTGCGATTGCGATAGGCATAATGCGTGGCGGAAAACACCACAAACAGAAAGATAAACTGGAACAGCGCGCGCTTCAGTGAAATAGCGACATAATCGGATGGGAAGGCGGCGACAAAAACGGCTAGCCAGGCAAGCAACATCCAGCCCCAGAAGGACTGCCTCAGCACGCGCAAGCGATCAAGTAGATGCAGCATCAGATAGCCACTGAACATGCCGATCCAGAATAACTGTTTGAGCGCGTTGGTGCCCGAGTTGCTGGCCATAACTGCAGACAAATCCCGATCCAGCAATTCCCCTTTGGGAGCCAGATTGGGCATGAAAATGTCCAGAACGAAGAGCATTACCAGCGCCATTCCATAACGCTCAAATAACCCTATCAGTCCGGTGGCAGAACGATTGATAACGTCCATTCGAGGCTCTGATTATGTGATCCGACGATGGAATCAAGAGGGAGTAACAGGTGTTCCTTTCCTGATGGCAGTACGTACAACCCGGTTGTATCGGTTGTTGAGCACCCCCATCAAACAGGCTAGCGGAGGGTACTTCAGTGCGTTGGTGTGTGACAGATTAGACAGGTGTGGGTTCCTGAAAGTTTGACGGGCTGCTCACACGAGGTGTGGAACAAGCCCGGTTTGTGCATCAGGAAAGAGGAATCAGCGTATTACTTGCGCTTGCCAAAGCGCGCCTTGATCAGCATCCAGGCGAAGGCACTGTTGGTAACCAGATAGCGTTTCCACATGCGGCCCGGTTCCTGAATCACGCGATAGAGCCATTCGAGACCGGCGTTTTGCATCCACTTCGGCGCACGTTCAACCTTGCCTGCTACAACATCAAAGGTGCCACCAACACCCATCACAAAATCAACACCGAGGCGGTCTTTCCAGCGATTGATAAAGTTTTCTTTCTTGGGAGAGGTGATGGCAACAAACAGTAGTTTGGCACCAGACTGGCGGATTTTCTCAACCACAGCCTCTTCGTCATCCCAGAAATAACCGTGGTGATAACCAGCGATGGTCAGCTCGGGGTTGGCCTTCTGACACACTTCTGCTGCCTTCTGAACCACTTCTTCTTCGGCACCCAGCAGGAAGACCGGAAAATCTCGCTTGGCGCTCATCGCCAGCAGGTTATGAAACAGATCCACTCCGGCAACGCGCTCCGGGATGTCATAGCCAAGCCAGCGAGCACCGAATACGACGCCCATACCATCAATATTGATGATGTCGCAGGAGCGCACAGACTCGTCGAGCTGAACATCCTTTTTCATATTGACCAACTTGGCGACATTAACAACAACGTGTTGTGTAAAGTCACCTTGTTCAATGGCCTGTTCGATGTGAGAGACGGTGTCGTCCATGGTGGCGACATCCAACGGACATCCTAAAAATTCAACACGTTGCATGAAAAGGCAGCCTCTGGATCAAAAGTGGTTTGATGAACCAATATAATGATTCTCAGAATAGCAGTTTCGTTAACCTCTGGTATTGAATTTGAGCTGTGTCAGTTTTTCTGGCCCAGGCAAAATCTGACTACAACCTCAATGAGGGTCGTGCTCAACGTCCTGTTTGGTGACGTGGTGGCGAATGCTGCGCACGCCGATGTATACCACACCCAGAACAATCGGCAGCGACACCCCTTTGACCAGATACGGATCAAGCTCCAGCCCCCAGGCTTTCAGGCCGCTGACGCCAATACCAATCAGCGACAATAGATAGTAGCCAATCGCTACCACAGACAAACCTTCTACCGTTTGCTGCAGGCGCAGTTGCAGCTCACTGCGTCGGTTCATGGAGGAAAGCAGATCCTGATTCTGTTCCTGAATCGATAAATCCACTCGTGTGCGGAGCAAGCTGGTTGTGCGGTGAATGCGTCGGGACAGGTCTTCGAGCTGGTCGCGCACCGAGGTACAGGTCTTGATGCCGGGGGTCAGGCGGCGTTCGAGGAATTCACGCAGGCTTTGGTAGCCGCTGATGGGTTCTTCGCACAATTGGTTCAGGCGGTCACGCACCAGGTCGTGGTAAGCCACGGCGGCTGCAAAGCGGAAGTTGGTGTCAGAACGAAAGCGCTCTACGTCGGCGGCCAGTTGCGACAGCGACTTGAGCAACTCGCGGTCATCGGCGTTGTTTTCCAGCTCGGAAATGCTCTGGTTGAGGCTGGCCAGACTGGTTTCAACCCGGCCCAGTTCGTGGCCCATACGACGCGCTACGGGCAATGCCAGCAACGACATCAGACGATAGGTTTCCAGTTCAAACAAACGCTGTACCAGACGTCCGCTCTGGTAAGGCGTCAGGCCCTTGTTGACCGCCAGAATGCGCCCAAAGCCATCGCTGTGGAGGCGAAAAGCCGTCCAGACCGTGGCTGCGCCGTCGTTCACTTCAGCACCGTTCAGGCGTTGGCCTTCAAACCACCGATGCAGTTGTTGCTCGCTGGGTTCTTCACTGATCAGGGCCAGATTGACAGCGACCACTAACTCACCGGGCATGGCGGCGAGCCAGTCCTTGGGAATAAACGCCAGAGTGTCGTCGGCAAAGGCTTCGTCGCCGGGGACAATAAAGGTGAAGTTGGAGAACTCCAGGTGGCGTTCCCAGCGCAGTTCAAAGCCGCCGAAGTCCTGATACAGACAGGATGACTCCGGGTCTGGTGCAGGCACGCTGAAGCGCCGACACAGCTCCACCACATGAGCGTGAATCTGCTGGCGGTTATCGCGCAGTTTGACAGTGAAGTGAGCCACCCGACAGTTGCCCTGAATCACTGGAGACGGGCGATTGTGCAGTTCTTCGTACAGGGCTGAACGCATGGGGTGAACGTTCAGAGTCAAGGCTGGCGTATGAATATCCGGTGCCGGATTGGCAGAGCCTGAAGAAGCGGTAGGCATAACAACGACCTGTAAAATCAGTATGCTGATGAGCCTACGGAAATCGTTTCGTAAATCCAAGTCACAGAAGCGCCTGATAGAGAGGGTCAATCGGGTGGTGTGAACGTGGCTATCGGTTGTGCTACCTGAGTAGGAAGCGGCCGTAAATTCGGGAGTGACAGTCATGCTGCTGGTAGATCTGCGCCAAGTTGGTTGTTGAGGTCTTTTTGAAGGGATTTTTGGCTCTAAAAAGAGCTTTTAATGGGGTTTAAAAGAATTCAACGGTTCTCGGATGGGCTATTCTGGTGGCGGGGCTGACGTTGCTGATAGTCCCATCATTCTTGGAGAATTACAGGGAGAGATGATTGATGAAAACTCGCATTATGTCCGTTTGGACGGTTCTGGTCAGTCTGCTGTTCGTCAACCCGGTATTGGCTGGGGACGTGAAAACCAAAACCGTCAAAATTGCCCCGAAAGTTCGTATTCAGTATGACGTGTCTGGCCCACGTCGTGCGCCTGCGGTGTTGATGCTGCACGGTGTCACCGACTCGAAGCATTCGTGGTCATCGGTCGCGCCACACCTGAATAACCAGTACCGTGTTTATGCGCCGACTTTTCGTGGTCATGGTGATTCCTCAAAACCGGCGGGTGGTTATCAGATTGCTACACTGGCGGAAGACATGATCGCGTTTATGGATCGCCTGAAAATTGATCAGGCGGTTGTGGTCGGTCATTCCATGGGTTCGTTTGTGGCACATCAGATGGCTTCAGTGTATCCAGAGCGTGTCAGCAAGCTGGTACTCATTGGCTCAACGCCAACGTTTGTTGGCAATGGTGTGGGCGAATATTTGTGGGATGAAGCGATTGGCAAATCTGATTTTGTTGATCCGGTGACTCCAGAGTTTATTCGTGACTGGCAAACCGGCCCCAATCTGGTGGACGAAGCTTTCTTTAATACCGTGCTATCGGAAACCGCCAAAGTGCCAGCCAGAGTTTGGAAACAGGCGTTCAGAACCCTGTTGAGTGACGATCACAGTCGCTTCCTGAAAGACGTTCAGGCCCCAACGTTGATTCTGTGGGGAACGGCTGATCCGCTGATGGATGCGGCGACTCAAACGGCGCTGCAAGCGGTTATCCCGCACACGACGTTCAAGCCGTATGAGGGCGCTGGTCACAATACCCACTGGGAACAGCCCTATAACGTAGCAACGGATATTCTGGACTTTATCCAGTAGATTCGTCTGCTCTTGCCGTGTTTTAACCCGCACGACTCTGGTTTTCTGCCGAGGGTGCGGGTTTGATTCTTCGCATGTCCATAGCGGGTACTGATGGATATGTATCAAAGTATTCCTGTTCTCCGTGTTTGTCTTATGCGTTGTTTCTATTTCATCAGGATGTCATGACCCTCACCTAGCGTGCAGCCCTGAACAAGCTGACTGCTGGGGCTCACTTATTTCGGCAGGCAGTTGATGTCTGCAACTCTGATAATAAGAGGATATAAGATGATCGACGGCAGCAAGCAGCGTTCCCTGGCAAGCGACAGTGATCTGGTGCAATTGATTCAGGAACTGCAGGATGAACAGCAATGTGGGGCCTTGCGTATTGGCCGCGGCAGTGTGGTGGTGATTGATGGCAAGGAAAAGTGCTTTTACGACCCGGACACCATCGCTGAAGCCCTGTGTGCTCATACTCTGAAAGGCGAGTGTGCGTTTATGGATTTATCGGAAACCCGTAAAGTGCAGTGGGTTCTGGATCGTAAACCGTCACCCAGACCAATGGAAGAACTACTCTGGACAATCGGTTATACCGGCTACCGGGCCACCAGTTGTTGCACCAATAAAGGCTGTCGGGTGGAAGACGTGATCCAGCTAAAGCGCTGGCCGAACCTGACGCGTTTGCCTTCCAGTGGCAGCACCATTCGTCTGGCGAGTCTGTTCTCCATGCGTCCGACATCTATTTTTCTGGCTTCCAAAATTCTCAAGGTAGAGACCGAAGAGGTGATGCGTTTTTATAACGCTGCCTGTTATTCCGGTCTGGCACTGCGCATCAATGGTGTGCCTGAGCCGCTCAAACAGCGTCCGCACCGCAAACAAAAGCTGGTATCAGCCCTCTTTTCTTACCTCAGTGGCCGTCGAGGTCAGCGACTCTCCTGAAGGCCCGATATAACCTGCCAAACGCAGGTTATATCGGCTGTGATGATCAGGCGTCTGTACCAGCCAGGCGTTTGATCATGCTGTGAATGGCTTTGATCTGTGGCGCTTCACGGGTGTAGAAATCGGGCGCTAATTGATTGTAGGAAGAATACCCCCAGAAATCCCAGCAGCCTTTGGGGTTCACTGGCATGGTGATGGATTTGCTGGCCTGCGGATACAGAATGATCAGATTGTTGGTATCGGCCATCTCGTTGTAGCCCGTGCTTGAGTAATAGTCATCCCCGATGGATTCATAACCCTGTTCACAGCCATGAATGGCAACGTGAATGCGGCATTCCGTTCCCTGAGCACATTGTTCAGGCACATAGGCAAATCCCTTGTCTGACATGCTGGTAATGTCATTGGGGAAGAACTCTGTCTGATCAAATTCAATGATTTGACCGCTGATCTGAGCAGCGGCTGGCTGGCTCCCCGGATAAATATGCTCAATGATGCGGCTGGACTGCATAAAGTTGCAGTTGTTGATATAGGGCGACTCCGTTTCGGAGCAGGGTACGTCATCCGCATGATTGGTGATGATGGCATGCCCGGCATTGACGCTGTTGTCGTAACTGATGGCATCCACGGGCACACCCAGGTCGGTAAAGAACGTGAGCGTGCTGTCCATGACCGGTGGGTGAACGGTTTTGTCATTCTGGCCGCTAAACAGATAAATCCGGTCATTGGCCAGATTGCTGATGGTATCAATGTCTCCATCGTTGGATAGCTCGCGGGTTTTGCTTTCCAGCCTTGGCAGATTCGGCCCCAGATTCTCAGGAGGATTCATGCAAGTCGTGGTAGCCGTTATCATGGGGACAGTCATTGGCCAGGACAACGAGCACAGATAAGGCCCACCCGCAATCACACCGGCACCCACCATGATGTCTGAATGAACGATATAGAGCTGTGAGGTCATAAACGCACCAGACGACAGACCGGATACCGACGTCTGCTGAATATCCACCGTATAGCTGCCCAATTTACTGGCTTGTTGGGAGGATTCAGCTTGTTCGGACGTAACAGGCGCTTTTGCTGTCTCCTGATGGGCCGTTTCCTTGTTCGCGGCTGAACTGGCTTTCTGAGCGGGTTGATCATCGCTGCAAGCGCTGAGGGCTGCCAGCGTGGCGGCGACCAATAATCCGGGCAATAAGCGGGGCGTATGAATTGTAGACATGGTTCCTTTCCTTTGGGTTGAGTGTCGGACAGGCCGAACCACTTGCAGTCTTTGCGTGTGTCTCAGATGCAATCAGGCCTCAGGGTTTCTGATTGGAACAACGACAGTAAAGCCGTGCCCGGCAGTGTGACAGCATCAGATAGCAATTGTGTGAAGAAAAGCAGGAAAGGGAGAGGGAAGAGTCGCCAATGTGGACGAGTTCAGAGTCAGAAGCGGGTGGGCCATTTCTGACCCTTTCGCTTCTATTGAGATGAGATGTCTTATCCGGTAACCCGAACGCGCTTGCTACCAGAAACCACAGGCTCTTTTTCGGCATCCGCAGCCGCTTTGATACGGTCATCAATGATGTTCTTGCCCGCAATCAGAAGGCCCATGGCCATAAAGGCACCGGGAGGCAGAATGGCAAACAGAAAGTCCGGGTAATCCTTGACCAGCTCGATTTTCCAGCCCGCCGCCATTGGCCCGAATAACAATTGCATATCCGAGAAAATCACGCCCTGACCCAGCACCTCACGCATCGCACCCAGCAGCACCAGTACCAGAGTAAAGCCCAGCGCCATCATCAGGCCGTCAACCGCCGCCGGAAGCACCGGGTTCTTGCAGGCAAAGGCATCGGCACGGCCCAGAATGGCGCAGTTGGTGACGATCAGCGGAATAAAAATCCCCAGCACTTCGTACAGCTCGTAAGTGAACGCTTGCATCACCAGCTCGGCCACGGTCACAAAGGAGGCAATGATCATCACGAACGCAGGCAGGCGCACGGCATCCGGGACGTGATTCCGAATCAACGACACCGACACGTTGGAGCCAATCAACACCATCATGGTGGCAAAACCCAGTCCCAACGCGTTAACGACCGAGCCGGTGACGGCCAGCAGCGGGCACAGGCCCAGCAACTGCACCAGCGCCGGATTGTTGTTCCAGAGACCATCCAGAGAAATATCACGCAAGGACTTATCCACGAGTCTTGGCTCCTGTATCTGAAACGGTGGTCGATGATGGGGTGGCAGGCGTGCTGTCCAGCAAAACAGCCTTGTGCAGCTCAAAGAATTTCAGGGCATGTTTCACGGCCTTGACCACCGCACGCGGTGTGATGGTTGCGCCGGTGAACTGGTCAAAGTCGCCGCCATCGCGTTTCACGGCCCATTGTTCGGCGTCCGGGCTGTTTAGGGATTTGCCATTGAAATTCAGCACCCAGTCGGACTTTTTCAGATCCACCTTATCGCCCAGCCCCGGAGTTTCCCGGTGGCTGGTGACACGCACACCGGCAATCTGGCCATCGGCGGTAATGCCGACCAGCAAGCCGATTTCCATGGTGTAACCGTCTGGAGCAACCGCTGGCAGGATCACGGTGTGAATCTGGCCTTGCTGTCTGGCGCGATAGATGACTGCATCGTCTGGCAATGGCCCCAGCAATTGCTGATTAAAACGGCTATCGACAGGCAGGCTGTCTGTGAGCAAATCGTTGTCGTACTGGTTGGCTGGAACGATTTCGTTCAGAGCCTTGGCCTGAGCCAGACGGATGTTGTGAGCAATGCGATCGGCGGTGGCAACCTGAGTCACGGCAATCGCACCGGCTGTAACCAGCGCAAATAAACTCAGGCCAATGGCGTTATGACGAATGGAAGCAATCAGTTCTTGCATTATGCGTCCTCCTTGCGAGTCAGGCCGCGTTTGGCTTCGGTATGTCCATAGGTACGAGGCTGGGTGTAGGCATCAATAAAGGGCGCAGCGAAATTCATCAGCAATACCGCAAACGCCACCGCGTCCGGGTAGGCTCCCCAGGTACGAATGACGTACAGCAAAATGCCAATGCCAGCGCCGTAGAACAGGCGGCCTCGGGATGTGGTGGACGCCGATACCGGGTCGGTGGCAATAAAGAATGCACCCAGCATGGTGGCACCGCTGAGCAAATGCAGCGACAGCGGTGTGTACATGTCGGCATCCCAGCCAAACATCAGCGAACACAGCGCCAGCGCACCGAGCATGGAAACCGGAATGTGCCAGGTGATGATTTTACGCCAGATCAGTACCAGGCCGCCGAGTAAATAGGCCAGATTGACCCATTCCCAGCCGCCGTTCAGCCAGCCATTGAAGGTACTTTGTGCCAGTACTTCATTGGCGGTGCTTTTATCAATCAGGTGCTTGTAAGCATCCAGCGGCGTGGCTCCGGTGAACGCATCGGCTCCGCTGCTGGCAAAAATGGCCGCCAGTGCATCGCCCAAACCGGCTGTTGAGGCAACATCCATCTGGGCAGACAAAGCCCAGTTGGTGGTCATTTGTACCGGAAAGGACACCAACACCAGTGCGTAGCCGACCATGGCCGGGTTAAACGGGTTATTGCCAATGCCGCCGTACAATTGTTTGGCGAACACAATCGCAAAGCTGCTGGCGACCACCGTCACCCACCAGGGGACGAACGGTGGCAAGGCCAGACCCAGCAATACGCCGGTCAACAGGGCTGTGTTATCGCGCAGAAAAAACGCAATCGGACGGTGGCGTAGCTTCAGTATCGCCGCTTCGCTGGCGACGGCCACTGCAGAGGCCAGCAGCACGTTGATCAGTGTGCCCCATCCAAAGAAGCCAGTAGCGACCAGCAATCCGGGCAGTGTGGCCAGAATCACGGTCAGCATGACCTTCCCGGTCTGATTGCTACCATGGGCATGAGGAGATGAAAGAGTCAGTAGTGCCATTATTTCGTCTCCGTACCGGTCGTGGCCGTCAAGGTTGGCACGGGAGTTCCGGCCGGGAGTTGCATGATCATCTGGTCGAGTTTTTGTTGCTGCTTATCAACCCCTTTTGCCAGCGCATCTGTGGTTGGCAGATTTTGTTCCTGTGCCATGCTCAGACGCTCCTGTGCTTTGGTCAGGCGATCCTGCTGGGCCAGAATTTTCTTGCTCAGAGCGTCAACGTCTACATCGGTTGCGGTTGCGGCTGCCGTTGCCGTTGCGGTAGCAGCCTGTGCGGCCCCAGACATCGCTTTCTCATACGCGATTTTGGCGTCGTCTACCCGAGCTTGCTGTTTGGCGATGCCTTCTTTCAGAGCCGGTACGGTATCCAGTCCTTCGGCTTCTGCTGCTGTCAGTCGTTGCAAGGCTGTATCCAGTCGTGCCTGAGCGGTTTCCCATTTGCGCTTGAGGCGTTCCGGGCTGTTGGGGTCGCCTTTATCCGTGCCGCTGTCAGTAGCTGGAGCGGCTTTCAGAGCTTTCTTCTCAGCAGCGATGCTTTTGGCCAGATCTTTCATACGCGTCTGGGATTTTTCCAAAGCGGTGGTCAGAGCCGTGAGTTTGGTATCGTCTCCGGCTTCCTGAGCAGCGGCCAGTTTTTCTTTGGTCTTGGTCACGGCAGTCTTGGCAGCAGTCAGTTGCTTTTGCAGTTTTTCCAATGCCGGTGAAGTAGTAGCGCCTACACCTGCACCTGCACTAGTCGAAGCCTTGGCTGGCTCGTCAGCCGCTGGTGTGGCAGCCTGTTGGGCTTTTTCCTGCTTGGCTTTGGCAGCCGCTTCCGCACGCGCTTTACGCTTGGCTTCTTTCTCGGCGGCTTCCTGCTCCTGACGAGCAATACGGCGCTCGAAATGCTCACGCGCCCGGTCGGCTTTGGCCTGGGCTTCGCGTTCCTCGCGGATGGAGCCTTTGGCAAAGCGATAGTATTGCACCAGCGGAATCTGGCTTGGACAGACGTAAGAACAGGCACCGCATTCGATGCAGTCGAACAGGTTGTGCTGTTCGGCCTTGTCAAACTCCTGACTCTTGCTGAACCAGTACAGTTGTTGTGGCAATAACTGCACCGGACAGGCTTCCGTACACATGCCGCAGCGAATGCAGGCCATGGCCATGTCGTTGGTGGGCAGTTCCTGTTCGGTCGGGGCCAGCAGGCAGTTACTGGTTTTGATAATGGGAATATTGGTGTCCGGCAGTGCAAAGCCCATCATGGGGCCGCCCATGATCACACGCTCGCGCTTGTCCGGGTGATAACTGGCTTGCTTCAGCAGGTGTTCGACCGGGGTACCCAGCGCCACTTCCCAGTTGCCGGGATTCATCACGGTACGGCCTGTCACCGTGGTAATGCGGTTGACCAGTGGCTGACCGATGTTGACGGCGCGGTGAATCGCCGCAGCGGTAGAAACGTTCTGGCACACGATACCGAGGTTGGCGGGAATGCCGCCTGAAGGCACTTCTTCGCCGGTCAGAATCTGGATCAGTTGTTTTTCGCCACCGGATGGATATTTGGTCGGAATGCTGACGACATCAATATGATGCTCTTCGTGCAGAGGAATCAGGGCTTCGTTCAGAGCCTTGATGGCTTCTGGCTTGTTGTCTTCCACACCCACCAGACAGCGTTTGGCTCCCAGAATATGCAGCAGAATCTGAGCACCCTGAATCACTTCAGCGGCGCGCTCGCGCATCAGCATGTCATCGGCGGTGATGTAAGGCTCACACTCGGCTCCGTTCAGGATCAGGGTGTGAATCGGGCTTTGGCCCTGTTCATCACGCTTGACCGACAGTTTGACGGCGGTTGG
Organism: Oceanobacter sp.; assembly: GCA_045430275.1. Lineage (GTDB taxonomy): Bacteria > Pseudomonadota > Gammaproteobacteria > Pseudomonadales > Oceanobacteraceae > Oceanobacter. The sequence goes on along the minus strand of JAILXU010000002.1, from coordinate 113,002 downwards.
GAAGCCTGCACCGCCCATCCCGGCAATGCCGGATTCACGGATGCGATTCACCAGTTGAACTGGCTCAATGTTGCTGTAGTGATGAACGCCCAGTTCCTGACACAGGCTCTGGTGTTCAATCCACTCGTCCTTACCATCGGGTTTGAGGACGATACACAGCTCCTCAAGCCCGGATGCATGAGGCACCGCGCGTGGTTCAATGGCGGTGACGGTGCCGGAGGTCGAGGCATGCAGGGGAACGCTGACAAACCCTTCCGGGCGGGCAATCATCTGGCCTTTTAATACCGCTTCGCCCACGCTCACGACCGGGATGCCAGCGGCACCAATATGCTGATGCAGTGGCAGGATCAGTTCTTCAGGCAGCGGCGCTGGCTGAATCGGGCGTTGAGTACTCTGGATCTTGTTCTCAGCCGGGTGAATACCGCCGTCGAAAGCGTGCAGTTCGATGACGTGGGTCATGCGGCTTCTCCTGAGTGGGGTGAGGCTCCGGGGTGAGCCTTGTCGGTGGCGATCAACTCAACGCCAGAAGTGGGTGCCTGCCAATACCAACTGTTGGTCGTGGCTTGAATGGGCACCATATCAATGCAATCGACCGGGCAGGGTTCGACACACAGATCACAGCCGGTGCAGTCGTCAACAATGACGGTGTGCATTTGCTTGGCGGCACCGAGAATGGCATCCATCGGACAGGCCTGAATGCACTTGGTGCAGCCGATGCACTCGTCTTCCCGAATCAGGGCGACGGTGGGAACGGCTTTTTCAGCACCGTGCTCAGCATCCAGTGGCTCGGGTTCAACACCGAGCAGGTCGGCCAGTGACTGAATGGTACCTTCACCGCCCGGAGGGCATTTGTTGATTTTTTCACCATTGGCGATGGCTTCTGCGTAGGGCTTGCAGCCCGGATAGCTGCACTGACCACATTGGGTCTGGGGCAGCAGTTGATTGATCTGGTCGACAATCGGGTTGCCTTCAACCCGGAACCGCACTGCTGCGAAGCCCAGAACGGCACCAAAGATCAGCGCCAGAACCACCAGTGCAATGATGGCGAGAATAATACTGCTCATAGATGATCCCTCAGATACTCACAAGACCGGTGAAGCCCATAAAGGCCAGTGACATCAGCCCGGCTGTGATCATGGCAATGGCAGAGCCTTGAAATGGCTTGGGAACGTCGGACACAGCAATGCGTTCGCGCATGGCGGCAAAGAGCACCATGACCAGCGAAAAGCCGACCGCTGCGCCAAAACCGTAAAGAATGGATTCCACCAGATTGTTGTCGCGCTTGATGTTCAGCAAGGCCACACCCAATACCGCGCAGTTGGTGGTGATCAGTGGCAGGAAAATGCCCAGCACCCGATACAGCAACGGGCTGGTCTTGCGAATGGCCATTTCTGTAAAGCCAACCACCACGGCAATGACCATGATGAAGCTGATGGTTTTGAGATACACCAGATCAAGCGGCACCAGCAACCAGGTGTACACCAGGTAGCTGCATAAAGAAGCCAGTGTCAGTACAAAGGTGGTGGCGGCCCCCATACCAATGGCGGTTTCCAGTTTGTTGGACACGCCCATAAACGGACACAGACCAAGAAACTGCACCAGCACAAAGTTATTCACCAGGATTGTGCTTACCAGAATCAGCAGATATTCAGTCATTTGCTACTCTCAGAATGGATCAGCGCCGATTGCCAGGGCGCTGCCAGGTGTGTGGTGTTCGTCAGTCGCACACCTGAAAATTGGCTGCGCATTATCCCAAAAGAGTGTTATGTCTCTCAAGCAGGTTTGAGAGGGGTTTTAATTCTATTTGAGAATAAGGTTATCGTCGCTGATAGCGCTTTGTTTGCAGAAAAACTGCCAGGCAGTGTAGGACTTTGGTGGTAATCATAGGCTGATTCGGGTCAATATTACCATTGGGTTATGTGATTTTCTGCCGGGTTGCAGAACGACCGCGAGAAGCCACCAGATTTTGTATACTGATGAATAATCTATTCACGCTTTTCTCAGAGTGAGTACCTGTCTGGCGCTCTCTCTGAATACGCCCAGGTGTATTCCTTATGTTTATTGCGACCAGTCGGGCACGCCATCACTGTCCTGCACAAGCAGTCGATGACGCCCTTGCGATCTTGCAGCAGAAGTTACCGGCAGCCCCTCATCAGATCATCGCGTTTTTTTCCCAGGAGCTGGACGCCGAAGCCTTGCGTCAGGCGCTGGTGACGGCCTTGCCGGAGGTTCCTGTGCATGCCTGCTCATCCTGCGGCGGTTTTATGACCGAAGAAGGTCTGTTCGAGCCACAAGGTGAAGAAGGTGTATTAGGGCTGTGGGGCATCTGTGACGCTGAAGGCAGCTTTGGCTCGGCGGTCTCGACGCTGGATGATCCGGTTCGCAGTGCCCGGGAAGCACTGACAGAGGCCATGATGCAAACCGACCGGATAGGCGAAGCTCCGGCGATGATCTGGCTTACGGCAACACCGGGTCAGGAAGAACAGGTGATTGAGGGCTTGCAGCAACTGGTCGGGCAACATGTGCCGATTCAGGGCGGCAGTGCCGGGGATAATCAGGTCTCGGGTGACTGGTCGATTTTCACTCAGCAAGCCAGTGCTTGTCAGGGCGTGGCGGTATCGGTGTTGTACCCGTCCGGGCTGACCGCACCGGTATTCCACAATGGCTATTCGCCCACCGAACATCGAGCGGTGGTGACGCGGGCTGCTGGTCGTACTCTGTATGAGCTGGATGGCGAACCCGCTGCCGAGGTGTATAACCGCTGGACGGGTGGTGCCGTTGATAACGCTCTGGAAGGCGGTGGTCATGTGTTGGGACAAACCACGCTGTTTCCGCTGGGCCGCGAAGTGGATCATATTGACCAGCAGCCCTATTTCAATTTATCGCACCCTGAAACTGTCACTGACGATGGCGCCCTGACGCTGTTTTCCTGTATCGACGAAGGCGAAACCCTGGTGCTGCTTGAAGGTTCGATATCCGGTCTGGTGCAACGTGCTGGTCGGGTAGCAACCGCAGCAGTGGCAGAAACAGACGCTGATCTCGCGCAATTAATGGGTGGGCTGGCGATTTACTGCGCTGGATGTCGCTTGACCGTTGGCGATAAAATGACCGATGTTGTGGAATCGATTCGTCAGGCAACAGCGGGTGCGCCTTTTATTGGGGGATTCACCTTTGGTGAGCAAGGCTGTTTCCTGAATGGCGACAGTCGCCACGGTAATCTGATGATTTCTTACGTGGCCTTTTCAGAACGCCACTGATACAACCTTTTCACCTTCACGGAATGGAAGTCTGCACACTTATGCAAGAAGATCCGGGTCTGAATCATTCTCCATTGGAAGAACTGCGTGAAACGCTGGTTGATCTTGAACGCACCCGGCGTCGTGAGTCGGGGTTGCGTAAGGAAGCCGAGTGGTTATATCGCGGTTTGACGCACCTGACGTTGGCTGACTCGCCTCAGGCGGTGATGGCTGATGTGACTCGCTTGCTGGCGGAATACATTCCTCACGATGATCTGCTGATTTTTACCCCGGAATCCGAACAGCGTCTGGCGCTGAGCTTTGCCAATCACTCGGCCAATCACACGGATCGCCCGGCGGTATTGCTGGAAGCGGGCAAACATCTGGACAAGGTGTTGTCGGGCAAGGGCATGAATTGCTTTAGCCTGAGCATGTTGCCCGAGTGGCAGGCACTGGAGGAACCCTGGTGTCAGCGTATTGCTTCGGCATTGCTGGTGGCGCTGGATTATCCGGGCGGCAAGGCCCTGCTGGTGTGTGGCTCCGGGCAGATCGGCGCGTTCAGTGCTGAACACCTGCAAATGGTGGAGCGCTTTTCTCCCTTGCTGGCTCAGGCGCTGAGTGTTGCGGCCCGGAAAATGGAGCTGGCTCGTGATGTGGCGCACAAGACCGCCGCTCTGAAAGACGCGAAAGAAAAAGCCGAAGCCTCGGAGCAGGCCAAGAGTACGTTTCTGGCGGTGATGAGTCATGAAATCCGCACCCCGATGAACGGCGTGATGGGCGCTGCTGACTTGCTGGCCGAATCCACGGTCTTGTCAGAACAGGATCGTGAGCTGGTGGATGTGATCAAAACGTCGGGTTCTCTGATGTTGAATATCATCAACGACGTGCTGGACTTCTCTCGTCTGGGTTCCGGTCGTATCGAGCTGGAAAGCACGACGTTTACACTGGATGGCCTGATTCGGGACGTGTGCCGGGTGATGCAGCCAGTCGCGATGCAAAAATCACTGCTGCTGGACAACCAGTCTGGCAGTTCATTGGCCGATCTGAATCTGAGCGGTGACTGTGAACGCCTGAAACAGGTGCTGATTAACCTTCTGGGTAACGCCATTAAATTTACCCGTGAGGGGCAGGTGTCGGTGGATGCCCGGTGTTTATCGCGCAATTGCCGTCAGGCGCGGATTCGGGTAGCGGTAACGGATACCGGCATTGGCATTCACCAGGATAATCAGGGGCGTTTGTTTGAGCTGTTTACCCAGGCGGATTCCTCCACCAGTCGCCAGTACGGTGGAACCGGGCTTGGGCTGTCAATCTGCAAGCAAATCATTGAACTGATGGACGGTGAGATTGGTGTGGAATCGGAGCTTGGACAAGGTTCAACATTCTGGTTTGAGTTGCTGCTGCCAGTTGTCACCGCCGCAGAAAATAAAGCACGACAAGAAGCCGTCCCGGTGGATACCCGAACGGTGCCCTTGCGAGTGCTGGTGGCGGATGACAACGTCATTAATCAGATTGTCATTGAGCGGATGCTGGAACGACTGGAGCACACGGTGGTAGTGGTCGGCAACGGTGTTCAGGCGCTGGAAGCAGTGCAGCAGCAGGCTTTTGATGTGGTGTTTATGGACTGGATGATGCCAGAAATGGACGGCATTGAAGCCACCGGACAGATTCGTGCCTTGCCAGATCCCCGGCAATCCGGCATTCCCATCATTGCCATGACGGCCAATTCCATGGAAGGGCATGAGGCTCGCTGTCTGGAGGCGGGTATGGATACATTTGTCTCAAAACCGGCAACGTTTGCTGAAATTCGCCAGGTGTTGTATCGCCTGTTTTCATGACGTTATTCGAAGTGACGGCCATTAAAGGCCTGCTATTCGTGTGGTTGATCACATTATGGCGGTGTTCTGATTGCAGCAAAAAACACTTTGTGATTGGTAGTGGGTCACAGAACCTGACCTGAATGCCGCGTTTCGGCCCTTCATTTACAAAACCTTGTTGCTCCACGAGTACTTTTGAATATCCTTGGCTGCAGAGTAAGGATCAGAAGGAATATACCTCGTGACCGATAAAGACACAGTAAGTGAAGAAGAAACCCCAAATGTTGCCGCTGCCCAGCAAGATCTGGATACCATCAAAGAGATTCTGTTTGGTGCTCAGGTTCGTCAGGCAGACGATGAGCGCGAGCAAACCGAGCTCCACATGTTGGAGGCTATTGAAGACCTGCGTCTGGATACACGCAAAATGTTCGGGCAGGTACAGCAGTCGCTGACCGATCTGAACAAGCGTCTGGATCAGCAGATTGCCTACCAGAATCGGGAAAATCTGTCGTTGCAACAGTCCATCGCCGAGAATCAGCAGGAAGCCAACAACGACGCCTCTGTTTTGCAAGAAGATATGGCGGAGCTGAAGCGTGAGCTGACCAATAAAGACCATGAACTGCAGGACGACATTGACTGCAAGTATCATCAGTTGGAGCAATTGCTGCAGCGTGAGATTGATCACCTGAAGGCCCAGAAAGCCGATCGTCACAGTCTGGCTACGCTGTTGACCGGGCTTGCCGACCAGTTGTCGGACGCGGACGCCCGAGAGCAGAACTAAGTATTGCGCATGGAGACAGCCAATACCGATCAGCCAATAAAAGGCCAGAGGCCTCCAGCCGTGTCGCCTGATCAGCAACTGGCGTTGTTGCGTCAACTGCTGGGGGGCGATGACTATCAACAGATGGTCACTTTGGGGCGTCGGCTTTCGGACGAGGCATCCCGTCAGCAATACTTTGCCGAGGTCATTGCGGAAGCGCTCAGTATTCGCAGTGCTCGTGATGACTCGGTGGCGGAAAGTCTGGCTCCCATTCTCACTGAATCCATTCACAGTTCTATTCGCAGCAATCCTGAAGAAGTATCCGAAGCCCTGTACCCCGTGATGGGTCCGGCGATTCGAAAATCCATTACCGAAACCATCCAGTCATTGTTTGACGGTTTTAACCGGGCGTTGGAAGACAGCCTGTCGATGCGCTCTCTGGGGTGGCGTCTGGATGCCTGGCGCACCGGCAAAAGCTACTCCGAAGTGGTGTTCCTGAAGACACTGAACTACCGGGTTGAAGAAGTTTTCCTGATTCACAAGGAAACGGGTTTGCTGATTCATCAGGTGGCCCCGGATCTGGGCATCAGCAAGGACGCCGATATGATGTCCGCCATGCTGACCGCAATTCAGGACTTCATCACCGATTCGTTTGAAATCACAGACGATGAACGTTTGGCATCGATGAAAATGGGCACTCTCACGATCTTGCTTGAGCCTGGCCCAGGGGCGGTTCTGGCCGTGGCCGTGCGGGGTAATGTGTCGTCGGATTATCGCGCTCTGATGGTGAAAACGCAGGAGCAGTTTCATCGCCGTTACACCGATCAGTTGCGCCAGTTTGATGGGGATAACAGCGGTTTTCGTGGCATTGATGAGTTGCTGCGTGTGTGCCTGAAAGAAGAACTTCAGACACCGAAAAAGGCCAAAAAAGTCCCGGTTTACGGCATTCTTGGTTTGCTGGCCTTGCTGTCGGGTTTGGGCTGGTGGTCCTATCAGGAATACTTGCTGGAGCAACAGTGGCAGGGGTTCATTCAGCGCATGGAACAAGAGCCGGGCGTGCTGGTACGGTCGTCTGATAGCTTTGCCCGCTCTATCTCAGCGTTGCGTGATCCCAATGCCATCAGTGCATCGTTTGAAGAAGAAGCGCTGCAACAGGGTTATCAACTGGAGTGGCAAGAATACATTGCCCTTGATGATGTGATTCTGGAACGGCGTCTGGAACCCTTGCTGACAGAACAGATAACCCTGTCGGTAGTCGATGGGGTCATTATCCTGAGTGGTATGATGGGGCTGGATGCTTTGCAGGAATGGCATTATTTGTCGAGTTCCATGCCGGGTATCAAGGGGCTGGATGCCAGTCGTGTTCAGATACAAGAATACCTTCAGCGTCAGCAATTGATGGAACGCATTGAATCCTATCGTTACCTGTACGATGTGGGTCATTACCGGGTGAGTGAGTCGGATCTGGTCGTGCTGGATGATATGTTGGTCGATATTCGTTCACTGGCCAACTTGCTGGATACTGATACGGAAAGTCTGGCTATTCAAGTAGTGGGTTTCAGTGATGATACCGGCACCGTGCCGCAGCGCCGGGCGATCAGCCTCAGACGCGCGAATGCCTTGCGCCAATATCTGATTCAACAGGGCGTGCCAGATCATCTGGTCGTTTCTGAAGTAGGGCGTGATGAACAAATCATCGGCTTGCCACAGGATGAGTGGCGGCAAACATCCATCAAAATAGCCATAAAGCCAGTGGATAAATTGAGGGCTTTGCAGTGATTAGAAAGAAAATATGTATGTTGGGCGCGTTTTCGGTTGGCAAGACCAGCTTGATTGGTCGCTACGTTAAAAGCATCTTCAGCGAAAAATATCTCACCACCGTGGGAGTCAAGATCGAGAAAAAAACCGTTGAAATCAATGGTCAGGATATCCAGCTTATGATCTGGGATCTGGCCGGTAAAGACGACTTTACCGACATCAACATGAGTTATCTGCGCGGTGCCGCCGGTTTTATACTGGTGATTGACCCAACCCGTCCGGCCACGTTTCAGGTGGCCATTGATGTGCTGGAAAAAGCCATTACCACGGTTGCCACCGTCCCGGTCACGGTAGCGTTGAACAAGGCCGATTTGAAAGCCGATTGGCAGGTGGATGAAAACAGTCTGGAAATTCTGAAACAAAAAGGCTGTGAACTGTTTGAAACCAGCGCCAAAGACGGCACGGCGGTTGAAGCTCTGTTTGAAAGTCTGACCCGGCAGATGTTGAACGCATAATCAGGAGTTCGCGCAATGGATAAGGCACGCTTGTTAGGCAGCATCATGGCCACCAGTGATCGACTGGTGTTACAGCGGTATGCCGAGCGAGCCTATCGCTATCTGACGCCGATACCCGTTGCACTCCGGCCTATGTTGGGCGATGCGCCGGAGGATCTTCCTGCCGAAGACTTCCCGTTTCTGGATCATTTTCTCGACCTGGCAGAAGACTTCTGGGAGCAGCCCGATGGCCCTTGTCTAGAGTCGGGTTCCTGGATTGAAGAACTGGACGATGGCACGCAGTTCTCGCTCGAAGCCACGGCCTATGCTGTGGATGATGAACACATCATTATTCTGGAATACCTGGGTGAGCGTTATCAGCAGGAAGTAAGGCGACTGCAAGCCTTGCGGGACAAGCTGTTGTTCAGTGAAAAACTGGAAGCCGAAGTGCATTTGCGCACGGCCCGGATTCAGGCTCGGGAAGAGCAGGTGTCAGCCGAAGTATCCGAGCAGGTGGAGTTGAAAACCGCCGAACTCAAGGACGCCAGAGATCAGGCCGAAGCCACCAGTGAAAGCAAAACCACTTTCCTGGCGACCATGAGCCATGAAATCCGCACGCCCATGAACGGGGTTTTGGGAGCGGCGGATATGTTGGCCGACTCTCAATCCCTGACGAAAGATGACCGCGAGCTGCTGGGGATTATCAAGACATCCGGCTCGCTGATGCTGAACATCATTAACGACATTCTCGATTTTTCCCGGATGAATTCTGGCCGGGTGGAACTCGAAATGCGCCCGTTCCAGATTGGTGAACTGGTGGAAGGCATTGCGCGTGTGATGCGTCCAATCGTGGTGCAAAAATCCTTACTGCTGGACGTCGATATGGCCGACAGCACCCGTGCTCTGGAACTGATGGGAGACGACGAACGTCTCAAGCAGGTGTTGGTGAATCTGATTGGCAACGCCGCCAAATTCACCGACTCTGGCAAAGTGACGGTCTCGGTACGTTGTCAGGCTCAGGACAATGGTCAGGCGTCTGTTCGTGTCGCCGTGACGGACTCCGGGATTGGCATTCGCAAGGAAGCCCAGCCGGGGTTGTTTGACCTGTTTACGCAAGCGGATGTTTCGACCAGCCGCAAGTACGGTGGTACCGGGCTGGGCCTGTCGATTTGCAAACAGATTGTGGAGTTGATGGGCGGTGAAATTGGTGTGGATTCCGACTGGGGCAAGGGCTCGACGTTCTGGTTTGAATTGACGTTAGCCGAAGTTGTTCGTGATGCCAAGGGTGGGGCTAAAGCCACGGAAATAGCGGCTGAAGACATTCCGCCACTGACGGTGCTGGTGGCCGACGACAACCCGATTAACCAGACCATTATGCAGCGCATGCTGGGCAAGATGGGGCATGAGGTCACGACGGTTGCCGATGGTGACGAAGCCGTGGAAGCGGTGCAGAACAACCGCTTTGATGTGGTCTTTATGGACTGGATGATGCCGCGCATGGATGGCATTCAGGCCACGCGGGAAATTCGGACGTTGCCTGATCCAATCGCGTCACAGACCCCCGTGATTGCCCTGACCGCCAACTCCATGGCCGGTCATGAAAGCCAGTGCATGGAAGCGGGCATGAATACCTTTGTCTCCAAACCCACGACTGCGGCGGCAGTGCGTCAGGCGTTACACGGGTTGTTTGCGGCGGAAGCCTGAGGGTGTTTCAGGCTTTACTCGTCATCCCACGGACGATTTCCGTGCTTGTCTGTAAAGGTGAAGGCTATCGCATGATAGATAACCGGATCTTTTTTCTCCCAATGGCGGTAGGCTGCTGATACGCCAGAAGCCAGACCTCTGTTGCTTCCATATTCCATGCCCCTGTCTGCCAGAATTGAATTCAGTGATGACAAGCTGATGGTGATCTGCTTTGAGTATAAAGCGATTGCCAGCTCTCCAATGAAGTCGTAAATCTCTTCGCGTTCCATCGATATGTCCTTTTATGTTTCCGTTGAATATTGTTTGTCTGAAAATAGGTCGTAGTGTTTGCATTAGTGCTATTGGATTAACACCTATCACGGTTTAGTGGGTTAAAAAACAGTATTTTGGTCGAGGTAGGAAATTTATGCCCATTCTGTCGGAAAAGGTTGCTCGTTTTTACAGTACTTGATAGCGTAAGTTCCTGAATTTAGGAGCGTTAGGCGAGAAAAACTGCCTGATTTACGTGCCATGTGAACTAAAAAATGCGTATGCGTGTTTATTTGGTGAAAGACTGTTCAGTGAATGAGGAATTGCACATAAAAATCAAACACTTAAGTCCTTTTTGCAACAAATTGAGCCACTGGGAAAATACGCATGCTCAGAAATAAAACTGTTATACGAGGTCGTAAATGGATAGTTACGTATTTAAAACTTCTTGTGGTACTACAGGGTATTTTCAAAAGGATGAAAATGTTTGTCGTATTTACTTGGAGCAGAAATTTTTTCCGGTTAATAAAACATTTAGGTGGAATGCCTGGGAGGAATATAGCACTGGCCCCTATGCCGACAGAATGCCCGAAACAACTCTTTCTGACCCCATAAGTAAAAGCATAAGCTATTTTGTTTGGCATGCCAGCGGTGAAATAAGCCCGAATATTGTTGAATTAAGTGCCAGTAAATACCCCGCAGGGAGGTACTGCAAAAGGATAAATAGAAATAGCCCAAAATTGTATGATTTCTCTAGAAGGGAGCACTCAGCAATTGATGAAGTCAGGTCATTTAATAACCTTACTGATTCAATGAATAGCATATTCAATATTATAGAGCCAGATACAATCAATGAGAAAGCATATGGGCATAAAATCAGAGAACTCTTAACTATTGCATGTACTGAAGTTGAGTACTTACTTTTACAGATATTGAAAGATAATGGGTGCCAGTCAAATCGTTTCAGTACGAATGACTATGTAAAGACTCTCCCTGTACTTAAACTCAATGAATATAGTGTTGAATTAAAAATGCACCCCTCTATGGGTAGCTTTTCACCATTCGAAGCATGGGATGCTAGTAATCCAACGCAATCTCTAAGTTGGTACTCTGCTTACAATAGTGCGAAACACGATCGCGGTGGCAATTTCCACTTCGCCACATTAGGGGCGACAATAAATGCAATAGCAGCTGTACATATATTATTAGAGGCTCAATACGGTTCAAAGTTATTTGATAAACCAATGAATTCCGATTATGAAAGCTGCTTTCAAACTATTAATGAGCCTACCTGGGATTGCAGTGAAGTTTTTTTTCCTCTTATTGAAGAGAATGAAGAAATATCATGGGTATCAAGCGTTGAATACTTTGAACAATAAATCGTATAACAAACGCGTCAATGGCGACGCTCGTACCTCGCGCGCTTTACGCGGGCGTTATGTATCCGAGTTGCCCAGCAGCATCAAATTTAAGGAGTTCAAATGGCTGAAGAAGTAGAAAAGAAAAGCGAGACAGAGAGTACCAATGGTTCTTTGGTATTTATTAGCCATGATACTAGAGATGCGAAATTGGCAGAGGCTTTTAGTGGTCTACTGAAAAGTGTTAGTGCTGGCGTATTAAAGTCTTTCAGAACTTCTGATAGAAAAGGGAATCAAGGGATAGAATACGGTGTTGAGTGGTATCCTGAGATTATTAAAAATATCCAGAATGCTTCTGATGTGGTTTGTTTGCTTACAGAAAGAAGTGTAGATAGGCCGTGGATTCTATTTGAGGCCGGGATGGCTAAAGGGAAACTTGAAACTCCTATATTGGGTGTAGCACTCGGAATCTCACTGACCGATGTCTCATCGGGGCCATTTGCTCAGTTCCAGAATTGTGGTGATGATGAAGAGTCATTAACCAAATTGGTGTTTCAGCTAGTCGATCGTATTCCCAACTCTGAACCTGACGAAGACACAATAAAATTTCAAGTAGGAAAATTTAAGGAAGCTATTTCAAAAATACTTTCTGAAGATAATGGGCCAAAGCCTGAACATTCGAAACTCCCTGTTAGCAACGATGACGCATCCGCAAAATTGTTTGAAGAAATTAAAGTCATGTTTAAAGATCTCCCTGCGAGAATTGAGGGGAATTTTCAGCCTGAATATAGGAATCGTAAGAAGCGAAAGTTCCACCCCATGATGATCGAAGAAATAATGCATTCGTCAAAGGATGGAAAAGTGGGAATCTTAATCGGGTTGGGTATGCTCCGGGATACAATGCCGTGGCTGTATGATGTCGGCGTAGATGCTTTACGTACGATTGATTCTAAAGCAAGCACGCAAGAAAAACTTCATGCTGCTCATGAGTTTCAAGACCTGCTGGAAATGTCTACTAGGCACCCAATAATGCATGAGTTCATGGATTCCAAAGAGGATTTTATGTTCTTTGAAGAATTACCAAGAATGCTAAGTATGCAAATGGAAAGGTATCTAAAAAGGCGAGTGAATTAATACATAACAAGGCCAAGCACTCGGAAAATTTACTCGCTGTCGCTTCTAAATTTCCGGTGTTGCGGGCATTAATTTAACAGCATTGGCTTTTGCACTATTTAAGTGTTGTAAAAGCCAATGCTATCAGGAAACTCTCCTTACAGCATTTGCTTGTAAAACCCCCGATAGCAGTTCAATCAACTCTTCCAGATTCTTCTCCGGCAACTCGCCATACCAGTACTGATTAACAAGATCGGCAAGCGTCTGGTAATCACCGCTTTGCTCTGTATCCAGACGCTCCAGCCAGTCTTCAATCAGCTCCCCCGTTTTCCGTCCACGGCCCGATAAGGCGGCCAGTTGATCCAGTGTGGACAGCCCCAGTGTCAGTGTGTGCTCAAAGCCGGGAATGGCTGACGGTTTCTGTTTGGGGTTGGGTTTGACCACGGGAGCAATATGGCGTTGCCACTGGAACATCAGCCAGCGGGCTTTCAGAGTATCAAACCACTCGGCTTGGGCCGTAAGCCCTTTCTTGTTCATCCAGAACAGAGTGGCTATGCCAAGCGCCAGCAGTGGCAAAAGCACCACGATGACCCAGGCGACGGCATTGATGATGCTGAACAGAGTCTGGCTGACGGTGTGGCCGTCCAGATACGCTGCTATCTGTTGTCGGGCGAGCAGTGGTGCGGTTTGTTGTGTCGGCAGTTGATAAACACTGCCTGGTTCATACGCCAGCCATTGCTCGTCGACCCAGACTTCAACCCAGGCGTGGGCGTCGGTGGAAGAAATTTCAACCTGGCCCAGAAACGGGTTGTAGGTTCTGGTGGTAAAGCCGGTCACAAGCCGGGCTGGAATACCGATGCTGCGCAGCATCATCACCATGGCGGTGGCGGCCTGAGCGGAAGTGCCTGCCTGATCTTCAAGCAGGAACTGGGCAATCGAACGTGATCCTGTCATCGGCTGTTCGGTGAACTGACGCAGGTGATGTTCCAGAGCATCCGCTTGCTGACGAATGGTTTTCAGACCTCGCGTCAGTTGCAGTGTCTTGAGCGTGATACGACGATCAAACCGGGGCGGCAGAGCTGTATCTTCGGTATCCGGCTCTGGCCCAAATCCAACCGGGCGCTGCTGACTCCAGGCCAATTGACTGGAACCACGATACGCCAGACCCGGTTGCAAAGGAGCGGGCAATAGCGGTTGTCCAAAGATATCCACGGCTGCAACCGGCGATGGCAGATCGACGGACAGTGGAATGCCTGCGACCGGAACGCTGGCTGGCAGCGCCTGCTTCAGCGTCAGGTGGTAGTTCAGGGCGGTGGCTCCGGCGGGCGTGTTCTTGTTCAGTACCAGAGGCTGATTCGGGCGATGGGTTTTCTCAAAGATGCGTCGTGACTGGCTCCAGCGCAGACCATCGAAGCGGTCAAAGGTGCGAATTTTCAGCATCAGTTCATGCCGGGCGCTGTGCAGCAGGCCGACTACCGATGGCGTGCCTCTGGGCGGCTGGATATCCGGCAAGGAAAACTGGCCCTGAAAACCGGCGAAATCAAATACCTTATGAGCCGGAAGCTGTCCACGATCCTGCTGCCATTGCTTCAGAGTCATGGGCCCCAAGCTCTGATGGTTGATGATAAACGAGTGCTGTGGCGCACCGCTGTCGGCCTCGTCAATCCAGCCAGTATCCTGATAGTAGGCAGGCTCCGGGGCTGAGACGGCTTTCAGATGGTTGAGATCCAGCGTGGAAGGCAGGCGAGGCAGCAGTCCATACAAGGCCGCGCCCAGCACCCCGGCCAGTAGCGGCAGTCCGATATACGATCCGTGCCAGTGCGTCAGCCCCCGAGGGCCAATCATCAGACAGCCCGTCAGCGTCAGGGCGTAACCTGAGATCGTCCAGAGCATGCTGGCCTGTGTGGCGTGAACCAGCGCCAGGATCAGGGTGATAAAGCCGTACAGCAACGCCAGTGTCAGTCGGTGCGTGCCGTGGTGCGTCAGGTTCAGAGCCAGAGAAAACCCGCTCAGCAATGCCAATGCCGCCGTTGTGAGGTCGCCTTGCAGCACCAGCCAGACGGCCAGCGCCAGCCCGGCCACCATCAGTGCGTCAGCGCTCAGATGCTGGAGTTTGGCAGGAGTACCCTGTTCCCCCCGATAAAACGTCAACGCACCGAGCAGCAACAACAACACAAAGACCGGAAAGCCAATCAAGCTGCCGTACTGGCTCTGGATCAGAGCGCTGGCAGGCAATGCTGCTTGCAGGCCGCACAGCAAGGGCAGAACCCAGACCTGAAGAGAGTGCTGCAAGGCAGGGGAAGCAGTGAGCCGCATCATGCGCGTTGTTCCTTGGTGTCGGAAGCAGAAGCTGTTGTTGTCTTGGCAGCAGGGGCCGTTTTTCGTGATATTGGGCGCGGTGCCCGGAACAGTCGTTGGAAATCACTGCTGCGGTGTGTCTTGAGCTGCATATGCCGTTCGGATTGCGGATACCAGCCTTCGTCGTACGCCTTGACCGGGTACAGAAAGCTCTCTTCCTGCAGCAAAATATCGAGGTGGCCGATGGATTCAGCCAGCAAAGGCAGCGGCGCAGGATGGCTCTGGTTGCGGATGGTGATCAGGCTGGTGGTGTTTGGATGGGCGCGCAAGGCATCCTGAATCGACTGTTCATAAGCAATGCTGGTGTGATGATCTGGCTGCAACCAGGCCAATTGCTGCAAGCCGTTTCCAGGGCGGTCTGGCAGCCCTGACCACGCCCGAAGCGGCGTATCACCATCGGCCCACAGGGCCAGCGGTTGTTGTTGTCGGGCGGCGTAGTCAAGCAGGCTGGCCGCCAGTTGAATGATGTGCTCAAACGAATTGCCGTGTTCCTCGCCGGCGTGGCTGTCGCTACGAATGTCCAGCACCAGCAGCCAGCACGGTGGTTGTGCGGTGGCGTATTCCCGCACTTTGGGAGCTTGCCCAATGCTCAGGGCACGGGCGCTGGCGCTCTGGTGCCAGTGGCGGCGAGGATCACCCGGCTGGTAATCGCGCAGGCTGGCCATATCGTCCGGCTGACGTGCAGTGCTGCCAAAGTGGTCGGGCTGCAGTCGGGTTTGGCCTCGGCCATGTAACGGTGGCAGCCACGACAGTGGCTCTGGTGCGGGCAGAACCACCAGTGAAACCGGCGCAAATGTGAGCGTTCGGGTGTAGCCAATCAGCCCGAAGGGCGCGGCGCAATGCAGTTGTAGCTGTGATACCCGCGTGGCTCCACGTTGAGTGGTTGGAATGCTCAGAGGATGAATAGTCTGATCCGCTACCGTGCCGAGCGTGTGACGACGGGCCTCGCCGAGAAACGTCTCCGTAACGGCGACCTGCTGCAATCCACTGGCCGTTTGCCAGTGCAGCGTGACGGTCAGCGGCTCTCCGGCCATCACCGGGCGGGTGGCTTGAAGCTGCACCTGTACCCGGCGCATTTGCCACCAGGGCAGAACCGCCGAAATCAGCACCAGTGCCAGCCCGAACGCGGTCAGGGCGTAAAACAGCGGTTGTTGCAGTTGCCAGCCGACCAGATAGCTGCCGACAATCACGCCCCAGACGAGGCGTGGCAAAGTCAGCCAGCGGCTGAAGGAATGCACCAGAGATGTCAGTGCCCGGTCCAGTCTGTCTGCAAGCATGTATCAGTCTTCTTTTCTGTCTTTGGTGTCGCTGTTTTGGGCGGCGTCGCTTTTCTTCTTTGAATCCGTATCGGTGGCAGCGTCCGGCAACTCCACCTGCTCCAGCAGTGCTTCCCAGAAGGCATGGCGGGCGTCTGCCTGCATCAGTCGGGCATCACGGAACACCAGACGATGACCCAGAACCGGCTCCAGTAATTGCTGGATCACGGCGGGCGTCACCAGTTTCTTGCCGGTTAGTAGTGTCATTGCCCGGCTGGCTTGCATCAGCGCCAGCGCGGCGCGAGGGCTGGCCCCCAGCGTCACCTGATCGTGGTTGCGGGTGGTGCGCACCAGACGGTTGATGTAGTCGAGCAGGGCATCGCTGAGCGGGATATTGTCGCAATGGGCTTGCAGGGTTTGCAGCGCCTTGGCGGTCATCACGGGCTGGATATTGTCGAGCGGGTGACCGCTGAGCTGCGCTTTGAGCATGTCCAGCTCTTGCCCTTCTTCCGGGTAGCCCAGAGACAGACGCATAAAGAAACGATCCTGCTGGGCTTCCGGCAGTGGGTAGGTGCCGCTGTATTCCACCGGATTCTGGGTAGCGATGACCATAAAAGGCTGCGGCAAGCGGTGGGTCTGACGATCCAGCGACACCGTGCCTTCTGCCATGGCTTCCAGTAATGCCGACTGGGTGCGAGGTGTAGCGCGGTTTAGCTCATCGGCCAGCAGAATATTGGTAAAAATCGGCCCCGGTACGGGCTTGAACTCGCCGCTGTCGGGCTGGTAAACCGCGACTCCGGTGATATCGCCCGGCAACAGATCGGGGGTGCATTGCAGGCGGTTCATGCGTACCTGCAACGATTTTGCCAGCGTCTTGGCGAGCGTGGTCTTCCCCGTGCCCGGTACATCCTCCAGCAGCAAATGCCCACGACAGAGCAGGGTAGTGAGGGCATACAGCAGGGTTTCCGGCTGGCATTGCATCACACTGGACAGGTTTTTGTGCAGTTGCTGTAAAGCGGCGACGGGATTACTCACGATGACATCCTGAATCAGAAAAACTGGCACTGATGGTAATTGTTGCCTTGAAGGATCACAAAGGAGATTTTGTGGGATGGTTCGCAGAGGGGGGCATAGCAGGGGTTGTGACGTTGGAAACCGGTTTGGGAAGTATTTTGTGTTCAAATTGCGTTGATTTAAAGGATGGTTGGCAGTAGCGTTACGGCTAATCAAGGAAGGGGCTATATATGAACTCAACCATGCACTGTCGTATTTCTGCTAGGCGTTGGGGTGGTGTTGAAGATGACTATCGGGAAATCCACGATTTTATCGATAGTACCAAGGTACTGTGTGCTGATAACCGCCATCGAATTCTGCATACCATGTGGGGAGTTAATGAGGTCATCGTCCCTATATTTGGTCATACTCTGATCAATTCGGATGGCAAGGAAGTTAACGTCAAGGATATGTGTGAACGTGACCATCTGCTGGTGGACTTTGCTAACAAATTTATTCCGACACTGGGTGATTTCGTCGAAAATATTGATGTTGATACTCGCGTGTTGGCAAAACAGATTGAAGTGTTTCATGAAACATTGCCGGTGAATGACCGCCTCAGTCAGCTATTGTTATCTCCGCTCAGCAGTACGGGCAGCGTTAAATCACTTCTGGTTACTCACAATAGCTGGTTTATTAATGACATTGTGCCTCGCATTTTGAACTGCCGACCGGTAATTCAGGACTTTTCTCTGACCCCTGCTGATTTGTTTCATCCAATGACTTTTCGTAGTTGGATGAACAATGGTCTGACTTATCCCCCCAGTGCTGAAAAGATGTTGGCTCTGACTGCTCGTAACTGAATGATTTATGTTGACATGTAATCAAGGAACGTATTATGGCCAAGTATGTAATCTATAGAAATAGTTTTGGGTACAGTGATGAATGCTTTTATGTGCTAGGGTCTTTTATTGACTCTATATTCGATGACAAGGATGAAGCAGAAGCAGCATGTCGAAAACTTGAGCTAGAATATCAGAAGCGTTACGTGTCTGACCATTTGCATGAGCAAGAATCTATTTTTGAACATGGCCGGGAAGAAGGATTTCAGAAAAAAATTAATGACTTTACCAATGAGAAAGTAGGTAAGCCGTTATTGATTCCTGAAGAACGTGAACCAGACTACAACGTTTTTACTTCATTAAATGACGATGACCTGTTGTCCCTGACAGACTTGCTTGAAAATAAAGGGTATCAACTGGTTGAATATGATAATGCCGTTAATTTTTTTGCATTAAAATTTATTGACTCGGAAATCTTTCTTGTTGAAAGGGGGGAGTATACTTGTTATTTGGCCTATTCTGAATCCAGGGATGCTTTAATGAAGGATTTGAGTGATTTTCTGAAGTGGGACGATTCTAAAGTTGTTAAGCTATTCAAAAGTCAAACTCGATCTGGACTTAATGACTTGACGGAGTCTCCAGGCTTGCTTGAAAAATTACTGAAATCAGAAAGTTATAATATTAATATAATTCCTAAGAAGGGTATTGACCTTGAAGGCAAAACTGGCCAGTTCTGTCTGTCGGTTAATGAGCTGTTGAAAAAGCCAATCCTTGAAGTTGTGAGTCTTTCCTTGGATGAGGTTCGAGAACTCGAAAAAGAGATTTGTGATAATCCTCAGCGTTTTTATTGAGCATTTTGAAAAAAAACTATTTTATTTAAAGATGAGCAGTTGTATTGAAAGGGAGATTTAATTTTGGCTAAGTATGTAATTTATGAAAATAGTTTTGGGTATAATGATGAGTGTTTCTATGTGTCAGGGTCTTTTATTGACTCTGTGTTCGATGACAAAGATGAAGCAGAAGCAGCATGTCGAAAACTTGAGCTAAAACATCAGAAATATTTTGTGTCTGAGCATCTGCGTGATCAGAAATCTATTTTTGAATATGGTTGGGATGAAGAGTTTCAGAAAAAAATTAATGACTTTACCAACGAAAAAGTAGGCAAGCCTTTACTAGTCTCTGAAGAAGACGAGCCAGACGACCGTGTTTTTACTTCGTTAAATGACGATGATCTATTGTCCCTGGCAGACTTACTCGAAAATAAAGGGTATCAACTGGTGGAATATGATGATGTCGTCAGTTTTTTTGCATTAAAATTTATTGATACAGAGATGTTCCTTGTTGAAATAGATGAGGAATGTTATTTAGTCCATTCTGAATCCAAGGATGCTTTAATAGATAGTTTGAGTGAATTCCTGACGTGGAATGATGACATTGTTGATTTATTTAAAAGTCAAACTCGCTCTGAACTTGGTGAGTTGGCAGAGTCCCCAAGCTTGCTTGAAAAATTACTGAAATCAGAAGGTTTCAATATTAATATGATTCCCAAAAAGGGTATTGACCTTGAAGGCAAAACTGGCCAGTTCTGTCTGTCGGTTAATGAGCTGTTGAAAAAGCCAATCCTTGAAGTTGTGAGTCTTTCCTTGGATGAGGTTCGAGAACTCGAAAAAGAGATTCGTGATAATCCGCAACGTTTTTATTGATTATTTTGAAAAAACTATTTACTTAAAGATGAACAGTTGTATTGAAAGGGAGATTTAATTTTGGCTAAGTATGTAATTTATGAAAATAGTTTTGGGTATGATGATGAGTGCTATTCTGTTGGTGGATCATCAATCCACTCAATGTTTGATGATCAGAAAGAAGCTGAAGAAACTTATCGAAAATTGGAACTCGACCATCAAAAACGATTTGTTGCTAATTCTCTGGATGAGCAATATAAAGTATTTAATAGTGTGGGTGGTGAATTTAAAGATACAGTGAACTCTTTTGTTAAGGGAAAGACCGGTGAGGTCATGCTGGATAAAGAAGGTCGGTGTCACAATGCCAAGCCATTTGAATTATTAGAAGATGATGATATTTTGACGCTGGCAGATATGCTAGATAGCGAAGGTTATTATCTGGTTGAATATCAAAATGAACCGGTTTTTTATGTTCTTAAATATGCGCAAACTGGAAATTATGTTGAAACGCTGAATTCATCTTGGGATCCATCGGGCCTGGTTTTTTCGGAGTCTCGCGATGGATTAAGTCATGTATTGAGTGACGCTATTTATGAACATGGAGGGCATTATTCAGAGCCATTTCAGAATCATACCAAAGCTTCTTTGTCCGAACTTTCTGATTCACCTGACTTGTTGAAGAAAATCCTGGAGTCAAACCAGGAAATTGGTGATGTTGATATGAGAGAATCGGGTATAAATATTGAGTATTCAAGTGGGGCATTTTGTTTATCTATTAATGAGTTATTGAAAAAGCCTTTTTTTGAGATCGTGCATATGAATATAGATGAATTAAAGCAAGCAGAAAATACGATTTTTATGTGTAATGTGGATGACATGGATTGAGATCTTTAATTGAAGAAGAGTTTGGGAGAATCTCGCTTCAATCACCAGATTTTGAGAGTGTTCAAAGTTCTATGTCAGTCTGATTTCAC
Organism: Oceanobacter sp.; assembly: GCA_045430275.1. Taxonomy (GTDB): domain Bacteria; phylum Pseudomonadota; class Gammaproteobacteria; order Pseudomonadales; family Oceanobacteraceae; genus Oceanobacter. The sequence goes on along the minus strand of JAILXU010000002.1, from coordinate 92,411 downwards.
AGGTTCAGATACTTATCAATCAGGCCTTCAATAAAGAAGGCCCTGTTTTTACCCAAGCTGCCTATTTTAACTCCATGGTTCGCAGAGGGGGAGTTGGTAACAACTTTCAGCTACCGATGTATTTCTGATATTCAATTTCAACATCAGAATCTATGGTGATACCCAGATTGCCACCATAAAGCCTGTCATTTTGGTCTTTTCGAGGCCCGGAAATCCAATAGTGATCACCAGACTCAGTCTCGAAATAATTAGCTTTAAAACCCGTGCCTTTGAGGCTCTGGAAGCGTAATCTACGATAATATAAAGTTTTTCCTGATTTGGAGAAATAAACCCTGCCTATGCGAGCATCGCCATCCAATCCACTGGACTTATCTTCAATGAACATTATTTTTGAACGAGACAGCCTGAATTCACTGGGCAATTCGTAGTCCTGTTCCATTTGTTGTTCGTACTTATACAGGTGTCTTCCCATTTTTAGGGCTCCTGATTGTGTCCGGTTTTGTTGACCAGAACAGTCGAGAATCAGTCAAAATACCGTTCTCTTTAAAAAGGTGGACTATCTGCGATGAGCGCGCGGTTAATCTACCCCTTTACATTCACAATCTGCCGCAGTGTGTGCACCACTTCGATCAGGTCGTCCTGGTTGGCCATCACGGTGTCGATGTCTTTGTAAGCGGCTGGAATTTCATCCAGAACGCCTTTGTCCTTGCGGCATTCAATACCGTTGGTCTGTGCCGCCAGATCCTCGACCGTAAAGGTCTTGCGCGCCTTGGTGCGTGAGAATCGGCGTCCGGCTCCGTGGGAGCAACTGCAAAAGGCTTCTTCGTTGCCCTTGCCGCGCACGATATAGGAGCGTGTGCCCATGGAGCCGGGAATAATCCCGAATTCCTGTTCACGCGCACGAATCGCGCCCTTGCGGGTGACCCAGACCGATTGGCCGTAATGCACTTCCTTTTCGACAAAGTTGTGGTGGCAGTTAATCGCCTCACGCGTGACGGTAAATTCCGGCAGGCGATGTTTCAGCGAGCGCAGTACCGCGTTCATCATATGCGTGCGGTTTTGCATCGCGTAGTCCTGCGCCCAGTCCACCGCTTCCACGTAGTCGTCGAAGTACTGGCTGCCTTCCTGCAAGTAACCCAGATCCTTGTCCGGCAGGTTGACCTGCTGACGTTCCATATCCTGTCGTGCCAGACGGATAAAGTACTGGCCGATCATATTGCCAATGCCTCGGCTGCCGGAGTGCAGCATCACCCACAGGTCGTCGTTTTCATCCAGACACAGCTCGATAAAGTGATTGCCGGAACCCAGCGTCCCCAGTTGCATGGCGAACTTGTTGGGCTTGCCATGTTTGGTGATGTCCGGGTGCTTGGCCAGAATGCGATCCAGCCCGGCAGACAGGGCACCGCCACCGGCTACCTGGGCCGTTTTGTGCTGGCCACCCGGCCCCAGCGGCACGGTGCGTTCGATGTCGTTACGAATCTGGTACAGGTTGTCGGGTAGTTGATGCGCTTTCAGCGACAGTCGCACTGCGTTCATGCCACAGCCAATATCGACGCCAACGGCGGACGGCACCACCGCATCGGTGGTGGCAATGACCGAGCCGATGGTCGCCCCACGGCCCAGATGCACGTCTGGCATGGCGGCAATATGACTGAACACAAACGGCAGGCTGGCGACGTTGCGTAACTGGGTCAGGGCTTCGTGTTCGATGTCCTGTGTCCAGATTTTGACGGGTTTCTGTTGTCCCTTTTCTTTTAATACCGTTAATACGGGCATAATGATTTCCTTCTTGATACACCGGCCAGTGGCCAGTGTGTGACTCTTTAACCGATGGGCATCAAGCAGCGGGCCGCTCAGCTCTGGCCGATTTGCACGGTGCCTTTCATCAGTTCATCCAGACCGCCGTACACACTGATGCGGTCGATTTTTTCGGAGACTTTCTCCAGCGATTCCAGCTCTTTCAGTCGCAACAGCACCGGGTTGTTCTCCATCATCCGGGCAGTGTTGTGCAGGCTGCGGGTTGCGGCGGTTTCCTCGCGGCGACGAATCACATTGGCCTCGGCGGCCTTGCGCGCTTCCACCACCTGATTCAGGATCGCGCGGATTTCACCGGGCAGGATGATGTCTTTCACCCCGACCCGAATCAGCTCCACACCGGCGTTGGCGAAGTCGCTGGCAACCAGCTCACGAATGGTCTGGTTGATGTAGAGCTTGTCTTCCAGCAGCTCGTCCAGCTCGCGGGTGCCGACGGCTTCCCGCAGCGCCAGTTGCATCGCCTTGTAGAGATAGTCGCTCAGTTTCTCGACTTGCTGCGCCGCCTGAATGGCATCGGTGACGCGCAGGTTAGCGGTCAGGTTGATGCGAATCGAGACGCGATCCCTGGTCAGAATTTCCTGCCCAGACACTTCGATGGTCTGAGTGCGCAAATCGAACAGCCGCGTCTCTATGCTGTGATTCAGACGCCAGTAGCCATACACGCCCGGCCCGACGGCTTCCAGCAACTTGCCATCGCGGTACACCAGCGCGGTGTGCTGCTCCGGTACCGATACTTCCAGCACCGGTTGCTTGCGCTCGATGCCAACACCTGCGGTCAGAGCGACCTGGCGGTTCAGGTTACGGCGCTTGATGTCGGCCAGCAGTTCCGGGGTCAGTGCCTGTGACTGATCCAGCATGATGGTGGCCGTGCGAACCTTGCCCGCATTTTTCAGCAGAAACAGTCGGCTGCCGGGGGCCACCAGGCTGTACAGCTCGTCGTTCAGGTACAGCAGGCCAACTTCATTATTGTGCAGACGCCATTCCTGTACGTGTTCGTGCAGCGCCTCGTACTGATCGTACAGGGCCGCCGCGTTGTCGTGTTTGAAGACCAGTTCCGAAGGCGTGACGACTGTCCAGTCCAGTGCCCGGCCCCAGCTCTGGATGCGATGGGTGCCGGTGGTCAGTACCTGATCGAATTTCTGGTCAACAAACAACAAAATCAGTTCGTTATCGGCAACCAGGAATCGTGTGAATAAGGGGTGGTTTTTTACCTGTGCCATAAATGCTTCCTTTTCGTGTGCGTTTTATCCAACGCGTTTTCCGCCAGCGGAAGGTTTGGGGGCCAGCACGTACTCTGTCGGGTAATCAGGTGCTTATATGGGGCTGACGATGGTGCCGTCAGGCGTCATATAAGTAGTGCTGATCACAGCAACAGTGCAGGGGTGTGGCACTGCCAAACCTTTCTTTCGGTTTTATTTAAAAGTAATCAGGATTCGAACCTGAAGCTTGCGCTTTTCCTGGGTTTCATGACGGGAATCGAACCCGCTACAAATGGAGTGGAGTCCACTGCTCTACCAAATGAGCTACATGAATCGCGGGATAGATGGGAGTCGAACCCATATAAGCTTTCGCTACTCCACCACGGAGTGACTATCCGGATTTGTCTGACGGCATACGTTACGGCAGCGCCGACGCACCAGTGTGGTTATAACCACGACTCAATATCAGACGAACAGGACTTAGCGAAGGGTGTGCCAGGTTTTGAAAAAATTGTCTGAAAATTTTATAAGTAATTGAAAAATAAAAGAAAATTTAATGTCTGCGCGATTTCTGGTGTGCTGCCAAACAAACACAAAACAATCGGGATGAGTTGAAAGCTATCTTTGTGGATAGTATTTTCTATCGAATAAAATTGGTGGTGTTTTTGCAGAAAGTGTAGAACGCCCTCTGGGGAAATCATGAAAGACAAGCAGAATGTGGTGATTGGCACGCTGGGCGTGGTCAAGGATGCCAAGGGACGTGGGAAAAAACGCTGGGATGTCTGGCGGCCAACGCTGGGCGTGGTGATGCAGCCGGACTTTCCGGTACATCGGCTGGAGCTGTTTTATCCACCGAGGTATCTGCGGCTGGCGCAGCACATTCAGCGCGATGTGATCAAGGCGTCACCGGGTACCGACGTGATTCTGATTGAGGCGGCGCTCAAAGACCCGTGGGATTTTGCCGAGAGCTATCAATGGCTGTACGACTTCTTCAGTGCCTATCGTTTTGACCCGGACAACGAGCGCTATTTTCTGCACATCACCACTGGCACCCACGTTCACCAGATTTGCATGTTCCTGATGAGCGAAGCGCGGCTGGTGCCGGGCAAGCTGTTGCAGGCATCGCCGGTGCCGGAGGCCGAGGTGAAATCGGTTGGCCGCATCGATACCGTCGATCTGGATTTATCGCGCTACGACATGCTGGCGCAGCGTTTTTACGACGAAGCCCAAACCGCACGGGAGTTTCTGAAAGAGGGCATTGCCACGAGGAATCCGGCCTTTAACCGTCTGATTGCCGAGATCGAACGGGTGGCGCTGGCTTCCACCGCGCCGGTGTTGCTGGGCGGCCCGACCGGTGCGGGCAAAACCCATATGGCGCGGAAAATCTACGAGCTCAAGGCATCGCGTGATCGGGTCGAAGGCAGCTTTGTGCCAGTCAACTGCGCCACGCTGGTGGGGGATGGGGCCATGTCGGCATTGTTTGGTCATCGCAAGGGTGCGTTCACGGGGGCGAGTGCGGATCGGGAAGGCTATCTGAAGCAGGCGCATAATGGCGTGCTGTTTCTGGATGAAATCGGAGAGCTGGGGCTGGATGAGCAGGCGATGCTGTTGCACGCCATTGAGGAACAGCGTTTCTACCCGGTTGGCAGCGACCGCCAGACCCACAGTGATTTTCAACTGATTGCCGGAACCAACCGCGATCTGCGTCAGGCGGTACAGGAGGGCGCTTTCCGCGAAGATTTGCTGGCCAGAATCGACCTGTGGCACTGGGAGCTTCCGGCGCTCAAGGATCGTCTGGAAGACTTTGAGGCCAACCTCGATTTTGAGCTGCAAAAATACGCTCGCTCAGCGGATCAGTTGGTGCGCTTCAATCATGCCGCGCGGGAACGCTATCTGGGCTTTGCCGCCAGCCCGGACGGAGTGTGGAAAGCCAACTTCCGCGATCTGAACGCCAGCGTCACGCGGCTCGGCACTTTGAGTCAGGGCGGTCGGATTCGGGAACCAGACGTTGAAACCGAGATTATCCGTCTGCGCCAGCGCTGGGGTGTCAACGCACTGCCGCAGCAGACGTCAGTAGAAGAACTGGAGCAGGTATCCGAGCTGCCGGAAAACGCGCATCGCACGATTCTGAATCGTTATCTGACGCCGGAGCAGGTCGCCGGGCTGGACTACTTTGACCAGTTGCAACTGGCCAATGTGATTCAGGTGTGCAAAGCCAGCCGTTCCATGGCGGAAGCAGGACGAGCCCTGTTTAACGTCAGCCGCGAAGGCAAACGCAGCCAGAACGACAGCCACCGTATTCGCACCTATTTGAAAAAATTCGGGCTGGAATTTGGTGATCTCTGAACCGGCTGGTGTGCTCAGTTGCTGACCAGCTCCGGCAGGATAAACTGCTCCCAGATGCCGCTCTGGTAGCGATCCTTGAACCAGCCCAGATGGCCAATGCGCTTGTGTCCGGCGTCTTCCGGTTTGACGCAAATCATCTGCTTCGGTGCATTGGGGTAGAAGCCGTGCAGGCTTTCGATGCTCTTGGCCGACATCATTTCGTCATCCGAAAACCAGATGCCGGTCATCGGGAAGGTGCGTTGCTCGAACTCTTCAACAACGGCATCGCCTTCCACACCCAGCGCGTAGCGATGGTTCAGACACCAGCGTCGCCATTGCTGCATCATCGGTTTGGGCAAGTCACCAACCATATTCAGTGTTCGCCCCGGAAAGTACCCCGCCAGCGGCACAATCACCGGCACAATCAGAAACCACAACAGCCAGACGATGCGTTTGGTTGGCGCTGAATTGTGCCACCAGTAACCGCTGCCGGAGGCGACGGTGACGACCTTGTCGATCAGATGAGCGTTGCTCAGAAAGCCCAGCAACTGGCCGCCGACGCTGTGGCCGACCCAGTTGATCTTCAGATTCGGGTATTGCCCGGCGGCATGATCAAGCACGGCGCTGGCGTCGTTGCGGCCCCAGCTCATCATGTCGCTGCGGCTGTTTTTGACGTGGCCATCGACCGACTCGCCAATGCCATCGTAATCAAAGGTGATGGCGGCGTAGCCCAACTGGCTGAGCCAGCGTGCGAACTTTTCATAGTGGTATTGCGGCACGCCCACGGCTCCGGCCACGATCACCACGGCTTTGGGTTGGTCGGGCTGGAACGTCTTCACCGTGATGGTGTGTCCGGCTGAGGTGGCTAACTGCAAAGAGTGAAAGCTCATATCGGTGTCTCCTGTTCTGGCTCAGAAACGCGTCATCAGGTGGTTGAGAAAGCGCAGCACGGTGTTGATGTCGTCTTCGGTGAAGTCGTCGCAGAGTTGCTGGTTCAGCTCGGCAATCAGAGGCTTGGCGGCGGTGACTTTTTCCAGCCCTTCAGGTGTCAGCGACAGCAACATGGCGCGGCCATCGTCCGGGCACGGGGAGCGCTGGATCAGTTGTTGCTCCAGCAGGCGATTCACTAATCCGGTCACTGCCGGTTTGTTCAGACCAAGTGCCGCCGCTGCCTGTTTTTGCTGACAATCTGGTTGTTGCTTCAGGTACATCAGCATGCCCATTTGCGTCACGCTGATGCCGCATTCGTCCTGACAGCGCTGATCGGCAAAGCGAAAGAGCTTGTGCTGAGCCATGTTCAGCAGAAAGAAGAGTCGTTTATCCATAAAAGCCTGGTTTTCTGTCGTTATAGTTCGTTAGCGAACTAAATTAGCCTTGTGTTGAGTTTTTGGCAAGGGTTTGTTTTGTTTAATTCATCTTTCTGGGTTCTTGAGATTGACCGATCTTGTGCATAAACTTACGCAAAACTTATACATGGTGGAGCGATCAGTTTATGGCAGACCAGAAACCGCCTTTCGGCGTTCTGTTTGTGAATCTTGGTACGCCAGAGGCACCCACGGCTTCTGCAGTGCGCACATACCTGGCTGAATTCCTTTGGGACAAGCGCGTTGTCGACGTGCCACGCCCAATCTGGTGGCTGATTCTGAACGGCGTTATCCTGCGCTTCCGACCCGGCAAGGTCGCCAAAGCGTATGCATCGGTCTGGCGCTGGAAGAAAGATGGCTGGCCAGAAGACGGCTCGCCGCTGATGCTGATTTCCCGTGATCAACAGCGCGCTCTGGCAGCACAACTGAAGCAGGAATACGGCTGCGATATTCCGGTCGAACTGGCGATGACCTACGGCAGCCCGACCATGGAAGAAGCCGGACGCAAGCTGCGTCAGGCCGGTGTCAGCAACATGCTGGTACTGCCTGCGTATCCGCAACTGGCGGGCGCAACCACCGGAGCGGTTCATGACCGTCTGGCCAAAGGGCTGATGAAATGCCCGCACTTGCCGGGCATTCGCTGGGTGACGGAATACCACAATCACCCCTTGTACATCGGCGCACTGGCCAATTCCGTGCGTGAATACTGGGCTGAGAAAGGTCGGGGCGACAAGTTGCTGATGTCATTCCACGGCATTCCCCAGCGCTACGCTGATAACGGCGACCCGTATCCTGATCAATGCCGTGAAACGGCTCGTCTGCTGGCGCAGGCACTGGAGCTGAACGAAGACCAGTGGCTGTGTGCGTTCCAGTCCCGATTTGGTCGTGAGGAATGGGTCAAGCCCTATACCGACAAAACTCTGGAAGAGTGGGGCAAATCTGGGCTGGGTCGTGTCGATGTGATCAGCCCGGCATTCTCCGCCGATTGTCTGGAGACGCTGGAAGAGCTGGAGGTTGAAAACCGTGAACTCTTTACTGAAGCCGGTGGCCAGGATTATCACTACATTCCGTGCCTGAACGACCGCCCGGATCATATCGAGTTGTTCACCAAGTTGGTGAAAGACAATACCAGCGGCTGGGAATAGACCTCTTTTCAATTTCAGTCCTGCCAATAAGAAAACCCGCACTGGATGCGGGTTTTTGGGTTTGCTGGCATTGTCATAAAACCGTCGCGGTTTGAGTTTGATAATCCACCTTCGTAATGAGGTGCGATGACACACAACACTGCCGAAACGGTCTGGATGATTAAGTATGAATATCTACGTGGGTAACTTGCCGTATTCCGTCACCAAGGAAGAACTTCAGGATCTGTTCGCCGGATTTGGCGCTGTCAGCCGGGCTACAGTAGTGATCGACCGGGAGACCAATCGCTCGAAGGGGTTCGGGTTTGTGGAAATGGCGGACACCACTGCTGCCAATCAGGCGGTGGAAGCGCTCAATGGCAAGGATATGAATGGTCGTGCCTTACGTGTCAACGAAGCTCATCTTCGGGAAGATCGTCCGCGCATGCCGCGCGCTCCGCGTTAATCTCTGATGCCCGGCTGGCCGGGCATGTCCGTATTTCCTATTCCTGATTGAACCCCTATGATGCGCTCGATAAACAGCGATGGTCGTGTATTGACGGTGGCTGACGTGTGTGGAGCAAAGAGACTGGGGTGCGTATGTTAACAGGTCGTTCTGTGGAATCCGACGAAGAGGCGATGGCGCTGGCGTTATCGCTGGCGCAGCAGGCTGCGGAATTGGGAGAGGTTCCGGTCGGAGCCATTGTGGTGCAGGATGGTCGGGTCATCGGTGAGGGTTATAACCAGCCAATTACCTCGTTTGATCCCAGTGCTCATGCCGAGATGGTTGCGATTCGTTCTGCCACCGCGGAAATCGGTAACTATCGGCTGTCCAACGCCACGCTGTATGTGACGTTGGAGCCTTGCACCATGTGCTTCGGTGCCATGACGCACGGTCGCATTGCCCGCCTTGTTTATGGTGCGACAGAACCGAAAGCCGGTGTGATCGTTAGCGCCATTCAGTTGCCTCAACAGCCTTTCTTTAATCACTATTTTGACGTGCAGGGCGGTGTTCTGGCGCAGGAATGTGGTCAGATTCTGTCGGATTTTTTTGCCCGGCGTCGGGCTGCGAAAAAGCGTTTGAAAGCAGCAGCGAAGGCCGCGCAGGCGCAGGAGTTACAGGCTCAAGAAGTGGAAGAACAGGAACTGGAGGCAAAAAAAGGCGGGTCAGATGACCCGCAAACACTCAGAGGAGTGGAGGAATAATGGTGAGAGAAGACGAGAGCTGCACTTTCTCTTTTTCTTTCTGGGCCAGTCGTAATTGCTGTTCTTCGTTCCAGACCAGCACATCGTAGTAACGACGAATATTCTGTACGTAGTCCACCGCTTCACGGCCACGGGCATAACCGTAGCGGGTGTTCTTATGGTATTTGCGTTGGCTCAGCAGTGGCAGAACTTCTTTTACGTCTTTCCACAAATTCGGGTTGCCGCCCATTTCATACGCCAGACGGCGAGCGTCCTGCAGGTGGCCATAGCCAATGTTGTAGGATGCCATGCTCAGCCAGGTGCGGTCTGGCTCGGCAATCTGATCGCCCAGACGCTTTTTGAGTCCGGCCAGGTAGCGAGAACCGCCAAAGATGCTCTGTTCCGGGTCGAGGCGGTCGGTGACGCCCAGATCCTTGGCGGTATTGCGTGTCAGCATCATGATGCCGCGAACGCCGGTAAAGCTGGTGGCTTGCGGGTTCCAGTGACTTTCCTGATAGCCTACAGCGGCCAGCAAACGCCAGTCATCAAAGCCATATTGTTCAGCAGCGGTCTGGAAGTGCCCTTTGTAGCGGTTCAGCTTACGGCCAATTTGTCGCACAAAGCGCTTGGCCCCGACATAATCCAGCTCGGCCAGATGGCCGTAATAGCGCTCGCTCAGTTGCGCTAGCTGCTGGCGTGTACGGGGCAGACTGAAAAACTCCTGCACGGCAGACACCAGGCTGGGGTCGCGGCTGTGTTTGAAAGCCCAGGCCAGTGGTTTGTTCTCACCTACTGTGATACCGGTGCCTAAATTGGGGAAATACGCTTGAAGAGCGGCAAATTCATTGGAATCAATCAGGGTGAAGTGGATGTCGCCGTTTTCAACCTGATGCAATAAGTCGGTTGTGTCGAGGTCGTCTGATTCACTCCAGCTGAGTTCTGGCAGTTGCTCTTCCTGAATATGTCGCAGCGTTTCTGAGTGACTGGAGCCAGAGGAAACAACCAGCATTTTCCCCAGCATGTCGGTTAGTTTGCGCGGTTTTTGGGTGCCACGACGATAGACAACGACTTCATCCACTTGCTGATACGGTGTGCCAAAACGAAACCAGCGCTGGCGTTCTGGCGTAATGGTCAGGCCTGCGGCGGCGAGGTGGGCTTCATCGCGGCGAAGTTGATTGAAAATGTCGTTCAGATTGTCTGCGACAACGACGTTCAGTTTGACGCCGAGAAAATCAGCGAATTCGTTCATCAGCTCGTATTCGTATCCGGCGATGCCACCACGGTCTTCAAAGTAAGTGGTTGGACTGTTGCGGGTAACGATGGTTACGGTGCCCGATACGCGAATTTCTTCCAGAGCGGTGGGACGAACGCTGCCGGTGATGGCTGTCAGGCAAACCACAGTAGTGGCGATGCCGAGCAGAAATTTGATGGTTTTGAACAACATGGCTGACTCCATTTTGCACTATTTTGGTGCAACATCCTGTTGCGGCGACCATAGTAACCTTAACCCTGTGCAAAAAACAGCCGGTGGGATAAGTGGTTACAAACGTATGACAGGCGGATAATCTCCAGTTGACGATGGTGTAGGGAACGCCTGTTTGGGTTGGTCTCTAAAGCTCCGTATTGATTCCGTAGCAGCGACTGTTTGTGTAATTTACCTTCTCATAATAGACCTTGAGGCTGTACTCGTCTTTGGTCTGGCTTTGAAACTGTGTGTCTAATGTAGCTTGAAATTACAGTGTTGACGCCCAGAAATGCCATTTTCCGGTACTTTTCCAGGCGCATTATCCGTGTTCTCCGGTTAGTGTCTGGTAGCGTGGCAACCATTCCAGTATCATTCCGCCTCATTTTTCCCTTGTTTCATTGGCCCTGATCCAGGAGTCACACCTTCATGCTAGAACTGCGCGGCGCCCCGGCGCTTTCTGAATTCCGTCAGAATAAAGTCCTGTCAAAACTGCAATCGATCGTTCCTGCGGTATCGTCTGTGTATGCCGAATTTGTTCACTTTGCCGATACCCGAGCAGAGCTGGATGGCAACGAATTGCAGGTGCTGGCACGTCTGCTGAAATACGGCCCCAAAGCGGAAATCAAAGAGGGAGCTGGCGAGCAATTTCTGGTTGTGCCGCGTTTTGGCACCATTTCGCCATGGTCATCCAAAGCCTCGGATATCGCCCATAACTGTGGTCTGGACAACGTACTGCGTCTGGAACGCGGCGTTGTTTACTACGTCGAAGGCATTACCGCTGCAGAGCGTGAGCAGATTGCTGCAGCCTTGCACGACCGCATGGTTGAAGCGGTTCTGACAGACAGCGCCGACGCTGCGAGCCTGTTCTCTCATGCTGAACCTGCACCGCTGGAAACCGTCGATATTCTGACTGGTGGCCGCGATGCGCTGGTTGCGGCGGATCAAAATCTGGGTCTGGCATTGGCCGATGACGAAATCGACTATCTGGTTGATAACTACAAGATTCTTGATCGCAACCCGACCGACGTCGAGTTGATGATGTTCGCTCAGGCGAACTCTGAGCACTGTCGTCACAAGATCTTCAACGCCAGTTGGACGATTGATGGCGAAGATCAGGACAAGTCGCTGTTCCAGATGATCAAGAACACCTACGAGTGTTACAGCGATAACATTTTGTCGGCCTATAAAGACAACGCGTCTGTGATCTGTGGCCCTAAAAGCGGCCGTTTCTTCCCCAGCCCGGATAACCGTGGCTATGCCTATCACGAAGAAGATATGCATATCCTGATGAAGGTGGAAACCCACAACCACCCAACCGCCATTGCGCCACATTCCGGTGCTGCGACGGGTTCCGGTGGTGAGATCCGTGATGAAGGCGCAACCGGTCGTGGCTCCAAGCCTAAAGCCGGTCTGACCGGTTTTTCTGTGTCCGACCTGAAAATCCCAGGCTTCGAACAGCCATGGGAAAGCCAGTATGGCAAGCCGGATCGCATCGTGTCGGCACTCGATATCATGCTGGAAGGCCCAATTGGTGGCGCGGCTTTTAACAACGAATTTGGTCGTCCGGCCCTGAACGGTTACTTCCGTACCTTCGAGCTGCAACACGACGGCGAAGTGCGCGGTTACCACAAGCCCATCATGATTGCCGGTGGTTACGGCAACATCCGTGATGAGCACGTTCAGAAAGGCGAAATTCCGGTAGGCGCGCGTCTGATTGCCCTCGGTGGCCCGGCGATGCAAATCGGTCTGGGTGGTGGTGCGGCTTCGTCCATGTCTTCCGGTCAGTCCAATGCCGATCTGGATTTTGCCTCCGTACAGCGTGAAAACCCGGAAATGGAACGCCGTTGTCAGGAAGTCATCGACCGCTGCTGGCAGATGGGCGACAGCAACCCGATTGCCTTTATTCACGACGTTGGCGCGGGCGGTTTGTCCAATGCGTTCCCGGAGCTGGTCGGTGATGGCGGTCGTGGCGGTAACTTCGAGCTGCGTAACGTACCCAACGATGAGCCGGGCATGAGCCCGCTGGCGATCTGGTCGAATGAATCTCAGGAACGCTATGTGATGGCCGTTCCTGAAGCTGACATGGACACTTTCGACGCCATTTGTGAGCGTGAACGCTGCCCGTACGCGGTCGTGGGTTACGCCACCGAAGAAGAACACCTGACTGTGACCGACAGCCACTTTGGCAACAAGCCGGTGGATCTGCCACTGCAAGTACTGCTGGGCAAACCACCGCGTATGCACCGCGATGTGGCCTCTCGTGCAGTCAACGCTGAACGCTTTAACAGCGCGGATCTCGACTTGTCCGAAGCGGCAGCTCGCGTTCTGACGTTGCCAACGGTGGCATCCAAGAGCTTCCTGATCACCATTGGTGACCGCTCCATTACCGGCACCGTAGCCCGTGACCAGTTCGTTGGCCCATGGCAGGTGCCTGTGGCCGATGTGGCGGTGACGACATCATCGTATGACGGCTATGTTGGCGAAGTCATGGCAATGGGTGAGCGTACTCCGGTTGCTCTGCTGGACAGCCCGGCCTCAGGTCGTCTGGCGGTGGCGGAAGCCATCACCAACCTGGCAGCCGCGCCGATTGCCCAACTGGCTGACGTAAAAATGTCGGCCAACTGGATGTGTGCCGCAGGCCACGATGGTGAAGACCAGAAGCTGTATGACACGGTGAAAGCCGTCGGAATGGAGTTGTGTCCTGAGCTGCAAGTCACCATCCCGGTGGGCAAAGACTCGATGTCGATGAAAACCCGCTGGCAGGAAGACGGTGCCGACGGTCAGGTGGAAAGCAAGGCCGTGACTGCGCCGATGTCGCTGGTCATTACGGGTTTTGCTCCCGTGACTGACGCCCGTAAGGTGCTGACACCACAAGTTCGAACGGATCAGGGCGCAACGGATCTGTTGCTGATCGACCTGGGTCGTGGCCAGAATCGTCTGGGTGCTTCCTGTCTGGCGCAAGTCTATGGAGAAGTGGGCAGCGTGCCTGCCGACCTGGACGATGCCGAAGATCTGAAAGCCTTCTTTGCTGTGATGCAAGGCCTGAACGCCGACAGCAAGCTGCTGGCCTATCATGATCGTTCTGACGGTGGTCTGTTTGCCACTCTGACGGAAATGGCCTTTGCCGGTCATTGCGGCATGGACATCAAGATGGATCTGCTGGCCGAATCGAAAGATGATCTGGCCGCCGCATTGTTCGCCGAAGAACTGGGTGGCGTGATTCAGGTCGGTCGTGATGATCTGGAAGAAGTGCTGGCGCAGTTTGAAGCCGCCGGTCTGGGGGATTGCACTCAGGTCATCGGTAGCGTCAATGAAGATGACCAGATCACGTTCAGCTTCCAGGATGAAGAATTCCTGACCGAATCTCGCGTCAACTGGCAGCGTTTGTGGGCACAAACCAGCTACGAACTGCAGGCACTGCGTGACAATGCCGACTGTGCCCAGCAGGAATTTGACAGCCTGCTGGATGCCGAGGATCCGGGTTTGCACGCAGAACTGAGCTTCGACATTAACGAAGACATCACCGCCGATTTGCCAGCAGCGTCTTCTGACGAAGCGCCGAAAGTGGCGATTCTGCGAGAGCAGGGCGTGAACGGCCAGATCGAAATGGCAGCTGCGTTCGATCGTGCTGGCTTTACTGCCATCGACGTGCACATGAGCGACGTACTGTCGGGTTCTGTGACGCTGGAAGGTTTCCGTGGCCTGGTCGCTTGTGGCGGCTTCTCCTACGGTGACGTGCTGGGCGCGGGCGAGGGCTGGGCTAAATCGATTCTGTTCAACGAACAGGCTCGCAGTCAGTTTGCCGCCTTCTTTGAGCGTCAGGACACCTTCGCACTGGGCGTATGTAACGGCTGTCAGATGCTGTCCAACCTGCACGAACTGATTCCGGGTGCCGAGCACTGGCCACACTTCGTTCGTAACATGAGCGAGCAGTTTGAAGCCCGTGTTGCCATGGTGGAAGTACAGGAATCCGACTCGGTATTCCTCGCCGGTATGGCTGGCTCGCGTATGCCAATTGCCGTGGCTCACGGTGAAGGTCGTGCGGAATTTGCCGACAACGCTGAAATCGACGAACTGGCTGGCCAGATTGCGCTGCGCTACGTCGACAATCGCGGTGCTGTTACCGAGCAATACCCGGCCAACCCGAACGGTTCCCCACAAGGCATCACTGGCCTGACTGCCAACGATGGCCGCGTCACCATTATGATGCCGCACCCGGAGCGTGTATTCCGCGCGATTCAGAACAGCTGGGCTCCTGACGAGTGGAGCGAAGACGGTGCCTGGATGCGTATGTTCCGCAACGCCCGTGTGTGGTGTGAAGAGCAGGCATAACCGGTATAAGAAACGCTCAGGCTAAACGGCTTTAGCCCAGAGAAAATAAAACCCGCCGCTTGTCTCATGTTGAATGGGATTAGCGGCGGGTTTTTTTATGTCTTCTTGCTGTATTGGTATGCAGTTTTTGGGCTGCTCTGATTATCTGGCTCCCATGCTCTGCGTGGGAGCCTTACGCAGCCCATTTCAAACCCCATCCGGTACACGACACTTTGTCAGCTTTGTCACCGTTGGGTTCCTCTGAACGACCTTCTATGATGCATCCATAACATCCCTGTCTCTGTAACGCTTGCAAAAGGCTTCCCCATGAAAATCAAAACGCTTGTGACGTCTCTCACTCTGCTGTTGCCATTATTGGTTCAGGCAGAGATCCGGCTGGTGGAGGCTAGTGCCGTCGGTCAGTGCAAAAAGATGGATCATCAGGTGTGTACAACCACCAAACCAGATGCCGATGCTGTCTGTCTGGAACGCCATAGAGAAGAAGCCGCAGAGGTTGGCGCGGACGCCATTGTGGTGGTTCAGAAGGAAGAAACCAAACAGCGCAGGCCGTCTTTTACTGGCAGTAAAACCGTGATTAAAACCGATATTACCGCCGATTATTTTGACTGCGGTTATCCCGATGTGCCGGTTAAAGCTGTCTCTCAAAAAGCCATTAATAAGGCCGTGATTCGGGATTTATACACCATCGAAGAGCGCTTGAACGTGCTGGAAACGCTCAAATCCAAAGGGCTGATCAGTGGAGGGGAGTACCGCCAGAAGCGTCAGGCTATTCTGGCTGATCTTTAACTTCATCAGGTCTCCAGTTCCTCAACTCCAGCTTCTCAATACTTCCTCCCGCCAAGGCAATTGCTGAAACGCGTTGAGATCGAAAAGCAGGGCCAGCACCTGAAGTATCGCAGCGGCGTATAACACAGAAACGGCTCTGGCTAGCGGTCAGATCAGCTCACGCGTATGACGTCTATTGGACTGCGCTTTGTCGGGTAATCGCCGATAATCACACCTCTATCGTCGTGACAGAGTCGTGACCTTTCATTCTTTTTACCATCGCTGCAGTGTGACTGCAGCGGTCGGCTTTTATCTCCAAGGAGTCTTCATGTCTCGATGGTTGCCACTGTCGTTATCGCTGGTGGGTGTGTTGTGTTGTCTTGGCGTTCAGGCCCAACCAGTGACCGCTGGTGACAACAATACGGCGGATTATCAACAAGGCCAGCAATGGCTGGAACAGCGCCTGGCGGTGACCAAAGACTGGTCTGATGCTCAGAAGCGACCTGATGCGGCTCGCAATCTGGTGTTTTTTCTGGGCGATGGCATGAGTGTCACGACGTTGACCGCCGGGCGTATTTTTCAGGGCCAGCAGCAGGGCAAAACCGGGGAGGAGCACTTTTTATCGTTTGAAGTCTTTCCCAATACGGCCCTGATCAAAACCTACAACACCAATCAGCAAACACCGGACTCCGCCGGAACCATGACAGCCTTGATGACCGGGGTAAAAACCCGTGCCGGTGTGATCAGCGTCGGGCCGGAGCAAGAGCGTGCCACTTGTTCCGGTAGTGAGCAGCACCGTTTGAACACGCTGTTTGAGTGGGCCCAGCGACAAGGTTACGCCACTGGTGTGGTGACCAATGCCCGGATTACCCACGCCACCCCGGCAGCGACCTACGCCCATTCACCGGAGCGCAACTGGGAAGGCAAAAAAGACCTGACCAAAAAAGCCCGCAAACAGGGTTGTGTGGACATTGCTACCCAGTTGGTGGATCAGGCGTTTCCGGCTGGTCTGGATCTGGCGTTGGGCGGTGGTCGCAAGAAATTTGGCAAGAAGTTGCGCAAGCGTTTTCAGGGAGAACTGATTACCGAACGCGATCAGTTGCTGGCTCTGGATATTGCCGATACCACGCCGGTGCTTGGGCTGTTTGCCAAAAGCCATATGGCGTATGCCTACGACCGTCAGCAGAGTGACGACATCCGGGCGGCTCAGCCATCGTTACCGGAAATGGCCAGCTTTGCGGTCAAGCGTTTGCAAGCGTTGACCCGGCATTCCGACAAGGGCTTTGTGCTGGTGATCGAAGGTGCTCGTATCGACCACGCGCATCATCTGGGCAATGCCTATCGTGCCCTGACCGAAACCTCGGTACTGGGTCAAACCGTGGCGCAGGTGCGAGCGGCCACGGGGAATGACACGCTGGTGGTGGTGACGGCCGACCACAGCCACACCCTGTCGATGGCCGGGTATCCGCAGCGTGGCAATCCGATTCTGGGGTTGGTGAAAAACGGCGAGACTACCTTGGCAAAAGACAATCAGCCTTACACCACACTGGGCTATGCCAACGGTGCCGGAGCGGTATCGCCGCTGTGGCAAAAGCTGGCCGGACAACACAATCATCCTCACACCAATTCAAACGCCTATTCATACACCACCGATAAACAACAGCGCCAGAATGGCCGGTTTGCCTGGATGAAAGACGGCAAGGTGCTGGTGAATACCGAGAACCCGGATTTTTGCCAGACCTCGCTGGCGCGGCGAGGTTCTGAAACCCACGGCAGTGATGACGTTGCCTTGCACGCCGATGGGCCGGGAGCAAATTTGTTCCACGGTTTGCTGGAGCAGCACAGTGTCTATCATTTGCTGCGTCAGGCATTGGGTTCTGTGACCACCGAAGCGGAGTTTGCATATGTTGACTAAACCAACAATGTCGCGGCCAGTTGTCATGCTGACGGCGGCGCTGGGTTCTTTGGGCTTGAGTGGCTGCGGGCCGAGTGCATCGGAAGCGGCTTCTCCCGTCATCGAACAGCCGGTTCCCCACGCACTGACCAGCACAGACCGCAGCGCGTTGAGCACTATCGTGGCCAATGCACCCAAAACGACAGGTGAGTGGGCACGCTATGGCAGAGCACAGGCAACGGAAATACGGGCGATCAATACTCGTAAAGCCAACAATCTGGTGCTGGTGGTGGGCGATGGCATGGGCATTACCATGCTGACGGCGGCGCGTATTTTTGCCGGTCAGCAGCAGGGGCTGGATGGGGAGGAATTTCGTCTCAGCTTTGAAGCCATGCCCAACAGCGCCCTGATCAAAACCTACAACACCGACCAGCAAACGCCGGATTCGGCAGGCACCATGACCGCGCTGGTGACGGGTCATAAAACCGATGCAGGAGTGCTGTCGGTTGATCCTCTGGTGCAGCGGGGGGATTGTGCCTCGGCCATGACCGCCGACGATCAGGCCCAGCTTCCGACCTTGCTGGATCTGGCGGAACGTCTGGGCAAAGACACCGGCATTGTCACCACCACTCGCATCACTCACGCAACGCCAGCGGCGATGTACGCTCACAGTGTCGAACGCGACTGGGAGAGCAACGAGCGCTTGCCACAAAGCGCGGTTGAAAACGGTTGCCAGGATATTGCTCGCCAGTTGATTGAATACCGTCAATCGAACCCGGATCAGGACGGTGTGGACATCATTCTTGGCGGTGGCGCACGGCACTTTTTACCCAAGCCCGATGGCGGCAAGCGCACGGATGGCCGTAATCTGATGCAGGAATGGCAGGTTCAGGAAGATCAGTTTGTCGTGACCAATGCGGAAGAACTGGCCAATGCCGATCTGACACAGGGGCGCTGGTTGGGGCTGTTTTCCAGCTCGCACATTCCCTACGTCGATCAGCGTGATTCGCAGGTGCCGGGATTGCTGGCCATGACCCAGGCCGCCTGGAAGCGGTTGAGTCAAAGTGACCAGGGTTTTGTGCTGGTGATTGAAGCCGGTCGCATTGATCATGCGCACCACGCCGGAAATGCCTATCGCGCCCTGCGTGAAGCGGAAGAGTTGCACCAGACCATGGCTTGGGTGCTGGAACAAGCCAATCTGGATGACACGCTGGTGATTACCACCGCCGATCACAGTCACACGTTGACGCTGGCGGGTTATCCCACTCGTGGCAATCCGATTCTTGGGTTGGTGCGCGGTAACGACAAACGGGGCAACCCGGAATCCAAACCGACCTTGCTGGATGACGGCAAACCCTACACCTCGATCAGCTACCGCAATGGCCCCGGTGCCCACGCCAATCTTTATGGCGAAGACGGGGAGCTGGTTGAGCGCCCGGCCCTGACGGCTGAACAGGTTCGAGCCACGGAGTATTTGCAACAGGCGCTGGTGCCATTGGAAAGTGAAACCCACGGCGGTGAAGACGTGGCTCTGTACGCCGCTGGCCCCTGGTCTCATCTTTTTGGTGGCACGATGGAACAGAACTGGGTTTATCACGTCATACAGCACGCTTTGACATCGAAGTGATGAGCACGTGGTCAGGACACAGGACTAATAGATGAGTAAAAGGTAAGCAAGTCGAGGTTTTGCAGGGCGGGTCTGGTTTTGTGCCAGACTTTTTAGCGGCAGTTTCTGCCGCTTTTTTTGTTTTAGGCTTTGGTTGTGAGTGCCTTGAACGTTTGTTATTTGATCGATTGAACAGGCTGTATCGGGTACTTGTGAAGCAGCGAGGCATCGACTAAACTACGCGCCCCTTTAAACAGGCCTTTTGTATTTGAACGCCGCTCTGGCTGGAAGCACGATGTTTCCAAACCGGCGTTATGGCAGTTTCAGAGCAAAAGAATATAAACGATGGGCGATCTCAAAACCCGTCACTTGGTAAATCGACCGGAGAATATTTTCTATGGTAGTTATCCGTCTGGCCCGTAGTGGCTCTAAAAAACGTCCTTTTTATCACATTAACGTAGCGGATTCGCGCATGCCGCGCGACGGTCGCTTTATCGAGCGCTTGGGTTTCTTCAACCCGATGGCACGTGGCTCTGAAGAGTCTCTGCGTGTTGAACTGGAACGTGTTGACTTCTGGTTGGCTCGTGGCGCGCAGGCAACTGATCGTGTTGCCAAACTGCTGAAAGACGCTCGCGTTGCAGCAAATGCTGCACCTGCAGCAGACGCGGCTGAGTAATCGGTCGTTATATGGCTCAACAGCAATCCTGGCAGGATGATGACGTCACCGTACTTGGTAAAGTGACGACCGCTTTTGGCATTAAGGGCTGGATAAAGGTGTATTCCTTTACACAACCCATGGCCAATATTTTGGGACATTCAACCTGGTTGCTGAAACGCGATGGCCAGTGGCAGCCGGTTAAGCTGCTGGATGGTCAGAAGCAAGGGAAAGGGCTGGTTGCCCGTCTTCAGGGCGTCAATGATCGTAATGATGCATTGGCATTGTCCCAGACGGAAATCGCTATTCCCACGGCAGAATTGCCAGAGCCTGACGAAGATGAACATTATTGGTTCCAGTTGATCGGCCTGAAGGTGGTAAACACCGACGGCGAGTTGCTGGGCCAGGTGAAAGAGCTGTTTGAATCCGGTGGTGGTAATCAGGTTGTGACGGTGGTCGGTTGCGAAGGCAGCATTGATCAGCAACGTCGCATGATTCCCTACGTGGGTGCCATTGTGCTGGACGTTGACCTTGAGAAAGGGCAGCTGCTGGTCGATTGGCAAGCAGACTTCTGATCCTCGATAACGAGGTAGTCAATCATGTGGTTTGGAGTGGTGACTCTGTTCCCGGAGATGCTGAACGCGCTCACTGAGCACGGTGTCAGCAGTCGTGCAATTCGCACCGGCAAGGTCGCGGTTGAACGCTGGAATCCCAGAGACTATGCCCACGACAATTACCAGACGGTTGATGATCGACCTTACGGTGGTGGCCCTGGCATGCTGATGAAAATTCAGCCATTGCAGGATGCTATCCAGTCTGCCCGGCAAGCCGCTGAGCAGATTGACGGTAAACCGGCCCGGGTGATTTATCTGTCACCGCAGGGTCGTAAACTGGATCAGCAAGGGGTGCTTGAATTGGCACAACATGACAAGCTGATTCTGGTTGCCGGTCGTTATGAAGGCATTGATGAGCGTCTGATTGAACGCGAAGTCGATGAAGAATGGTCGTTGGGAGACTTTGTGTTAAGTGGTGGCGAATTGGCTGCCATGACTTTGATGGATTCTGTTATCCGGTTAGTGCCGGGAGTATTGAATCACGATTTGTCAGCACAACAGGACTCCTTTATGGACGGTCTGCTGGATTGCCCGCATTACACACGCCCGGAAGACTATGACGGGACAACAGTGCCCGAGGTACTGTTAAGTGGTAATCACGAACGAATTCGCCAATGGCGACTGAAACAGTCTCTTGGAAGAACCTGGGAGCGACGGCCCGATTTACTGGCTGCGCTGGAACTGAGCAACGAACAACAAAGGTTATTGACAGAATATCTGCGCGAAAAAGACATCGACTCGCCAGACTGTTAAGGAGCATACAATGAGCAACAAGAATCCAATCATTCAGCAGATTGAAAATGCCCAGCTGAAAGACTCTGTACCTGCTTTTGCCCCAGGCGACACCGTCGTTGTACAGGTAAAAGTAAAAGAAGGTAACCGTGAGCGTCTGCAGGCGTTTGAAGGTGTGGTTATCGGTAAGCGTAACCGTGGTCTGAACTCGGCATTCACCGTGCGCAAGATCTCTCACGGTGTTGGCGTTGAGCGTACTTTCCAGACTCACAGCCCACTGGTTGACAGCATCAGCGTCAAGCGTCGTGGTGATGTGCGTCAGGCGAAACTGTACTACCTGCGTGAGCGTAGCGGTAAGGCTGCACGTATTAAAGAAAAGGTATAACGGATATCGGGCCGATGCATATCGGCCTGATCTGGATACCAGAAACCCGGTTCTCCTATGGAGTGCCGGGTTTTTTTATGCCTGAAAAAGCGGCTTGATGAGGTTGAACGCGTGCGTACGCTTCTCTGTCATCTGTTGGTGATATATGGTTCGTGTTCAGACATCGTGCTGGTCTGGTGACGGAACTCCCGTGTCAGGCGGCACTCATAGCACCAAACACATTGTTAACAGGAATTCTCGTGGCTATCCGTAAAACATTAGCAGCCCTGATCGTTGGCTGCGCCGTCAGTCAGGCGTCTTTGGCAGCCGGTACTTCCGATCTGCTTCCATCCATTGAAGAGAAGCTGAAAGCGGCTTTTGGTGACCGTGTTGCTGTTTCCCAGGTGGAAGCCATGGCCAGTGAGCAATTACTGGAAGTGATGCTGGAAGACGGGTCACTGCTGCATATGACCCCGGATGGCAGCTTTATGATTTATCAGGACGAGGTTTATCAGCTAAATGGCAAGCAGACCTTTAACCTGACCGAGCAGCGCCAGAACCCTCGCCGTGCGGCCAGCCTGGCAGCTGTCGTGGACAAGGACACGGTACTGTTCCCGGCCAAGGGTGAGCAAAAAGCGCTGATCAACGTTTTTACCGACATTGACTGCGGCTACTGTCAGAAGCTGCATCAGGAAATTCCAAAGATGAACGAGCTGGGTATTACCGTTCGTTATCTGGCGTATCCACGCGCGGGCATTCGCAGCCAGCAGACCGGTCAGCTGACATCGTCTTATCAGAAGATCAACTACGTCTGGTGCAGCGATGATCGTAAAGTGGCCATGACGACCATGAAGGACACCCAGCGTCAGTTAAGCCAGTTGGGTTATCAGGCGCGCAACAGCGGTGACAAGGCCGTGGCTGAAGAGTTTGATAAGCTGAATCTTTCCATGACCAGCATGATGACCGGGGGCAAGGATTGCGCAGCACCCATCGAATCCCAGTTCCAGTTAGGTCATCAGGTTGGGGTGCGAGGCACGCCTGCCATTGTGGTGGAAGATGGTCGTTTGTTCCCGGGTTACTTGCCTGCCGATGCGTTGGCTGAGCGTTTGGGTATTCTCTGATTGCTTGCTCCCGGAGTTGTGTAAAACGATTTTTTCGGGAAGTGCTGAATCCTTGTTGTGCTTCTTGCGGACGGGTTGCTTTCTGGCTTCCCGTTCAGCGTCTTGCTTCACTTTGTTACTTCTGTCATGAATTTTCCGGAAATTTTTTTACAAAAAACAGTCGCTGGTTAAAAAGTAGACAATCTGACATGGCTCAACGTGTAATGAGGGACAGCGGCCGTTTTTAGGTCTCAATTCACAGACTTATCCACAGAAAATGTGGAATAGATTTCCCCTCGGAGTGCTTGACAAGACCACTTTAGGGAAAAGCTTGCGGTCAGATATTCTCAACACCAGTTCAGTGAACAAGAGAAATTTTGCCTGTCGATTTACACGCACACGTATTGGTGGCTCAGACTGCTGAAAAAAATTCAAAAATCAGTGGGGAAGTTGTCACCTTTCGATGTATCTTATTGAAAAATAAAAGAAAATATTTCCAGAACATGAGTGCATCAAGCGATTTTAAATCAGTTTTTGGTCTGTTTTTAGGCTGTTATTTTTGGGGCCTGAACGAGGTTATGCACAGCCTCTGTGCACGCAAGTAGTGCTGTTAACTTTGGCGCATCATTGAGCTGCAGCCTGTGTTGAATCTGGAAATTTTGCTTTTCCAGATTGAGTGAGGCGCTTTTTTCGAGCGCCTCTGGTGAGCGTTATTCACAGTCCAGATGACAAAAATATGACTATTCAGTCAATGTCAATATGGATGTGGGTGCATCTTCTATAAATGCTAACCCGTTAAGCCCCTGCTTTTATGATATTGATGCAAATACGATCAAATTGAGATCAGGCCAGTAACCATGCCCTCTGCAGCGGGTTTTGAAGTCGTTATCCCAAGATTTATCCACAGTATTTGTGGGTAACTGACCTTGTTTTGCGACTCCTGACGGCCAATGCTCCGTTATTCCGGCTGAGGGGGCGTCGTTGTGGTGGCTTGTGTGTCACTTATTGTGGATCTAGGCATCAATTGCGGGTCAGGCAGCGCATCACACCACTGAAAGCGTTCAATCAGGCGGCTGAAAATATCGTCCAATGGCGCTGTAAACGTCAGCGGTTCATCGGTGTATGGGTGCTGAATCGACAGTTGCCAAGCGTGCAGCAACAAACGACCTGCATCCATATGATCGCGGAAATAGCGGCTGTGTCGGCCCTTGCCATACCGTGCATCGCCAATGATCGGGTGGCTCAGGTGCTTCAGGTGTCGACGAATCTGGTGTTTGCGCCCGGTTTTGGGCATGGCTTCCACCAGGGAGTAGCGGGATTGCGGGTATTTATCAATCTCGACCGGAATTTCCACCGTGCTCAGCAAGCGAAAATCCGTAATGGCTTCCTGGGGCGGCTTCTCGACTTCATTGCGGGCATATTTGTCGACCGGGGGGCGCATGGCATAGTCCAGGTGCGTGAACTCGGGCATATAGCCCCGCACAATCGCCAGATACCGCTTTTCAACCGAACGCTCCCGCCACTGCTCAACCATACGGCTGGCCGTTTCCGAGGACAGGGCAAACACCAGAACGCCCGATGTTGGCTTGTCGAGGCGGTGAACCGGATAGACTCGCTGGCCAATCTGATTCCGCAGTAGTTGTAACACAAAGCGGGTTTCATGACGGTCGATTTCGCTGCGGTGTACCAGCAGGCCGCTGGGTTTGTTAATGGCGACGATGTGCTCATCGCGATAGAGAATCTCAAGAGGCATAAAGGCTGGATATCTGGATGATCGAAAGACATGGATGCTATCACTACGGCGAAACAGCAGCGAGTATCCAGACAGGAATCAACCGCCTTTTGCCTTTGTCCCAGCGAGCCTGTGTACAATTCCGACATCCATGACTTCTCATTCGACAGGGATGACCAATGTTTACGAAGACTTCCACTACCGGCACATGGTTGATGACACTGTGGCGGCGCAAATTGAATCGGCTCGGGCTGCCAGCCCTGTTCGCGATGAGCTTGTTGTTGGCACCGCTGTCTGTGCATGGGTTTATTGGCCCTTTAAACCTGTTTATTCCTTTACCCAGTGTTGAACCCGTAGCCTGGGAGCGTGATGGTCAGGACTGGCATACCCGGAGCAGCGCTCATTTTATTCTGCATTATCCTGAAGGGCTTGAGGCGCAAGCCGAGCACGCACTGGGGCTGGCGGAACAGGTGCATGATGATCTGCTGCCATTCTTCGGTCAGGCACCGGACAAACCGACGGTGATGGTGCTGGAAGATGATGTGGATTATTCCAATGGCTGGGCTACTCCGGTGCCTTATGCGCAAATCCGTTTGTTTGCCAGTCCGCCGGATGCGGTTGAAGGGCTGGAAACCTACGATGACTGGCTGCATTTGCTGATTCGTCACGAATACGTCCATATCCTGCACATGGAAATGAGCAGCGGTTTGCCGGACAAGGGACGCTCGGTGCTTGGGCGTCACATCTTGACCTTCCCTCATGCCATGACGCCATCCTTCCTGCTGGAAGGTCTGGCGGTGTATCTGGAAACCAATCCGAAACGTGGCTATGGACGCTTGCAGGGCAGCTTGTATGAGATGCAGATGCGGGAAGAGGTGGCTTCCGGTCAGTTAGCTCCGCTGACGCAGGTGGTGGTGCCGAATCGTGACTGGCCCAGAAACAAGGCGTACTTGTATGGCGCATTCTTTATCGAGTTTCTGGTGCAGCGTTACGGCGAAGACAAACTTCAGGCAGTACTGAAACGCTACAGCCTCCGCCCTCTGCCGTATTTGTCACTGAACGGTACTTTTAAACGCATTTACAGGCATACCCTGAGCGATTTGTGGTCCGTGTTTCTGGGTGAGATGAAACAGCGTTTTAACGCTTCCCATCAAAGGGTGTCGTCAGATTCAACACCACTGCCGGGTTCGCCCTGGTCGCTGCAAGTGACACAAACCCATCAGGATGCGTTATACAGCCTGGAATCCAACGGTGAGGATGCCCAGGCAATCTGGCGTTATCAATGGCAGTCCGGGCAGGTACAGAAAACCCATCTGCTGGATGTGCAAGGTGTGCGGTATTTTGATGTTTCGTCACAAGGACAACTGGCTTACGTCCGTGTACTGGCGCGGGCGGATTTACGCGTCGAAGGGGATGTTTACTATCTGGATGCGTCTGGCTCCAGAGTGCGTTTAAGCCATGGCTTGAGAGCGCGCCGGGTGCAATGGCTGCCCGATGGTAGCGGTTTTCTGGTCAGCCGTATTCAGGCCGGACACAGTGAATTGCTGAGGCTTTCCATGACCGGCGAGATCACACCGATCTGGCGCGGTGAATACGGTGAGGTGCTGGGGGAAATGGACGTGTCTCCCAATGGTAAAACCCTGGTGGCCAGTTTCAAACGAGCGGGAGAGCATTGGAATCTGGCCCGATTTGATCTGACCACAAAACAGTGGCGCATGCTGACCCGTACCCGTGCGATAGAGAACGCACCTGTCTGGTTGAACGATCACCAAATTCTGTTCAGTGCTGACTATCAGGGTGTTTACAACTTATACCGTTATGATCTTGATGAGGAAACCGTAAGTGCCTGGACGCAAGAGTCTTCCGGTGCGTTTAGGCCGGGCTGGTTGCCTGGACGTCTGGTGTATCAGCGCTATACCGCCAATGGATATCAGTTGGTGGTAAGGGAAGCGGACACTCCGGCGGCTCTTACGATATCCGAACAGCCTCTGGCGGAGCTGTCAGGCCCGGTTGAATTTGATCCGGTGGTCGAAGATACGCCGTCGCTATCTGCCCCTAAGGCTTATCAACCTTGGTCTTCACTGAAACCCACTGCGTGGTATCCGGCGCTTTACAGTAGCGAACATCAGTTACGGTGGGAAATTGCGATTCCTGGTTCGGATGCATTGGGACGACATGCGTACGTGCTGAAAATCGGGTATGACCGAGCACAGCGCACCCAACCGTTTTCAGTTCAATATCAATACGACAACCGCTGGTGGCTATTGGGGTCTCGGGGGTATGAACACGAGTACGGCTACAACGATGGCAATGACGATGATGCGGAAATACAGACAGTGCGTCGGGATGTGGTGCAGCTCGAACGGCGTTATCTGATGCGTGGATTTGACGACCGTCTGAGTGTGCACCTGGGTCTCAGCAGTTTGTGGGAAGTCCATACACGGGCGGAGCATGAACCCTGGCGAGGTAGAACGCTCGACCGCAAGGTACTGGGTGGCATGGCGCTGGAATGGACAGACCAGGATGCCTTTCTGTACGTCCCCGGTGTTGGCCGGGGTACGCATTGGGATTGGGTCACCGAGCGCTATTTGCACGGTGAATTTGACGGTTATCAAACCCAATGGCAAGGGCAGCGGGTGTTTGATTTGCCGGGCCGTACCCGTTTGGCAACCAGCGTTCAGGCTGGCTGGGCACAAGACCGTGCTGATCGTTTTGAGCTGGGCGGGCTGACGGCCAATGCGGCGTTGTTTGGTCGTCACGATGTCGCGCTGGCTGGTTATAGCAGTCTGGTGCAGCACGGTCATCGCTATACGACCCAACGTGTGAGTGTCAGCCACTGGTTGGGCAGCCGGGAGCGCAACTGGCGCTTGCTCCCGATCGGGCTGGGAGCATTTTCTGGCACTCTGTTTGCTGAAAACGGAGCGGCTTGGGAGTCGGGGACAACGCCAAAGTGGCTGGCGTCCGTTGGGGTGGAGCTGCAGGCGGAAGTCATTCTTGGTTATAACTGGACACTGCCGTTGAGCCTGATTCTGGCTCAGGGTCTGGACGATCGACGAGGTGAGAACAGCATCGGTCTTGCATTGGGTTACCGATATTGATCCGGTTGGGCGTGTCTGGCCGGATTGTTATACCATGCACGCCGTCGTGTGGTGGGAGGAGCATCCCTGGGTCGATCACCACGAATCGGTGTGATCAGCACGATTTATTTATACAGCGTTTCTCGAACGCCGATGCGTCCACGTTTGTGGGCAATACGGCTTCGGGCTTTGACAAGCAGGTACGTTAGTTCATGGATTTTCTCTGGATTCTGGTCGCATTTCTGTGTGGCTTTACGGTGAAGCAACTGGGTATGCCGCCTTTGGTGGGATACCTTTTGGCAGGGTTTGGCCTTCACTCATTGGGGGTTAGCCCGGAGGCAACCCTGGATACTCTGGCATCCATCGGTATTACACTGATGCTGTTTACCATTGGTCTCAAGCTGAATGTTGAAGCGTTGCTGAAGCCGGAAGTCTGGGCCACCAGCCTGGCACATACTGGCATCTGGAGCGTACTGGTGGTGATCGCCTTGCTGCTGTTTGGCTGGGTGGGCATCAGCGATTACCTGGAACTGTCGCTACAAACGACCTTGCTGGTGGCATTCGCACTGAGTTTTTCCTCGACAGTCTGTGTCATCAAAATGCTGGAGGAAGCGTCTGAACTGAAAGCGCGTCACGGCAAAATTGCCGTGGGCATTCTGGTGATTCAGGACATCGTTGCCGTTATTTTTCTGGTGGTCTCGACGGGCAAGCTACCGTCGGTCTGGGCCTTCGGGCTGATTGGTTTGTGGCTGATTCGGCCACTGATCTATCGTGTTTTCAGCGGTGTCGGGCACGGAGAGCTGCTGTCGCTGATGGGGTTTTTTATGGCGCTTGGCGGAGCGGAACTGTTCGAGCTGGTCAAGATGAAAGGTGACCTGGGAGCCTTATTGATCGGCATGTTGCTGGCTCCTCACCCCAAGGCCGTAGAGCTGTATAAATCCCTGATTGGTTTTAAAGACATCTTCCTGATTGGCTTCTTCCTGTCGATTGGTTTTACCGCCCTGCCAACCATGGACATGATTGTGCCAGTGGTGCTGGTGACGTTGTTACTGGTGGCCAAGTTCCTGCTGTTTTTCGGGTTGCTGGTCGGGTTCAAACTGTCAGGGCGAGCGGCGTACCTGAGCGCATTGGCACTGACTAACTTCAGTGAATTTGGCCTGATCGTCGCCAGCCTGAGCGTGGAAAATAGCTGGCTGAGCGAAGACTGGCTGGTGATCATTGCTGTATCCATGTCGCTGTCGTTTGTGGTCAGCAGCTTTCTCTATCGTCGGGCGCACCATTTGTACGCCATGCAAAAAGATCGTATCAACCGGTATGAACGCGCCGGATCTCACGCGCACTTCGACCGTCCGGAGGGTGCAGAAGTGCTGATCATCGGCATGGGGCGAGTGGGCAAGGGGGCGTATCAGGCGCTGGATTCCGATTTGGGCCAGCGTGTCTGGGGCGTGGAATCCGATGGAGAACGTATTCAAAAACTGAAAGATGATGGCTTTCGGGTGGCTGCCGGGGACGCCGATGACCTTGAATTCTGGGAAAGCATTTGCGGTGAGCAGGTTGAGTTGGTGATGATGGCGTTGCCCTCGCACTTCGAAATCAAAAGTACCCTCGAAATGCTGCGGTTGTCTGGCTATCGCGGCAAAGTGGCGGCGGTTGCCCGCTATGAAGACGAACGTCAGGAGTTGCTGGATCTGGGTGTAGATGTGGTCTTCAACTACTACTCGGAAGTGGGAGCGGGCTTTGCAGCCGAAAGCCGTCACCTGATCGGTCAGCCTGACACCTGATACCTGTGGAGAAAGCGGATGCCCCGACAAACTGATGCCGATTTTGTCACACAACGTCGTCGTTTTAATCGCAGTTGGCCGCTGGTGGCGGTGGGGCTGCTGCTACTGATTGGCGGAATGGGCATTGGGGTCGCGCTGGTTTACCCGGTCATGGCAAACCCTTTCTATGTGGTCGCACAACTGCAAAGCGGCCTGTTGGAACCAGAAACCCTGTCGACGGCAGCGATGTTGTTACCGGTTCTGTTCTGGATGCTGATCATCTGCCTGTTGCTGTTTGTGCTCCTGTCCTGGCAAATGATGAAAAACGAGAAGCGCCTGTTGGTATTGCTGGAGGCGCAGCAGAATACGCCCCCGCAATAAAAAAATGCCAGTGCACCGGGTACACTGGCATTCGCTTACTGACGTGAAATCAGGAAAGCGGGAGTTGCGATCATTTGATACTCGGTATCATCGCCAAAGACAAAGACCGGCAGACCATTGCGGTCTTCCAGTTTGCCAATTTCAAGGCCATCCACCGTGATGGTGCCACCGAAGTTCAGATCGTCATTGTCACACTTGGACAGAGCACTCATTGTGGTCTGTTTTTCGGAAGCCAGATCAATACATTCAGCGGTCAGTTTCATCTCGGTATCGTTGTTGCTGATCGTAAGAGCTGTTTTGCTGGTATCCAGCTGGTTATCTTCAAGGATTAATACCATGTCGATGCTACGATCACCGTACTTCAACGTCAGTTGGCCATCTATACCTTGCTGGCCGGTACGATCGGTGACCAGCTGAATGGATGCATCTTCATAGTCAAAGGCATCCAGTGCAATTTCAAGGCTGGCTGCAATGCCGACATAGCTGTCAGCGGTTTCACCGCTGGCAATGGTCTCAGTAAGGCCATCAACCAGCTGATAGTCCCGGACTTGTATTGGCTGAATGGTATCGTCATTGAGGCTGTCACCATCGCTTGCTGACCAGACATATCCCTGGTCAGATTCAATAGCAACGGAGCGATATAACCACACATCTTCATCCGCTGCAGCGATGGCTTTGGCTTGCCATTTGGCCGGTGAACGATGGTCACCGGCATTAAATTCACTGGTGGTAAATGAGATGCTTTGCAGTTTTTTGAAAACCCTCGGAATTTTAGGCTCGGCATTGCGGCTGGAATACAAATAGCTGGTTTCTGTGATATTCAAAGCACAAAAGTAGACACCATCATCCGGTGTGCAACTTGAGGCATTAACAGAAAGTTCGGAAACCGCGTCTTGAACCCATTGGCGGGTAAAGTAGCGTGCATTGGTTAAACCCAGTGTTTGAGAGTATGCGCTTGCCAAGGTGATCAGATCTTCTTCTGCATACCGGCGCGGTTCAAAGGTGATGCGATTATCCTGCTCATGCAAGGTCGCATCACCACCAATCAGGCTGGATGGCGTACCAATCTCATGTCCAACGCTGATTTCGCCCTGGTTCAGGCGTTCAACAACGGGAGCCAGATTATCCAGCATCAGACTGGCCTTGATATCCAGTTCTGCCTTGGTGGTATTCTCACGGCTAGCGGTTAGTTTGCCAGTCAGAGCCACTTCGGTTGGAATGGTTGCCTCTGTGGTTGTCTCTATCTCTGTATTAAACCAGTAATAATCAATGTAGTTTCTCGCTCTTTCGGAGTAGAGGGGACGACCGCTTGCTGTTTTGGGGTGTTCCATCGCCAGTTTGGCGTTGCCATCAAAAGCAGCACCGGTTCCCGCAGCATCCTGCACACTCAATTCGCCATCGAAGGTGGTCGTATAGGTACTGAGTTGATCGTTTTGGATATCAGGAACATCCAGTGTCAGCGTACCGTCGAAGCGAGTGCTGGCACCATTCAAGGCGTGATCAGCATCGTGTACACCTTGTGATAGGCTGCCGGTAAAACTGAGGTTCACACCTGCCGTGATGTTTTCTTTGGTCGGGGATGAAGCCTGACCAGAACCTGTCAGCTGACCGGTAATAAAGTCCCCGTTACTGTTACGGACATCCACTTTCGCTGTCATTGCAGCCGTGGCTTCAGCCTCAAGTGACTCACGCTTGAATGATACATTCACGTCCAGCTCACCGGATGCTGGGGAGAAGCCACCAGCCGCAGCGTCTTCAACGCTCTCTGAAACTTCGGAATCCAGAGTCAGAGTCATGTTCAATAGCCCGCTGCTGCCATCGCCCATAAAGAACAGGGTCTCTGCCATACTTTCAAGATCGGCAAACTCCATGCTCAGTTCACCCGTCGCGGTGTAGCTGATGCCAACTTCCAGTTCCTTGTTCAACAAGCTGGTGGTTGTGGTGTCGTTCAGGCTCAGTTGGGAGATGGTGACCGCGTAGTGCGCATCATCCAGGGACAGGGTTGGTTGCATCTGAAGGGCTTGAAGATCAATGGCCTTGCCATCTTCCGGGTAGCCGGAGGTGCCACTGAAACGAATATCGGTGATCTCGTCTTCGTCGTTCATGGCGTAGCTGATGTTCAGTACACCGGTGTTATCGATATCGGCACCAGCATAGCCGTAGATAAAGCCGTAGGATTCGGCAAAGTATTCTTCATCCCAGTATTGGGCGACCAGCTGGGCATCCAGCGTCAGCGTGTAGCGCTGTGTCTCACTGTCGAAGGTGGCTTCCAGTTTAGCGTGATTGCCTTCAATCCGGTTGGTCAGGTAGGCAAATTCCCGAATCAGATTAGGAACGCCTGCCAGAATGCCGCTCTGCTGTTCTTCCGTCCATGAATATTCGTATTCTTTCCATTGTTGGCAAGTCCCGTAATGCCACTGGGAGCAATGGGTTTCTGTTTCAACCACTTCCTGCTCTGTGAATCCGTAAGCCAGGGTGCTGAAGGCACGGGCAAGATCGGTTTGTTCCTGTACAGCTGTGGCGATCATATCCAGATCGTTGGCGTATTGGGCCAGTTCGCCATCTTCAGCCAACAGTTGGGAACGAATGTCCAGTTGGGTGTCATTCCATGTGTTCAGGTCTTCCAGCAGCGCCATGCCCTTTAACGTGGCTTGCTCTTGTGGTGTCAGGGTTGGATCAACTTCGCCAGTGTTGCTGCTGTCGATCACGGTGACATCATCGACCGTGGCATTAGCGGCATCGTTGCGTTTTGACATCATGACTACTTCTGCGGTGTTATCGATGTCAATGTTGAACGTGCTTTCTGCTGTATTAAGTGACTCGACCGCAGCGGCAAACAAGTCTGCCAGGTCGGTTTCCTGATCGTTGCTGGAGTGAGACTTCAGCCCCTTGCTGTTGGCGTAGTTGTCAGACAGCTGCTGAACCATATCCTGCAGTGACAGGCCTTTTTCCTTGGCCACGGTCGCAACGGCAGCCAGCATGGCACCGTATTTAACGGCATTACCGTCTGCTGTTGCACTGTTCGGGCTGGCCAGATCAACCGGCTGCAAGGTGGCAATGTTGACATTGCCAAGACCCATCAGGGCAGCCGTTTCACGATTAACCGTACTGATGGCTTCGTTGGTCAGGACGCCTTCTTTTTCGATACGAGCGGCTGACATATGGGTCAGTGGTGTCACCATCAATGAGGCGCTGGTGGCGTCTTTGGGATCAGCCAGAATTGCTGTTAATTGAAAGCCGGGATCATGGAAGGCATAGGTCTGGCCGAACGAGACATCATTGCCGCTGCCATCGCTGCAGCCAATGGCGGAGTCGCATTTGGTGGTGGTGTTAGTGTTGGTGGTCATCACCACCTTGAGGGCACCGACGGTTTCGCTTTCAACGGTAATGTCAGAGAGGGAATATTGCCCCTGTGCATCCGTGGTGGTTTCTTTCAGCAGTGTATTGGTTGCCAGATCATAGACCTTGATATTGGCATTGATCATCACACCCTTGATGGCGTAACCACTGAGTGAGACGCTGGCTTCAGAAGCTTTCTTGTCATCATCACTGCTGCTGTTACCGCTACAGCCTGTCAGTGCAATCGTGGTACCGATGGCGGCAGCCAGCAGGGATTTTTTAAATATTGAAGATGTGGAGTAGTGTTGTTCCATCACAATTCCTTGTATTCCATGAACAGAGTCAAATAAGGCCAGCATGGCTGAGCTGGTTCAAAACCATGCTGATCATAAAGGAAACAGGTGACAGAACAATATTAGCCGTGTTGCGGTGCATCAGTATCTGCGTGTTTTATCCTCACCGCCCCCACAACGCACAGCAGAATCGCCAGAGCTGCCAGCCATTGACACAGACCGATGCTGGCATTCCAGAACAGCACCAGAGCGGTAAGGGTGATCAGAGGCTGCAATAGCTGGATCTGGCTGACGCGAGCGGTATCAACCGCGAGTGCCTGGAACCAGAATCGAAAGCCGATCAACTGACTGAAGATACCCAGATACAGCAGTGCCAGCAGCGCGTCTGCCTGTGGCAAGCCCAGCGTGTACTCGGGTTGTCCCAGTGAATATCCGAACAGAATGGCCGAGAGCGGTGCGCTGAGTGCCTGCATCCAGCACACGGTTTGCCAGCCTCCCAGTGTCCGGGCAGCTTTGGCTCCGGCGGCATAGCCCCACGAAGCGCTGAGCAAGGCCACCAGCATCACCAGTTGTGTGCTCTGGCTCTGTCCCTGCAAGGCCCAGTCCGACTGCAGCAGAAAGTACCCGCAACTGACCAGCATTCCGGCAATGGCCCAGCCCCAGAAACGCCGAGGCAGATTCTGGCGCGACAGTATTGCGGAGAAGATCGCTGTCAGCAGTGGCAGAGCCGCCAGTACGACGCCCAGGTCTGCGCTGCTGGCGTCTTGTAGGGCGTAGGTCAGCAGATAAGGGAAACCGAAGACCAGACCGGGGGTGGCCAGTGCCAACCACAGCAAACTGTGTCGGTCGGGCCACTTCCAGCCGGAAAACTGGATTGCGAGAATGGCAATGGCACCACCGATCACACCGCGCCCGGAACCAATCGACAGCGTGCTCCAGCCTTCCAGTGCGGTGCTGGTCATAGGCACGGTGAGGGCAAACAGGCTGATAGCCAACAGCGCTGACCCCCATACCCGGGTGCTGCTTAATGCTGGCAATGCCGGGTTTGATACCGGGTTGATTCCCGTTGGTAGCGGGGTGCGTAATCTCGATAACATCAGCAGAAACTCCACTCTGATTGCTGGTTGCCAAACAGAATGACGGATCGGGCGAGCGTACATCAGCGGCAGTCGGTCAGGATTTGGGCAGTACAGAATGAGCAGAACAATCAACTGAACTGCCAAAAAAACGACCAACTGTACTGGTTGCTGTGTGGTAGCGAAGAGTAAGCTTTCGGGTGTGCGTAACGGAGCGTCGAGAGCCATGCTGAATCCACAACTGAAACATCCCTTGTATCTGCAACTGGCCGATCAGCTCAGCGCTGATATTCAGGCCGGTGTGTATCCGGTCGGTCAGAAAGTCCCGAGTGTGCGCCGTATGAGCACGTTGCGGGGCGTCAGTGTCTCGACGGTTTCGCAGGCGTATGCCCGATTGGAAGATCAGGGCTGGCTGAGTGCCCGGCCTCAGTCGGGTTACTACGTGTGCTCCAATCGGCGGCCCGAGTATCGCCGTGCCCAGTTGCCTCTGTCTCGTCCGGAAGAACAGCCGTCGGAAGTGACTAAGTCGGCGCTGATCAGCAACATGCTGGCGCAATTGAGTCGCCCCAGTCTGGTGAATTTCGGTGCCGCCATCCCGGATTCAAGCCTGTTGCCACAACGACAGTTGCAGAGACATATCCAGCAAACCAGCCGGTTTCAGTTGAGGCAGGTGCTGGAGTACCAGTTTGCGCCGGGCTTTGAAGGCCTGCGGCAACAGTTGGCGGTGCGCATGAGCAACGCGGGGATTCATTGCGTCAGTGACGACATCATCATCAGTAATGGCTGCGCCGAGGCCATTACCCTGTGTCTTAGGGCTGCGACCAAACCGGGAGATCTGGTGGCGGTGGAATCGCCCTGCTATTACGGCTTTCTGCAACTGGCCAGCATGATGGGGCTGAAGGTGATCGAGATTCCCACCGACCCGGAAACCGGCATGAGTGTGGAAGCGCTGCAACTGGCGCTGAGCCAGTGGCCCGTGCGTCTGATTGCTTTGACAGCGCGTTTTTCCAACCCGACCGGAGCGCTGATGCCCACCGCCAAACAGAAGCAACTGGTCGAGCTGGCCCAGCAGTACGACGTTGGCATCATCGAAGACGATATTTACGGCGAGATCAGTTTTGCAGAAACGTCAGCAGCGGCGCGCAAACAGGCCCAGACGGATGGCAGTTATTCGGCCATCAAGGCGTTTGATCGTGATGGTCGGGTGATGTACTGCTCGTCGTTTTCCAAGACGCTGGCCGCCGGGCTGCGGGTTGGCTGGTGTGTGCCGGGGCGCTGGTATCAGCAGGTGATTGATCAGCAAACCTTCACTACGTTTTCTTCTTCCAGTCTGTCACAGCGGGTGGTGCATTCGTATCTGGAAAACAGTCACTACGACCGTCATTTGCGGCAATTGCGCCGTCAACTGGCCAGTAATCTGCCGCAGTTTGTGGGCGCTATTGAACAGTATTTCCCGGATGAAACGCGTTTCAGTACGCCCAAAGGCGGTTACACCATGTGGCTGGCATTGCCTCGTTCAGTCAGTGCCGAGCGGCTGTATTATCTGGCCCGTGAGCGCTCTATTTCAGTCGTGCCAGGCGGGTTGTTCAGTAACAGCGATCAGTTTGATCACTGTATTCGGTTGAATATTGCTCATCCCTGGAATGATCAAACTCATCGGGCGATGCAAACATTGGGATTGTTAGTGGAACAATTGCTGCGCCACCCAAAGCAATAACCTGAAAAAAAACACCTCTGAAGTGTAAGAAACCCGGCTATTGTCAGACAAAGGGAATATTCCCGATGAATCGTCGCTAGCCGGAGCCTCTTTATGCACGCCACTTTACCCTTGCTGGAAGTAACGGATTTTCCGGCATTGCAGCGTCAGCCGTTGGACACCTTGCAAGTCAATCTGGGCTATCAGTGCAATCAGCGCTGTTTGCATTGTCACGTCAATGCCGGGCCTCATCGTACCGAAATGATGAGCCGGGAAACGCTGGATTTGATTGTGCCGGTGTTGAAAGCACGCCAGATCAAAACGCTCGATTTGACCGGCGGCGCACCAGAAATGCACCCGGATTTCCGCTATCTGGTGGAGCAGGCCACGGAAGCAGGCGTGCAGGTGATTGACCGTTGTAACCTGACGATTCTGTTTGAACCAGAGCAGGAGGGTTTAGCAGAATTTCTCGCTCACCACCGTGTGGATGTGGTGGCCTCGCTGCCCTGTTATTCCCTCGATAACGTCGACAAGCAGCGCGGCCAGGGCGTCTTCGACAAGAGCATTGCCGGTTTGCAGGCGCTTAATGCGTTGGGGTATGGCCAGCCTGACAGCGGTTTGTCGCTGAATCTGGTGTACAACCCGCAAGGCCCCTCACTGCCACCCAACCAGCAACAACTGGAAGCCGACTATCGCCGCGAGCTGCGCCAGCACTTCAATATCGAATTCAACCATCTGTTTGCACTTGCCAATATGCCGATCAAGCGTTTTGGCTCCACGCTGATTTCCAAAGGCCAGTTTCAGGACTATATGCAACTGCTGCGCGACAGCTATCAGGTCGACAATCTGGAACAGGTGATGTGTCGTTCGCTGGTCAGTGTGGATTGGCAGGGGCGCTTGTACGACTGCGATTTCAACCAGCAACTGGAGATACCACTGGGTGCTGGCAAACGGCATCTGCAAGACCTGCTGGAAAGTGATGTGAACACCTGTCCGGTCGCTGTGGCGGGTCATTGTTATGGCTGTACGGCGGGCCAGGGCAGCAGTTGTGGCGGTGCTCTGTGATTTCAAATCGAGTCTTGGATGGAGTCTGAATAATGAAAAAAATTGCCTTACTGCTTGCGATTGGCGTCGCCATCGTGGCTTTTTTTGCACTGGATGTGCATCTGCTGTTGACCCTGGATGGATTGAAACAGGGATTGGCGGATTTTGAAGCCCAGCGCAGTGCCGCACCGTTACTGACGGGTGGTCTGTTTCTGTTGTTGTATGTGTTGGTGACAGCACTTTCACTGCCCGGTGCAGCGGTTATGACCATCGCGGCGGGTGCCTTGTTTGGACTGGCCTGGGGAACGGTACTGGTGTCTTTTGCCAGTTCGATTGGCGCAACGCTGGCGTTTATGGCGTCGCGTTATCTGATGCGCGATAGCGTGCAGAAGCGCTTTGGTGATCGTTTGCAGGCGGTGAACGACGGGATCGAAAAAGACGGTGCCTTCTATCTGTTCACGCTGCGTCTGGTGCCGGTGTTCCCGTTCTTTCTGATTAATTTGCTGATGGGACTGACGCCAATCAGGGCCGCGACCTTCTACTGGGTCAGTCAGGTTGGGATGCTGGCAGGCACGCTGGTGTACGTGAATGCCGGAACCCAGTTGGCTCAGCTCGACAGTCTGTCGGGCATCCTGTCACCGTCGCTGCTGTTGTCGTTCGCGCTGCTGGGCATTTTCCCGCTGATCGCCAAAAAAATTCTGTCGGTGATCAAGGCGCGCCGGGTGTACGCCAAACACACGAGGCCGAAGCAGTTTGATCGTAATCTGGTGGTGATTGGCGGCGGTGCTGGTGGTCTGGTGAGCGCTTACATTGCGGCGGCGGTAAAAGCCAAAGTCACGCTGATCGAGTCCAACAAAATGGGCGGCGATTGTCTGAATTACGGCTGTGTGCCGAGCAAGGCGCTGATCAAAAGCGCTCGGGTCGCGCACCAGATGCAGCATGCAGATCATTACGGGCTGGAATCGCAACCGGCGCGTTTTTCCTTCCGCAAGGTGATGGCGCGAGTGCATGACGTGATCAAGGCGATTGAGCCTCACGACAGCGTGGAGCGTTACACCAATCTGGGCGTGGAAGTGCTGCAAGGCTACGCGCGGGTGATTGACCCGTGGACGGTGGAAATTCACCTGAATGACGGTGGCGTGCAGCGTTTGACCACGCGTTCGATTGTGCTGGCCACCGGAGCCAGACCGTTTGTACCACCACTGCCGGGTATCGAAGACACCGGCTACGTCACCAGTGACACCTTGTGGGAAACCTTTGCCGAACTGGACGACGCGCCGAAGCGCCTGGTGGTGCTCGGCGGCGGCCCGATTGGCTGTGAGTTGTCCCAGAGCTTTGCCCGACTGGGTTCGCAGGTCACTCAGGTGGAGCGGGGAGCACGGGTGCTGGCCCGTGAAGATAAAGAAGTCTCCGAACTGGCAGCGGCATCACTGAGCCGCGATGGTGTGAGCTTGATGACCGGCCATCAGGCGGTGCGTTGCGAACTCGATGCCGAGACCGGCAACAAGCGTTTGATAGTGATGCCATCCGGTTCATCAGACCCGGCGACGGAACAGGCGATTGAATTCGACCAGTTACTCTGTGCCGTCGGGCGGGAAGCACGCTTGCAAGGCTACGGTCTGGAAGAACTGGGGATTGAAACCAATCGCACCATCGTCACCAACGAGTATCTGGAAACCCTGTATCCGAATATTTACGCCGCGGGTGATGTGGCTGGGCCATACCAGTTCACCCACGTGGCAGCGCATCAGGCCTGGTACGTGGCGGTCAATGCGCTGTTTGGTCACGTGAAAAAATTCAAGGTGGATTACCGGGTGATTCCCTGGACGACCTTCCTTGACCCGGAAATTGCCCGTGTGGGTCTGAATGAACAGGACGCACAGGCCCAGGGGATTGAATACGAAGTCACACGTTACGGTCTGGATGATCTGGATCGTGCTATCACCGACGGTGCGGCGCACGGTTTCGTCAAGGTGCTGACCACACCGGGCAAGGATCGGATTCTGGGCGTCACCATTGTGGGCGAACACGGCGGTGATCTGATGGCTGAGTTCGTGCTGGCGATGAAACACGGCCTTGGCCTGAACAAGATACTCGGCACCATTCATGCCTATCCGACCTGGGCCGAAGCCAACAAATACGCGGCGGGCGAGTGGAAGCGTGCTCATGCGCCCGAGCGCATTCTGGGCTGGCTGGAAAAATACCACAGTTGGAGACGCGGCGATGCTCACTAAGCATAAGAGTTACAGCAGCCTGATGCTGGCACTGTGTTTGTGGTGTTCTGCTTCTCTGGCCGAAGGGGTAAGAGAATCTGGGGCAGCAGAAGCGTTTGACCACAGCGCCTGGAATCGCTTGTTGCAGGCCAACGTGGTGTCTGATGACGGTGGCCAATCCACCGCCGTGAATTATCAGGGCGTGGCCGATCAGCGGCAGGTGCTGAAGCGCTATCTGGATGATCTGGCGGCGGTTAAACAGGCGCAGTTTGATGGCTGGTCACACGACGAGCAATTGGCGTTTCTGATCAATGCCTACAACGCCTGGACGGTGGAGCTGATTCTGGGCACATGGCCGGATCTGGAGTCGATCAAGGATCTGGGAAACTGGCTGCGCTCGCCCTGGAGCCGGGCGCTGGCACCGCTGCTGGGCAGCAAGCAGACGCTGGATAATATCGAACACGACCTGATTCGAGGTTCGGGACGTTACAACAACCCGCTGATTCACTTTGCTGTTAACTGCGCCAGCATTGGTTGCCCGCCACTGCGTGCCGAAGCCTATACCGGCGCACACCTGAAAGAACAGCTAGAGCAGCAAACGCGTCTGTTTCTGGCCAATCGTCAGCAGAACCGGCTGACAGGTGACGACCTGATGGTGTCGTCCATTTTCAAATGGTATCGCCAGGACTTTGAACGCGGCTGGCACGGTTATCAGAGGCTGGAAGATTTTCTGGCTCACTATGCCGATGCACTGGGGTTGTCAGCCACTGACAAGGCGCGTTTGCTGAAGGAAGAACTGGATATTGGATTTCTGGATTATGACTGGCAACTTAATCAAACCCGCTAGCGCCGGGTCACTGTCGTCTGTGTCTGTTCTGTCGTCTGTGTCTGTTCTGTCGTCTGTGCCTGCATCTCTATCGGTCATCGTCCCGATGCTGAACGAGCAGAGCAGTCTGCCAGAGTTGCTGGTGCATTTGTCTTCTCTGCAAGCAGAATACCCCGCCCTTGAAATCGTGCTGGTGGATGGCGGTAGTGAGGATGCCTCGGTGAGTATGGCGGAAGCCGCCGGATTCCGGGTGGTGCATTCGTCTCGTGGCCGTGCTCGGCAAATGAATGCCGGAGCGCAAGCCAGCTACGGTGAATGTTTGCTGTTTCTGCACGCCGACACCCGCTTGCCACCACAGGCTATAAAGCACCTGCAGCAAGCACTGGAGCACGGCAGTTGGGGCCGTTTTGACGTCTCTGTCAGTGGCTCGGCCCACATGCTGCGCGTAGTCGGTTTTATGATCAACCTGCGTTCTCGCCTCAGTGGCATTGCCACGGGCGATCAGGCGATGTTTATGCGGCGTGACCGCTTTGAGCAGGTGGGCTGCTTCCCGGATCAACCTCTGATGGAAGACATTGAGTTGTCCAAACGCCTGCGTCGCTATGAGCATCCACAGTGTTTGTGTGCTCAGGTGACAACGTCAGGGCGTCGCTGGATGGACTACGGTGTCTGGCGCACGATTTTTTTGATGTGGCGACTGCGTTGGGCGTACTGGCGCGGTGTTTCTGCAGAACAGTTAGCGAAGCTCTACATATGACTATTTCTCCATCGACATCGATTCGCCCCCGAGTGGTTATTTTTGCCAAAGCGCCTTTGCCGGGGTTTGCCAAAACCCGCCTGATTCCCGCTCTGGGGCTGGACGGCTCGGCACAACTGGCGCGCCGTCTGCTGCAACACACCATTCAGCAGGCACTGGCCGCTCGTGTTGGCCCGGTTGAGTTGTGTGTCAGCCCGTCGGTGCATCATCCCGTGTGGAAAATACTGTCTTTGCCGGAAATCCTGAACTGGTCGTATCAGGGCGAAGGCGATCTTGGCCAGCGCATGGGGCGAGTGGTGCAGCGGGTGACGCAACAGGGCGAGCCGGTGATTCTGATGGGCACCGATTGCCCCGGACTGACTGCCGAGCGTTTGCAGCAGGCGGCTCAGGCATTGGAGCAGCACGAAGCCTGTCTGGTGCCGGTCAGTGACGGCGGTTATTCCTTGTTGGGGCTGCATCAATACGATGATTCTCT
The DNA here is from genome assembly GCA_045430275.1 of Oceanobacter sp. Classification (GTDB taxonomy): domain Bacteria; phylum Pseudomonadota; class Gammaproteobacteria; order Pseudomonadales; family Oceanobacteraceae; genus Oceanobacter. The sequence continues at coordinate 51,206 of JAILXU010000002.1, read as the reverse complement.
GTTCGAGGACATTCCCTGGAGCACGTCCGTCGTTGCCGAGCTGACGCGCCAGCGGGTTGAGGCTCTGGACTGGAGCCTGCAAGAGTTGGACGCTCTGCATGATATTGATGAACCCGGCGATCTGATTCATCTGCCCGCAAGCTGGCGCGCCCGATATTCACTGTAAGAAATGGGTCTGACTGACGACTGATAGACATCTTTGGTCACGACACGCTCACCTGGGAGCCTCCCGTTATGCATGAAATTGTTCAGGATTATTACGGTAAACAACTGCAAGGCAGCGACGATCTGAAAACCAGTGCCTGTTGCGATGCCAGCGCCATGCCCGAATGGCTCAAACCCTTGTTGTCACGCATTCACCCTGAGGTACTGTCCCGTTATTACGGTTGTGGTCTGGTGTGTCCGACGCAACTGGAAGGGCGGCGCATTCTCGATCTTGGCTGCGGTTCTGGCCGGGATGTATACGCGCTGGCACAACTGGCTGGCCCGGACGGTGAAGTCGTCGGCGTGGATATGACCGATGAGCAGTTGGCGGTGGCCGAGCAGCATCAGGCCTGGCATGCCGATGCCTTCGGGTTTGATAACGTGCGTTTTATCAAGGGCTATATCGAGCGTCTGGACGAACTGGATCTGGAGCCGGAATCGTTTGATGTCATTGTCTCCAACTGCGTGGTGAACCTGTCGCCCGACAAGGCCGCTGTGCTGGACGGCGTTCATCGACTGCTGAAACCCGGCGGTGAATTTTACTTTTCCGATGTGTACGCCGACCGGCGGGTACCGGAAGCGGTGCGGTTTGATCCGGTGCTGTATGGTGAATGCCTCGGTGGCGCTCTGTATTACAACGACTTTCTGCATCTGGCCAACAACAGTGGCTTTCTTGATCCCCGACTGGTGGAAGATCGGCAACTGGAAATCACCGACAGCAAGCTGGCGGCCCGCATTGGGAATCTGACGTTCTTCTCGGCCACCTATCGCCTGTTCAAACTGGATCAACTGGAAAGCGAATGCGAAGACTACGGACAGGCGGTGATTTATCAGGGCACGGTGCCGCAATCGCCTGATCGTTTTGATCTGGATGCGCACCATGCCATTGAACGTGGTCGGGTTTTCCCAGTGTGTGGTAACACCTGGATGGTGCTGCACGACACTCGCTTTGCCGAACACTTCCAGTTTATTGGTGACTTCAGCCAGCACTTTGGTGCGTTTGAAGGCTGTGGCTCGGGAGTGCCGTTCAAGGTCGCGGATGACGAGGCCCCCTGTTGCTGATGAACACCTGGATGGAACACGAACCGCTGTTGCGACTGGTGCCTTTTGTTGGCATTTTCGCCGTGATGGTGGTCTGGGAGTTGTATCGTCCCAGACGCCCACTGGATGCACCGAAATCCTATCGCTGGCTCAATAATCTGGGGCTGGTGGTGGTTAATAGCCTGGTGTTGCGGCTGCTGTTTCCGGGCGCGGCAGTGGGGGTTGCCTTACTGGCCGAGCAGTACCAGTGGGGGCTGTTTCATCTGACGGGCCTATCATCGGCGTGGCCGTTGATGACATTAATATTGGCTCTGGTGGTGCTCGATGGCCTGATCTGGGCGCAACACTGGCTGTTCCATCATGTGCCGTTGTTATGGCGTTTGCATCGCTTGCACCATGCGGATGTTGATCTGGACGTGACCAGCGGGCTGCGTTTTCACCCGCTGGAAATCCTGCTGTCGATGCTGATCAAAGCGGTGGTAATCACGGTGTTGGGAGTGCCGGTACTGGCGGTGCTGGTGTTTGAAATCTGGCTCAATGTGATGGCGATGTTCAATCACGCCAATATTCGCTTGCCCCAACAACTGGATGCCAAACTGCGCTGGCTGGTAGTGACACCGGATATGCATCGAGTGCATCATTCCTGGCATACCGACGAAACCAACAGCAACTTTGGCTTTAACCTGTCGTGCTGGGATCGCTGGTTCGGCACCTATCGTGCCCAGCCACGAGACGGCCACGAGAGCATGATTCTGGGGTTGCCATACTTCCGACATCTGCGGGATGCGCGTCTGGATCGTTTGCTGGCTCAGCCGTTTGTGCGTTGATGCTGTTTATTGAATATCGCTGGTCTTGTCGGGTGTTGAGAGTGTGATTCGCAACGCTTTCGGCAGCGGTGTCAGCTCTCCCATCCGGGCACCGGAGCGTATCACCTCGATGCGTTCGCTGGTCAGTGGATGTGTTTGCAGCATTTGCTGCCAGCGGCTGTCGCTCTCGAAGGGCTGATGCTGTTCCTGAATGTTCAGAAAAAACTCATCCGCACCAACTGTGTGGCCGTAATGGCATTGCAAGGCTTCCAATGCGTAGCGGTCAGCGGCGCGTTCCATCTCCCGGCTGAAAGACAGGGCTGTTACCGCCGCTGTATTTTGAGCGATGAGTTGCGCGACGTTATCGCTGCCAATCATGGTCAGTACAAAGCCAATCGACAGTTGTTCCATCATCAGTGTGATGGGGTGGCGCAATGCCACATGGGCGTATTCATGCGCCAGCACCATGGCAAGGCCGTTTTCCGATTCAACACTTTCCAGCAAACCCCGCGTCACAAAAATATGGCCGCCCAGGGTGGCGAAGGCGTTTGGTATATCCTGATCGGGCAGGTAATGCAGGCGGGTAGGCAGAGCATCCGGGCCTGTGACGCGCTGCAGTAGAGCGGCCAGTTCGGTTGTAATAGCGTCATGGTTTTGGCTCTGAATCTGACTGCTGGCCTGAGGTTGAGTCAGGTTTTGTGTCTCTGCATCGGATTGCAGCAAGCTGACTTCCCACTCATAAGGCAGCAGCGGTGCCAGAGTCGAAGCTGTCCAGCTCAGCAGCAGGGTAGCCAGCACCAAAATGCCGACCACACCAACAACCAGCACCAGCAAGTCCTTGAATGGATGCTCGTAACGATTGTTGATGTGCTCCGGTGGTTTCGGATTGGCGCTGGGCAGCTCGGGTTCGGTCATGGTTGCTGGTAAGAGATGGTGTTGTGAGCGTTTGGACTGTGATTGTTTGGCGGCGGTGGCAGCAGGGCGGTGCCGTAGGCGAGGACTTCCACTGAGCCAAGCCCTTGCCCGGCATTCTGGCCAATGCGAGCGGTCTCGAACTTGAGGTTATAGACCGCATCGGCACCGAGCACCTTGGCTTGCTCCTGCATGCGCAGTACCGCTTCCCGGCGAGCTCGATCCAGCAGGCTTTCGTAGGCACCGATTCGGCCCCCGAAGAAACCACGCAAACCGGCTACAAAGGTTTTGAAGTAATCGACGGAGATCACTACGTTGCCACTGACCAGCTCGCTGTGATGGCGGGCATACTGTGGCGACGGGTACTTTTGCGGAATCACCAGCAGCGTGCGCATTTCCTCTTCACGCTGGCGGATGCTGCGGTAATGTCGGTTTTCGGCCATGCGGCCAAACACATAGCCCAGCGTCATCAGCACTAAAAAGATAATCAGGTTGATCAGAGCTCCCATAATCAGCGCTCCTCAACAACAACGGCGGTTCCATACACGAAGATTTCAGACGCGCCGGCGGCGATGGAAGAGGTGGAAAAACGCACATTGACGATGGCGTTGGCACCGATGGCTTCGGCTTGTTCCTGTAGGCGCTCCATGGCTTCGTCGCGGGATTCGGTCAGCAACTCGGTATAGCCCCGCAGCTCGCCGCCGAAGATGTTTTTCAGTCCGGCCATGAAATCCCGCCCGGCGTGCTTGGCCCGAACGGTACTGCCTTGAACCAGCCCCAGATGCTTGACAATCTTCTTGCCCGGCACGACTTCCATATTACTGATCAGCATGGTGTTTCTCCTGTTTATATCCTGTTAACGGGAGCCTTGATCATAACCAATCTGATCGATGGGAACACTGCTCTGGCGGCTTGATCGGTGCAAAAATTACCCGCAATGGTCGGTGTCAGGATTGTATGGATGGCGTGTGTTCACGCAATAACTGCAGCAGCCCGGATGGCTGGTCGGAGCGCAGCATGGCACTGCCGGGGTGAGCAAAACCCTGTTGGTCGATGTGGGTCAGCAGATCGAAAAAGGGCTGCCAGAAGTGGTCGACGTCGTAACAGATGCAGGCCTTGTTGTGGTCGCCAATCTTGGCCCAACACCAGATTTCCACCAGTTCATCCAGCGTACCGATGCCGCCGGGCAGGGCGATAAAGGCGTCGGCCAGATTGGCCATCATGGCCTTGCGCTGGTGCATGTTATCGACGAAATGGGTTTCGGTCAGACCGGGATGTGTGTTTTCTTTTTGCTCCAGATTGGCGGGCATGACACCAATAACTTCGCCACCAGCAGCCAGGGCGGCATCAGCCACCACGCCCATCAGACCGCTGCGACTGCCACCGTACACAATGCCAATGCCTTCGTTGGCCAGATACGTTGCCAGTGCGGCAGCGGCTTCGGCGTATTTGGCATCGTGGCCCATGCGGGAACCACAGTAGATCGCAACGCGTTGTAACATCAAGAAACTCCGAATCAGTCATTAAAAGCGGCGTCCAGTCTGCCACAGACTTGTGGTGATTGTGATGACAGACGTGCTGGAAGTCGGGTTTATGACGACGGTGGCGTCAGCTCTCCGCACAGATTCTGCTGCATCAAACGGCGTATCTGACGCACATCCAGATCGGCGTTCAGCAGCACCAGCAATTTGGTGTAGCAGGCTTCCAGCGTCATATCAAAACCACTGATCACGCCGGTGCTGGCCAGCGTTGAACCGGTGGCGTAGGTGCCCATATCGACACCACCGTGCGGGCATTGGCTGATATTGATGATCACGGTTCCGGCATCGCAGGCACGCTGCAACAGTGCCAGAAACTCCGGCTGCTGCGGTGCATTACCGGCACCAAAAGTTTGCAGAATCACGCCGTCCAGCGGTTGCTGGAAGTAATGCTCCAGCATGCTCAATGGCAAGCCGGGTGTCAGTGGCAGCACGCCGATCTGGCGAGGTTGCAGCGCCGTGTGCAACACCGGGAGCGATGACGGGTTTGGCTTTGTAGAAGTGTCGGCTGGAGTAACAGGATCAAGCACCGGGCCATAACGCGTGTTCATTTCCCACAACGGCTGGGCATTCGGGGCCGAGAACGCCCCCAGTGCTACCGATGAGGTTTTGGTAACCCGGTTGCCGGGCCATAGCGTGTGATGAAACAGCAACTGCACGCCCTGGCATGCTGGCTGCGCTGCCAGCATCAGACCTTCGATCAGATGGTCGTGGGCGTCAGAATGCGGCTCCGAGAGTGGCAATTGCGAGCCGGTCAGAATCACGGCTTTCTCGATGCCCGGCAGCAGAAACGACAGCGCCGAGGCGGTATAGGCCATGGTGTCGGTGCCGTGCAAAATCAGAAAACCGTCGAATTTGGATTCTCGTGCTCGAATATCATCGGCCATGCGCTGCCAGTGCTGCGGTTGCATCTCGGAAGAATCCAGTAGCGGGTCGTATTCCAGCAGTTCAAATTCAGGCACATGGGAAGACTGCAGGCGAGGTTCCTGCTGCAACCGTTCAGCCAGCGCTCCGGCAACCGGAGTCAGCCCTTGGGAACCGGGCAGCATGCCAATGGTGCCGCCAGTGTACAAAATGGCAATGCGAGGACGTGTCACACACAACTCCTGATGATTGAAAGGCCCGATGATTGAAAGACCTGATGCTTGAAAGACAAGGCATCAAAGCCAGCCCGTCCAGTCGTAGACGAACAAGGCGGCGGCACATAACAGATACAGTTTCAGAGAGTAGCCCATGTTCCAGCGGCAGAAATCAAGATTGTTCATCTGAAAGCGGCTGGCCATGGACAGATTCAACCCGGAAAACGGCGAACCACCGACGCCCAGCACCCAGGTCATCAGAAAGGCCAGCGCCAGCAGGTTGGGAGAGTCAACCAGCGGCATCAAGAGGTTACCGGCACTGGCAATGATGATCACCGGATGAATCGCCAGCAGCGCCAGCACGCACGCGAGCAACAGATACAGGCTGATCTCCAGCGCTCCGGCATGGCTGATCGACAGAGCAAAGCCGGTACTGTGAACCACCGCATTGATGCCGGTTGCCAGTACCCCGGCAGACAGGAACAGCCAGAGTTCAGACTGCATCGCGGGCAGCGCAGTCGTGATATGACGGCCATAGTGCGTCGCGACCTTGGTAGGCTCGCGTCGGGCCAGCAGCAAGGCGGTGATCGTCAGGCTGGTGATGGCGATCAGGGTCACGACCGGGATGTTCTGGAACAGCTCATGCGCCACCAGAATGGTGACTGCCAGCAATGCCGGAATTTTCAACGCCTGGGTTTGCATCGGATAGCCTTCACAATGCGTCAGGTCGCGTCGGCCTGCCAGCTCCTGCCGAGTCATCAGCAAGGCCAGTGCGGCCAGCGGCAGCCCGGCCAGACTGACACTGACCAGCTCCGCCCCCGGTGCGTTGGTGAGAGCCACGCCCATAGCGACAAAAAACGGCGACCAGAAGGCTGCAGCGGCAAAGCCGCGTGATAACACAATGGCCTGTGCGGCCTTGAGCGGTTGGCCGCCGGTCAGTCGTTCTGCCATCAGCATGGGAGCCGAATAATTAATCACCGAGCCAAACAGATGCACACCCAGCAGCGTCTGGTTTAACGCTTTGGGGCCGCTGGGGTGGCGTTGATCAGAGTCCAGTGTGTGCGTCGTCACCAGCCGCAGAAACGTGACAGCACTGAGCATGGCGATCAAATGCTTGTTGGCACTCAGGGCGGTATGCCAGTCCAGCGCCTGAAACTGGCTGGCCCACAGCAAGGCCGCTGCGCCCAGCGTCAGCATGGTCAGGCTCTGGATGCGTTGCTGGCGTTTCAGTTTCGGCCACAGCAACAGAGCTGCCGTCCAGCCACAGACCCCGGCAATCAGGGAAAAACGCTGATCGGCCAGCAAGTGGGTGGCAATGGCGCTCAGCAAGGCCACAAAGACCAGTGTGCCGACCACCATGTCCCGCAGTGGATTGGTCTGGGGAGTGTCGGAAGAAACAGCGATTGGATTCATGAAACGGCAGCGACAACGCAGAGATAAAGAGGCCGCGCATTGTAGCTCGTGATAGGCTCGCGGTCTTGTTCTGAACAGCTATCAGGAAATCGTATGTCGGCCAGTGCCTGCGCTTCAGCCTCTTCTTTACCCGTTGCTCTTGTGATCGGCTATGTCTGGCCAGAACCGGATTCCTCCGCCGCAGGCAGTCGTATGATGCAGTTGATATCGGCCTTCCAGCAGCGTGATTACCGGGTTGTGTTCGCTTCGCCAGCGGACGAAAGCAGCCACGCGGTTGAGCTGGAAGCACTGAATATTGAGACGCACCGGATTGAACTGAACGCCTCATCGTTCGATGACTGGATTACCGTGTTGCAACCGGCGCTGGTGATGTTTGACCGCTTTATGATGGAAGAACAGTTTGGCTGGCGGGTGGAAAAGAACTGCCCGGATGCACTGCGTGTGCTGGATATGGAAGATGTTCACAGCTTGCGTGATGCGCGTTGGAAAGCGGTCAAGCAGAAGCAGGTCGAAGGGCTGGAATTACCGCTTCTGAGTGACGAGCTGGCGTATTCGGAACTGGCGATTCGGGAAGTGGCTTCGATATGGCGTTGTGATCTGACGCTGGTGATTTCGCAGGCGGAAATGGACTGGCTGCAAACACGCTATCAGTTACCTGCCTCACTGCTGAGCTACACGCCGTTTATGGAGCAAAGCAACGCCTCTTCTGATGTCCCCGGTTTTGAAGAACGTCAGCACTTTGTCTCCATTGGTAACTTCCGCCATGCGCCGAACTGGGATGCCGTCCGACTGCTGAAAGAGCAGGTTTGGCCACAACTTCGCAAGCGTCTGCCAGAGGCTGAGTTGCATATCTACGGCGGCTATCCGCCGAAAAAAGCCACGGACTTGCACAATCCCAAACAGGGTTTTCTGGTCAAAGGCTGGGCTGAAGATGCTCAGGACGTGGTGCGCACCGCCCGTGTGATGCTGGCACCGCTGCGCTTTGGTGCCGGACTGAAAGGCAAACTGATCGACGCAGCGCGTAACGGCACGCCTGCAGTAACCACCCCGATTGGCTCTGAAGGCATGTACTCTGAGCGTATGTACGACGATGATTCGGTGCATCCGGCGGCCACATGCGACTCGGTGGAGGGGCTGGTTGAACACGCGACCCGTATCTACACCCGACCAGAGGATTGGCAGGCCATGTCTGATGCCGGACAACAACTGATTCCAGCACGATTTGACGCTGCCACACACCAGCAAACGCTGATGGATCGAATCGGACAGTTGCAAAACCGGCTGCCCGAGCACCGCCAGTCACACTTCTATGGCCTGATGCTCAGGCACCATAGCCTCAAAAGCACGCAGTATATGTCGCAGTGGATTGAGGCGAAGAACCGTGTTGGCAATGATTAAAAGACATAGAACCTATCTGGACGAGCGCTGAAACACATGCGTTGACAGACCGTGCAGGAAAATACTCAGCAATACCGTCAGTACCGTGGTGGCAAAGACGGCTTCGTATTCCGGGATGCTGTCGCTGTAGCCCATCTGTTCCACGGCAATCAGCACGTACAGGATGCTGGCAATGCCTCGCGGCCCAAACCAGGCCAGAAACAACCGGTCGGGCCAGCTCAGGCCACTGCCCAGCAGTGAGATAAAGACCGGGATCATTCTGATAACCGTCAGGCTGAGCAAGGCGTACAGCAGGTGTGACCATTGCATCAAGGGCCAGGCTTCGGCCACAAACACCAGCCCGAACAGGAAGAACACCAGCAGCGCCAGCAGCTCGCCTTCGGCTTCGCCAAATTCTTTCAGGCGCTCGATCACCAGTGTGTGTCTCGGGCTCAGAAACAGTCCAGCCAGAAACACGGCGATAAAGCCGTTGCCGCCCAGCAATTCCGCCCCGGAATAGGTCAGTAAAGCCAGTGCCAGCGATGACAGACGCTGGAACATCGGTGTTATCTGGTGGCGTTTATTGGCTTGATGGATCAGGCTGCCGCCATAGCGACCAGCTAGCCAGCCGATCAGCGTGCCGACGGCAAATTGTTGCATCACAAACAGCGGCCATTCGTCCGCGTCCAGAAAGGCGTAATCCCCGGCCTGCATCAACGCCAGAATAAACAGCAAAACCGGTAAGGCGAGGCCATCATTCAGGCCGCTTTCCACCGTGATGGTATGACGCAGGCGCTCCGGGGTTTTGGGGTTGTTGATCATGCCCTGTGCCAGCGCGGCATCAGTGGGCGTCAGCATGATTGCAAGCCAGGCCGCTGCCAGCCACGACAGCCCCAGAATGGGCACGGCCAGCAGCCAACCGGCCATAAACGTCAGTGGCAGGCCAATGGCCAGCAGTCGAATGGGCAACACTTCATAGCGCAGCAGGTGGCGGCGTTTGGTTTGGCTGGCATCGGTGAACAGAATGATCGCAAGGGTCAGTTCGGCCATCAGCTTGAGGCCGTGGTGTTCCAGCTCGGGGTTCACCAGATTCAGCACCAGCGGGCCAGAGAGTATGCCGATCAGTGTGATCAACATGGGCGCGCTGATTCCGGCGTGCTCGATGTTACGAGCCACCAGCCCATAGCCCAGCAAGCTGGCAGCCAGAATGAATAGCAGGGTGTGAGCGTCCATGAAGGTAATTTAGCTGTCTTCCCAGACGACTCGCAATGGCTCGCCAAAGTCGTCGTAGATGACTTTCTTGCGGGGCTGGCGGGGGCGTGATTGAGTGGGTTTTCGGGGTTTGGTGCGGCGCGCGTCTCGCCGTTCTTCAATGGCTCGCACCACTTCCGGAACCGGCGTGCGGGTTTGTTGCTGGCGCTGGAAAGCCAAGGCACGTTCGTCGTACCGGCCATCGGTCAGGCCCGTTTCGCCATGCGCTACCTGATGCACCTCGCCGCCTTCTTGAAGAAATGCAGCGATTTCCTGATCCAGTTGTTCTCTGACCTGTTCTTTTGATGGGGATTTTTGCATACCGTTATCCGTCAGCTACCCGTTGTTGCGGCGTCAACGTCCATTCGCACCATGCCAGAGTGCCGGGAGGACTTCAATGGCAGCGCTTCAGATCATGGGAGGAGAAAGCATTCTCAATAGTTGAGAACGCCTTGGGGCGGTTGCTGAGGCAAGGGCGGGGTTGTGTACTGAGGCCCGGCATCACTGATGCCATAGTATCTGGCCCGGATCAGAACACGCTCGGCCCAGCGATGTTGAGTCGCCGGTTCGCACATGGCCCCGTGGGCCTGAAACACCGCCTGGCTGGCATTGAGAATGTTCAGCGCGTCCTGATGTTCCTGAGAGTTGACCATCAGAGCGCGATTGATTCGTTGAACCTGGCTGGGATGAATCGCCGTTTTGCCCACCAGACCGTGGGCGATGTCTTGCTCCAGTTCGGCAGAGAGCAGGGCTGGATCGTCGATGATTTCACACACCGGGGCAGTGAGTGAAAAGTCTCGTGGGGCGAACTGACACACCAGATTCTGAATCACCGCCGCCAGCGGTGTCTGATACAGCGTCAGGTTGCGCTGGCGGCGCAGTGACAGCAGGTTCATCAGGTCGTTGCCGCCAATGCGAATGGCCAGAATGCGCTCGCGCAGCGGATGTTGCGCCAATGTTTTGGCCAGTTGCTGCATTTCAAACGAGTCGAACACTTCCACACTTTCCAGTGTGGGCATCCAATACAGTGACGTGGGTTCCAGCAAAGTGGCCCATTCATCCAGCGAAGCCAGGGTGAATTTGGGCAATACAAAGCCGTGTACCTGATTGAGGTCGAGGTGTTCGATTAGCCAGCGTGCCATCTCGGGGTGGCGTGGGCGAATAAACACCAGCGGGCGAGTCGATGCCTGTGTCGGAGTAGCGCGCCCGATGCGTGTCAGAATGTGCGACACGTTCTGAATGGCGGCAGGAATGCGCTCGGCCAGAATGGCGTCTTCCAGACAAATCACCAGCGAGGACAAGCCGGGCACCTTGTTATTCAGAACTACCTGATCAATGTCGGTGCGTGTCGCGGGCATGTACAGGGTTGCGCCCAGTTGATAGGGCGACAGGGGTTCGGTGTCGTGACGAAAGACGCTCATGGTTACAGCACCTTCTTGATGATAGTCACAGCCCGATATTGGCCGATGCGCTGGCCGACTTCTTCAATAGGAAGCTGTTTCTGTTCGGCCAGATGCACCAGCAAGGCGACGTCCGGGTCGGATTTGTCGCGCACCAGAATGTGATCCGGCACCCGGCGCAGCACGGCCCGCGTGGCTTCGGCAATGCCCGGTTTGATGCGGTTGATGCGGTCTATGTCGTAGGCTTGTGCCAGTTCACTCACAACCTGGCGGCTCAGTGTCAATAAATGGCCCGAATCGTTCTGGAAGCTGGCTCCAGGCATGTCCTTGAGAGCCATCAGGGGCCAGTGGTGAGTGACTTGTTCAATCAAGGTGCGGCTGCAATCGTAGGCTTGCAGATGGTCGCACTGAACGCAGCCGTGCAGATCATCCGCACTCCAGATAGAACGCGACACCATGCCGGAGACCGGTGCTCCGAGGATGCCGAATGGAATCAGCCAGTCATCGTCGGAGGCGGATAACCAGGCGCAGCCGCACGGGTCGGCGAGTACCACCAGACGCGGTTGTTCAGGATAGCCAGAGCGGTTGTTCAAAGAGGCGGTCAACTGCCCGGTAATGGCACCCTTGCCCGTCCAGCCGTCCACAAACACCACGCCTTCAGTGCCGTGTCGCTGTTCAATAAAATCCAGTGCGACCTCGTCAATGCCCCGGTCACGAATGATGCTGATGCCGTAGTGATACGACGTTTTGCCCAGATACCCCAGCGCCTTGTGCAGCAGCACGCCCAGTGGCACTCCGGCGCGTACCAGACTGGCCAGGACAATCGGTTGATCACCCATGCGCTCGATCAGTGCCTTGGCCAGTGCCATCACATCCCGCGCCAAACGCGGTGCGCCAACCTCCAGTGCTTGCTGGAATATCGCCAGATGCTGCTCGGACGGTTCCGGTTCCTGACTGAGCATGTCGGAGTAGTGGGCCTGACCGGATTGAATCAGACGCTCTTTTTCCGCCACCGGGGTCATGTCCATGCTGACTCGACGAAGCAGGAAGGCGACGTCGTCTGTGTGATAGCTACCAGAGAACGGTGTGATGGTGGTCATAAAGCACTTCCTGGCTCATGCGTGTGTGAGTCGGCTGAATGAATGCCGGGCAGGGCATTGTCCAGTGCCTGTTCCAGATGTTTGGCCATCTGGCTGTTGTTGGGCATGCCAAACCAGGTGCAATGCTGCAGAAAGCGGTGGTCGCTGATGCTGTCGCCCAAACCCAATACCGGGAAGCAACCACGTTCCTGTTTCAGACGTTCCAGTAAATGCAGGGTGGCGGTGCCTTTCTCAATGCAGGTCGGCAGCCAGGCGATGTTGTTGCCGTTACGATGCAGGTAAAAACCGTCGGTGCCGAAGGTTTTTTCGATCAGGTCGCCCATGGCGTACAGCTCGTCGAGGCGAGTGCTGTCGGTGTGCTTCATCACCAGATACACCGGTTGGCCGTCGTATTCTTCGTTGATTCTGGCCCAGGCGGCGATGTTGCGCTCTTCGAACAGGGCAGTAATACCTTCTTGCAGAGCAATCAGGCGACGACGATAAGGCGCGAGAGCCGTCAGAATGTGATCTTGCCAGATGGGGTCGGGGGTTCCTTCCGGGGTCAGAATCACGGCACCGTGGGTGGTGATGGCCCAGGAATCGAATGGAATGCTGACTCGGCCAATTTCCTCAGTGCCACGAGCCGTGACCGGAATGGTGTCGGCGTTTGCCAGCAGCCAGTCCACCAGCATCGACTGTTCTTCGTTCATAAAGCTGCGAGGCTTCAGACTGCGGTCGATGGCACCGCATTTGAACGGTGTCTGGCCCAGTTCATCGCGCATTTTGCGCTGAGTCTGGAACAGGGTATCGTCAAGATCGACCAGAAATACCGGCTTATTCATAGCTTACAACCTCCACCTGAGCGGCAATTTTGGACAGATCGTCAATCAGTGACGGGTCGATGGAACTGGCGGGTGTTTCACAACACAGCAGAATGCGGTCAACCGTTTGCTGTTTGAGGTTGTAGGCAAAATTGGGAATGCCCAAACCGTAGTTGTCGCCGAAGGTCAGTGCCGATTCAATCGCCAGTCCGGTGGAGACCGGGGAGCGGGTGGTGGTGCTGAACAGCACGTCAGCGCCGTCTTGTTGCAGGCGTTCGGCCAGCAAAAACGGTGGCCAGATAAATTCGCTGCTGCCCAACACCAGAATTTTCTCTCCGGCTCGGGTCGAGAGTTCAGCGCCGAGGCGACTGTGTGAATCTTGTACGCCGAGACGCCCCCAATCCTGAGGCCCGGTGATCTCAACCGAACCTCGTGCTGTCACGTTAACGGATGGCATTTCAGGCAGTGGTGCACCGGGGTTGGGTTGCCAGTCCCATTCACCAAAAGCGAGCGAGATGGCTTCAACTGGCAGAGAAGTGTCCTGACGCTGGGCCAGGCTGTTACCACTCCAGTCGGTGAGTGTCACCGTGACCAGTCGCTCGAACTGATCCAGTCCGGCGTCTACCAGAGCGCGGGTCAAATGATGGAACGTGTTGCCGGTGGTGGCTTCGTCGTCGATCAGTACCAGCGAGCGGGCCTGGCGCACCAGAGCAGCTTGTTCAGGCTCTTTGGGCCAGTAAATCAGGTGATCGGTGGCGTGGCTGTGGCTTTCCTGGAACTCGCACAATAATTGACCATCCACCGGGTGCCGTGTGCTGGTGAGCAGAACGGTGTCGGAGAACTGTTTACGCGCTTCCTGATGCACGCCGGCTGCCATGCCAACCGCTGTTTCGGCCATGCCAATGAATAACACCGGTTGTGGCAGGTCGGCGGGAATCTGAGTGGCCAGGTCGCTGTAGGTCTGGCGCATCACGGCGGGGGAAACCGGGATGTGGCGACCCAGAACCTTGCTGACAAACAGAAAGGCACGTTTGGGGTTGCGGCGCTCGGCGATATCAAACAGATCATCCAGTGCATAGGCGTTGTCTGCTGCCGGTGTGACGGACAGCGTACCGGTGGATAGGGTGCGTCGATAAACAGTCATACACGTTCCTGAAAATAGTGGTGGCCGTTTCTGGGTACGGCGAGTTCCTGGAGCCTGTTGTCAGGCAGGCAGATTCGACCAGTAAATCACGGAAATATCCAGTGTGTGACGCATTTTTCACAAATCGCACTTGATTTGTTACCCTTGTTGCCCTTACCTACAGGGTAGCGGGGCAGCATTCAGGTCTACCGGTTCCCGTGTAACAATACGACAGGCAGTGATTGAACATGGATAGCGTCAGTGTTCTGGCGCATCAACCTCTACCTAATAAAGGATAAAGACATGGTTTCGTTAACAAAGAATCAAACCGTTTCACTGAGCAAGACCGCCAAAAGCTCGCTGGATGTGCTGCAGGTTGGTCTGGGCTGGGATCCGGTCAAAAAGAAAAAAGGGTTTTTCGGCTCCTTGCTGGGTGGCGGTGACGAGATTGATCTGGATGCGTCCTGTGTGCTGATGACCGCTGATGGTACGGACATCGATACCATCTGGTTCAGCCAGCTGAAATCCCGTTGTGGCGGTGTGATTCATAATGGCGACAACCTGACCGGTGAAGGCGACGGTGACGACGAAGTGATTACCGTTACCCTGTCTGCTCTGCCATCCGTGGTGGAATATCTGGCCTTTACGGTTAACAGCTTCCGGGGTCAGACGTTCGATGAGGTGGAAAATGCCTTCTGCCGTGTGGTTTCCAACGGCCGTGAAGAACTGGTGCGTTACCAGTTGAACGAAAAAGGTTCACACACCGGCATTCTGATTGCTTCATTGCGTCGTAATGGTGGTGACTGGGAATTCAAGGCGCATGGCAAAGCCTGTGCGGGTCAGCGTGTTGATCAGATGATGCCTGAAATCAAGGCTGAGGTACTGGGCTAATGGAGCTGTCTGCAGGGGGTAACACGCCTGTGCCAGCGACCCGTCTTCAGATTCGGGTCAGCACCGGAAAAAGTGCGGATGTCTCGGCGTTTCGTTTGTACGCCAACGGCAAGGTACAAGGCGACAGCGACATGGTGTTTTACGGTCAGACTCGCACTGACGATGGCACCATTTCGATGACAACCGAAGGCCAGGCAGCGGTATTTGATATCAATTTGCCTGGCTTGAATGCCGCTGTTCAGAAAGTGGCTTTCACGGTTACGTGCGAAGCAGCAGGGCAAACGGTGTCTGCGTTGGCACCGTTAAGTATTCAGGTTGTTGAGAACGGCACTACGTTGGTCACGGCCAATGTTGATGCTGGAGGCCGCAGCGAAGCCGCGCTGATTATGGGTGAGTTGTATCGTCGTAATCAGGACTGGAAATTCCGCTTTGTCTCGCAGGGTTTCAACGGCGGTCTCAAGCCGCTGGCGGAAAACTTTGGTGTGGAGGTGGCGGACGATGAGCCAGCGCCTTCAACACCAGCAGCGCCTTCAACTCCGGCACCGGCACCTGCAGCAGCGCCCGCGCCGACTCCGGGCACGCTCGTGAATTTGAGCAAGGTGTCGCTGACCAAGGAAAAACCCAAGGTCAGTCTGGCCAAGAAAGAAGACTTCGGTGAAATCCGCATCAATCTGAACTGGAACAAGAAGCCCGAGAAAAAAGGCTTCCTGAGTGGTTTGATGAACGGCAACATCGATCTGGATCTGGGGGCCTTTATCGAAACCCAGGACGGTCAGAAAGGTGTGATTCAGGCACTTGGCGGTTCGTTCGGGAGCTTTACCAGTCCGCCGTTCGTGTTGCTGAAAGGCGATGATCGCACGGGCGCTTCGGTCGATGGCGAGTGGATGCACATCAATGGTCGCCAGTGGAATACCATTCGTGAAGTGCTGATTTACGCCTTTATTTACGAAGGTGTGCCGAACTGGGATGGCACCGATGGCGTGGCCACTGTTCACATTCCTGATCAGCCGCCGATTGAGACACGCCTGACGGATGGTACGTCCGCCAACTTGTGCGCCATCGCTCGCCTTTACAATAATAACGGGGCCATTGAAATTGAACGGATTAACCGTTTCTTCAAGGGTCAGAAAGAGCTGGACGAAGCCTTTGGCTGGGGTTTCCGCTGGAGTCGAGGCAGTAAATAGCCTTCATCTGGCCAAAACACGTCTTCTTTTTACACAATTAACTGATAACCGGAGGCATGCAGATGTCTTTTCTGAACAAGATCAAAAGTGCGATTGACTCAGGTCGCGGTGAACTGGCAACCCAGGTAAGCCGTTTTAAAAACCGCAAATTTATGGAAGGCACCGTGGCTGTTTGTGTACGGATTGCCATGGCCAGCGATGGTGCCAGTGCGGAAGAAAAACAGAAAATGATGGCGTTCATCACCAGCTCTCCAGAGCTGAACGTGTTTGATACCGACGAAGTGATCGCTTTCTTTAACTCTGTTTGTGGCAAATACGACTTTGATATGGACATCGGCAAGGGCGAAGCGATGAAGTACATCGTGCGCCTGAAAGACCAGCAGGATGCCGCTCAACTGGCGGTACGCGTGGGTATTGCTATCGGCAAGAGCGATGGTGATTTTGATGAAGCGGAGCGTGAAGCAACCCGTGAAATCTGTATCGCGCTTGGCCTGTCACCGGCTGAGTTCAACCTTTAATACGCAAGGGCACATTTCATGGAGTCAACAAGTATCGGTTTCCCGCTGGAGACTGTTGTCGTATTCGCCGTTATTTCAATCGGAGCGATTCTGATTGATTTGTACGCGCACCGTGGCGACAAGCCCATTCCCCTGAAAAGCGCGGCTCTGTGGTCGGTTTTCTGGGTGGGTGTTTCTCTGGCGTTTGCGGGCTACCTGTACGCCCGTCATGGTTCAGAGGTGGCCAGCCTGTTTGTGACGGGCTACGCGCTGGAGAAGGTTCTGTCAGTCGATAATCTGTTCGTGATGATGGCGATTTTCTCCTGGTTTGCTGTACCGGATGGATACCGTCACCGCGTCCTGTATTGGGGCATTATCGGTGCGATTGTTTTCCGGGCCATCTTTGTTGCCATTGGTACCGGCTTGTTGGCGTTAGGCCCTTGGGTGGAGCTGGTGTTTGCGCTGGTGGTTGCCTGGACAGCGGTCATGATGCTCAAAAGCCAGGAAGAGGATGACGAAATTGAGGATTACTCCCAGCATCTGGCTTACCGCATGGTGGGACGTATCTTCCCGGTGTGGCCCAAGCTGCACGGTCATTCTTTCCTGATCTCCAAAAAAGACGTGGATGCTGAGCTGGCCAAGCCGGAAAACAAGGGCACCGAAGTCGGTGGCAAAGTGGGCAAGGCCGCTTTCTACGCTACGCCATTGATGTTGTGTCTGGCGGTGGTCGAGTTGTCGGATGTGATGTTCGCGTTTGATTCGGTGCCTGCTGTGATTGCAGTCAGCCGCGATCCTCTGATTGTGTACAGCGCCATGATGTTCGCCATCCTGGGTTTGCGTACCTTGTACTTTGTACTGGAAGGCATGAAGCGCTATCTGGTGCATCTGGAGAAAGCGGTGATTGTGTTGCTGTTCTTTATTGCCTTTAAGTTGGGCCTGAATGCGACGGATCATATGTTCCATCATGGCTTTGGCATTTCGGCAACAAGCAGCCTGGTTGTGGTCTTGATTGTACTGGCTCTGGGTATTGTGGCCAGCGTGATGTTCCCGGAAACTGAGGAAGACGATACAGCCTCTGATTCCGGCAAATCGTAAGTTTGACACCGCTGTTACAAACCTGGTTTGTCAGCGGCTTTGCGTTCCGGCCCATTGGCCGGACAGAAACGAGCTCACCGGTTCAGCAGATGTCTGCTGACGGTGAGCCATCTACTCTTATGAGGGAATAATAATGAGCGTTTCTTTGGGAAAAGGCGGTAATGTTTCACTGAGCAAAACAGACCCGTCGATGCGTAAAGTGTTGATTGGTCTCGGTTGGGATGCGCGTTCCACCGATGGTCAGGATTTCGATCTGGATGCGTCGGCATTCCTGTTGTCGGCATCTGGCAAGGTACGGTCTGACAGTGATTTCATTTTCTACAACAACCTGGTGTCCGTGGATGGTTCGGTAACGCATACCGGCGATAATCGTACTGGTGAAGGCGATGGTGACGATGAGGCACTGGTTGTCGATTTGACCAAGATTCCGGCGGATGTAGACAAGATCGTCATCACGGTGACGATTCACGATGCCGATGCACGCAATCAGAATTTTGGTATGGTTTCCGGGGCGTTTATTCGTCTGGTCAATGAAGAATCTCAGGTTGAAGCAGCCCGTTACGATCTGACGGAAGATGCTTCGATGGAAACGGCAATGATTTTTGGCGAATTGTATCGTCATGCCGGTGACTGGAAATTCCGTGCCGTAGGGCAAGGTTATGCCGGTGGTTTGATGGCGATGTGTTCTCAGTTTGGCATTAATGCGTCCTGACGTGTCATCGTCAGAGACAGTGTGAACCTTTGCAGTGGTTGTGGTGACAAAGCAACCACTGACTATGTATGTAAAACCCGATAAATAACACAATAAATACAGTGAATTAGGAGATAACAATGGCTGTTTCTTTGAGCAAAGGTGGAAACGTATCCCTGACTAAGGAAGCTCCAAGCATGACCGAAGCCATGGTCGGCCTGGGTTGGGACATGCGCGTTACCGACGGTGCGGCATTCGACCTGGATGCTTCCGTATTCATGGTCGGTGATGATGGCAAAGTGCTGTCTGATGCGTCTTTCATCTTCTTTAATAACAAAGTCAGCGCCTGTGGTTCCGTTACTCACATGGGTGACAACCTGACCGGTGAAGGCGACGGTGATGATGAGCAGGTTAAAATTGCCCTGCCTAAAATCCCTGAAGAAGTGAAAAAGCTGGTGTTCGCAGTGACTATCCACGAAGCGGAAGCTCGTAACCAGAACTTCGGTATGGTCAGCAACAGCTTCATGCGCATCGTGAACAACGACAGCGATGCTGAAGTAGCGCGTTTTGATCTGTCTGAAGATGCTTCCATGGAAACCGCGATGGTCTTCGGTGAACTGTACCGTCACAACGCTGAATGGAAGTTCCGCGCTGTTGGTCAGGGTTTCGCTGGCGGCTTGGCTGCTCTGGCTGTTCAGCACGGCGTTAACGTTTAATTCGCTGCGGGCCACGATTGGCCCGCAATCGGATTGTTAAAAATCCCCGCTGGTCGGGGATTTTTTATGCCTGTTAATTGGCCTGGCGATTGGGCCGGTCAGGCGGAACCCGTAATCTCGTCAGGAAAGAACGTCTGCAGGCTGTTGTGCCAGGTTTGCTGCAGGACGTCTTCGACACTGAGGCCTTTGACTTCCGCAATGCGCTCGGCAATGAATGGCAGGAAGCGCGGGGCATTCTCTGCGCCCCGGTAAGGAACCGGCGTTAGATACGGTGCATCGGTTTCCAGCAATAGATGGCTCAGCGGCGTTGCTGCAACCACTTCCCGTACGTTATCGGCTTTGTTGAAGGTGATAATGCCGTTGATGCCGAGGCAAAACCCTAATTCCACCGCTGTCTGAGCCAGTGCCATGCCGGAGGTGAAACTGTGTACCACGCCTTTACGGGGCATTTGTGGCGCGTATTCGCGCAGAATGGCGTGCGTGTCTTCATCCGCTTCGCGCGTATGGATCACAACCGGCAGAGCGCTTTCGATGGCGATTTCCAGTTGCTGACACAAGACCCGACGCTGCACTTCCCGGTCGCAGTGGTCGTAATAGTAATCCAGCCCGATTTCACCGATGGCAACTACCTTGTCATGAATCGCGTGGGTGCGCAGATAAGCCGTGGTGCTGTCGTCGTAACTGGCTGCCTCGTGCGGGTGGACGCCGATGGTGGCGTAGACATCTTCGTGCTGCTCGGCCAACTGCAAGGCAATGGGCATGTTGTCAGGCTGCACACTGATGGTCATAAAGCGTTCCACGCCAATAGCGCGGGCGGCTTGCAGAATCTCTTCGGCTGAACCTTCCTTCAGGTAGTCCAGGTGAAAGTGGGTTTCAGCCATGGGAAGCTGATAATGCGGAATCTCGCGGCGTTTTTTCTTGCTCATGATTAGGATGGGTCACGGAGGCAGTTGATGACATGAATCAGGCCAAATGGCCAGATTGATACGATAATCCGGGCAGTATAAAGCGATCATCGAGGCTTAAACAGCGCTCTCTGATGGCGGCTCTGTCACACTGGAATGCTATACCCGAAACTTCTTTTAACAGCGGCCCTGTTGGCCTGATCGAATGTCACAAGGATTATTTTATGAGCATGATTCATTTTGTTGGAGGCGAAAAAGGCGGCGTGGGCAAGTCGGTATTTTCTCGCCTGTTTTCCCAATATTGCCTCGATTATGGTTTGCATTATGTCGGACTGGATGCCGATCAGTCGCACGCGACAACTACGCGTTATTACCCGGAATTTACTCGGCCACTGGTGCTGGAAGAATTTGAAAGTACCGATGTCATTATGGAGCTGGCACTGGAATCCAGCCAGCAAGTGATCGTGGATCTGCCCGCTCAGAGCCAGCGTTTTCTGGATCGCTGGATTGATGAAAACGGTGTGCTGGATATGGCCGAGGAAATGAACATTCCCATCGTATTCTGGTACGTCGTCGATGACAGCCCGGATTCAGCCACTCTGCTGGAATCGTTTTTAGCCAAATATCAGTATTACATTCAGTGTGTGGTGGTGAAAAATGCCGGTCGGGGATGTGACTTTTCCGACGTGGATGCCGTGATCGAATCCGCCGGTGATGATGATCTGGCAGACATTGGTGTCATTAACCTGCCTGCCTTGCACGCCAACACCATGTTCAAAATTAACAAACACAGCTTGAGTTTCTGGTCGGCCATCAATGCTCAGGATCAGGGTGAACAAGGTATGACATTGATGGAGCGCCAGCGTACCCGTGTTTGGCTGCAGAAGTCCCACGTTGAGGTGGCGTCCATTCTCGGGCGTTTGGACAGCCGTACGGAATAAGCTCACTTCTGGCAGATCCGGGAGTGGCCGAGTACACTCCCAGGCGTCTTTTTGAACGCCGTGATGATTATGTCTCCTGTCCCTCCTTCCTATCGCATGCCTGCGACGCCCGTCCACACCACCGAATTTGAAATCAAGCGCAGCCAGTTTATTTCTTTTGCTGGCCCCGCCAGTCATCGCCAGGAAGCGGAAACCTTTATCCGCCAGATTCGGGAGCAATACCCTCAGGCTCGGCATGTGTGCTGGGCCTATATCGCCGGAGCGCCGAATACTACGGTGTTGTCCATGAGTGATGACGGAGAACCCAGCGGTACGGCTGGCCGCCCAATGCTGAATGTGTTGCAGCACAGCGGTCTGGGGGAAATTGTGGTGGCGGTGGTGCGCTATTTTGGTGGTATCAAGCTGGGGACGGGGGGCTTGCAACGGGCTTACTCGGATGCGGTGTCACAGGTGCTGGAAGACTTGCCGACCTGTTTGCGTATTCCACGAGAACGGGTGCAGTTGCGTTTTGATTATGCGCATGAAGCGCTGGTTCGGCATTTGTTGGGGGAGTGTGATGTGTTGCTGGGAGAAGCCGAATACAGTGAATGTGTGCTGTTCACGATTGAGGCGGCAACCGATGAGTGGCCTTTATTGCAACGCCGTCTGGTGAATCAGACGGCGGGGAATGTGACGCTTCGGTGTGAGTCCGATGGCCACTTATTCTGATGCAATGGAATGTTTGGGATATTCGCGTGCGTGATTGGGAACCGTAATGGCCAGGTCATTCCAGGGAATATCCGGGTATTTGTTTTTTAATATGGGTATGTCTTTATTCTTTGCATTGATGAAATGAAATTTCCCGCCTTTGGCTGTTGTCATACCAAACATATCTTTGCCTTCATTAACCACCAGATGGATATCACCGACATAGTTCACTTTACCGGCTTCCACCTTAAAAGGAACGGAAAACGGTTTGGTGGGACGCCAGTGACCTTCGCCACTTTCCAGGGCGTAGGATACAAAATGATAATTGCCAGCAGGCAGAACAAACGCAAACAAAAGACCTTCCCGGTCGGATTCATGGAAGTCGTCTTCAGGGTGGAGACCCAACATGTCATTGCCATGAAATGAGCGAATTTCATAGGGAAGATAGTCAGGGTTCTCATGTTGGAAGTAAATCGCGTGGGAAACGTGCTCCTGTCGCTCTGTAATGCGAGAAAAGCTGCCGACCAACACCCCGGTCTTGCTGTCCAGTTTCGCAGCACTGACTTCATCGGGAGCG
Source organism: Oceanobacter sp. (assembly GCA_045430275.1). Lineage (GTDB taxonomy): Bacteria > Pseudomonadota > Gammaproteobacteria > Pseudomonadales > Oceanobacteraceae > Oceanobacter. The sequence continues at coordinate 28,978 of JAILXU010000002.1, read as the reverse complement.
TTGGGTACGATCTGAGTAGCGCACCCGGCCATGACAACAACCGTAGCAGCAATGCAGATTCGAGTCAGTAGCTTGAGCATATACCTTCCTTGATAGAGCAAAATATGGGTTATGTCAGGATACCCTGTTCAGAATGCGGGAGACTACAGAAACTTCGAATAGGGTAAAAGAGCATTTTGATATAACCATCATAATATGAGAAATATGCACACACAACTGTCCTTATATCGCCCTTTTTGTAAGAGATTGCCCACAGTCCGGTACGGATATTGTCTGGCAAACAAACAGTGCAAACTTCTGAATAAAGAAAGTATCTGGCACGTTTTACCATAGTGGCTCACGTATTGGCCGTAATTTATGTTTTTCCCTGAGACCACTCAACGTCGGTTGTCAGCATATAACCCATGCCATATATCGTTTTAATTAAACGAGGAGAGCGCGGGTTTTGTTCTATTTTTTTACGGATTCTGGACATGCGCACATCAATGCTGCGATCAAAGGCTTCGTCCTGATCCCGAAGTAACTGCTCTCGGCTGAGAATGACTTTGGGGTGTCGCAGCAATTGCATGAGTAGCTCAGCTTCACCGGCACTCAAAACGGTTTCTTCGTCCTGATCACAACGCAACGTCAGGGTGGCCGGTTGATAAACCCAACGATCGAAACACGCCTGTTGATGGGCGGCATCGACGTCGGGAGCCCTGTGTGTCTGACGGGTACTTTTATTCAGGCGGCGAATGATGCTGTTGATGCGAGCCACCAGCTCGCGGGGGTCGAACGGTTTGCTGACATAGTCATCGGCACCCAGCTCCAGTCCCAGAACACGATCTGGCAAGCTGTCGCGCCCGGAAAGAATCATGACGCCAATCCGGTCGCGGCTGGTGAGATCTCGCACCAATGACAGGCCGTCCATATCCGGCAGACCGAGATCAACAATGCAGACATCCGGTTGCTGCTGTCGCAAGGCCACTTCAGCCTGGCTGCCGGTGCGGAACGCCTTGACCTGATGACCAAAGCGTTCCAGTTCCTGAGTGACCAGGGTTACGATGTCGCTGTCGTCTTCGATCAGATAAATCAGGGTAGATCGGGTCACTCAGAAATCCTCTTTGAGATGGCTCTGGCCAGTGCATGGGCCAGTTGTTGTTGATCAAACGGCTTGCGTAGCAAGGGAAACGGGGACGGCTGTGGGCTGGAGTCCGACTCAAACGCATAACCACTCACCAACAAAATAACAGCATTGGGCTGGCGCTGCTGCATCAGTCTGGCCAGTGCATAGCCGTTCATGCTGCCGGGCATCATGACATCGGAAATCAGGCCTCGAATGGCCGCCGCTGGAGCGCTGCCAGACGTGGTTTCTTCCAGTGTGTCCAGCAGCAAGAGGGCTTCATCGCTGTCGCTGGCTTCAATCACATGAATGCCCAGCTCCATCAGTTGCCCTCGAATGACGGTACGTACATCGGGTTCATCTTCCACCAGCAGAAACAGACTGCCGGTCAGGTTGGATAAATCATCATGAGTTGGGTTATCCGAGGCCGGTGATGCCGGGGCCGAACAGGCAGGCAGCAATAGCTGAATGCAGGCACCTGAACCTTCAGAACGATTGCCCAGCCGCAGATACCCGGACGACTGTTTGACAAAGCCGTACACCATCGACAGCCCCAGCCCGGAATTGGCATGGCCAGACTTGGTGCTGAAAAATGGTTCCAGTGCTTGCTTGAGGGCCACATCGCTGAACCCGGCACCGGTATCCTGGACATCAATGGCGATGTACTGCCCCGGCTTGACCAGCTCATCGTAGGCCAGAGGGTGGCTGATGCTCCGGGCGCTGACAAAGAACCGGATTTCGCCGCCATCGGGCATGGCATCGCGGGCATTCAGGCCCAGGTTGATCAGCGCATTTTCAAGGTAGGCCGGATCAACACAAGCGAACAGGGAATTATCAGACGGTGTGGCCTGAAAGGCGAGGTGAATCTGGCTGGTCATGGAATTGGTCAGCAGTTCCTGTACATCCTGAACCAGCGTCTGAACCGGTACGGCTTCTGGCTGCAATGGCTGGCGGCGAGAAAAAGCCAGCAAACGATGGGTGATATCTGCACCGCGCCGGGCCGCTCGCTCAGCGGGAGAAAGCAGTTTTTCCAGCTCCGGGTTGTGTTCGCCACCATGATGTTCCCGCGCCAGAATCAGATTGCCGACGATGATCGACAGCAGGTTGTTGAAGTCGTGGGCCAGCCCACCGGCCAATTGTCCGACGGCGTTCATACGCTGGGCCTTGGCGTTGGTTTCGGCCAGCTCTTCGGTGCGTTGCTTGACCTTGCTGTCGAGGGTATCAATGCTGTTTTTCAGCCGCTGCACCATGGCATCGAAGCTGGTGGCGAGAATGCCGATCTCATCATCGCGGTGAATATTGGCACGGGCCGACAGGTCGCCGCCCCGCACCCGCAGCGCGGTTTCAGCCAGCTTTTCCAGAGGTCGGGTGATGCGGTTGACGAAGAAATTGGAAATAAACAGCGTTGCCAGCATGGTGATGGCGGCCAATACCATGATGCGAGAACTGAGAATTTCCGAGCTGCTTTGCAATTCGTCCAGATACACCGACGAACCAATGTACCAGTCAAACCCCTCGATATAGCGCACCAATGCCAGTTTGCCGTAAGCGTAGTTGCCGGGGTCGTCGGGCTTGTCCCAGCGGTAGTGGAGTTCCTGGCCGGTGTCGGCCACGTTGATCAACTCCTTGTAAATCGGCCGGTGTGACACCGGGTTCTGATGGCTGGTGAAGATCAGGCCGTCGAGGTTGCTGTTGGGGTGAATCAGCATGTGGCCGCTGGAATCAAACACGTACATATAACCGGTTTTGGCGACCTTGATTTCCTGCAGGGCCTGACGCAAATCCTGCAAGGCCTGCTCCTTGCGCAGTTGGACTTCCTTTTCCAGATCGTCGAGATAAATCCCGGAGCCAATCACAAAGCCCCATTGCGGGTAATTGCGCACATAAGAGACCTTGTCGATGCGCTCGGGGCCTGAAATTCGTGGCCATTGATAGTGGTAATAACCATCGCCATCGCGGATGGCCTGCCTGACCACATTCCCCAGAATGTCCTTATCCTCGTCGTTCAGACGCCCCGGCGCACCGCCATGAAAACGCGGGTCAGGGTGAGACAGCACATTGACGTCGTAATCAATCACCCAGATGTAATCGTTGTTGCCGAAGGAAAAGTCCCGCAGATACGAGAACGCGGTTTGCCGCGCCTGCTGGATCGGAATGCCCTGTTTCAGCGCTTCCCGAAAATGCGATTGCAGGAAAACCTCGGCCAGCCCAACCACCAGATTGAGCTGTTCCTTGTGATTGTGCAGAGCCTGCTGACGATATTGCTCAACCCCGGCGTACATCCGGTTGGCAACCTCAAACACATTGTTGAGGGCGAGGTGACTGGCATTGCGCTCAATCTCGAACACCTTTTGTTTAATCATCGGCACGGTGTACAGATACACGAAGACAAACACCGCCACCAGAATGCCGCGAATAATAAACGACAACTGCCGCGACAGGCGTGATCTGGGCGGTTTAAACGTGTGGGACAAAACGGGTCGCCGAAACATTTGGATACATTTGAGCAAAACTCAGGAAATCATGGCCAATTAGGGTAGGCATCATAGCGATGACCCATCGGTGATAACAACGTTAATCGTTCGTTATCTAACAATCGTCCGGTGTGTTAATAACAACAAGAACAGAGCACAAGCCATGACCAACGACATCATTCTGGAGACCCGGAATCTGACCAAGGAATTCAAGGGCTTCACCGCCGTTGATGACGTCAACCTGAGCGTTCAGCGGGGCCAGATTCATGCCTTGATTGGGCCGAACGGCGCGGGCAAGACCACGGTTTTCAACCTCCTGACCAAGTACCTGATTCCGACTCACGGCCAGATTCTGTTCAACGGCCGGGACATCACCAAAGTTGAAGCGTCGGCCATTGCCCGTCAGGGGCTGGTGCGTTCGTTTCAGATTTCAGCGGTCTTTCCCAAGCTGACGGTGTTGGAAAATGTGCGAGTTGCTCTGCAGCAGCGTGAAGGCATCAGCTTTCACTTCTGGAAATCCGAGCGGGTGCTGGATCGTCTGAACGATCGCGCCGAGCAGTTGCTGGATGACGTTGGCTTGTTGTCGTTTGCGCATGTGGCCACGGTGGACTTGCCTTACGGTCGTAAGAGAGCGTTGGAAATTGCCACCACGCTGGCGCTGGAGCCGGAAATGCTGCTGCTGGATGAACCAACTCAGGGCATGGGCCATGAAGACGTGGATCGCATCGCCGACCTGATCAAACGCGTATCTGTTAATCGCACCATTTTGATGGTTGAACACAACCTGCACGTGGTCTCGAAGCTGGCCGACCGGATCACAGTACTGCAGCGCGGTGCAGTTCTGACCGAAGGCGACTACGCCACGGTATCCGCTGACCCTCGTGTGAAAGAAGCGTATCTGGGCGTGGCCGCCGACGAAGAGGTTGAGCAATCAGGCGAGCAAACTACCAAGGAACAAACCAGCAAGGAACAAACCAGCAAGCCAGAAGCCGAGGAGGCCGTCGTATGAATACGCCCGCTGCTTCTGTACAGAGCGCTTCTGTCCAAAGTGCTGCCGCCAGCCGCCCGGATGCCGATGAAAAACTGCGCATCACCGATTTGCACGCCTTTTATGGTGAATCCCATATTTTGCACGGCATTGATCTGACCATTCGCAAAGGTGAACTGGCGACCTTGCTGGGCCGTAACGGCTCAGGTCGTTCCACTACGCTGAAGTCGATCATGAATCTGGTCGGTCATCGTACCGGCAGTATTGTGGTGAATGGCACCGAAACACTCGGTATGCCCAGTCATCAAATCGCTTACCTGGGACTGGGGTATTGCCCCGAAGAAAGGGGCATTTTTTCCAGTCTCAATGTCGAAGAAAACCTGATGCTTCCACCGGCTGTGCGCAGTGATGGCGTGCCGCTTGAAGAAATTTACGACATTTTCCCCAACCTCTATGAGCGTCGTTTCAGTCAGGGCACACGTCTGTCCGGCGGTGAACAGCAAATGTTGGCACTGGCGCGGATCATGCGCAATGGCGCAAATATCCTGTTACTGGATGAAATTACCGAAGGTCTGGCCCCGGTGATTGTGCAAAAGCTGGCCGAGGTACTGGTCAAGCTCAAGCAGCGTGGTCTGACCATTCTGCTGGTGGAACAGAACTTCCATTTCGCCGCGCCGATTGCCGACCGTCACTACGTGATGGAACACGGCCACATTGTCGAAGAAATTCCACAGCACGAACTGGAAAGCAAAAAAGAGCTGCTGAACACCTATTTGGGTGTGTAACAGCCTCGCTGACTGAACCCGATAACCTTGAGAAGGCAAACCGATATGAAACAGGCCATAAAAACACTGACCGCCGCTGTCACTCTGGGAACGGCCTTGATGGCGTCTACCGTCATGGCGGGTGGTATTTCAGATAACAAGGTCAAAATTGGTGTTCTGGCCGACATGGGTGGCCCTTACGGTGACCTGTGTGGCCGTAACTGCGTTGTCGCCGTCAAAATGGCGGTTGAAGACTTTGGCGGCAAAGTGCTGGGCAAGAAGATTGAAGTCTTGTCAGCCGACGATCAGAACAAGGCCGACTTTGGTTCGGCCAAGGCCCGCGAGTGGATCGAAAGCGAAGGCGTTGATGCTATCAATGGTCTGGTCGCTTCCAGCGTGGTGGGTGCGGTATCCCAGGTGACTCGCAGTAATGAGAAGCCGACCCTGATTTCCGGTGCAGGCAGCAATACCTTCACCACCAAAACCTGTTCTCCGTTCAATGCTCACTGGAGCTACGACGTTGCCGCATTGGCGAACGGCACGGTGAAGCCACTGGTCGATAGCGGCAAGAAAAAGTGGTTCTTCATCACAGCGGATTATTCCTTCGGACACGCACTGGAAACCGTCGCCACCGGCATCATCGAAAAGAACGGCGGTGAAGTGGTGGGCGTTGCACGCGCGCCATTGGGCACCAACGATTACTCCTCATTTGTCCTGCAGGCCATGTCATCTGGCGCTGACGTTGTGGCACTGGCCAACGCCGGTAAGGACTTTGTGAACTCGCTGAAAGGCGCGGTGGAATTCGGCCTGAGCGAGCAAGCCACCCTGGCGGGTCTGTTGGTGTTCGCTTCCGATACCAAAGCGATTGATCCGTCCATCATTGGCAATATGCGTCTGACCACCGGTTTCTACTGGGATCGTGATGACCAGAGCCGCGAGTGGGCCAAGCGCTTTATCGAGCGTACCGGTGCCATTCCAACCATGGCGCACGCGGGTGCTTACTCATCGACCATGCATTACCTGAATGCGGTCAAGGAAACGGGCACCGACGAAGGCAAAGCGGTGATGACCAAGATGAAAGCGCTGAAGCCGAACGACTTCTTTGCTCGTAATGCCACGCTGCGCAGCGATGGCCGCATGGTTCACGACATGTATCAGGTACGTGTGAAGACCGACAGCGAGCGCAAGAATGACAACGATCTGTACGAAATCGAAAAAGTGATTCCAGGTGATCAGGCCTTCGGTGCCCAGTTGCCGGAATGTGACTTCAAGTAAGCCATTTTTTTTGCTCGACCCGGCAGCCGGTGGAGCCATGTCCGCCGGTTGCCACACAACAATAAGAATAACGACGGTTTGGGCCGTCTATGAGGGAAAACGCCATGTCGTTTCTGGATATCAATATTTTTGGCCTGATGGGCCAGCTACTGGTCGGACTGATCAACGGCTCCTTTTACGCCTTGCTGGCGTTGGGGCTGGCGATCATCTTTGGCTTGTTGCGCATTATTAACTTTGCCCAAGGCGCTTTGTACATGCTGGGGGCGTTTGTGGCCTGGCTGGGGCTGCAGTACCTGGGGATGAATTACTGGGTGGCGCTGTTTGTGGTGCCGGTGGTGGTCGGGCTGATTGGCATCCTGATGGAGCGCTTTCTGGTTCGTCCGATTGCCAATGAAGATCATCTTTACAGCTTGTTGCTGACGTTCGGCCTGGCGCTGATTCTGCAAGGAGCCTTTACGCACATGTTCGGATCTTCCGGCATGTCGTACAACATCCCGGATGCGCTCAAGGGCGGTAATAACCTCGGCTTTATGTACCTGCCCACCTATCGCGCCTGGATCATCGTGGTGTCACTGATTGCGTGTCTGGGTTCCTGGTGGGTTATTGAAAAAACCGCGCTGGGTTCCTATCTACGAGCAGGCACGGAAAACCCGGCGTTGCTGCAAGCGTTCGGCGTCAACGTGCCCATGATGATCACCCTGACCTTTGGTTTTGGTGTCGCGCTGGCGGGTTTGGCAGGCGTGCTGGCCGCTCCGATTTATTCCGTCAGCCCGGATATGGGTTCCAATATCCTGATTGTGGTGTTTGCCATTGTGGTGATTGGCGGTATGGGCTCGATAGGCGGTGCGATTCTGACCGGTCTGGGCATGGGCGTTGTAGAAGGCCTGACCAAATACTTCTACCCCGAGGCGTCGACCACTGTGATCTTTATGGTGATGGTATTGGTGCTGTTGTTAAAACCTGCCGGTCTGTTCGGCAAGGAGGCCTGAGATGACGACGTCTGCATCGAATCATAATGTTCGAAATATGGGTATTGCCCTGCTGCTGGTGGGACTGGTTGCGCCGTTGGTGATTTATCCAGTGTTCCTGATGAAATTCCTGTGTTTTGCGCTGTTTGCCTGCGCCTTCAATCTGATGCTGGGTTTTGTTGGCATGTTGTCGTTTGGCCATGCGGCGTTCTTGAGTACGGGCGGCTACGTCACGGGTTATCTGATGACACAAGTGGGCCTGAGCACCGAGCTGGGCGTGTTGGCGGGTGCTCTGGTCGCCGGGGTGCTGGGTTACGTATTTGGCAAGCTGTCGGTCAAGCGCGAAGGCATTTACTTCGCCATGGTGACATTGGCACTGGCTCAACTGGTGTTCTTCTTTTATCTGCAAGCGCCGTTTACCGGCGGTGAAGATGGCATGCAGCCGATTCCCCGAGGTGAGCTGTTTGGCCTGATCGATATGAAGGACAACTTCAACATGTATTACTTCGTGCTGGCGGTGTTTGCGATTGGTTTTGGTCTGATTTATCGCACCATTCACTCGCCGTTCGGACAGATTCTGAAAGCCATTCGTGAGAACGAACCGCGTGCGGTTTCCCTGGGCTACAACGTGCGTGACTACAAATTAACGGCGTTTGTCATCTCCGCCACGCTGGCGGGTATGGCCGGTGCCACCAAAGCGCTGGTGTTCGAGCTGGAGTCGCTGACCGATGCGCATTGGCACATGTCCGGTGAAGTCGTATTGATGACGCTGCTGGGTGGCATGGGCACGATCTTCGGTCCGGTGGTCGGAGCGGCCATTGTTGTGGCCATTACCACGGTGTTCTCGGGCGGTGCGCTGGGCAACTACATTCACATCATTATGGGTGTGATCTTCGTGGTTTGCGTACTGGCTTTCCGTCGCGGTGTGGTGGGTGAGTTCAACCACTTTATGAAGAAGAACTTCACGGCCTCCGGGATTGGCCAATAGCCATCCCGTTTTGATAACAAAGCAATAATAATGCAGGCCGTTCAAGGCCTGCCGGTGAACGTCAGGAGTCAAGCATGTCCCATTCTATTTATGATCAGCATCTGGACGCCAACAGTGCCAACTACGAAGCACTGAGCCCGTTGTCTTATCTGGAGCGCACAGCCTTTATCTATCCCGACCAGCCTGCGGTCGTTCATGGCGATGTCCGTCGCAACTGGGACGAGGTCTACCGTCGTTGCAAGCAGCTCGCCAGCGCTCTGGTCCAGCGTGGCATCAACAAGGGCGATACTGTATCGATCATGGCTCCCAACCTTCCAGAACACTTTGAAGCGCATTTTGGTGTGCCCATGTCTGGCGCGGTGTTGAACTCGATCAACACCCGTCTGGATGCACCGGTTGTGGCGTTCATTCTGCAGCACGCTGAAACCAAACTGCTGATTGTTGACCGTGAAATGTCACCCGTGGTCGAGAAAGCTCTGCACATGATGCAGAAGCCACCAGTCGTGATTGATATTGACGATCCTTCGTTTGAAGGCGGCAAGCTGCTGGGCGAGAAAGACTACGAAGCCCTGCTGGAGGAAGGCGATGAAAATTATGAATGGGCTGGCCCTGCAAACGAGTGGGACGCCATCACCCTGAACTACACCTCCGGCACCACCGGTGACCCGAAAGGCGTGGTGTATCACCACCGTGGCGCGTACCTGAACGCCGCCAGCAACTCCCTGTCGTGGAACATGCCACAACACGCCACTTACCTGTGGACGTTGCCGATGTTCCACTGCAATGGCTGGTGTTTCCCGTGGACAATGGCCGCGATTGCAGGCACCAATGTTTGCTTGCGCCACGTTCGCGCCGAAGAAATCGTTGAACGCGTGCGCACCGAAACCGTTGACCACCTGTGCGGTGCGCCGATTGTTCTGAGTATGATCGGCTCACTTGACCCGGCCCTGCGCGAAGGCCTGAACCACACTGTAAAAGTCATGACGGCTGGCGCACCACCACCTCCGTCGGTGATTCAGCAGATGGAAGAAATCAATTTCGACGTTACCCACGTGTATGGTCTGACCGAAACCTACGGCCCTTGCGTGGTATCGGCCTGGAAAGACAAGTGGAACGACGAAGATGCCGGTGAACGTGCGCGCCTCAAGTCCCGTCAGGGCGTGCGTGTGCCGATGCAAGAAGGCCTGATGGTCGCCGATGCCGACACCATGGAACCGGTTGAGCGCGATGGCGAGACCATCGGTGAAATCTTTATTCGCGGCAACGTGGTGATGAAGGGCTACCTGAAAAACCCGACCACCACCGACGAAGCCTTCGCAGGCGGCTGGTTCCACACCGGCGACCTGGCCGTATGGCATGAAGACGGTTACGTCGAGATTAAAGACCGCTCCAAGGACATCATCATTTCCGGGGGTGAAAACATTTCCTCCATCGAAGTGGAAGAAGCCTTGTTCCGTCACCCCGGCATTGAAGATGCGGCAGTGGTTGCCAAGCCCGACGAGAAGTGGGGCGAAGTACCTTGCGCGTTCGTCAAGCTGGCCCAGGACGGCAGCCTGAGCGAAGCTGAAATCATCGCTTACTGCCGTCAGAACATGGCCCACTTCAAGGCACCGAAACAGGTTGTGTTTACCGAACTGCCGCGCACTTCGACTGGTAAGGTTCAGAAGTTCAAACTGCGTCAGTGGGCCAAAGAAGGTCAGACTGGATAAGTCGAGAATATAAGCTCCAACAAGATTCCTGGCAGGATGCCGGGTCAGTAGCCGAGTGCTGGTCATCGGCTACCGCATGCTCCCGTCCCACGGAGCGGCGCACGTGTGATACGAGACCCCTCCGTTTCCTCATACGACCAGCGTTTTTAGCCCCGGCAAGCGTGAGTGCTACTCCTCTCTTTCGTTTGTCGGGGCTTTTTTGTTAGTCTGCCCCGAACAGATCTTCTTCTACGCATTCCCGCCTTTACAATCAAATGAGCCCTTTCCATGACCAACCAACAACCCAAGAACCCGCTGCACGGCGTCACACTGGAACACTGCCTGACCAAACTGGTGGAACGCTACGGCTGGGAAGAACTGGCTCGACGCATCAACATCAACTGCTTCAAGAAAGACCCATCGATCAAATCGTCACTGAAGTTCCTGCGCAAAACCCCGTGGGCACGGGATAAGGTTGAGGCTTTGTACATTGCGACGATTGCGAAACCGGCAGGATCATCGCCTTGGGGAAGAAGAGGATAGGGTGAGATAAACAGTAAAAAAGCCAGCATCTCTGCTGGCTTTTTTGGTTTTGAATATTTTTTATATCTTAACGAATGTAGCCCAGCGCTCTTGCCTGTTGCATCAGATCGTCACGGAATTTCGGGTGTGCAATGCCAATCAGGGCTTTAACGCGTTGTGACAGTGACAGCCCTTTCAGTTGCACGCAGCCGTATTCGGTCACGATATGGTGGGCGTCCATGCGGGTGTCGGTGACGGTGCCGCCAGTCAGTTCCGGTACGATGCGGCTGAGGGTGTCGCTCTTGGCGGTGGAGTGCAGGGCCACGAAGGAGCGGCCTCCGTGTGAGCCATAGGCTCCACGTACAAAGTCGAGCTGGCCACCCGTGCCGGAGAAGGGCGCGCCCTTGATTTGTTCGGCGTTGATCTGGCCGGTTAAATCAACCTCAATGGCGGCGTTCACCGAGACCATATTCGGGTTCTGTCGAATCACTGCCGGGCTGTTGACCCAGGAGGCCGGGAAGCCAACGATGGATGGGTTGTCGTCCATAAAGTCGAACATGGCACGGTTGCCCAGCGCCAGCGTAAAGACGTGTTTGTGCTGCATCAGGTGCTTCAAACGACCGTTCAGTGCGCCTTTCTTGATCAGTTCCACCATTGCTGGAGAGAACAGCTCGGAGTGCAAGCCGAGGTTCTGGTGGTTTTCGAGCATTTCCAGCACCGCATTGGGCACGCCGCCGACGCCCATTTGCAGGGTGTCGCCATCCTGAACCCGTTCGGCCACCTGACGGGCAATGCGCACATCAATGTCGGAGGCTTCAAAGTCGGGCACTTCACTCAGCGGCACATCGGCTTCTATCAGCGCGTCGATCTCGGAGATGTGTACCGAGCACTCACCAAAGGTACGCGGCATAAACCGGTTAACTTCGACGATGACTTTTTTGGCCTTGCGAATCACGCTCGCGCCGTAGTCGGCGTTGGTACCGAGGCTGAAATAACCGTGTTTGTCCATCGGAGATACGGTGGCCATAAAGCAGTCAGGCTCGATGCTTTCGGTCAGCAGGCGTCCGACTTGATGAAACGCCGATGGTACAAACTCAATCCAGTGTTCGACGCCTGCCGCCGCATTTTTCTTGATCGCCTTGCGGTCGTGGCCACTGAGGAACAAGGATCGGGGCGTCAGTTTGTCGCGCAGCTCCGGCACCAACAGGTGCTGTTCCAGCGCATCGGAGCCGTGCATATAGTAGACGTTCAGGTGTGGCAGGTCGTTGTGCTTCAAACCATTGGCCAGTGCTTCAATCAAACGGGGTGGCATCGCAACGCCCATCCCCAGAATCACATTCTGGCAATCTGTCGCTGTCATGGCAGCCTGTTCGGGGGTGAGGCATTTTTCCTGATAGAGATCGCGCCAGCAACTCATGGTGGTTTCCTTGTGAATGACAAAATTGGCGCAGTTATACCATTCCTGTGTGGCAATCCGAGGGTGAGCAGACGACCTGGATCAATAAACCGTCGGGTTGGTGACATTGGAGCGAATAACAATTTGTTCCAGCGTTGCAAGCGTGGCGGTGAGACCTGGCTCTCGGTTCGTTCTGGTTCGGTGTGCGTCCGTTAGTATGGCTCTGCCATTGTAGGCTTTGTCAGGATTGGTCATTTCCGTTACGTATCCTGATCTGTGGCAGGTAAATGCTCTGGCACCCCTCCAATGGGGGTGGTTTACTTTCTTCGATAAGGCAATTCGGGATAATCCTAAGCATTTCGGGCACTTATGGCGTGCCTGATGGTGTGTTTTGTGGAATTGTCACTTTCGTCGTAGATCCTGAGCCACTTGTGTCAGCGAGTCTGGCTCAACTGTTGGCCGCATGTCGCGGAAAGCAGTCAATTTCCATCCCGATTCCGGGGTTAGGGAGCTGTATGTCAATAGATTGGAAAGGGTACACACCGGCTGGATTTTTTGATGAATTATTCAGCGAACAGGGTGTGTCCCGTGCCGAAGCTGAGCCGTTAATCAGCTACCTCCAGTCCCTTTCGGACGAAGAAATACTGGCCCGCAAAAATGCGGCGGAAGCCACCATTCGAGAAATGGGCGTTTCTTTTACGGTATACACCGAAGGCGGCAACATCGACCGGGCCTGGCCTTTCGATATTCTGCCGCGCGTGATTGCCAAGGAGCAGTGGGACAAAACCGCTGCAGGTCTCAAGCAGCGTTTGAAGGCGCTGAACTTGTTTATTGATGATCTCTACCACGATCAGAACATTCTCAAGGATGGCGTGGTGCCTGAGTTTGTCCTCAAGCAGTCCGTCAACTATCGCAAGGAATGTGAAGGTGTGTCGCCGCGCTTTGGCGTCTGGGCGCACATCTGTGGCACCGATCTGGTGCGCGATGCCGATGGCCAGTTTTACGTACTGGAAGACAATCTGCGGGTGCCATCGGGCGTTTCCTACATGCTGGAAAACCGCTCAATCATGAAACGGGTAATCCCGGAAGTGTTCGAGGACGTACGCATTGCACCGGTCGGGGATTATCCTGAACACCTGTTCGATACGCTGGCAGCGCTGTCGCCTCGTGACGTCAGCAAGCCGGTAGTGGTGGTGCTGACGCCGGGGATTTACAACTCGGCCTACTTCGAACACGCCTTCCTGGCCCAGCGCATGGGAGCCGAATTGGTTGAAGGCAGCGATCTGGTGGTGCTGGATGACGATTGCGTCTATATGAAAACCATCGCCGGACTGGAGCGTGTGGATGTGGTTTACCGTCGCATTGATGACATGTTCCTCGACCCGGAAGTATTCGATCCCAAGTCGGTTCTGGGTGTACCGGGCCTGATGCGCGCCTGGCGGGCCGGTAACGTCGCTTTGGCCAATGCACCGGGAGCCGGAGTCGCCGACGACAAGGTGGTGTACGCCTTTGTGCCGGACATCATTCGCTACTATTTAGGCGAAGAACCGCTGATTCCAAACGTGGAAACCTACCTCTGCTACGACGATGAGCAGCGTCAGTATGTGCTGGATAACCTCGATAAACTGGTGGTGAAACCGGCCAACGAATCGGGCGGTTACGGCATGCTGATTGGCCCACACTCGACCAAAAAAGAGCGTGAAACCTTTGCCGAACTGATCAAGGCCAATCCGCGTAACTACATCGCTCAGCCCACGCTGGCACTCTCGACGGCCCCGACGCTGGTGGCGAAAAATCGCGTTGAACCGCGTCATCTGGATCTGCGTCCATTTGTGCTGCAATCGGCTGACAGCTACGTTACGACCGGCGGTCTGACGCGGGTGGCGATGAAAAAGGGCTCACTGGTGGTGAACTCGTCTCAAGGGGGTGGCAGTAAAGACACCTGGATTGTTGATACCGGAACAGGAGCCAAATAATGCTCTCGAAAGTTGCTGAACGCATTTACTGGTCGGCGCGCTATCTGGAGCGTGTTGAGGCCATGGCTCGTCTGGTGAGCATCTACGACAAGCTGTTGTTTGACCTGCCGAAACAGGTTGATCTGAGCTGGTACAACCTGATTGTGATCAACAGTCTGGAAGACGGCTTTAACAAGCGCTATTCCGTACGTGATGAGCGCAATGTGGTGAAGTATCTGATCGGTGATGAAGACAACATCTCATCGGTAGTGAACTCGCTGCGTGCCATCCGTGAAAACATTCGTACCACCCGTGATGTGGTGCCTGCGGACACCTGGGAGATGGTCAACGAACTGAGCATGTTCGTGGAAGACAACCTCGCCAATGGCCTCAAGCGCAGCATGCGTCACGAGTTTCTGGAAACCATCATCAAGTCGTGTCAGCAAATCGTCGGTCTGCTGTACGTCAACATGACCCGTGACGAAGGCTGGGAAATGGTGCTGCTGGGCCAGAATCTGGAACGGGCCGATATGACGACCCGAAATCTGGACGCGGCCATCGCCGCCATTGTGCAGGTGGCCGATGATGATTTCGCCGTCAACAGTCGCCAGATCATCTGGGGAAATGTTTTGCGGGCATTGAACGCAGACCAGCCGTTCCGACGTGAAATGCGGTCTTCGATCCGGGGCACGCCGGTGGTGAATTTCCTGATGGGGAATGAAGAATTTCCGCGTGCTATTTCGTTTTGCTTAAACAAAATCATGACATCCTCCGAGCGTCTGCCCAAGGGCGATGACGTGATTCAGCGCACCAATGCTATTCGCAAGGAAATAGCACTGGATCTTCAGGCCGAAGAGTTTGGTGAGCCATTCCGTGATGACCTGAACGAGCTGCAGCTGTCTCTGGCCGATTTGCATGGACTGATCGAAAAAGCCTGGTTCCAGTCCAATTACTGAACCGGGCCAGACAGAACAATCCGCTGTTGAACCATTGGGCTGGTGGTGCCGGGAGGCCCTGCTACCTGCGTCCGGCGGATTGTCTGCAATCAGAATTTCAATGACTGAAACCCTTTTACTGGAGCTGTTATGACCATCCGCGTTGCAATACAGCACAACACGTACTACACCTTTGATCGCCCGGTTTCGCTGTCACCGCATGTGATTCGCCTGCGTCCGGCACCGCATTCCCGCACCCCGATTGACGCCTACAGCCTGAAAGTGGAACCGGCGGATCACTTCATCAACTGGCAGCAGGACGCGTACGGCAATTATCTGGCGCGTCTGGTATTCCCGGAAAAAACCCGCAAGTTCTCGGTAGAAGTGGAAGTCATCGCCGACATGACGGTGATCAACCCGTTTGACTTCTTTCTGGAGGAAGAGGCCGAAACCTTCCCGTTCGAGTATGACAAGCAGACTTTGAAAGAGCTGCAGCCGTATCTGGAGCTGGAGGAACAGGGGCCGTTGTTCGACAAGCTGGTGGACAGTATTTCACTGGAAGAACGGCGTTCGATTGATTTTCTGGTCGATGTGAATACGACGCTGCAGCAAGGAATTGAGTACGCCATTCGTATGGAACCCGGTGTGCAATCGCCAGAAGAAACCCTGGAACTGTCCAAAGGCTCTTGCCGTGACAGTGCCTGGCTGATGGTGCAGGCGTTGCGTCATCTGGGACTGGCGGCCCGTTTTGCATCCGGCTATCTGGTGCAGTTGGCGTCGGACGAAAAATCGCTGGATGGCCCCAGCGGCCCGGAGCAGGACTTCACCGATCTGCACGCTTGGTGCGAAGTGTACTTGCCGGGTGCCGGTTGGGTCGGGCTTGATCCAACCTCGGGTCTGTTCGCAGGCGAAGGTCATATTCCACTGGCCTGTACGCCGCACCCGGTGTCAGCCGCGCCGATTGAAGGTTGCACCGACAAGTGCGAGGTGGAATTCGACTTCAAGAACGAAGTCACCCGTTTCCACGAAGACCCGCGTGTCACCAAGCCCTATACCGATGCCGAATGGGCCGATGTGATCGCGCTGGGTGACCGGGTAGATGAACTGCTGAATGTGTATGACGTGCGCCTGACCATGGGTGGCGAGCCAACGTTTGTGTCCGTTGACGATATGGAATCGGAGCAATGGAACACCGAAGCGCTGGGCGACGACAAACTCAGTCTGGCCAAAACCCTGTTGCTGAAACTGCGCGACCATTTTGCCCCGGAAGGCTTACTGCATTACGGCCAGGGCAAATGGTATCCGGGAGAAGAAGTCCCGCGTTGGGCGCTGGGTGTGTTCTGGCGCAAGGATAATCAGCCCATGTGGCAAGACCCGGCCCTGTTGGCGCGGGTAGACAAGGAATACGGCCACAGCGCCGCATCGGCCCAGCGGTTTACCGGTCATTTGCTGTCGCTTCTGGGGCTGGAAAGCGGGTTGGGTCAGGCCGCTTACGAAGACGGCTTGCACTATCTGCTGCAAGAACAGAATTTGCCGGAAAATCTGGATGCTCGCATTGCCCACGCCAAAGATGATCTGGCCCGTCGGCGTTTGGCCCGTGTGCTGGAGCAGGGGCTGAACACGCCAACCGGTTACGTCATTCCACTGGAGTGGGACTTGTACGGCGAGTGCTGGCGCTCCAGCGAATGGCGCATGCGCCGTGGCCGCATTACCCTGATTCCGGGTGACTCGCCAATGGGCTTGCGCCTGCCGCTCGACAGCCTGCCACACAGCGAAGAAAAGCCGCTGATTCAGGAAGCCGATCCATTCCGCACCGATGAACCGCTGCCAACCCGTGAAGCCATTGTGCAGCACGCCAGCGAACGTGCCAGACAGGTGCAAGTCGAGCAGGCCAGGGCGACGGATGACGTGGAAGCTGCAGCAGAATCCGTCACCGCTCCAGTGATTCGCACCGCGCTGTGCATCGAGCCACGTAATGGAACCTTGCACCTTTTTGTACCGCCGTTGCCGTATCTGGAAAGCTATCTGGATCTGATGACCCTGATCGAGGAAACCGCCGCCACACTGGATATGCCGGTCATTATTGAAGGGTATGAGCCACCGAAAGACAGCCGTTTGCAGAAACTGCTGGTCACGCCAGATCCGGGCGTGATTGAGGTGAACATTCACCCGTCGAACAACTGGCGTGAACTGGTTTCAAACACCGTTGAGCTGTATCAGGCGGCGCGCGAGTCGCGTCTGAGTGCCGAGAAGTTCATGCTGGATGGTCGCCACACCGGCACGGGTGGTGGTAATCACATTACGCTGGGCGGTGCGACACCTGCCGACAGCCCCATGTTGCGTCGCCCGGATCTGCTGCGCAGTCTGGTGACGTTCTGGCAGCACCACCCAAGTTTGTCGTACCTGTTCTCCGGGGCGTTTATCGGCCCGACCAGTCAGGCACCACGCGTGGACGAAGGCCGCGACGAAGCGTTGTACGAACTGGAAATTGCTTTCCAGCAAATGCCGGAAGGTGAAGCTGCCGCGCCGTGGCTGGTGGATCGCCTGATGCGAAACCTGCTGATTGATATGACGGGCAACACTCACCGGGCCGAGTTCTGCATTGACAAAATGTTTGCCCCCGGCAGCCCAACCGGGCGTCTGGGGATTCTGGAATTCCGGGGCTTTGAAATGCCTCCGCACAGCCGCATGGCACTGGTGCAGGCGTTGCTGATCCGGGCGTTGCTGATCCGTTTCTGGCAGCAACCGTATCAGCACAATCTGGTGCGCTGGAACACCTTGCTGCACGACAAGTTCATGCTGCCGCATTTTGTGATGGAAGATGTCAGGGAAGTGGCGGCTGACTTGCAACAGCAGGGGCTGGACTTCAAGGCCGAGTGGCTGCTGCCTTTTGAAGAGTTCCGCTTCCCGCATTACGGCACCGTCGAGCTGGACAACATCACCATCGAGCTGCGCTGGGCCATCGAGCCATGGCACGTGCTGGGTGAGGAAGTCACCAGCTTCGGCACCGCCCGTTATGTGGATTCTTCGGTTGAGCGTTTGCAGGTCAAGGTGACGGGCCTGACAGAAGGGCGCTATGTGCTGGCTTGTAATGGCCGTCGAGTGCCGCTGACAAGCACCGGTCGCCATGGCGAAAGCGTGGCTGGAGTGCGCTACAAGGCCTGGGCACCGCCGTCGGCCTTGCACCCGAGCATCGACGCTCATGCACCGCTGGTGTTTGACCTGATCGATACCTGGAATGGTCGCTCGGTGGGCGGGTGCAGCTACCATGTGTCGCATCCGGGTGGCCGCAGCTATGACACCTTCCCGGTGAATTCCTTTGAGGCCGAAAGCCGTCGTGTGAATCGCTTCTCGGAGCTGGATCATACTCATGGCGCTTACGAGTCTCGGTCGGATCTGGAACCGGACGTCTTGCGGGAATTTTTCCCCAACCACGACCCCAAACCCATGACACCGCCACCGGAGGAATCGCCGGGCGAATACCCACACACGCTGGACTTGCGCCGTCAACCCTCCTGATGCCTGAAAGTCTCGATAGCCTTTGGCTGTGAGACTGTTATGGGTTCTGACATAATGGCCGCTTTATGCGGCCATTTTTTTGGCTTTTTGCGCCATGTTTGTATCATTACAGCATTATTTTTTGGGACACCGTTTCGGGTTGGAGCGGATATTGCCCGTGATTTTTTAATTGAGGGGTTGTATGTCCCAAAGCCAGAACCAGAGTCAGAATAATGCTTCTTTCTCTTTTCAGACCATGGATGAACGTTCGGACTCGCTGCTGTATCAGGCCGCTGCCGGAGGCTTGCTGGATGAAGCGCTGACCCCGGATGGGCAAATGCGCGATCACTGGCGGTATCTGCTGGAGTCGCTGGACGGCCTCGGCTGCCAGAATTTGCGTGATCGTCAGGCCAAGGCGTTACGTATCCTGCGTGACGATGGTGCGACGTACAATATCTACAGCGACAACACCCATCGCTCCCACATCTGGGGGCTGGATATGGTGCCCATGGTCATGGGCAGTGATGAATGGGGTCGGATTGAAGCGGCACTGGTCGAGCGGGCGGAGCTGTTCAACCTTCTGTTGCGTGACTTGTACGGCCCTCGTGACCTGATTCGTCAGGGCGTCATTCCTCCGGAAGCCCTGTTTTGTCATCGTGGTTTTTTGCGGCCATGTCAGGGCATTCAGTTGCCGGGACATCATGACCTGATTCTGCATTCCACGGATTTGATCCGTAACCAGAACGGTGACTTTGTGGTGCTGGGAGACCGAACCCAGTCGCCCAGTGGTATGGGCTATGCGCTGGAGAATCGCTCGGTGATGTCGCGGGTATTTCCGAGTCTGTTTCGGGAAAGCCATGTGCATCGCCTGTCGGTATTCTTCCAGCGTTTGCGGGACAAGCTGACCTCGTTGGCACCGGATCAAAATCAGCCGCGCATTGCGGTGCTGACACCGGGCACTCACAACGAAACCTATTTTGAGCACGCGTATCTGGCCAATCATCTGGGTTTTAACCTGGTACAGAGTGACGACCTGGTGGTGCGTAACGGCTATTTGTGGATGAAATCCCTGGATGGTTTGACGCGGGTGGATGTGCTGTTCCGCCGGGTGGATGACTGGTTCTGCGACCCGGTGGAGCTGCGGGGTGATTCTCGTCTGGGGGTGGCCAGCCTGTTGGAAGTGGCGCGCGCAGGCAATGTAGTGATTGCCAACCCGCTGGGGGCTGGAGTGCTGGAGAATCCGGTGTTCCTGCGCTACCTGCCGGACATCTCGCGCACCTTGCTGGGACGTGAATTGCGTTTGCCCAGCGTGGATACCTACTGGTGTGGCAATACTGCAGATCAGGCGTATGTGCTGGATCACTTGCCGGAGCTGGTGATCAAGCCGATCTTCCGGGGCCAAAGCCGTCGCAGTGTCTATGGCCCGGAGTTGAATGACGCCGAGCTGATTCAGTTGCGCGCCCAGATCATAGCGCACCCGGAGCAGTTTGTGGGGCAGGCGATTCTGGACGCGGCGCATACTCCGGCCTTTACCGGGCGGGAACTGGCACCGCGTCCGTCGATTTTGCGCACCTTTGCGGTGGCGACGGAAACCTCCTATACGCTGATGCCCGGCGGCTTGACGCGAGTCGGTCAGGGGGAGCGTTCGTTCACCATTGCCAGTCAGGCCGGTTCCCAGAGTAAAGACACCTGGGTGCTGGCGTCTGAGCCAGAACGCGTGCGTGACGAGGAAGTGGTGGACGAGCCGGTCAGCCGCGAGCTGGATCAGATCAGTTTACCCAGCCGGGTGGTGGAAAACCTGTTCTGGATGGGCCGTTACGCCGAGCGGGCGGAATCGTCTCTGCGGATGCTGCGAGTGGCCTTTATGATGTTGAACGGTGATGAACCGATCAATCCGCTGACGCGGCATCAGGTTCTGCACGCGGTGTCGATGATTACCGTGACACCGCCACAGCCGCTGGAAGGCCAGGAGTCTGAAGAGGCACTGCAGGCCATCATTCAGAACGGTGCCGTATTGGGCAGCATTTCCAATAATCTGAACACCATGCTGAATTGCGCCGAAGAAACCAAGGAGCTGTTGTCGTCGGACACGTTCCGGGTCATCAATGACATTCGGGATGCACTGAAAATACTGGATGACAGCTTCTCGCTGAGTTTGTCATCGGCCCCGGAAGAGGCGCTTGATCCGCTGGTAACAGCGCTGATGGCATTTGCTGGTCTGATTCAGGAAAGCATGATTCGGGGTTTTGGCTGGCACTTTATGGACATGGGGCGGCGTCTGGAGCGCTGTTATCTGATTTCAACGGCCATCCGTAGCCTGATTGTTCCGGCGATTCCCGACACCGATCAGACCAAACTGTGTGAGGCTTTGCTGCTGTCTCAGGAAGCCCTGATCAGTTATCGCCGTCGCTATCGGGCGCGGGTCGGGGTGCAGGCATCGCTGGATCTGGTGATGCTGGATAATACCAATCCGCGTTCTCTGATGTATCAGATTGAACGTCTGGGTGAGCATATCCGGGCCTTGCCTCAGGTTGCAACGCCCATGCACGAGCTGCCGTCGGATCAGCGTCAGTTACTGGAGTGTGAAGCGAGCCTGAAGCTGTCGTCGTTGGCGGATCTGAGTGCCGTGAAAGAGCACCAGCGAGATCAACTGGAACAACAAATGGTGGCGATGTCGGAACAAATGGTGAGTCTGAGTGACATCATTACGGACAAATATTTCAATCATCGTGAGGACTCTCATCAGTTGGTTGTGTCCAGCAACTGGGAGGGCATGTAATGCGCTATCGAATTAAACACATTACGGAATACCTGTACCACAGCCGGGTATCTCACTGTTACAACATGGCGCACCTGACACCGCGGAATACCGAGCGCCAGCGGTGTTTTGGCGGCGACGTCAGCATTGCACCTGGCCCGGCTTCGCATTCGTATCGGGTCGATTATTTTGGCAATACGGCGTACCACTTTGAAATTCAGCGCCCGCACGACCGGTTGGTGATTACCTCCATCAGCGAGGTCGAAACGTCGGCCCAGACGTTTGATGACCTGCGATCTGGCATCAGTTGTCGGGATGCCCGCCATGTGATGTTTCAGTCACGCAATGCCGATGTGCTGATGGCTCGGGAATATCTGCTGAACTCGCCCATGGTCAAGGCCAGTGACGAATTGAAAGCCTATGCCGACGAGGTGTTTGCCGATGACAAGCCCTTGCTGCTGGCGGTGCAAGAGCTGACCCACAAGATTTTTACCGAGTTCGACTACTCTCCAGCCTCGACCACCATTGCCACGCCCATTCAGGATGTGATGGCCACCCGCAAGGGGGTGTGCCAGGATTTTGCCCATCTGATGATCGGTTGCCTGCGCTCGTTGGGGTACGCCGCGCGTTATGTGTCCGGTTATCTGGAAACCCTGCCACCACCCGGACAAGAAAAAATGGTTGGCGCGGATGCCACGCATGCCTGGATTCAGGTGTTCTCACCGGGGGAAGGCTGGTTTGAGTTTGATCCAACCAATGACTGCATGCCTGCCGAGCAGCACATTGTGACAGGGTGGGGTCGTGATTTTTACGATGTCACGCCCTTGTGTGGTGTGATCTTCGGAGGTGGAGAAAGCCCGGTTCTGAGTGTATCGGTGGATGTGAATCGTCAAATCCCTTAAGGACTGACGATCCCGGTGCCAGTGCGACCCTGTAGTTGAGGGGGGGGGCTTCAGGCGCTGCGGGGAACACCTTGTCTGAAGGCGGCAGCGTGATCGAGAACGGGGTTCCGCAAGCCTGTTGTGTCGGTCGCACGTGTCGTGGTTCTGCGAATGCCGCGTGTCGCCCGTTCGGGCTTCAGGTGGCTCAGTTCTTCAAATGAAATCAGCTGAACCTCTTCCTGATGCTGTTCCAGAAAGCGAGTCAGACACTTGATTGAACGCGGCGTCAACGCCTTCGGGTGGCCCATGACGTTGAAAAAGCCATCCGGGTTATGCGTTTTTTGCTGCTGGTACGCACTTTCCAGCAAGTCACCCTTGATGCCATCAATGGACGCCGGGCCAGTACTGGCCTTGGTCAGGCGATCCCAGTAGTACGCGGAGTGAGCCACCATGGCATGGCCGTCGCCAAACGCACGGTTGTCTTTGCCCGCCATCTTTTTCATGATGGCCATCTGCCAGAAAAAGGCCGGTGATATACGCTGGTGGCTGATCGGAACCTCGACGAATCGTCCATATGCATCGTGTTCCAACGGATTCTGATCGAATGTCCAGTGGCTCTTGTTCGGGGCATTGCGGAAATCAAACCAGCGTACCGGGTCTTCACACACACCACCGGGGTACACCGTGCTGTCGAGCCAGATACCGGCCCGATGCAGGGCATCGGCGATTTGGTCAAATGGCTGCAAACACCAGCCGCCAGCCCGGAAAGCAAACACCGGCTGCTCAGAAATTTCAGACAGCATGTGTACCGCTTCCAGCAGAACAGTGATTTGTTCTGCGGGGTTAATATCGTGCAAACGATAACGGTGAGTGTCCATCTGCCACTGGCCGTTGTGGTAGTTGCAATCAAGCCAGTGAGTGTGGATGTGCAACTGGATGCTGTGCCCTCTGCGGGACAGGTCTTTGAGCTGCGCTTCAATAGCGCGACGCTGCTCAGCCAGTTCCGGGTGTTGTGGTTCGAGCTGTTTCAGGCGCAACAGAAAACAGGCATCGACAAACAGAGTCAGGCGCGGGGCGTGTCGGGATTGGACGGAGGACAAAGCTGTCGCCAGGGCATGAGTTGGTTGCAGCATGCAATGTTCGACCGTACCCGTGTGGGCACCGAAAAACAGTTCATAATCAAGGCCAAGGAGCATATTCATAAGCAGACACCCAAGTCGATGGTACTAACAGGCCTGGTGGTCTTACATCAGATAGAGCGCTCCCTGTATCTGTCTGAGCCAAGCAATGTGGTATTACGTTGTGACATACCTCTCATTTTAGATGTCTTCTGGAAAAAGACCCAATTTGGAAGGCCAGAAAGTGTTGATTTTTTATACGGATGTCGTCATGTGGTTCAAAATGTAACATTTGAAGTCATCGGCAGGCTTAGGTTTGCTGTACAGGTAGCCTTGTACTTCGTGGCATTCCCGGTCGTGTAAGAAAGCGGCTTGTTGTTTTGTTTCAACGCCTTCAGCAATGACGGTTAACCCCAGGCTCTTGCCCATGACAATGACGGTGTTGGTGATCGTCATTTTTTGTTGGTCCTCCGGCAAATCGCGGACAAATGACTGGTCAATTTTCAATTTGTGAATGGGGAGCTGAGTCAGATAAGACAGGGATGAGTGGCCGGTGCCAAAGTCGTCGATGGCCAGCGTGATGCCCATCTGGCGCAATTCCTTGAGGCAGATAATGGCCTGATCAGCCTGTTTCATGATGTAGCTCTCGGTGACTTCCAGTTCCAGTTGTTCGGCTGGAAAGCCGGTCTGAGCCAGTATTTCTTCAACCATGTCCACCAGATTGCCGCGCTGCAGTTGCGGCCCGGCGATGTTGATGGCCAGACGGCCAATATCCAGTCCTTCATCGAGCCAGATTCGACCTTGCTGGCAGGCTGTCTGCAGTACCCATTCTCCAATGTTCTGGATCAGCCCCGAGTCTTCGGCAATGGGAATAAAGCGGGCCGGAGAAATCATGCCCAGCTTGTGATGCTCCCAGCGCAGCAAGACCTCTGCACCGATACAGCGCCCGGTACTCAGGTTAATCTGTGGCTGGTAGACCAGAAACAGCTCCTGTCGCTGAATGGCTTGCCGCAGATCGTTTTCCAGCATGACGCGATCGAAGGCTTCCTGAGTCATGTTTTTATTGTAGAAACTGATGGTGTTGCGACCGTTGTCCTTGGCTTTGTACATGGCCGCATCGGCGTTACGCAGCAGGTCGGCGGTGTTGTTGCCGTCCTTGGGGTAAATACACAGCCCCAGCGAGGTGGTGACGGCGATTTCCCGATCCTGAAGGCGGCAGGGATGCGCCAGCATTTCGATCAGGTGATGACCTGCCTGAGCAGCTTCCTGAGGCGTTTTAACCTGATTCAGGATGATCACAAATTCGTCGCCACTGACTCGGGCTACGGTGTCCTCTTCGCCAATGGCTTCGGCCAGTATGGCCGCCAGAGCTTGCAGTAGCTGGTCGCCAACCGGGTGGCCGAGGCTGTCATTGATGTGTTTGAAGTTATCGATGTCCAGAAACATCA
Organism: Oceanobacter sp.; assembly: GCA_045430275.1. GTDB lineage: Bacteria > Pseudomonadota > Gammaproteobacteria > Pseudomonadales > Oceanobacteraceae > Oceanobacter. The sequence continues at coordinate 4,220 of JAILXU010000002.1, read as the reverse complement.
GTGTGAACTGGCTGTTGTGACGGGCGGCCCGATGGATTGCTTGTTCCAGGCGTTCGTTCAGTAACAGGCGATTGGGAAGCCCGGTTAATGGATCGTGATGTGCAAGATAGGCGAGTTCTTCCTGAGATTGCTTGATCTGGCTGATATCGGAGAACACAGCCACGAATTGAGTCAGGTTGCCACGCTCATCTTCAACCCGTGTGATGGTTTGCCATTCCGGCAGGATGGAGCCGTCCTGTCGCCGATTCCAGATTTCGCCGCGCCACTGGCCGGTTTGTTCGAGTGATGTCCACATTTGTTTGTAGAAGGCGTCATCGTGACGCCCGGAGTTCAGGATCCCCGGACTCTGGCCGATGATTTCATGGCGTTGATAACCCAGAATATCGGTGAATGCCTGATTGATTTCGAGTACTCGTGCTTCGGCGTCCGTTACCATGATGCCTTCGGTGGTGTTATCAAACACGATACCGGCCAGGCGCAGCCGTTCCCGGATTTGACGGGTGCGGCTCAGATCTCGTATGGCCACCAACATGCCGGTGGGTTGCTGCTGGCTGTCGTGCACCAGACGCAATGAAATTTCGATGGGGCGTTTCATCGGATTACTGTGGTTGTCGGCTTCCAGCGTCAGAGTGACTTCCCGGTGTTCCTTCAGGGCTTGATCGATGGGGCAGGGGAACTGTTCCTTCTCGGGGTGTACCAGTTGCGCAATGGGGCGGCCAATGCAGCTTTCAGGAGCGACATCAATCATGTCGTAGAAGGCTTTATTGGCTCGGATCAGATGGCGTTCCATATCCACCAGGTAGAAAGCATCGTCAAACTGATCCATGGCCTGAATCCAGTCACTTTCAGCCTGTTTCAGTTTCTGTTCGGATTCCTTACGTGGCGTGATGTCCTGCACCACGGCGATGTGATGATGCGGGTCGCCATCGTCTTCCCAGGTCGGGGTAGCGGTCAGGTTGACCCAGACGATTGAACCATCGCGGTGGATGTAGCGTTTTTCTACGGCGTAATGAAGAATCTCACCGTCGAGCAGGCGTTGAATCTGGTGTCGATCCTGTTCGATATCGTCCGGGTGAATAATGTCCCAGACATGAATGCCATTAGCCAACTCCTGTTCGCTGTAACCCAGCAGTTCGCAGTACTTGTGATTGATGCGCAAGAACCGTCCGCTGGCTGAGTCAACCAGTGCGACGCCCACGCCTGCTTGTTCAAAAATAACCCGCAAGGTTTTTTCGTTATCGCGCTTGATCAGCTCCATCTTGCGTTGTTCGGTGATGTCCTGACCAGAGCTGAGTACCCCGGTGCCCTTGCCGTTGGCGTCTCGTAAAATGGCGTTGTGCCAGGCGATCAAATGGCGTTGGCCATAACGGTCAACAATGTGGTTTTCAAAGTATTGGGATGGTTCGATGTCACCCCGCATAATTTGTTGGAATACAGGCAGGGTTTCGTCTTGTATATCCGGCAATTTGAGGCAGGTTTCAAACCAGTTTTTACCCATCAGCCAGGATTGCGGGTAGCCCAGTAATTCACAGGCAGCCCGGTTGATCATTACGATATTGGCGTGTTGATCCAGCGCCACCATCAGGGTTTGCATGGTGCTCAGGTACTGGCTGTGCAAATCTTGCTCGGACTTGAGCTTTTCTTCCGCCAGCTTGCGCTCGGTAATATCCAGTACCACGCCTGAGAAGCGGGTGGCGCGTTGCTGTTGGTCGCGTTCAATATGGCCACGCGCACTGACCCAGCGAAGGCGTTCTTCGCCTGTCACCCGAAACTCGCCAGTGTAGTCATCCTGCTCTTGAATCGCGGTCTGAAATTCATCGGCAACACGTTGGTAGTCGTGTGGATGTACCCCGGTCAGCACCTGAGCCAATGGCAATGGCTGAATGTGCGAGACACCAAAGAATCGGGCAAAACGGTCATCAATAAAAACCTTGTCTCGATGAATATCCCAGACCCAGATACCCGCGCCGCCTGCATCCAACGCCAGTTGCAGGTGGGTTTCACTCTCTTGCAGGGCCAGTTCAGATACTTTTTGATCGCTGATGTTCGTGTTGGTAATGACGACCATATTCTTATTAGGCAGCGGCGTGACACTGAGGTGAAACCAGCGGTAGTTGTGCTCGGTATCGCAGTTGTATTCCAGCGTAAAGTGAACGATTTGACCGCTGATGACGTCCTGAATGCCTTGGTATACCTGACGGGCAACGCAATCCGAATGGCTTGAATAGCGCTTTAGCAGATCAAAATAATTGTGGTTTCCGATGTGGTTCAGAACAACACGATTACTTTCAGGGCAATGGTTGCTGGCAAAGGCTTTCCATCGTTCATTGGTACTGATGATATTGCCACTGTGATTAATCACGGCAATTTCGGCATTGATGGAGTTCAGAATGCCGCGCTTGAGTTCTTCCGAGTGTGACAGGGCATCTTCCGCCAGAATGCGTTCGGTGATGTCGGTTTGGGTTCCCCACAAGCGGATCAGGGCATGGTTGTGGATCACCGCATTCAGATTGTTGCTGTACCAGGTGCAGATGCCAGCAGCATTGATCGCCTTGGTAATGTAGCCGTTAAAGGTGTAACCGGCCTGAATCCAGTTCTGCAAAAACTGTTCATCGGTACAGCCTGACTCCAGGTGCAATTGACCAATCGTCATACCCAGCACATCGTCCGGGTCGGTGTGATGGTAACGTTTGGCCATGGCGAGGTTGGCCGTAACCACCCGCGCATCCAGTAGTTGCGCAATCTGCTGTTCAACCCTGTCGGCCATAGGAATCGGTTGCTCTGGCTCGATGGAGAAAACAATCTCGCTGGTGTGCGTGATAAAACTGCGGTAGCGCATTTCACTTTGCTTCAAACGCCGTTGGGCGCGTATTTCATCGGTAATAATCCGGCCTTCCGCGACCAGCATATGCACCTGACCCTGGGCATCGAAGACCGGGCTAAGGCGGAAGTCAATGGTATCGTGTGGGTCGGAATGAGGCATCACGACACGATAGCGAACGTATTGGCCGCCGCGAGCTTGCTGAATGGAAAGCCGAACCTTGGCCTGTCGAACGGCATCGTTGGCCCACCATTCGTAATCCGCCAGGTTCATGCCACAGGCATCCGCTGGAGTCATATTGAAATACTCAGACGCCATGCGATTCAGGTTGATGATTCGCCCATCGGGTTCCAGCAGTGCAATTAATTGCTGGGTTGTATCAAAAATAGCCTGCAATCGGGCTGCGTGATAGGGCGTGACGGTGGTTTGCCGGGCATCACAGAGGCGGGCATCCGGATCGTCGCAGTATCGCACCCGTTCTCGCAGCGCCTGCTCAGTGACCAGCCCGGTAATGTGCCCCGAAGCCGTGGTGACTACAGCGGTACTGGTTTGGTGGCTCTCCATCCGTTCAAGAGCATCCGCAACCGAATAATGTTCATCCATGCAAACCGGAGAGCGGGCCATTATGTCTTTCAGTAACAGCAAATCCATGATGATCTCAGCAAGGTGTGGTATGAAAGCCGACAATAAAATCAAGCCAGTATTGACGAATATAACAACCACATCAGAGTTTAATATCAGTCAAAAGGTTAGCGGTGTGATATCGGTCAACCAGTGACTAACGATTCTAATCCAGTATTCGGGTGGTTATTTGTCGCGTTACAAAAAATCACAAATATCATAATAAAATATCAAAAAATACGTTTATTCGATCTGGTTATGATGATTCAGGACATTGAATGTGTTTTTTCGGCCTGAATGTACCTGTGCCTGTTACGTGTGATTTTTATAATCGGTTGTTTTACGTTGCCAAAGTCGAAGGTGACGGTGGCAGGCAGGTAATCACTGGGCTGGAAGGCTGGCAGTACCCCTGTCTCAGCCAGCATGGAATGCGCCTTTTATTGCATATCTGACCAAATGGAATACATTGTTTTTCCAAATAAATAAAACCGGATATCGAGGTCGGAATATTCCGGTTGCTGGCAAATATCCAGCGCAATATCGGCGGCGTCTTCAATGGGATATCCATAAACGCCACAGGATATAGCTGGAAATGCAATGGATCGACACTGGTGCATCTGGGCCAGTGCCAGAGATTGGCGATAACAGGACATTAACAAGGCTTCGGGATCATTCGCGGTGTGATACACCGGCCCAACGGTGTGAATGACATAACGAGCATTCAGATCACCGGCTGTGGTATTACTCCGGCATCTAAAAAAGTCATATCAAACTACCA
>JAILXU010000019.1:0-59877 GCA_045430275.1 Oceanobacter sp. | reverse complement strand
ATTCTATAGAGCTAGCCGATAATGTCAAGCAGTTTTTTTAATTTATTTTGAAGTGATTAAACATCGTTTCAAAACCAACCGTTCAAACTGCTTTCTGATCCGGCGAACAAGTCGTTCGAATCAGGCTGCGCATTCTAGCGCGTTTCTCGACCCTGTCAAGCGTTTATTTTTAAAAAGTTGTTTAAAAACAGATGCTTAGACGTTTCAAGCGAGCCGTGTTGTTGGCTGCTCCTGAATCGAGGACGCGAACTATACCCGAATCCAGAGATCCCACAAGACTTTTTTTGAAAAAAGTTTCAGAAAGTTTTCAGGGAGTCGAACAAGGGATTTTTCACTGATAGTGGATCAGCTCCAACTCCAGAGTCCCACCTTGATACATTTCAAGATCGAGAGGTTCTTCCCGAACCAGTTTCACCAGCCCAACATCTTTGGCGTACCACTCCGTCTGGGTCAGATGCATATCCTGATAACCCAATCTCGGATCGGCGTAGAAACTGATCTTGGCCTGCCCCTGAACCTGTATGCAATGTTTGAAAATACCAGCGACCGTTTCAACCGTTGCGTCCATATCCACAATCTCATACATCATGGCAAAACGATTGGCATCCGCGATCCAGGGAATATGAGGTGCCGTACTGGCCAGAATATAGGGCTGTGTTTCCACTTCCCAGGCCGCTCCGGTGTCGAGGTCAACCTCATCCGGCAGAATCAGACGAGGCGTTGTATCCAGTCGTGGAAGGTGTTCTATCAGAACTTTTTTAGCCACGCGCTCAATCCCTTCCGGGCTGACAGCCACATAATAGTCAGTGCCACTGGAAGTGCGCCGCACAGACAGATGATTTGTATCAATCGAATGACGCGTAAAAAAGGACGCCTCTTGCTCATTCAGCTCGTGAGTTTCAACACTGAAACGAGAAACCGTCTTTTCATCCCCCCAGATACGCGTCTGTTGATAGTGCCAGGAACGGCCATCCTGTAACGGAAACCAGCGCGATGTTTCCGGTTGTTGCTGACACGCCGTCAGAAGTACAGCCAATCCGACACCGATTCCCATCATACGAAGCTGCTTCATATCACTTCTCCGGCAATTCGGGATCAGGAACCGGGATAAACTCAATATCCAGAGCATGGTCTCCCAGCTCTTTTCGATACTGCTTCACCTCCGGTAAGTCATCTCCACCTTTGCGAATGCCCAATTGCAGATTACCGGCCTTGGTCCGCCGCATGGCACTTTCTACCTTTGCGTGCATTGGCTGATCGTAAGGCAAGCGATAGGCACGTGGCTCGGCGGCCAAGCGGTTGTGATACAAATCCGTCAGCCACAGGAAGATGGCCCCCTCTGTTCCCAGATCGTCATCGGGTTCTTCAATCACCGCAAAGTGCAGCAGAAACTTATCCGGCACCTCCACCAGAGCGGGCCAGCCCTGACTTTGCTTCCAGCCCAGATAACTGAACCAGCCAAATCCGGTGACCACTATGATCAGCACCAGCTTGAGCCACCAGCGAACCGGACTGTGGATCAACACCAGCAGCAACAGCCCAACCACCATCAGATAGACCAGCGCCAGAGTCACAAGAATTTCATTCATAAAGATTTCTCCGGGCCATGTATCAGGCTTTTTTGTAACTGGTTGATATTGGTGACGTTGCCAGAAGGGGCAATGGTGAAACGAAAGGCAGTGATTTCCTGACCTTCCTGTTCCAGATAGCTGGTGTTATAGAAGAGCACCTTCATGCGTGGATTCACTTCCGCCAGGTACACCGTCACCGGAACTCGGTTGTCTTCGGTGTCATCGCCCTGACGTTTGAAGTAATGCAGATTGACGATGTACTCACCGGGAGGCCGACCGCGAATGGTCAACACTTCCTGATTCAGCGGATTGACCATTTCCACACCATTAACGACCTGGGTGTCATTGATCATGCCGCGATCATCCCGATCCAGATGCATCAGCCCATCCTGGGCGCGCTTGTAGGACACTTGCTTGCCATCCGGCCCGGCGACCCAGATATCAACGTCATTGGGATTGCCATCCGGCCAACTGACGGTAATCAGAAATTCCGCCTTCGGGTCAATGATGCCGGTTTCCGCCGGAGGATTGAGTAATAACAGAGCGATCAGAAACAGGAAGGTAAACGTCAGCAGTGCGTTGAACAGCAAATCCGTAAAAGGATCAATGTCTGCGACATTGCCACGACGAAACAAGGCCATGCTACGACGGCTCAGACGGACAGGTTGCCGCTTCGACAGCATCCGCAACCAGTTGATCCGCTGCCCGGTCGAGCATCAGATACTGAATCCCCAGCAGCATACTGGACACCAGCCCCACCAGCGTGGTGTTCATGGCCACGCCCATCCCGAGCGTCATTTGCTGCATCAGAACCTGAATATCCGACGTATCCAGTTGTTCAATGTCGGAAACCGAGCGCAACATCAACACAAAGCCAACCACGGTTCCCAACAACCCCAGCTTGACGACGATGCCAGTGACAAACCAGCCAACCTGATGATTGCCCTGCAGGCGTTCGGCCATCACCTCAGCCGCCAGAGCATCTGACAAACGCTCGGAATGGGAGTGGTCGGCTTTAACCGTTTGAAAGAAGGTCTGCACCACCGACTGGCTGGCCGTGCCGGATGCGGCAAACATGCCTTCAACCTGACGCGACAACCACCAGCAGCGATAACCGGCATACAGACTGCCGCCCAGCAACACCAGTAGAATCAGCAAACTGATCCGGGTCACATCGCTCACTAATACCTGTCCCAGCAACCCCAGATCCATACTGATCGCCAGAATCACTGAAGATGTACACGCCAGCACGCTCCATTGCAGAAACAATCGAAACGGACTGGGCCGTTGCATGGAATACAGCATGACTGGCCTCGCTGGTTATTCTTTACTCCATGCTAGCCAGCCCATCCATACCCCGCAGCCCTACCATCGTGCTGACAAACGGGGTCAATGGTCGCAGATGTCACGGGCACGCACCTGTGGCAGACGCGTGAGATAGAACAGCACTGGCAGAACCACCAGCGTCAGCAGCAAGGCACTGACCGTGCCTCCCACCATCGGTGCTGCAATCCGGCTCATCACTTCCGAACCGGTGCCATCGCCCATCATGACCGGCAACAGACCAATCGCAATGGTGGCCACTGTCATCGCAACCGGACGCAAACGCCGCCCCGCACCCTCCAGAACCACCTGCCGCAACTGATGCACTGTCAAGCCGTCGGGCGCTTGCTCGCACGCACGGGTGTAGGCCTGATTCAGATACATCAGCATGATCACACCAATCTCCACCGCCACCCCGGCCAGCGCAATAAACCCGACGCCAACCGCGACCGAGAAGTTAAACCCCAGATACCAGATCAGCCACAGACTGCCGACCAGCGCCAGCGGCAGAGTCAGCAAAATCATCAACACCTCGGTCAACCGCTGAAAGCTCAGGTACAGCAGCACGGCGATAATCGCCAGCGTCAAAGGCACGACGTACATCAGTTTGTTCTTTGCCCGTTCCAGATACTCGAACTGTCCGGCCCAGCGAATGGAATACCCGGCAGGCAACGACAGGCGGCCATCCTGCAGAGCCTGATCGACCAGTGCCCTGGCATCGCTGACGTAGCGACCCAAATCCACGCCAGCCATATCCACAAACAACCAGCCGTTGATGCGGGCGTTCTCGCTCTTGATCATGGCAGGCCCGGAGGCAATGCGAATATCCACCAACTCCCCCAGCGTGATCGTACGCGATGGCTGTCCGGCACGGCCAGGCAACACCCAGTACAGTTGTTGCAATGCCTCCGGCGAATTGCGATGCCCCTGTGGATAGCGAACATTGACCGAATAGCGCTCCAGGCCATCCACGGTTTCCATCACCGGCATCCCGCCGATGGCAAAGCGGATAAAACGCTGCACATCCGCCACGCTGACGCCATAACGCGCCAGTTGCTCGCGCTTCATATCCAGCATCAGATAGCGGCCACTGACCACCCGTTCAGCATACACACTGGTGGTGCCGGGCACTTCCTGCAGCAGCGTTTCCAGTTGCGTGGCAATTTCCTGAATCACATCCAGATCGGCCCCGGCGACTTTCACTCCGACCGGCGTCTTGATGCCCGTTGCCAGCATGTCGATCCGGGTCTTGATCGGCATCACCCAGGCATTGCTGAGTCCGGGAATCTGCACCGCCCGATCCAGTTCGGCGCGAATATCCGCACTGCTCATGCCCTCACGCCATTGTTCACGAGGCTTCAAGCGGATAAAGGTTTCGATCATGGTCAGGGGAGCGGGGTCGGTGGCGGTTTCGGCACGCCCGATTTTGCCAAACACCGTCTCCATTTCTGGCACCGTGCGAATCAGCCGATCGGTTTGCTGCAACAACTGGCGCGCTTCACCAATGGAAATGCCCGGATAAGTGCTGGGCATGTACATCAAATCGCCTTCATCCAGCGGTGGCATAAACTCGGAGCCAATACGCTGCAGCGGCCACCACACTGACGCCGCCATCAGACACACCAGCAGCAAAACGGTTTTCGGGAAACGCAGCACACCTCCCAGCACCGGCAAATAGAGCGCGCCCAACACACGACTCAGCGGATTTTGCTGCTCCGAACGAATACGACCGCGCACGCAATACCCCATCAGCACCGGCACCAGCGTGATCGCCAGAATCGCAGCGGCGGCCATGGCCCAGGTTTTGGTGTAAGCCAGCGGTGCGAACAGGCGGCCTTCCTGAGCTTCCAGAGTAAAAACCGGTAAAAAGCTCAATGTGATGATCAACAAGCTGAAAAACAGCGCCGGGCCGACTTCACGCGCTGCCCGGCCAACCACCACCCAATGGGATTCCGAACCATCAGGATCGCGCTTTTCCAGATGCCGATGCAGATTCTCAATCATCACAATCGCGCCATCCACCATGGCCCCGATGGCAATCGCAATGCCGCCCAGCGACATGATATTGGCATTCAGGCCTTGCCACTTCATCAACATAAACGCAGCCAGCACGCCCAATGGCAGACTGATCATGATCACCAGAGACGAGCGCAGGTGAAACAGAAACAGCGCACACACCAGCGCCACCACCAGCAATTCTTCAGATAACTTGTCGATCAGGTGGTCGATGGCCCGGTCAATCAGGTCGGTACGGTCGTACACCGTCACCAGCTCAACCCCGTCAGGCAATGACGGCTTGAGACTCTCCAGCTTTTCTTTTACCGCTTGAATGGTGGCGCGGGCATTTTCACCGTAACGCATCACCACAATCCCACCGACCACTTCACCTTCACCGTTCAACTCGGCAATACCACGCCGTAATTCCGGCCCGAACTGCACGCTGGCAACGTCTTTTAACAACAGCGGCGTGCCCTGCTGATTCACGCCCAGTGGCGTCATTTCCAAATCTGCCAGCGAACGCACAAACCCGGTTGCCCGCAACATGTACTCGGCTTCGGCCATCTCGATCACAGACGCCCCGGTTTCCGCACTGGCCGCCTGAATCGCGGTCACGATGTGCGAGACCGGCAACTGATGCTGTACCAGCCGGGCCGGATCAAGCTGAATCTGATACTGACGCACCATACCGCCCAGTGGCGCAACCTCGGCCACACCCGGCACCGACTGCAATTCGTACTTGAGGAACCAGTCCTGCAGCGCGCGCAAATCCGCCAGATCATGTTGGCCGGTTGGATCGGTCAGGGCATAGAGGTACACCCAGCCAACACCGGTTGCATCCGGCCCCAACTGCGGCTGAGCACCATTCGGCAATTGCGGCGCAATCTGGCTGAGGTACTCCAGCACCCGACTGCGCGCCCAGTAGAGGTCGGTATCGTCATCAAACAGCACGTACACATAGGAGTCGCCAAAGAAGGAAAAACCGCGCACGGTTTTCGCGCCGGGCACCGCCATCAGGGCCGACGTCAGCGGATAGGTCACCTGTTCCTGCACCACTTCAGGGGCCTGACCGGGATAGGAGGTTTTGACAATCACCTGCACATCCGACAAATCAGGAATGGCATCCACGGGCGTGGTGTGCAACGCATAACCACCGCCGCCCAGCAACATCAGCGACAGCAACAACACCAGAACACGATTGCTGATCGACCAATCAATGATGCGAGTGATCATGGGACGCCTCCTGTGTGCGAGGCGGCATGTCCTGAACGGGCCGCAGCTGTGTCACGCAATAATCACCGTCATCCAGAGCCACCAGCTCCATCCGCAGTCGGGTTCCCGGTGGTGCAGTCACGGCAGAAGCAGGCAACGCCAGATGATAATCCTGCGTCATCGCAGGCCAGCGCCATTCCGAGATGCCCTGATGCCGAATCACGATACGGCCATTATCGACCCCGGACGGTGCCAGCGTGCCGGTCATCCAGACCCGTTCATGCCCCGACTGACGCGGGTCATAACGCAGCAAATCCGACGACACCGACGATTCGGAATCCAGCATAAACTGGCCGTTGGTTACCACCCGATCTCCCGTTTCCAGCCCGGCAATCACTTCCACCCAGCGTTCTCCAGTTTGCGGGTCTGTCGCACCGCTACGACCAATCTGAACCGCAACGGATTTAAACCGGCCACGATCATCGCCATCGGACGCCAGCGCCAGAACCACGCGGGTCTGTACGCCGTCATCAATCACAGCATTACGAGGAATCTGCATCACCGCCGCGCCCTGACGGCGCAACAGTACGTCACCCCATTCGCCCGGTTGCCAGCGGCCCTCCGGGTTGGGCAAGGTCAACCTGACCCGATAGCTACCCTGCTCATCCAGCAGTGCATACACCTGCTCAACCGGCTGTTGCCATGTTTGCCCGGCCAGCGATACCTGGCCTTCATCTCCGGCTTCAAACGCATCGCCATAACGACCGTACACATCCGCTTCCAGCCACAGCGATGACGTATCCGACAGCGTCAGCAAATGCGTTTGCGGTGTCAGGCGACGTCCCGGCTGCAAATCCAGAGCGGTCAGGATGCCGTCTTGCGGAGCCACGATCGTGACATGGGGTTCAACCCGCCCCCGGCGTTGCAACTGCCTGACCCATTGAGGCGACATCCCCAGCGCCAGCAAGCGGGTTCGACTGGCTTCGATCAGACGGCTTCGACGACTTGCCATGGCGGTCAACAGTTCTTCCTGAGCACTGATCAGGCGCGGACTGTACAAACGCAGCAGCGGATCGCCCTGCTTGACCGCTTCGCCCACCCGAAACACAAACTGCTCTTCTACCCAGCCATCGACACGGGACATCAGCATCCATTCCCGTTCGGGGTTGCTGACCACACGCAGCGGCACACGACGCTCGGTCACCAGCGGCAAGCGCTGCACCGGCACAGACGTCACTCCCAGCGATTGCATCACCGCACTCTCGACCTGAATGGTGCCCGGCGAGTCACCGGAGTCGTCGGCGTACACCGGAATCAGCTCCATGCCCATCGGTGACAGGCCCGGCTCATCGCGGCGAAAGTTCGGGTCCATGGGCGCAACCCAATACAGCGGCTTGTCAGGATCAGGCGCAAGGCTGGTCGCACCATCCATACCGGCATCTGGCGACACCAGCCCTTGCTGCGACAACCAGACTCCCATCCATAAGGCCAGCCCCAGAGAGACCAGCCAGAGACTCAGCAACCGTCCCTTGCTCATGGTTGAAGGGCTATTGGAATTCGTCATACACGCCTCCCTGAACGCGTTTTACCCACGCCAGTGGTTTGAGAAAATAGTCCAGCTGCACCTGTGCCAACGCCAGTGACTGCGCCAGTTGAAGTTGTTCGATTCGGGTCGTAAAACGGGCCAGACGCGCCAGAATCACATCGCTGAAGCGGCCGTCATCGTGTCGATAGGACGCCTCGGCGGCATCAATGCGGGCATCCAGTAAGGGCAAACGATGCGCCACCAGACGCTGAAGGCGGGTTTGCAATAGACGGGCTTGCGACTGCCATTGCTGCCAACCGGCGCGCAGTTCACGTTCCACCTGTTGCTGCGACGATAAATCAGCCTGCTGCCTCTGCAGTGCGGCTCGGACACGGTGGTGCGACTGGCCCGGATTCATCCAGGGCAAATCCACACTCACACCCAGCGAGACAAAATCCGCACGCGCCCGCCCCATGTTGTCCTGTGGCCGATGGCCGTAAGCCGCTTGCAAGCGCCAGCGAGGCTGATCCTGCTCTCGTGCCAGAGAAGTGGCGGTTACGCCTAATTGATGACGTTGTTGTGCCAGTCGCCAGGCCGGATGTTGTTCCAGCACCAGCTTGGTATCCGGCAATGTCGAAGATTCAGAGAAAGCGACTTGTGGCTGCACCGGAGTGCGCCACAAGGCCGCTGGCAACAGCCGGTTCAACCGCTGACGAGCGACTTCAGCCTGCTGTTGCCAGCGCAAATGCCGATCCAGCCACTGCTCTTGCTCGGCGGCCAATATCGTCAGCTCAGTCTGGCGTGTGGCGCTGCTGGCGTAGCGATAACGCGACTCGACCGCTTGCTGTAATTGCTGCAACTCCTGACGCGCTTGTGTTACCAAACGCATACCCTGGTGCGCTGCCTGAATGTTGATCCAGCCTTGCTGCACCTGCTGAGTAATGTCCGCTTGCAACAACTGATAACGCTCTTGTTCAAGACGGGATTCCTGGTGTGCCTGCTGCGAGCGCAAGGCAAGTGACTGCCCCTGAGGCAGAGGCTGATTCAGGGACACCTGTAATTGCGTCATTGGCTCCTGATGAATATCCAATGTGTCCAGAGGCAGGTTTTGCAGCGTCACTCCCAGAGTCGGCTTGGGCCAGTATCCGGCCACCATCGCCTGAGCCTGCTGACTCTGCTGCAAGGCTTGTGACCGTTGTAACAGCGGGGCCTGATGCAAGGCAGCGGCCATCAGCCGATTCAGGTCAAGAGCGGATGTCGGGGCTTCATCAGCCCCGGCGTAGTGCACCTGCGCATACAGGCATAGAGGCAAGACCGTGCTCAGGCACACACAACGTGCCACGCCGGTTCGCCGCTTTGGAAAACGAAGAAATAACATAAGAATTTCCTGAAAAAACAACACCGACACACTGAACAAGGTTCAGCATGCATTCAGAAACGATGGATTCAGGAAGTAATGGGAGGGCGGTCAGGCAGAGGCAAAACGAGAGAAACAACCAGCGCCTGAGCATTCATCATCAGACTGTCTTGACGCAACGCCAGTGTGGCCGAGGCATCGTGCATCAGGCCGGACGCCGAGCCGGTAATCACGCAGTCGGCACAGGCATCACAAGTATCACCACAACCGGTGGCATGCTGCATCACCGGCACAGACGTCGGTCTATCAGTCTCAGCCTGTTGATGACACGGCATCACCGCAGCGGTGCTTTCCACCACGGCCACAACCAGCATGGCCACAACCGGCGTGAACGGTTCCGATACGACACGACACGGCACCGATGCCTGGCTCCAGCCAGACATCAGCAGCGCTATCATTGTGATCAGGGCCATCGCGCGTTGCATCATGTGTGATTCATCGGTTATGGATCAGGTTACGGGTGTGGCAGAACGTATTTATTGGCCAGCTATTTTGCCAGTTGCAGAAAGCCCTGACGATAGTGAGCCAACTCGGCAATGGATTCACGAATATCATCCAGCGCCTGATGCGTTCCTGCCTTATTAAAGGAACTGACCACCGCCGGGTTCCAGCGTTTGGCCAATTCTTTCAGGGTACTGACATCGAGATTGCGATAATGGAAGAAAGTTTCCAGCTCTGGCATGTATTTGACCAGAAAACGACGATCCTGATGAATGCTGTTGCCACACAGGGGGGACGTTCCGGCTTTCACGTGCTGGCGCAGAAACGCCAGGGTTTGCTGCTCTGCATCCCGGCAACGGGTCGGGCTGTTCTTCACGCGATCCACCAGTCCAGAATTGCCGTGGGTGCGGGTGTTCCACTCATCCATGGCATCCAGCAAAACCGTCGGCTGATGAATCGCCATCACCGGCCCTTCTGCAATCACGTTCAGATCGCTGTCGGTCACAATCGTGGCAATTTCAATGATCACATCGCGTTCCGGTTCCAGCCCGGTCATTTCCAGATCCATCCAGACCAGATTGTCTTGCTGACTCATATTTTCAGGTATCCCGTTCGGTAAGCTCACGAGAAGTCTAGCGGTTGCGCCTGCTAACGCCAACACGGACAATGGCCACTTGATCACCAAATGAGCATTTTCAGGCCAATGGCAAAACGCAAACTGAGCCGCAAACAAGCGTGGCGAATCAACAAGATCCAGGAAGAAAAGGCGCAACGAGCCAACAAAAAGGAAACCAACATCAGTGAACAACTGGGTGCCGGTGAACTGGGTGAGGAAATCCATGGTCAGGTGATCGCACACTTTGGCAGCCAGGTGGAAGTGGAAGACACTCAACGTCAGCGTTATCGTTGCTTTCTGCGTGCCAATCTTGGCTCACTGGTGACAGGAGACCGCGTGGTGTTCCGCCCTGGTCAGGAAACCAACGGCGTTTTACAAGGCGTTGTGGAAACAGTACTGGAACGGCAATCTGAGCTGTCGCGGCCCAACCCTTACAATGAAATCAAACCCGTAGCGGCCAACATCGACTTTATTGTGCTGGTGATTGCCCCGGAGCCTCACGCTCACGCCAACCTGATCGACCGTTATCTGGTCGCCGCCGAAAACTGTCAGATTGAGCCCATTATCTTGCTCAACAAAATCGACTTGCTGGATGATCTGAGCCGTTTCCATCTCGAACCTCTCTTGGCCGAATATGATGCATTGGGCTATCAGATTCTGGAAGTATGCGCCAAAGACCCGGACAGTCTGGGCGCACTGAAAGCCTTTCTGAACGATCGCGTCAGTGTGTTTGTCGGGCAGTCCGGGGTCGGAAAGTCGTCGCTGATTGGCACCTTGTTGCCCGGTGAAGAACTGAAAGTCGGAGCCTTGTCGGAAAATACACGCAAGGGCAAACACACCACCACCACGGCGCGTCTGTATCACTTTCCAGCCGGTGGCGATTTGATTGATTCGCCGGGAATCCGCGAATTTGGTCTCTGGCACATGACCGAAGACGAAGTGCTGTACGGTTTCCGTGAACTGCGCGACATCGCCGGGCATTGTCGTTTCCGCGACTGTCATCATGAGACCGAACCCGGCTGTGCCTTGCTTCAGGCGCTGGATGAAGAGTTAATCAGCGAACAACGTTTCATAAGTTACAAGCGCATTGTCGATACCCTGTCCGAGCTGCAATAGCCTTCAACCGTCGCGGTAACAGGGTTACACTGCCGCTATTGACTCATTCCTGACACATGCCCGGAGGCTTCACCATGACTGATCTGCCCTTGCTGCTGGAACCGGAACAACTGGCTGCCATGCTGCCCCTGGAAAACACCCTGATTCTGGATCAAAGCAAGGCGGACTGTTACGCCGAAGGGCACATTCCCGGTGCCATTCATCTGGATTTCAAACGCCTGCAACTGGGTCAGGCTCCGACGCCCGGTGCCTTACCTTCTCTGGAAGATCTGTCGGCTCTGTTCAGCGAACTGGGGCTGACCCCGGACACCACGGTCATCACCTATGACGATGAAGGCGGCGGCTGGGCCGGACGCCTGATCTGGGCACTGGATATGATTGGCCACCAGAAATACGCTTATGTGAATGGCGGCATTCACGCCTGGCGTCTGGCCGGGCTGGCGACCGAACAAAATGCCAATCAACCCACCGCATCCGAGTATTCAATCCGTGTTCTGAAAGACGGCTATTCGCTGTCCAAAGAGGAAATTGTCGCTCGCATCGGTCAAGCTGATTTTGCCATCTGGGATGCCCGCTCCGAAGCCGAGTATCTGGGCGACAAGGTCATTTCCAAACGCGGCGGTCATATCCCCGGTGCCGTCAATTACGAATGGACACGCGGCATGAACAAGGAACGCGGCCTGCGCATTAATGACCTGGACGACTTCCGGGCCTTGCTGACCGATATGGGTCTGACCGCCGACAAGGAAATCGCCACCCATTGCCAGACCCACCACCGTTCGGGCTTTACCTATCTGGTGGGCAAAATTCTGGGGCTGAATATGAAAGCCTACGCCGGTTCCTGGTCGGAATGGGGCAATGACGACAACACTCCTGTGGCTGTTGGCCGCGACTGACACCTTTCTGCACCGCTTCCAGCCGGAAGCGGTTTACCACACTGTTTAATCGAGATTCTCTTCTGTATGAAAGACAAGCTGTTTATTGCCAGTCAGTACCTGCTGCCGCATCACCTGCTTTCCCGCCTGGTCGGACGCTTGGCCGCCTGCGACATGCCCTGGTTGAAAAATCTGCTGATCCGCAGCTTTATGCGCAAATTTGATATTCAGCTGGATGAAGCAGAGCGCTCGTCGCACCAGCAGTACACCAGCTTTAACGACTTTTTTACCCGCGCACTCAAGGAAGGAGCCCGGCCGATTGATACCACAGCCGGTGTGGTCCCCTCCCCGGTGGACGGCGCAGTTTCACAACTGGGCAAGATCGAACAAGGGCAAATCTTTCAGGCCAAGGGCCAGTCCTACTCCCTGACCGATTTGCTCGGCGGCGACCGTGAGCGGGCGCGTCCCTTTATGGGCGGCGAGTTTGCCACGCTATACCTGTCGCCACGCGACTATCACCGCGTGCATATGCCGGTCACTGGCACACTGCGGGAAATGGTTTACGTCCCCGGTGCCCTGTTCTCGGTGAATCAGACTACCGCTGAAAACGTGCCCGGACTGTTTGCTCGCAATGAACGTCTGGTCGCTATTTTTGATACGGAATCTGGCCCGGTGGCCATGGTGTTGGTCGGAGCCATGATTGTGGCGGCGATTGAAACCGTCTGGGCTGGTCGCATTGCACCGCCACCCAAAGGCATTCAGGTAACCGATTATCAGAATCCACAACCGGTCACACTCAATCTGGGCGATGAAATGGGCCGTTTCCTGCTCGGCTCTACCGTGATCCTGTGCTACCCACCAGACACCATCGAATGGGATGAAGAACTGGCATCCGGCTCACCCGTGCAGATGGGTAAATCCATTGCCAAATACTGCGAACGTCCGGCTCTGTCATCCGACAACGCCTGAGAATCAGGCCCGCGAGGCATCAAAGCTGATCGCACTCTGAATCGTACCCAACTCCAGTCGATGCATCAGAATGCGATCCAGCCCCATGGCCACACCCGCACACTCAGGCAAGCCACTCTCGGCCATGGCTGCCAACAAGCGCTCATCCAGTGGACGCCCGTTAGCTTCACGTTCAAAACGCTGACGCTGCTCAGCAGCATCAGTCAACTCGTGATAGCCGTTGGCCAACTCCATGCCGTTGTAGAACAGCTCGAAACGCTCAGCAACCGGGCCTCGTTCCGTCTGACGAACCTGTGCCAAGGCCGCCTGAGTGGCCGGAAAATCATGCAGAAACACCAGCGTATCCTCGGGTAATGCCGGTTCAACCTGATGACTGACAATCACATCCAGCCAACCATCACGATCCAGTTGCAAGTCCTGCCCGGCACATTGGATGCCGCAGGCTGAAATGTCGTCATTCGATGCCGTCATCACATCCAGGCCAGCATGGTGCTGCACCGCTTCCCGATAGCTGAAGATCGCAATGGGTGCTTCGGGAGCGGCCAACAAAATCCGCGCCAGTTCGGCCACCTCGACCATCAGATGATGGTGATTCCAGCCCACCCGATACCACTCCAACATGGAAAATTCCGGATTATGACGACGCCCGGCTTCACCGCTGCGAAACACCTTACAGATCTGGAAAATATCACCGATGCCATCACATAACAGGCGTTTCATGGCGTATTCCGGCGAGGTGTGCAGGTAGCCCTGCCCCATCACCTGAAGAGGTTCGATATTGGGATCGCTGACCGGAGCCTGATTCAGGATCGGTGTTTCCACTTCCAGCACATCCCGCTCGACAAAAAATGTGCGTATCTGTTGCATCAACTGCTGACGAGCCTGCAATGTCTGTCGATTTGCTGATGGACGCCATTCCAGTTCCGAGGGTTTCAGCATGCTTGCTCCTATATACAAAAAACGGGAGCCAGTGGCTCCCGTTATATCCGACCGATTGAGTGAATATCAGGCGCGGCTGACGTATTCACCACTGCGGGTATCAATGCGCAGCTTTTCACCAATATTGATGAACAGAGGCACTCGAACCACTGCACCAGTCTGCAACGTCGCAGGCTTGCTGCCGCCCTGTGCTGTGTCACCTTTGAGACCCGGATCGGTTTCTGTCACTTCCAGTTCTACGAAGTTAGGCGGTGCAACAGTCAGGATGGCTCCGTTGAACAGAGTCACCACGTAGGTTTCCTGCTCTTTCAGCCATTTAACGGTTTCACCCAACGCTTCTTCGGACGCTCCGTGCTGCTCAAAGGAGCCGTCGGTTGCCATGAAGTGCCAGAACTCACCGTCGGTGTAGAGATATTCCATGTCGTATTCCATGACATCCGCACCTTCCAGGCTTTCACCGGACTTGAAGGTACGCTCCCAGACACGGCCATTACGCAGATTGCGCAACTTAACGCGGCTAAAGGCCTGGCCCTTGCCGGGTTTGACGTATTCATTATCAAGGATGGAACAGGGCTCGCCGTCAAGCATGACTTTGAGACCAGATTTGAATTCGTTGGTAGAATAATTGGCCATGTAATAATCCAATAACAATAGGAACAAGCGATAAAGTGCCTATCATAGCGCGATCCACTGCCGATGAGCAGCAAGACTGGCGGCAGATTCTGGCGCAATCCCTGAAAACAGCCGCCGATGTGCGTCACTACCTCAGCCTTCCTGCGATTTCTGAACATCATCAGCAACAGCTCCATCAGGCCAGCCAGCAGTTTCCGGTATTGGCCCCCAAGCCCTTTCTGGATCTGGCAGAACCCGGTAATCCAGATGACCCAATCACTCGTCAGATGTTGCCGGATCGCCACGAGCTATTAACCCATTCGGGGTATTCCACCGACCCTCTCGGTGAAGTCGCGACCAATGTTCAACCCGGTATTATTCACAAATATCAGGGCCGGGCGTTGTTATTGGCAGCAACGGGGTGCGCCATTAATTGTCGTTATTGCTTTCGACGCCACTTTGATTACGCCGATAACCGCATCAAACACAGTCAGTGGCAAACGTCGCTGGAATATATTCGGGCCGATACCAGCTTGCGGGAGGTTATTCTCAGCGGCGGTGACCCGTTGATGCTGCAAGACAAGGCGCTGATTCCTTTAATGGAAGCTATTGAAACCATTCCGCATATTCAGCGGCTGCGTATACACTCGCGCCTGCCGGTGGTCATTCCGCAACGTCTGACCCACGACTTGCAACAACACCTGCACCACACTCGCCTGCAAACGACGTTGGTTCTGCATATCAATCACGCCAATGAAATCGGGCCGTTATTGCGCCAGCATTTGCCTGACTGGCATAACAGCTCTGTCACCTTGCTAAACCAGTCAGTATTACTGAGTGGGGTGAACGATGATTTGCCCACGCTGCTCGATTTGAGTGAACAGTTGTTCACCAACGGTATTTTGCCTTATTACCTGCACTTGCTGGACAAGGTACAAGGCGCGCAACACTTTGAGGTCAGCCAACAAGAAGCGCGGCGGCTATATCAGGGGCTGCACGCGCAATTGCCCGGATATCTGGTGCCACGTCTGGTTCAGGAGGAAGCCGGTATGCCCGGAAAAACGCTATTACCCATTCAGTAAGAAATGACCGGAATCAGACGACTGTTACTTTCAAGGCAGGTCACGATATCAACAGATATCAAACCGGATTCCCAAAAAACCATTGCGTTACAGAAAATATGGCGTAAAAAGCTATAGTGAAGCACGCAACTGAATTTGACAGTTTATCGCGTATGGATGTATCAAAGTTCCCAATCCGCCTGCATTTACCAGAGTGCCAGAGAAGCAAGCTGGGTTTCTGTGAAGAAACCCCGGATGCTCTGGCAGACTGGTGCTCAAATTTGCCGATGACCAACACCCAGGAAGCGGCCAAATTTCTGTATATGGGCATCAAGGCGTTGCTGCAATGGCAGGCCGCGCCCGAGTTGCGTCTGGCCATGCTGGAAACCATTCGCCCGTACATTCATTCAATTTGTGCTCAACTCGAAAAGCACACGATTGATACCAGAAAACAACTCAGCCGCGCTCAGGTTCAGATATCCACCCTGACCCAGAACATGAGCAACAATATGGCAAACGCCTATTTGATTGCGGCGGCGGATCATCTGGGACGCAAATACCAGCCGGGGTTGTCAGAAACCGAATTGGCCGTGGCCCTGCACCGGGCCTTGTCCGAAACCGGCTTCACCATACTGCGTGCCTATCAGCATTATGTATCGTCACCCAAGAATGCCTGGATCAATTTACATCAGTGTTACAGGCTGGTGTGCATGACACACCTGGAACATTTTCGGGTCAGTGATGATGCTCTGTGTTATCTGGAAGGTTCCACTCCAAAAGATGCCTATACCCGAGTGTTATTGCTGGGAGCAGCCAAGCCGAACAAGCTTCGGGGCGGAGACATGGCCACCTTTTATAACGCCATTGAACTCTGGACTGACCACTGTCAGCTTGAACCGGAAACCAGTACCGACGATGACGAAGAATCTTTGTTTGTCATCGACCTGAACCGCGACCTGGGGCCAGTCTATCGACAGCATCTGCGTAACCCGGAACAACACCTGCTGTTTGCCCTCAACCCTCAGCCTCTGGTCGATTGCCTACGGCACTGGGCGGGCAACCCCAGTGGCAAACACCCCATCACAGTGCCCGGTCGATTGAGTGATGAGCTGATCAATCATGCGGTGCAATCCTGGGGGATTTTATGGCAGCGATCTTTCCGTCGTAATCAATCGGGTCACGAGATCGAATTTTGCGTTGGTCTGAGTGCCTTGCATTACTTCAGCGCCGGTCAGCAGACGTTTGATGACCTGATGGAAAACCTGAAACCCAGAGCGATGGCCGACTCCGATTTTTCTGATCATCAACATGGCTCTTCCCAAACAGATGTGTGGAACGAATCACTGCGAGCATCATCCAAAAAAATGGCGGCGTTCGATTCTTCTACCCAGAAAGTATCCGATTTCATCCGTCGCTATCACGGTGAAGACACACCTCCCGATACCAGTACGACCCTGTATCCCATACAGCGAACCCGAGTCATCAACAATGGCCCCGGAGGCTATTGTCTGGAATGGCCCAACACACCTGAAGCCAGCTTGCAGACTGGTGAACTGATTGGGGTACGAGAGCAACTCCATGGCCGCTGGTCTGTCGCGGTTGTGCGCTGGATTCGTCAAAGCCAGGAGCAGAAAATGCAATTTGGTGTCGAACTTCTGGCACCGCGTGCCGAATCCGCCGCGGTGCAGTTAAAGCCCAAAACCGGAGAACCTGGCCCGTTCTTGCGCGCTCTTTACATTCCGGGCATCAAGGCGACAGCACAGCCACCAACGCTGATTGTCCCTCGACTGCCATTCCGCACGGGCAACAAGGTCGAACTGGTTCACGTTGATATCACCGGGAAACAGCAATTGGTCAAGCGCCTGACATCGACCAACAGTTTCAGTCAATTTCAGTTTCGGGTTGCCGGAGCCAGAGGGCCGTCACCCAAAGGGCCTGGACTGTTTACTCGCTAACGACGCCACAGCCTCTCACTCAGACGATAGGCGTGAGGCAGTTCACTTCTCCTATAGTATAATCAAGGCTCACATATGGCCCATTCATGCGATGTATCAACATTGAATAACCATAAGGGCCACCCGACTGATCACCATAACCATTGCTCATATCAATGGAGCATCAGTCACAATGTGTGACAAACCGCAAACTTACCAGGCATCTCAAGTAATCATCATCTATCTTTTGTACAATTTGACAACATCGGTATTGCGGATACCGAACTGTTTTTTCAGGGAAACCAAGTGGAATGTTGACTGAATCCGAAACGTTGCGGCTATTGATTTTTGTCGCCTCTGATAATGAAGCTGAATCCATTATTAGCTTGCTGCGAAACTCGGGTAACTCGACCCGGGCTCACCTGGTGGAGTCGCTCAAGGACTTTGAGTCACAAATCCAGCAACAAAGCTGGGATGTGATCATCGCCGAACAGGAAGTGGATGGCACATCGTTCCTGGAAATCATGCAACAAACCCGCCGTCTGAACAAAGACATTCCCATGTTGCTCATCGCCGATGAAGTTGACCCCATGGTGATGGAGAATGCTTTGAAGCGCGGTGCCGCAACAATCATCCCACGCGATGAAACCAATCTGCTGGTACTGGCCATTCAGCGTGAAATGCGCCATTTGTACAGTCGCCGGGATGCCCGTGCTCTGGAAGTTCGTTTACGAGATGCCGAAAAGCGGTGTCAGTCATTACTGGAAAGTTCTCGGGATGCTGTTGCCTATATTCACGATGGTATGCATATTTTCGCCAATACAGCCTATCTGAAGCTGTTTGGCTATGAGTCTACTGAAGAGCTGGAAGGCATGCCGATCATGGACATGGTTGATCCCGGCAGCCAGGGTGACTTCAAGCATTTCCTCAAACGTTACATCGCCCATAAAGAGCAGAGCGATGAACTGAACACCATTGGCGTCAATGGCACGGGCAAACTCTTTCCCATGGTGATGTCTTTCTCATCCGCCACCTATTCGGAAGAACGCTGCACCCAGGTCACCATTCGAACCAATGACAAAAATACCGCGCTGGAAGCCAAGCTACGGGAAATGAGCAATATCGACGTCATGACGGGTTTGTTCAACAAACCGTTTTTCCTGTCACAACTGGAAAAATGTGTCGATGCAGCGGTGCTTAGTGGTTCCAGTGGTGCAGTGCTGTACATCAATATCGACAGCTTTGGCAAGGTCAAGAACGAAATCGGCATCAGTCTGGCTGACAAGGTCATCATCGAACTGGCATCCGTTGTCCAACAGGCAGTGCCGGAACAAAGCCAACCTTCCCGTATCAGCGAAGACATTTTTGGCTGCATCTTGATGGGCATTGGTGCCGATGAAGCACTGGCCATGGCCGAGAAATTGTGTAAAACCATCGAGGACTCCCTGCTGGATATTGGCGAGCGAACCATCACCGTCACCGCCAGCATTGGTATCGCTCTGATTACCGACAGCAGTGCTCGCCCTGAAGACGTACTGCAACAAGCACACTGCGCTGCCGATGACGTCCGTAACCAGGAAGGCCACGAACAGGGTAATGGTGCCGCACTCTTCCTTGCCGATGACCCAACCGAACAGGAATCTGAGGTTCTCTCTCTGGAAGACCAGTTGACCGACGCTCTCCAGAATGATGGCCTGCGCCTGTTATTCCAGCCAATGATCAGTCTGCGGGGCGAAGAGTCTGGCCACTATGAAGTGCTGCTACGTCTGAAAATGTCCGACGGCAATGAGCTGTCAGCAGGGGAATTCCTCAATCAACCCGTCATCAAGGACGAGTTGAAGCGAAAAATTGATCGCTGGGTGATTCTGAACGCCGTCAAATCATTAACATCACATGTTCGCGCGGGTGAAAAAACCCGAATTTTCATTAATGTCTCTGCGCCTTCCCTGTCCGACGAGTCACTGGCTGGCTGGATTGGGGTCGCCTTGCGAGCTTCCAAACTCCCTGCCGGTTCCATCATCATGCAGTTCAATGAAGACGATGCCACTCGCATGATCAAACAGGCTCAGCAATTCGCCAGCCAGTTACAGGAAAAAGGCATTCCTGTTGCGATCAGCCGCTTTGGCTGCGCGTTGTCACCGTTCAAGAACCTGAAACACATCCCGGTGGATTACGTCAAAATTGATGGCTCTTACACACGAGATATGGGCACAAACCCGGAAACCCAGGATCAACTCAAGAAAATGCTGGGCCAGCTCCACGAAGAAGAGAAAAAGACCATCATGCCTCAGGTTGAAAGTGCCGCTTCCCTGGCCAGTTTGTGGCAGCTGGGCGTTCACTTTATTCAGGGGTATTACGTTCAGACGCCTCAGGATGGGCTGACGTACAAGTTCGATGAAGAAAGCAGCTTCTAATCACTCTGATTCAGGCTTTCCAGCCAGGCCAGCAGCGGCTTGAATTGATATTGATCGATAAAGCCGCTGAGTTGCCGGTTAAACACGCCCATTTCCGGCTGTTCCTGCAACTCGTTCTGCAGTGCCTTCAAGGCCAGAATATTATGCGTTTGTGCCGCTGTTTTCAGGGCATCCAGCATGGCCTTGTCTGGCTGCCCCGGCTCCAACTCAGGTTCATCGGCGACTGACAAGGTGCTGTCCTCAAGCTGCGTCGATACCATCTCTTGTCCCAATACTGGCAAGGTCATATCAAACCAGAATCGACTTCCTTCTCCCGACACACTGGACACCTTCAGGCGCGACCCCATCAAGCGCACCAATTTTTGGCTGATGCTCAGCCCCAGACCCGAACCTTCGGAGCGGGTAATGGCATTTTCCAGTTGCTGAAAAGGCACAAAGATCGCATTCATATCCTGCTCAGCAATGCCAATCCCAGTATCCTGAACCTGAAATCGCAGACAAATCCTGTTTTGTTTCTGTTCAAGGATATCAATCGAGAACCGTACACTGCCTTCCAGCGTAAACTTGATTGCATTACCCAGCAGGTTCAGCAAGACCTGTCGCAGCCGTTTGTCATCCACCCAGACCTGAGCCGGTAACTGCACGGGAAAATCGTGTTGGAACGTCAAACGTCTGGAACGGGCATTCATGGTGCTGATTTCAACCAGAACCTGTAAAAAGCTCACCAGATTCAGTTCCTGCGGCGAGATACGAATGCGATCTTCATCCGCTCGGGAAAATTCCAGAATATCGTTAATCAATTGCAATAGATGATCGGCACAACGATCAACCGTATTAATGCCCTTCCCGTGTTGATTCATAAGCACCGGATCATCTTTGAAAAGCTGGGTATAGCCCAAAATCCCATTCAGAGGCGTGCGCAGCTCGTGCGTCACATTGGCCAGAAAGCGGGTCTTGGCCCGGTCGGATGCTTCAATCAGCCGTTTGGCATTGTGCAGCCGATGAAACACCACCAACATGGTGCCCCAGACGAACACCAGCAGAACCAGTACCACCGCTGACTCCCGAAACAACCGGGCCTTCATCTCGCCACTCATCAACTGATAGTAATCTCCACGAATGGCAAAATCGGCAACGCCAAGCAGAATTCCGTTACGATCAATCAGGGCTTCAGAATGAAAAAAACAGCCATCACACGCCATGTCACCGTCTTTCAGATTCAAACTGCCAGGCGGCATTCCTAACTCTGCATCATCCAGCGTCAGAGAAACCCCCGCCATCATCGAGTTGCCAGTGTTCAGATCCTTAACGATCAGAATCTCCTGCACGGTGCTGAACAGGGCCGACTGCAAGCGTTCAGTGTCTGTATTCGTCAGCGTTTCAACCAGCACCACAACCTGGGAGCGTGCCAGAGCCGCCGACTGGGTCTCTGCATTTAGCAGCAATCTTGGCTGTAACGTTCCTGTCCAGTAGCGATCCAGCGAGAGCCACTGAACCGCCACCAGCGCACCAAAAACCAGATTAATCAGCAGATGGAAATGCCATTTGCGAGAGCCGTTCAGCCAACCAGCCGTCTTGCGGCGAACATCACTGCTTTTCATAACGCCGCGACACACTCAGATAGAAGTTTTTTAAAGGAATACCACTGGCATTCAGGGTCTGAATATTGACCAGAGGGCGAACCTTGGCTTCCACCGAAAGACCACCGAGAATGCCGCTTTCAACATCCCCTTCAAAGGGGGAAAACACCGCAAGGCGGTGACGAATGCTGAAATCCACCAGTTGTGATCGCTCATCAGCGCTGAGTTTATCGGATACAAAGATGGCAGCCGGAGACCCCTGATGCTGCAACAGCGCCGTTAAAGAGAGGGTTTCAATACGGCTGGGGTGTTGTCGAATGGCGGGCATGGTCGCCAGCAGAACCTTTTGATAGCGCTCTGCCGTCGCTCTGTTTGTGCTTGCATGCAAGACTCCAATCAGCAATTGGCCTTTGGCATCCAGGTATTGATCAATATTCTGATTGGCCGACACAAAAGTGCGAAACAGTTTCAGGCCAACCTGGGCACGGCGCTCATGAAACGTGTCGCCAACGGCACCGAGCGGCAACGATATCAGCAACCAGAACATCAACTGACGGCCCATTGCGAAGTAACTTATCCAGTAATTTTCCATATTCCTGATACTGTTACCTCACCATCGCTACCCGGTTATTGAGCCATCAGAAGCTGAACGTCAGCCCGGCCTGATATTGTCGGCCTCCATGCCTTAACCCCTTGGGGAAATGGTCTGGAGAAGAGGGCGTATCATAATAGCGGTCAGTGACATTCAGGCAGGCTAAGGTCAAATTCATGCCAGATACTCCCGCAACATCGGTCCAGAACAGGGCATAATCCATCACCACATAGGCGGCGTATGCGCTGCGGGAAGACACAGGCCTCGGGCCGACTGTCTGCAAAGACGTACTGCTATCTGAATCTTCATACCCTTCACGCTCTCCAACACCATGCAAAGACACCGTATGCCGAAACGCAATATCGGGTGTCCAGCTAATGGCCATATTCCCCACCAGATCGGCCGCACCCAATAACTGCTTGTCATCGTCCAGCAAATCCTGTGCATTCAGCCAGGTCAAATTAAACCGCCACTGCCACGCGTGCGAAAGATTCTGCTGCCATTCCAACTCAGCACCCTCTGACCGAATATCACTGCGATTACGCCATTTGGGCTGCTCACCTGGCTGCAGGTAATATTCAATCTGGTCAGATACCTTGGTTTCAAACAGTGTTAGCCGTAAACGATAGTCTGGCACCCGATAAATGTACGATGCTTCCAGTGAATGCATCACCTCTTCTTTCAGGCTGTCATCATCAATACCGATGGAATACGAACCCGGATTCGCCTCCATCAACGTCGGTGGCCGAAACGCTTCCGCAAATTGTGCCTTGAACAGATGCTGACCCGATGGCCGCCAAACCACGGCCAATCGTGGGGACACATGAGCAACATGATCGCTGTATCGGTCATAACGCAGGCCCATGGTCATTTCCAGCGTTTCTCCAAGGTGCCACTGATCCTGTAGTGTCAGGCTGGTGATTGTGCGATTAGCCCCCGGTACCACCTGAGCACTGCCCTTTGATGCTTCAATCGACACTTTTCCTGGCACAGTGCGGGTGTTGGAAGCATCCTTCACTTTCAGGTAGGCGTAGCTCAATTCACCATACAGTTGATGGTCGGCCTGATCCCAGTGCATCCAAAGAGCGGACACCGTTCGATGGTCACTGCTCGCCAGACGAAGAAAAGCCGTTTCTTGAACCACTCCACCATCTTCAGGTCGCTTCAGGCCTGCCGGAATGGGGACAAAGTCAGCCTCTTTCACCTCGGTTTCCTGATAAACCAGTGTCAAACCCAACGCCAGAGAATCTGACCATGCCCAACGGCTGTTCCAGCTCACACCGGTAAAGGTTTCTTCACGAGGTTGCAACTCTGCAGGCAAGGCTCCCGAGCGACCAAAACCGGGGCCACGTTCAACCACCGCGTGCTGAACACCCAACTGATGCTCCTGCCACTGCAGCCGGGCCAGCGCAATCAGTCCATTCTGATGGTCGTACACCAAACCCGGCGCATTGCTGAATCGAGTCGGAAAACGATCAGGGCCTGTCTTCATGCCACTGTTGCCTTGTTCCCAGTTCGATAAGTTCAGGCTCAAAACCACACCGTTTTGCCACCGATACTGGCCCAGTACATTGCCCTGTTGAGCATCCTGGCTTGCCCGCATCAGATTCACGGCTGAATCCTGACGCGGGATTACATTCACAACACCGGAAAATGCAAAACCACCATGAACTGCAGAACCCGGCCCTCGAATCACCTCAATACGATCAACCTGTTCTATCGGCATCCGTAATAGCCAGTCTGCCGAGCCATCGGTGGCACGATTCACAGGCATGTTATCCAGCAGAAATTTCAGATTATTGGCATTTTGGGTGGCACCGATCCCGCGAACGATGGTGCGTAAATCACCGCTATTAGTGGGCACCAGAAAGACACCGGCCACATCGGCCAGCGCATCGGCTACAGTTCTTTTACCGGAACGGCGTGCATCTTCGCCGTACAAAACCGTAATCATGCCCGGTACATAATCCGCATTCATACGCGTCCGGGTCACCAGCTCGGTTTCCTGATTCAGCAACGCCATCAATGCCTGCAAGTCATCGCCCTCGGAACCCAGAGCCGTCATGGGAACCAGCATGGGCACGGTTGCCAAAAGCATCCGCTGATAATAGTTACGCTTCACACCACCCCCTCGTTCGATTGCCCCACAGCGATCCGTCAATCAGTGCAGGCTTTTTAGCTGAGCCCAGACTTTCTCAGATAACACGGCCCCGGAAAACGGCTTTTCGATGTAATCGACACAGCCCAGGACGCGTCCCTGTTCTTTATGAATATCCTGCCCCATAGCAGACAGGAAAATAACCGGGATATGTGCCAGGTTGGGATCTTTTTTCAGGCGTCGACAGACTTCATAACCCGTCATGCCCGGCATCATGATATCGAGCAAAATCAGATCCGGCTCCAGTTCATTGGCCAGCTCCAGAGCTTCCTCACCGCACAGAGCAGCGCGCACATCCACGGCTTCCCCCGCCAGATGGCTGATAGCAACATCCAGATTGGTGGGCATGTCGTCCACCACCAACACCATGGGTAAAAAGTCGCTGTGCACAGAATTGGCTAACATGGTCAGATACCCGCCTATTATTTATGTATGGCCATCAATGGCTGATTGATATGAAAATCGCCTTTCGATAGACAAAGCAGTCTTCATGCCAGAAAAATTTCCCTTAACAATCAACAAGATAGAAGCAATCAAAACACTATAAGCAGACATACTTGCCCAGGCTGCTCATAGATGTCTGATAGAAAGTGACCAGTGCTTATAGGCGCTTATATAAAAAATCCCTAGAATCATCTCTCCCCGGAAGCCAACAGGACAACGGCATGAGTACCCCTCTCGTTCTGGTCGTGGACGATCAGCCTCAAAATCTGGACATTCTGGTGAGCTACCTGGCTCGCTCAGAGCTGCAACTGGCCGTTGCTACACGAGGACTGGACGCGCTGGAGCTGGCGCGAACGCAACAGCCCGATCTGATTTTGCTCGACATCATGATACCCGACATGGACGGTTTTGAAGTCTGCCAGCAACTCAAGCAGACCCCAGACCTGGCTGATATTCCAGTAATTTTCATGAGCGCCCTGTCCGACGCCGACAGCCGGGTACGCGGCTTTGCCGCAGGAGGGGCTGATTACATTCCCAAGCCTCTTTACCGAGAGGAAGTTCTGGCCCGGATTCACGCACAACTGACTTTGCGTCAACAACGCCGCGAATTGGAAGAACGCAACCGCCAACTGGAGCACAGCAACCAGGCACTGCGCCAACAAGTCGACCTGCGCCAACAAGCCGAAGATGCGCTGAACCGTTCTGATGCTGCACTCAGTACACTCACAAAACAGGAAGCCAAACGCTGGGGAATTCAGGCTTTTATTGGCCAAAGTGCATCCGTTCAACAGCTTCTGGAACAGGTTCGGGATTTACAACAGGCATCGGCCACTCACGTTCTGGTTCTGGGCGAAAGTGGCACAGGCAAAGAGCTGGTGTCACGCGCTCTTCACTTTGGCAGCCCTCGCCGTGACAAACCCTTCATTGCGGTGAACTGCTCTTCCATTCCAGCCGAACTGGCCGATGCTGAGTTTTTTGGCCACATCAAAGGCGCTTATACGGGCGCTCATACAGATCGCACCGGCTACTTTGAACAGGCTCATGGCGGCACGCTGTTCCTGGACGAAATCGGCGACATGCCCCTGCCGCTTCAAGCCAAGCTGCTGCGAGTGCTGGAAGATGGTCTGGTGACGCCAGTCGGTGGCCGTCATGCCCGCCAAATCAATGTGCGAGTCATCGCGGCGACCAACGCCAATATGCCAACGCGGGTTAAGGAACAGGCATTCCGACAGGATCTGTATTTCCGACTCGCTGGCTATGTCCTGACCTTACCGCCTTTGCGAGAACGACAGGCCGATATTGCCTTGCTGGTTGAACATTTTATCCAGCAACTGGGCGCACAAATGGGGCGTGATTTCACACCGATATCGACCGAAGCTCTGCACGCCTTGAATCAGTATCACTATCCGGGCAATGTCCGTGAACTGCGCAATCTGATTGAATTCGCCTTGATTGCCAGCCGGGGAAAGGTCATTCTGCCGCAACATCTGCATTTCTTCACAGAGCCTGCAACGCTCATTGATCCTGCAACAACATCGCTCCAGACCTCACTCCAAAATCAGCCCGTTCAGCCTCCGACAACAGCCCATCATGCTGACGAACAGCAGTTACTCGAACTGGCTCATCAAAATGGCCGCATTGATAATACCGGCGTACAACACCTGTTGCAGGTTGACCACAGCCGGGCGTCGTATCTGCTAAAGAAATTGCACAAGGAAGGAAAACTGGCCAAGCAAGGAGAACGGCGCTGGGCCTATTACACACCGGTATAACGACAACGGCAGAGCAATAGCGGCAGCAAAAGAGAAAGAGAAAGAGAAAGAGAAAGAGGCAATAACAGCAGAAACAGCAGAGGTTCAACACAACAGAGATTCAGCATTCGCTGAACCTCTCGCTGAACCTCGACCTGTCAGGTCACAACGATCAGGTAATGTCGCGGTCACGATACCCAAGCAAATACAGAATGCCATCCAACCCCAGCGTTGAAATCGAATTGCGCGCATTTTCACGCACCAGCGGCTTGGCGCGGAAAGCAATCCCCAGACCGGCAATACTCAACATCGGCAAGTCGTTCGCACCATCGCCCACAGCAATGGTTTGCTCCAGACGAATGCCTTCTTTTTGTGCCAGCTCGCGCAGCAAATCGGCCTTGCGCTGACCATCGACCACCGGATCAATCACACGCCCGGTTACCCGGCCATCTTCAATTTCCAGCTCGTTGGCGAAGACATAATCAATGCCCAGCTTTTTCTGCAGGTATTGGCCAAAGTAGTTAAAACCACCCGACAAAATGGCCGTTTTGTAGCCCAGTGCGCGTAAATTGCTGATCAGACGCTCAGCCCCTTCCGTCACCGGCAGACTGGCTGCAATGTCTTCCAGAACATCGGTATTCAACCCTTTCAACAAGGCCATACGCTGTTCAAAACTTTGCGTGAAATCCAGTTCGCCCTGCATCGCACGTTCTGTAATTTCAGCCACCTGATCACCGACTCCGGCTGCACGAGCCAGTTCATCGATCACCTCGGCCTCAATCAGAGTCGAGTCCATATCAAACGCCACCAGACGGCGGGAGCGGCGATAAACATCGTCCACCTGAAAGGCAATATCCACTTCCAGTTCACGGGCAACCGTCAGGAATTCGGCTCTCAATGCCGCCTGATCGGCATCACCACGCACTGAAAACTCAACGCAGGCCCGCGTGTTTTCTTGCTGATTTTGCAACGGAATCCGACCGGACAAGCGGCTGATTTGATCAATGTTCAAACCATTTCCAGCCACAATCGCTGTGATTCGAGCAATCGCAGCGGCATCAATGGTGCGACCCAGCAGCGTAATAATATGGCGAGGTTTACCCTGACACCCAACCCAATCGTCGTAGCTCTCTTCGGTGACGGGCGTAAAACGGGCGCTAAGACCCAACTCATGCACCCGAAACAGCAAATCCTTCAGCACCGGGGCCGATTCAGCAGCACTGGGAATGGCAGCCAGAATTCCCAAAGACAAGGTGTCGTGGATTTCTGCCTGACCGATATCCAGAATGCGAACATCGTATTGCGCCAGAATGGCAGTGATACTGGCCGTCAGGCCCGGTTTATCAGCTCCGGTAATTCGGATCAGAACCAGTTCAGTCACGGTGTGTTACCTGCGTGTGGCCTCAGGCCATGTGGGAGAAAAACAGAAAGGAATGTACAAAAAGAATATGGCGTATCCGTTACCAGGAACTGATACGCCACCACAGCGAACGCTTGTCTTTGTTATCACCTGACTCATATAAGTGCAAACATCGGTGAGACACCTGACAAGCGGCTGAAAAATCAGAACTTTTCCAGATCAGCCTTGGCGCCAGCAATCACTTCGCGCAATTCTTCAATCAGATCAACAGTCTCGTGTACGGACAAAGCGCGGACACGATCCACACTCATCAGAAACAGACCTTTTTCAACTTGCTCCAGTTTTTCCTGAAGGGTGTTCTTTGTATTGTTCAAATCTTGCTCCACCGTTGAAAGTTGTTGTTGCAGAGACTGAATAGCGTCGCTCATTGTGTTTCCTCATCATCTGGTTGGGTCACTGCCCGAGACTAAATCAGCAGCCAAATGCCTTTATCGGGCCATACCCTTAAGCCAGCTTTGGAGTCCTGTATCCCAAACAGTCATTTTGACAGTACCCTGTATCCGGGCGGCGCCTATAATACCATTATCTCTACGTAAATCTTCGATAAAAACTGATGCTGAAAACGATCCTCCAGAAACTTAATCTCAGTCAAATCTCCGGCATGCTCGTGGTTAGCATCGTCCTGTTTTGTGGGCTGTTAATCAGCATCCTGACGTACAGCGACCTGAAAAGTCTACTACAACAGGATTTGCAATTGGATGTCGAGCGTCAACTTAAACGACTGGCTCTGGTGACCGCGTCCGACCTTTCCCGAGAAGACCGGGTCAGTCTGACGGTTACGCTGAACGACTGGGCCATTGGCCCGGCCATCAGCCGCATTCAGGTGCTGGATCATAATGGTGAAGTGATCGCGCGCAGCGGCCACCCCTCACTGGACGCCCTCGTCATCACTCAGAACATTACCCAGAACCAACGGTCGCTGGGCATGCTCCAGGCCGATGTTCACTTGTCCGTTGCCCGCAACCAGGCAGCCCGTTATTTCTCTCTGGCCTTGCTCGCCACCGCACTGATATCACTGATTGCCGGTTTGATCGCCTATCGTCTGGCCAGCGCTCCCTCGCGTTACTTCCGGCAGTTGCAGGAATATCTGAACCGGGAAGCACAAGGCGAAACCCTGCCAGTTCCCGTGGCCCCGGAACTGCCAGAATGTCTGGCACTGCAGGAATCGCTGCAAAAACTGTCCGAACACCGCAAGCAACAACGGGCTTTACGCCGAGCCATGAACCAGTTTCTTTACCAACCAGACAATGAGCTGGAAGTCGGTACAACCTATCGGGATTGCGCCATCCTGTATCTGGAAATTCCGAACCTGGAACAACTGCAGCAACAAATGACCGCCGCTGAACTGGCTGCGGCCTTGAATCACTATCACCGTCTGATCACCCACGCAGCCCAGGTCTACAATGGCCGTCTGGATCGCTATCAGGGCGACGGCATTGTGGTGATTTTCGGTCTGCACGAAAGCAGCGAACGGGACTCGCTGAATTGCGTCTACGCCGCGGCGTTATTCTTGGGGTTGCTGCGTTTTCTGCGCGGCAAGGGCAAGGGGCCGAAAGGGTTTGAGTTTCGCTGTGCGGCACATCGGGGGCCGGTACTGGTCGCCCCGATTGAAGAATCCACCGCCGAGTCGGAGCAAGCTCACCTGCATTACAACCTGATCGGCGACAGCCTTTATTGGGCTTCCCATTTGGCTCGCCACGGTGACGAACACCTGCTGGCCAGCGAGGAGCTGGTGTCGGGCTTGCCCGAGCACAGCATTGGCTGGCGTCAGGGGCCAGATTTCCAAAACCTGCAAGGCAATCCACAAGGCAGTTTCTGGCTGGAATCACTGCCCAAAGCGACAATATCCCTGATCAATCGACAAATTCACCGCATTGCCAACATCAGCGACGATGTTTCCTGACGCCCTGATGCTGTTGCTGCAGGGCCACCATGCGATCCAGCACCTGCAATACCGGCGAGTACTGTTCACTCTGATCCAGCCAGTTCATGGCCGCAACACCGGCTTCCAGCGTTGACAGGCCATCCGCACGCGGAGACTTGCGAATGGCGTAGCGGCTGGCTTCTTGTGGAGCCAGCGTGATATGAGGCAACTGCTGCAACCAGGGGTTCAGCAACAACAGCCGCTTGACCTTTCGCCAGGTGCCATCCAGCAACAACAGACGCTGCATTGCCTGTGCCTGGGAATGCGAGCAAGCAGGCTGGTGCTCCATCGGGTACAGCAGCAGGGTGTCGGTTTGCCAGTGCTGACCCAGCAAGTCCTGCGGCTCAAAACAGTCGCCGACCACCAGACGGCTGTTCTGAATACTGAGATTCAGCAGCGGAGCCGTTGACAGTCGATGCCGCGATTCATCCGGGTCTTGCCAGATAACCAGCTCCAGCGGTGCCGTCACATACACCATATCAGCACACAGACACACCGACTTCGGGCGCAGACAGCCCTCACACACCGCTCTTGCCAACTCAGCTCTCCAGCATCGGTTTCAGGAAGTGCCCGGTGTGCGACTGTTCAAACCCGGCAATGTCTTCTGGCGTGCCTTCCGCGATGATGTAGCCACCTTTGGAGCCGCCTTCCGGCCCCAGATCCACAACCCAGTCAGCGGTCTTGATCACATCCAGATTATGCTCAATCACCACCACAGTATTGCCGTGATCGCGCAGGCGATGCAGCACCGCCAGTAGCTGTTCAATATCATGGAAGTGCAACCCTGTGGTCGGCTCATCCAGAATGTAGAGCGTCTTGCCGGTATCTCGCTTCGACAATTCCTTGGCCAGCTTGACCCGCTGCGCTTCACCACCGGATAACGTAGTGGCCGCCTGTCCGAGCCGAATGTAGCTGAGACCCACGTCCATCAAGGTCTGGAGCTTGCGAGCCACCGCCGGAATGGCGTCAAAAAATTCTCGCGCCTCTTCCACGGTCATTTCCAGCACTTCGTGAATGTTCTTGCCTTTGTAGCGAATATCCAGTGTTTCACGGTTGTAACGCTTGCCGGTGCAGACATCACACGGCACATACACATCCGCCAGGAAGTGCATCTCGACCTTGATCACACCGTCGCCCTGGCAAGCCTCGCAGCGTCCTCCCTTGACGTTGAACGAGAAACGACCGGCTTTATAGCCTCGGGAACGGGCTTCCTGAGTACCGGCAAACAGATCTCGCACTGGTGTGAAAATTCCGGTGTAGGTGGCTGGATTGGAGCGCGGGGTGCGGCCAATCGGGCTTTGGTCAATATCCACCACCTTATCGAGCTGATCGAGACCCTCTATTGCTTCGTGCGAATCGGCCTTCAAGGTCGTTGCACCGTTCAGAGCCGTCGCAGCCAGCGGGTACAGAGTGCGATTGATCAGGGTCGATTTACCAGAACCAGACACCCCGGTAACACACGTCATCAGCCCAAGGGGCAACGTCAGCGTGACGTTATTGAGATTGTTGCCACTGGCTTTTTTCAACACCAGCTCTTTGCCTTTCGGATAGGGAGTACGCTGTTCCGGGACATGAATGGCCCGCTGTCCCGACAGGAACTGTCCAGTAACAGACGCCGGGTTAGCGGCCACGTCTTCAGGCAGGCCCTGGGCAATCACCTGACCGCCGTGTACACCCGCACCGGGGCCAATATCAATCAGATAGTCGGCATGACGAATGGCATCCTCATCGTGCTCAACCACCAGCACGGAGTTACCCAAATCACGCAGCCGGAACAGGGTTTTGAGCAAGCGCTCGTTATCACGCTGGTGCAGCCCGATGGACGGCTCATCCAGAATGTACATCACCCCAACCAGACCCGCGCCAATCTGGGAGGCCAGTCGAATGCGCTGGGATTCCCCCCCCGACAAGGTGTCTGA
Organism: Oceanobacter sp.; assembly: GCA_045430275.1. Lineage (GTDB taxonomy): Bacteria > Pseudomonadota > Gammaproteobacteria > Pseudomonadales > Oceanobacteraceae > Oceanobacter. The sequence continues at coordinate 28,066 of JAILXU010000019.1, read as the reverse complement.
ACTGCGGTTGAGAGTCAGGTATTCCAGCCCGACATTGACCAGAAAGCTCAGGCGCTCACGGATTTCCTTGAGGATTTTCTCGGCGATTTCACCCTTGTGCCCTGCCAGCGTCAGCTCAGAGAAATAACGATGTGCATCTTCCACTGCCATCGCGGTACAGGCATGAATGGTTTTGTCTTCGATAAAGACGTTGCGGGCTTCTTCCCGCAAACGCGAACCGTGGCAGTCCGGGCATGGTTGCACACTCAGATACTTGGACAGTTCTTCCCGCACCGCCTGGGATTCGGTTTCCCGGAAACGACGCTCCAGATTCGGCAGCACCCCTTCAAACGGGTGGCACTTCTGAATCTGATCACCTCGGGAATTGACGTACAGAAATTCGATATCCGTCTCACCCGAGCCAAACAGCAACCGCTCCCGAGCAGATTCCGGCAGTGATTCAAAGGGCACATCCAGATCAAAACCATAGTGATTGGCGACCGCGCTCAGCATCTGGTAGTAGTACACACTGCGGCGATCCCAGCCCCGAATTGCGCCTTCTCCCACGGTCAGAGACGCATCGATAATCACCCGGTCAGGATCGAAGTACTGCTTGACCCCAAGACCATCACAACTGCCACAGGCACCCGCCGGATTATTAAAAGAAAACAGTCGTGGCTCCAGTTCCGACAAACTATAGCCACAATGCGGGCAGGAAAAGCGCGAAGAGAACAGCATTTCTTCGCCCTCGTCGTCCATCGGTGTGGCCAGTGCCAGGCCGCCACTCAACTCCAGGCAGGTTTCCAGTGACTCCGACAGTCGCTGTTCAATGCCTTCCTTGACCTTGAAACGATCCACCACCACATCAATGGTGTGCTTGCGACGCTTGTCCAGTTCGGGGACATCGTCCAGATCACACACTCGCCCATCAACCCGAGCGCGAACAAACCCCTGGGCGCGCAAGCTGTCGAACACGTGCAGGTGCTCACCTTTACGATCTCGCACCACCGGGGCCAGAATCATGTACTTGCTGTTCTCGGGCAACGTCACAATGGCATCCACCATCTGGCTGACGGTTTGCGCTTCCAGAGCAACACTGTGTTGCGGACACCTTGGCGTGCCCACGCGCGCGAACAACAAGCGTAAATAGTCGTAAATCTCGGTCACGGTGCCGACCGTGGAACGCGGATTATGAGAGGTCGATTTCTGTTCAATCGAGATCGCGGGAGACAAGCCTTCAATCAGGTCAACATCGGGTTTTTCCATCACCGACAGAAACTGGCGGGCATAGGTCGATAGCGACTCGACATAACGCCGCTGACCTTCGGCATACAGGGTGTCGAAGGCCAGTGATGACTTGCCAGAGCCACTCAAACCGGTAATCACCACCAGCTTGTCACGGGGTATATCAAGATCAATGTCTTTGAGGTTATGCGTGCGCGCACCTCGAACCAGAATGGTATCCATAAACCCTCAGTTTTCGGGACAGAAAATCGACGAATGCGGACGCCGTACCGTCGCCTCTACAACAGAGGCCACAAAGCCGCTCATTGTACTGGAAGCAGAGAGGGATAAAACACGAGAGTGGTGAGTGACGAATGCCGGTTCAGGAAAGTTGATGACGCCGCGCCCAATTAACGGCCTCGACCCGATTACGCACCCCCAGCTTGCGATACAGGTTGTAGACATGAGTTTTTACCGTATGCGGGCTGAGGTACAGTCCCTCGGCAATCGCCTGATTGGAACTGCCACGCAACATCAGTAGTAATAGCTGGTGTTCTCTTGGTGTCAGGTGGATGCCCATAATCGCTGCGGACTGCAACGGTTGGCGAATGTCATCCAGTAGTTGCTGCATCAAACGCCGAGGCAACCAGTATTCACCGCTCAACAGGGTCTTGATTCCCCGAATCAGCAACCGGCGGGAACTGTTCTGATAGAACAGGCCATTAACAGGAGACCAGCGCACCCGATCTTCGGGCCAATCATTGTATTTTACATTCAGCAATGCCAACTGCACCGAACGCGAGTACTGACCAAGATCCAGCAGCAAATCATCCAGTTGCCGGGACTCCAGACAATTCACATCCACCAGCAACAAGGGGCTACTCAGATAATGATCACAGCCGGTCAGCAGTGCACGCCAGTTATCCAGCGTCGCCAACTGGCACCGCGTCCGGGCCTGACGCCGAATCGTGCCGACCAGTAGAGAATCCTGCAAACTGTTTTCACCGAGCAGCAAGACCAGCTGATCGGCTTGGGGAGAGGGTTGAATCATGACTGACATCCTTGTAACCGGTTCTGGTTTTCAACACTGCCACGACATCCATTCAGGCAGTTCCAGCAACGTATTACTCCATTCGTGACCGGAACCACCGAGTGTAACCCAACACCTCCCGGTTCCAAGTGCAACACGCTCCCCATGGCCTTTTTGGCTGAAAAAGTCCTTCATTTGCTGCTACACTACGCGGCTTTTAATTGCCTACCGACTTACCATCATGGATACCACTGGCTTGACTCAATCTGCGCAACGTCGTGCTATTGCTTCCCTGGCCGCGCTCTATGTGCTGCGCATGCTGGGGTTGTTTATGGTGCTGCCCGTCCTGATGATCGATGGTCAGGCTCTCGCTTCTGCCACCCCGGAATTGCTTGGTCTGGCCATGGGGATTTATGGCCTGACCCAGGCCCTGTTGCAAATTCCTGCAGGAGCCTTGTCCGATCGCATTGGCCGCAAACCCGTCATCATCGCGGGCTTGCTGATTTTCGCACTGGGCAGCTTCGTCGCTGCTCAGGCCGACAGCGTATTCGAACTGATTTTTGGTCGAGCGCTGCAAGGTGGCGGGGCAATTGCAGCCGCTATCATGGCGCTGGTGACAGACCTGACCGACGAAGACAACCGCATGAAAGCCATGGGAGCCATTGGCATCAGCATCGGCGTTTCTTTCTCGGTTGCCCTGGTACTTGGCCCCTGGCTGGCCAGCTTTGGCGGTCTTTCCGCTATCTTCTGGGTTACGGGCCTGATGGCACTGGCCGGGATTGCACTGACGGTTCTGGTCATTCCATCACCGCCGCCGCAAGCCCACCGGGATGCTTCTCCCGTCATCAGCGAGGTCTGGCTACAACTGCGGAATCCTCAATTGTGGCCACTGAACCTCGGTGTGTTTCTGATTCATGCCCTGATGGTGGCTGTCTTTGTCGCCATTCCGGTACAACTGCTGGCGCTGGATTTACCGGCTTCCCAACACAGTTGGTTGTATCTGCCTGTCCTGCTTGTGGCCTTTGCCTTGATGGTGCCGTTCATCATCGTGGCCGAGAAAAAGCGCAAGATGAAAGGCATTGTACTGATTGGCATCGGCATCCTGGTCGTGACCCTGTTTTTGATGAGTCAGGCCAGTGAGATCTGGCACTGGGCCGTCTTGCTGCTGCTGTACTTTTTTGCCTTTAATCTGATGGAAGCCAGCCTGCCTTCCTGGTTGAGTAAAATCGCCCCGGCCGGAGCCAAGGGCAGTGCCATGGGTATCTACTCCAGCATGCAGTTTCTGGGTGCCTTTGCAGGCGGCAGCCTGGGTGGCTGGCTTCTGGCCGACGCCGGAACAGGCCCCCTGTTTATGATCTTTGCCATCATGGTTCTGCTATGGGGCATCATGATGGCCAAAGCACCGGCACCGCTGCATTTGAAAAGCGCCCGGTTGACCTTGCAAGCACCGCTGTCCAGCACTCAGTATCGAGCGCTGAGCGCACTGGATGGCGTGGTAGAAGTGATCGAATTGATCGACGAGCACGCTGTATATATGAAAATCAACGCCAGTGAATTCAGCCGTCAGGATGCATTGGCCATTATCAAGAACACAGGAGAACACCATGGGTCGCAGCGTTAACAAAGTCACCCTCATCGGAACTCTGGGACGAGATCCCGAAGTCCGTTACATGCCCAACGGCAACGCCGTGGCCAACTTGTCACTGGCCACCGATGAGAGTTACAACGATCGTCAGACCGGCCAAAAAGTCGAGCAGACTGAATGGCATCGTATTACGGTCTACGGCAAATTAGCCGAAATCGTGCAGCAGTACCTGAAAAAGGGCGCACGCGCCTATTTCGAGGGCAAACTGCGTACCCGTGAGTGGGAAAAAGACGGCATCAAACGCTATAGCACCGAAATCATCGCCAACGACATGGTGATGCTGGATGGCCGCAGCAACGGTGATATGTCCGGTGGCATGGGCGGCGGTTATCAGCAGCCTCAGAACGCAGCCGGTATGATGAACCCAGGCATGGGCGCAGCACCACAAGCCGCCGCTCAATCGGCCTACGGTCAGGCTCCGCAGCAAGCACCACAACCAGCAGCGCAGCCGCGGAATGCTCCTCAGCAAGCACCGGGCAACTATTCTCAACAACCAGCCCAGCAGCCTGCACAGGGAGGCTACGCCCAGCCACCTCAGCAGCCAACGCATCAACAGGCTCCGGCTCAGGGCGGCTACCAGCAGCCACAACAACAGCCACAACAACAGCCGCCACAGCAGCAACCTCGTCAGGCCGCTCCTCAGCAGCAAGCACCGCAGCAGCAACCGGCCCAGACACCACCGCCATCGAATAACTTCGATGACTTTGACGACGACATCCCGTTCTGATTCGAGTCTGCTTTCAAAGCCCTGAATTCAAAAAGCCCCGCAATGCGGGGCTTTCTTGTTTCTATCAGAAGGTGCTTGCTGCCAAACATTACTGCTCCCAGAACAGCACGATCAGAACAGCACTCTCAGCAAACCAAACGCAACCACCCCGGCCAGCACTGGCAGCCCGAGAGTGCGTGTGTATTTCCACGCCACCAAAGTCGCCACTGCCCCACCCAATGTCGCCAGCCATGAAGCCAAACCCGGCGTGCCCGGCATCATCGACACACCCAGCATGGCCGCAATCATCAACGGCCCGAGCAGGCTGATCCAGCCCGGTATAACTTCTATCGCATTCTTGTCGTGGTGTTTTTTCAATTGCTGCCGCATCCACAACAACGGCACCAGACGCATGGCAAACGTACCAACGGCAGTCACCACGACCGCAATCCAGAGAGACGAATCCATCAACGCACGCTCCGGTTATGACGATCGTTCATGGCATAAAAACACGCGGCTCCCAGCAGGGCAGACAAGGGAATCGCCAGATTGGCATACCCCGTTAGCGCCATCACGATGGCCGCCATGGTTGTGAAACACAGGCTCACTAACCACTGAAACGACGTCACCAGCGGTGCCAGCAAAACCAGCAGTAAAGCAGGCAGCGCAAACGCCGCCACTTCTCCGAACAGCGGCCATTGGGACATCAGTTGCTCGCCTCCCAATGCTCCGACCGCAGTGCCTGTAATCCAGCCCGCCCAGGCTGTGATCATCACCCCGGAGAACCAGCCAACGCGTTCAGCCTCGGGAATGTCGGGCATGCGGTTGTACGCCATGGCAAACACCTGATCCGTCAGGCCATGCACCAGCCACGGCCACCAGCGACTGTCCGTCACCCAGGGGGCAATATTGGGGCCATACACCATGTGACGGGCGTTGATCAGCAGGCTAAGCGTCACCACCAGCCACAGGGGCGCACCACTGGCAATCATGCCGACAAACAGAAATTGCGAGCCTCCGGCATAAATAACCGTCGAGATAAACACCGCTTCCCACGCACTGAATCCTGTTTGAATGGCGATCAGACCAAATGACATCGCGATGGGCAGATAGCTTCCCAGCAATGGCAAGGCTTCGTGTATGCCAGTCAGAAACGGCGAGCGGCGATGGGACAGGGTCGGGGCACTCATGCGTCTGTCTCGCCGTACATCATGGTGACCATCACTGTCGTCCACGGCTCGAAGGTTTGATAGTAATGCGGGCGGTCGGACGCAAAGCTGTAGATTTCACCGGCTGACACCCGTGTGGTTTCGGTGCCGGAATCCGTGTTGATGCAGACGTCGATCTGGCCGCTGATCACAGTAATCGACTCATGAGAACCGGGGTTATGGGCCTTGGATTGATGCTGTGAATGAGGCGCACAGGACATCCAGTAAACATCAACACGCGGCGAGTCATTGCCCTGATCGATCAGCCGCAGCAGAAAGCCGTTGTCTTCCACTGGATCACTGATCGGCGCGACCAGATCACCAAAAGGCACATCCAGCTGCACCGCCAGCCGCCACAGAGTATCGAGGGTCGGATTGCCATTGCCCTGTTCCAGCCGTGACAGGTTGGATTTGGCGATCCCGGCGTCCAGCGCCAGTTGTGACAGCGACACACCCCGAGCTGTTCTCAGCTCCTGAATGTGCCTGCCCAGCGTTCGAAGAGATAATGTGTTCATGAAATGTCTGCGAGGTGTCTGTGCGGATGATGTTGATGCTTTCTATCGATACATCGTTCTCTACAGAAAGTGTTCCATATAGAGAACGTTCTTTATATGGAACATATACACCCAACCCGGACAAGTCAATCGGGATCAGCCGCGCCTGTGCGGCCTGTCCAGATTCAGATTCGGTCCTGCCGGTACCACTCCTGTGGGATTAATGCTGCCGTGGCTGCGGTAGTAATGATCCTTGATGTGCTGCATGTTCACCGTCTCTGCCACGCCCGGCCATTGGTAGAGCTCGCGCACATAGCCTGACAGATTCGGATAGTCCTCAATGCGGGACAGGTTGCACTTGAAGTGACCGTGGTAAACCGCGTCAAAACGAATCAGGGTCGTGAACAGCCGCCAGTCGGCTTCGGTGATCTGATCACCAACCAGATAGCGTTGCCGGGACAACCGCTGTTCCAGTTGCTCCAAAGCATCAAACAGCGGATACACCGCCTGCTCGTAGGCTTCCTGCGTGGTGGCAAACCCGGCCTTGTACACACCGTTGTTGATGGCGTCGTAGACCTGATCGTTGATCGCATCAATGTCAGTGCGCAGCGCCTGTGGATAAAAATCCCCGGCGGTTGCCCCCACCGCATCAAAGGCGCTGTTGAACATGCGGATGATGTCCGCCGATTCGTTGCTGACGATGGTGTTGCGCTGTTTGTCCCACAACACCGGCACCGTTACCCGCCCCGTGTAATCCGCCTGGGCCTTGCAATACACCTGATGCAGATACTCCGCCTGATGCAACGCGTCGCCGTGGGCGGCGGCGTCCTGTTCAAAACTCCAGCCCTGCTCTGCCATCAGGGGATGCACCACCGAAACACTGATCATCGACGCCAGCCCTTTCAGGCTGCGAAAAATCAGTGTGCGATGCGCCCAGGGACAAGCCAGCGAGACATAGAGGTGATAACGCCCGGCCTCAGCCGCAAAGCCGCCTTCCCCGGTTGGGCCGGGAGCCCCATCCGCCGTGACCCAGTTGCGAAATCTCGATTCGCTGCGCACAAAGCGGCCATTGGTGGATTCGGTGTCGTACCAGTGGTCAACCCACTGACCATCAACAAGCAGTCCCATCGTATTATCTCCTGTGATTATTCCGCCAAATCAAATAACAGGGCTTCACCCTGCGCATGAGCTTCAATGTGTAATGCCGCTTCCTGGCGCACGATTAGGCCGTCTCCGGCGACCAACGACTGGCCATTCACGGTCAATTCGCCACGGGTTGCGTGCAGGTAATAGACACGCCCGGCAGACGTATCCAGATGCACGCTTTGCTGCGCCAGCGCCATCTTGTAGAGACTGGCGTCCTGATGCATGTGCAGAGAATCATCACGACCGTCACCGGACACCATCAGGGTCACGCCAGTGGCCTCGGTATAGTTGCGCTGGGCATAACGTGGCTTGATGCCCCTCTGATTGGGCCTGATCCAGATCTGGATAATATTCAGATCGTCTGTAGCCGAAGGGTTGAATTCACTGTGCCAGATGCCGCTCCCGGCACTCATTACCTGCACGTCTCCGGCCTCCAGAAAGGTGTGAAAGCCCATGGTGTCACGGTGCTCAATACGCCCTTCCAGAATGTAGCTGATGATTTCCATATTCTGGTGCGGATGGGTATCAAACCCGGTTCCCGGCTTGATCCAGTCGTCATTGATTACCCGCAAATTCGACACGCCCATATGGCGCGGATCGTAATAATTGGCAAAGGAAAAGCTGTGGCGGCTGTCCAGCCAGTCGAAGGCACCACGGCCACGTTCCCGACCCGGTCTTAATGTCATCATCGCTCACCCTCCCGGAACATTCTTCAAATACAGCGACACTGCCATTCATAAATCAGCTAAAAAGTCAGTTTTTCTGTCTGATGTAATTACTATATTTGCTGTTGTGGTTCGAAAATAACGGAGAGTTTTGATCTGAAAGATCAGAAAATTTGAACAATGATATCGCCCATTACTCTGGATGCCCTTCGCACACTGGATGCCATTGACCGTCGGGGCAGTTTTGCTGCTGCGGCTGAAGAACTGTTTCGGGTGCCGTCGGCGGTGTCCTATACCATCACCAAGCTGGAGCAGGATCTCGGCGTTGAGGTGTTTGATCGCCGTCGCCGCCGGGCCGAACTGACGCCAGTGGGTCGTCTGTTGCTGGAACAGGGCCGCCATATTCTGACCGCCACCGACGAACTCACCGCTATGGCCAGACAGGCTGCCGACGGCTGGGAAATGGAGCTGTGCATCGGAGTGGATTCGGTGCTCGAATGCACGCCCATCTACGATCTGATCGCCGCTTTCCAAAGCGTGCAGCCACGTACCGAAGTGCGTTTGATCGAAGAAGTGCTGGGCGGCACCTGGGATGCCCTGCACGGCGAACGTTGCGACATCGTGATTGGAGCAGAAGGCACACCGCCGTCATCCGGTTTCAGTGTTCACACACTCGGGCAGGTAGTGTTTGAATGTGTGGTAGCCGCCGATCATCCTCTGGCCCAGCATCCACAACCGGTTCCACTGAGTGCCATTCAAGACTACCCGGTGGTGGTCGTTGCCGACAGCTCGCGCCACTTGCCCGCCCGTTCCAGCGGCTTGCTGGATGGCCGCGCCCGCATGGTAGTGCCTTCCATTGAACGCAAGATCGAAGCCCAGATTCGTGGTCTGGGCGTTGGCTACCTGCCCAGACACCGCATTCTCGATCACCTGCGTGCTGGCCGTCTGGTGGCCATCACACTGAGCGAGCCTCGCGCTCCACAATCCCTGTGCATGGCCTGGCGCAACACCCATCAGGGCAAGGGGCTTACATGGTTTATCAAACAACTCCAACAGATGCATCTGGACAGCGAACGAGGGCTGATCAATACCGCACTACCAGTGCCTCCGTTTCAGGAATAGCCTGGCAGGTCAGGATCACACCGCTGCTGATTTCTTCTGGTGTCAAAACGGCGTTGTGTTTCAGGCGGACATCACCGCTTTCAAGCTGGCAGCGACAACTGCCACAGACGCCACCTTCGCAGGAATACGGCACATCGAGCGGGTGTTGTTTGAGCGCTTGCAGCAGTGTCTGACCGGCCTTGACGGTCACGTCCACTGCTTTGCCGTCGGTGGTGTTGACCGTGAGTGTGGCGGCCATGCTCTCGGGTTCAGCCTCACCCGTGTTCTGGCCGTTGCCTTTGGCTGCTGCAAACTGCTCGGTCAATAAGCGATCCTCTGGCACATCAATAGCTTTCAGCGCCTGAACCGCCTGACGGGTAAAGTCACCGGAGCCACAGACCAGATAGCGACAGTCCTGGGCGTAGGGTGGGAAGGCTTTCATCAACTCAGCAACGGCGTCCTGATCAATGCGTCCCTTACGCCAGTAATCAGTACCAAACCAGCCCGGCGATGACCAGCAATGACACACACTCAGTTGCTCCGGGAAAGCTCGCGCCAGCGCTTCCAGTTCCTCGTAGAAAATCACGCTGTCCCGATTGCGGTTGCCATACAGCAGCACAATGCTGGTTGCAGGTTCCTGATGCAGCACCGCTTCAACGATGTGCATCACCGGCGTGATCCCACTGCCTGCCACCACACAGTAGAGTGTGCGCCGGTTGTTGCTTTCTGGCTGAATTACAAAGCGTCCGGCAGGAGCCGACACCTGCAGCGCTTCACCGGCCTGAACCGTCTGGTTGAGCCAGGTCGATACCTCTCCTGAGGGCTGCTGCTTGACGGTGATCCTGAAACGGCCGTTAGTGGGCACTTTCGAAACCGAATACTGGCGTATCGTTGTGCCGATTTTGACCGAGACAAACTGCCCCGGCGTAATATCAAAGACGTCTTGCAACGCTTTCGGCACATCCAGCCACAGCGACACACTGTCCGGGGTTTCCTGATGCTTTTCGGCAATCGTCAGGGAATAAAACATCATGCCTAACACCCTCCCCGGCGCGCTTTCAAACGCCTCAGATGCGGCTCCAGATACGAAAACACCACCTTCTGATGCTCACGCACCGGCAATTCTCCCTTTGCTGCCGACGGCCCTATTTCAAACATCGGGCTTTCAAACGAGCGCTGTTGCTGCTCACAGACGTAAATATCTTCCTGCATAAAATCTGCCGAGCCTAACGGGTGATCGGCTGGTAAATCGGAATACTTGCCAGCAATGCGGTCGTACCAGAATTTGCCGGAACGGGTTTGCAGCGACAACGCCGTCCAGTCTGACATCGGCATGATTTTGGTACGAATCTCAACGCGGGTTCGATCCACAGCTTCAGGGATAATATGGAACACCGACCAGGCCGTTTCCGACTCGGCCAGCCCAATGCCCGGAAACAGCATCGGCACCCAGGTGCCCATCTGTTCTCGGGGAATGTGATCAATGATTGGCAAGTCCGTTACCTTGTCGAGCTGGGCTTCATACTCTGGCACCAGTGGCTCCCAAAAGGTGAAGTGCGGCCCGACAAAGCCAAACTCGGCATTGGCGTGGTCGTACATATTCAGCGTGCCGGAATGCAGTTGCGCCAGATGGTAGTGGTCGATGTAATTCTCCACCACGATCTTCCAGTTCGCCTGAATGGTTTCGGTGATGCGGTAATCCTTGGCCTCAACCAGCTCATCCGGGCGGTGTGGCCCCAGATATGGCTCGGCTTCACCAAACCAGGATTGCAGACTCGGAGCCTGTTCCTCCGGGTGAACCCAAAGCATGCCGCGCCACTTGTCCACCGAGGCTTTTTTCAGCCCCCAGCAGCTTTTATCAAGATCGGGAAATTCCTTTTCTTCGTTAGGCACCGACAAGAGGTTGCCCTCCAGGTCGTACGTCCAGTCGTGATAAGGGCAAGTGATGGCGGCTTTGATTTCTTTCCCCACCGGATGCAGCAACTGCGTGCCCCGATGACGGCACTGGTTGTGGAAAGCTCGCAGTCGATAATCCTTTCCCACCAGTATTACGATGCTGTTTAACCCGGCCTGCACCACCTTGTACTGGCCCGGTTCGGTGAGGTCATCCGCCAGTCCAACGTAGGCCCAGGTGGCCGAGAAAATATAGCGTTGCTCCAGCGCAAACCATTCCGGGTCGGTATAGGCTTCGACGGGTAAATAATCGTTTTTCATGGGCATCACCTCGGTACAGGTTCTGTTTGTGCTGTGTCTATTTACAAGAGACCGTCGGTGGGCGATCACTGATCAGCCACCGACGGTGCTCTTAAACTCCAAACGCTCGAACCCCAAGCGTTCAAGATCGAACGCTCAAGACCCTAACGATCGTTTGGGATTATTCATCACCGTTCAGGCGACCGTTCAGGTTGGTATCCAACGCCAGTTTCCAGCCAGCACCCGGTACCGTACAAGTAAAGGTCAACGCGTTGCCGTTGGCCTGTGCCAGCGTACGGATTTGCTCCGACGACAGCATCGTTTCTGCCGACTTGTCGGAACGGTAGCGGCGGGTTTCCGGGTGATAGAAGTACCCACGATTAGCCCCCGCGACCACACCACGCACCACCAGATCACACTCCGTCACCTGGCCCCCCAGAATTTTCGAGGTAAAGGCCGTGGCAGCGCGACGCTCCAGCAAGTCCAGACGTTCAGCCACCTGTTTGCCCGCCTTTTTGGACAGGGTGATCTGCTGACCCACAATTGGAGCCAGGTCGTTATCAAACTCCATCAAATAATCCACCAGCCCTTCGCGCACGGTTTCATCCGGGATACCGACAAAGCCCTGATTGAACTCACACCCGTGTGCCGCACTGACGCCCGGCGGGCAGTCTTCTTCGCCGTTATCAAACACACCGCCACGGAGGAAGTTCACCAACTGGTCAGTCGCGCCGTCGTGAAGGAAGCCGAAGCCGCGAATCTGTTCATTCTGGAATTCACGGGTATGGGATGGCAAGAAGCCTTCACGATCCGGCAAGCCAAACATGCCCACACGAGTGTAGAGATTGCGCAGTTGCGGCACTTTCAGAATCTGAATCTCACCGCCGTGGGCGGCTTCGCCACGGGTGCCGTAAAAGCCCTTGGCATGATCCACACCGTGACAGCCTTCGCAGTTAACGCCATCGCGGGATGGGCCGTTGAAGTCCATGTCGGTTGGCAAACCGTCGGAGCGACGACTACCGTGAAAGAAATCGGAGCCAATGGCCGCGGCTGGTGACAGGCTGTTATCCAGTCCGCGAATCGGATTCGGCGGCAGTGCCACAGACAGCATAAAGTCGGCGAACTTGTCCATGTCCTGCTCCAGTTGCTTGACCTCAGCCGACTTGTTGGCGGCCTTGACCGACTCAGGCAGATCAATATCCAGTCCGACCAGACCATCATACGCAACGATAAAGTTTTTGAACGACATGCGCTCATCAAGGGTTTGTGCGGTGTCATTGCCGAAGTAACCGCTGGCCCGATCACCGCGCCAGTGCATATGGCCGTGCGTGCTGGTGCCACGCAAGGTCTGGGTCGTCATCGGGCCTTTCATCGCCGCGATGGTCAGTTCATTGCCATCACCGTTCAAGACCTGCAACGTCTGACAGCTGTCTTCATCCGGGCCAATCAGCTCACACCCCAGACGCAGGAAATTACGGGTCGGAAATGGCTGCGGATTGGGCTTGTTGCGGTCATCCGGGTTGCCCAGATTCCAGCTCAGGTGGTCGGTATCACCGAAGATATGGCAACTGGCGCAGGAAGCCTCACCGTTGGACGAGGTACGATCCGCGTCGTACAGCATAAAACGTCCGGCCTGAAAGGATTCCGGCTCTTGCGTGGCCATTGTCTGACGGCTGATTTCCTGGCCGGATGTGCTGTTCAGCGTCACCAGTGCGTTGTCGTATCGGGTAAAGACATAGAGCTTGTTGTCCGCTTCGTTCAGCGACAGTCCAACTGGCCCGCCACTGACGTTGATGTAATCGCTGCTGGCCTTGGCCGGATCAAAGTTCTGCCACAGCGAATCGCTGCTCAGGGTTTGGGTCGGCAATACCGCCACACGGTTGGAGCCCATGGCTGCCATATACACCTTCTTGCCATCGCGGGTCACGGCCAGTTGGGTCGGTGTCGAGAGGCTATGCTTGCGCACTTGCGGCGTTGATTTCACCTGGCTGTAGTCGATGTGCTTGTTCAGATGACGCGGCTTGACCTGACCGGAATCCGGGTTGATCACCGTAATGCGAGTACGGGCCAGATTGCCCTGCACCGTACTGCCACCAAAGACGCCCGGCCCTTCAAAACGGGTGGCGTTATTGGATTCGGTGTTGGTCACCATCAGCTCACCCGACACCGGATTCACCGCCATGTTAAACAGAGTCGTACCCACGTGCGTGTAGGCCGCCTTCTCGGTCAGACTGCTGGCATCAATGGCAAACACATCCTTGTCCGGCAGGGAAAAACGAATGCCATTGGAGAAGTTACGACCCTTGGTATCACGCCATTCACCGCTGGCAGAATCGTACTGCACGATCATACTGGTCCAGGGTTGCGGCAGACCTTCGACATTCACACCCGGCGCGGTGCGGCCACCGGGCAAGCTGCCGTTCTTCAGTCCTGCTGGACTGGAAATACCATCCATCACCTGACACGGCTGACTGCCCCAGTCATCGTCCTCAAAGCCGTAACACAGCACGCCTTCGTGCACGACCGAGGTCTGATTGCCAGAATTGAGCACCGCCGCATAAACGGTTTTCTGATCCGGGCTGACCGCCAGGCCTCGGGGATTATCACCAAACAGGCTGAGGATCTTGCGCGGCACACCGCCCATGGCGCTGCCCAAATTGTCGGCATCAAACACCCACACATCGGCACGCGGCACGCCCGGCGTGTGCAACTTCGGATCACCGGCTCCCGGTACAGCGGCCAGTGTCGGACTGGTGCGATGCTGGCCACGGTGTGCGGTAGTTACAAACGCGTGACCGTTGGCAAACACCAGATCCCGAGGCTCGTCACCCACCAGCAAGGTGCGAACGACACGCGCCGGAGTCAGGCTGACATCGACCACGCTGATCGAATCCGACAGGTGATTCACCACCCAGACGGTGTTGTCATCGGCCAGGGCAACGCTCACCGGTTCCATACCGACCGGCACCGACTCCAGCAACGACGGCAGACCAGCGGCGTCGAGCTTGTACACCTCCAGCGAATGATTCGACGTGTTGGTAACGTAAAGCCGATCTTGCGCTGCATTCATCGCCAGCGGTCGCACGGGTGCGGATTCAAAACCGATAAAGTCCGCCTTGCTGGCCGGTGGCGGCACCACTACTGGCTCCGGTTTGGGGCTGGAATCGCCCTTCGACGATGACGAGCTGCCGCACCCTTCCAATGCCAATGCCGCCATCATCAACCACAGTAGCTTTTTCATATCTGTCTCCCGAGATAGAAATCAACGGAGCCGTACCACACACGGCCCTTTTATTGTCCAAGTGACAATAAACTAGAGACACACCCATAAATTGTCAATATGATAATTTATATCACGGTAAGAAGTGGCATATCATGGCGCGATGCCCGATGACACAAACAGGAGGACACATGCCTCGCCCAAGCATGGCAGCACAACGCAAAGAAGAAATTCTCGACGCTCTGGAAGTTTGTATTCTGAAGATGGGAATTGATGGCACCTCACTGGATGCCATTGCCGACCAGGCCAAGATGAAGCGCAGCATCCTGCGCCATTACATTGGCAACCGCGACGACATCATCTGCGCACTGAGCGAGCGCTGGCGCGTGCTCTACTCCGAACAATGGCAGCAAACACTGGCCTGGCTGCCCGAGCACAACCGCCTTCCTGCTTTGCTGGATATTCTGTTTGGCCCTCGTTCCACCGAGTACATCCAGAGCAGCCAGATCAGCGATGCCCTGTTCCAGCAGGCCAAACGCCTGCCGGGCGTCAAACAGCATCAGGTGGCTTCCATGAAGGAATTCAAACAGATTGTGGAAGAGGAACTCTGGCAAGCGTACCCCAGCGCCAGCGAGCAACAAATCACCGTGGTTGCCGCTGGATTCCTGAGCTGCTACCTGCACGCAGAGTCGCTGATTCCGCTGGGCATGGAGTCGGATATTCGCCAGCAACGCCTGATTTGTGAAACCCTGTTGCAGTCGTTGTAAGACAACAAAAAAGGGGCAAAGGCCCCTTTCATCGCATCGATAAAACCACTACCAAGCTCACAACAAGCCCATCAAAAAACCGTCAGGCAACTCACACCCAGCGAGATCCAGATGGCCATCACCAGCCAGTACAACAGTGGGGATTCCTTCCGGTAAATCGCTCCCCAGACGTACGTCACGCCGTTGAAAATATCCCAGGCGGCCCACAGCAGCAGGCCGATGCCCACGTAATTCCAGATCGTATAAGTCATGACGACTCCTCTTTCACGGCTGGTGTCCAGCCCGGTGGCTTGATCAGATACTTCAGCTTGTTGGCAAACGAGGGTTCGGCGGCGATGGTTTTGGCCAGACGTCCGAAGCCGTGCAAATACACCACCAGCGGATTAACGCTGTTAATCGCAGGCACCACGCCGTACACCACTTTCTCATTCTCTTGTTCAAAAGAGCCGAACATCTTGTCCCAGATAATCAGAATACCAGCGTAGTTTTTGTCGATGTATTGCGGGTTGGAACCGTGGTGTACCCGATGATGAGACGGGGTATTCAGCACCGCTTCAATCATGCGTGGCAGCTTGCCAACCATCTCGGTGTGCAACGCTGTCTGATACAGCTGCACCATGGTGGCCGAGAACAACACCACCATCGGATCAAAGCCCATCAACACAATCGGCAGATGAAACGGCAGCCCGAACACCGCATCCAGCGGCCCATGACGATAGGCAACCGAGATATTGTAGTAAGGCGAACTGTGATGAACCGTGTGCGTTGCCCAACCAATGCCGATGCTGTGCGCCACCCGGTGCTCCCAGTAATACGCCAGATCAGCAAGCAGAATGCAGGCGGCAATGGTGAAGCCATTGTTCGGCAACATCGTCAGGGAATAGTCCGGGTAAATCAGATACATAGCACCCAGATACACTCCGGCAGACACCGCTATCACCATCAGATGCAACAGCAGGGTGGTAAAGTTGGCCACCACATCCCCGATCGTGTTCCAGGTCAGATCGCGGCGAACCGCCAGGCGAATCAGCTCCATCAGCAGCAACACCATGGCAACCACAAAGAACCAGTCACCAATGATCAGTTCCCATTCGTAAATTTGCCAACCGTCGTACAGATGTTCCCAGATATTCATAACACCGCCTCTACCAGTCGCTTATTTGATGTAGGTCATATCGATATGAATCACGCTGTCAGCGCCTTTCTTGTGCTCAAACACGGCCTGCTCGAACTCTGGCACTTCGTACAATCCAGCCTGATTGGAATAGGCGTAACCCTCCAGCGGGAAGCCACGCTTGTTGGTGTTCAGGCGCTCATTTTTGTCTTCATCATGTAGCACCGAAATGGCATAACGCCCTGGCTCAAGATCTGACAGCATGAAACGACGCTGCTGCTTCGCCTTCAGCACCACCATGGCATCGGCATCCTGATACTTACCCGCCTTGAAATCAGCGGCGTTGCTGAACAGCATCACCACCAGGTTACCCTGCTGGTTTCTAAGCTTGTCCACCGTGACCTCCAGATCACCTGCCCAGACCGGCAAACTGCCCAACAGACCTACACCCAACAAACACCCTGCTATCCACTGTTTCATGGTTATCTCCACCAGTTAATTGTCACAATGACAATTTATTATCAGACAAAGTAAATTGCAAGAGTGATAATTTATTTTTTAGTGGGATATTTTAACGAAGTAGCGCCAGAGAAAGCAGTTTTCATCCATGCCAAGCCGTGCAGTTCATCCGAGCAAAAACAATCCGAACAACAACAGTAGCCAGAACAGCAACAAAACACTTCTCTGCGACACTCCCCGCATATCAACCGGCGCTGATCCCTTATACTGTCAAGCCAATGCTCAGTGATGGAATCCACCCTCAAGGACGATAGTAATGAACGAAAGCGACTTCGCAGTGCTGACAGGCAAACTGTTTGGCTCTTTTACCACCTATTTGCACCTGTTTCTGCTGGTCATAGGCATCCGAATTATCTGGGTTGAGTTCAAAACCCGTCGGGCCAACAAGCAGATTCAGCAGCAGCTTGCGTCGATGTATCCGGGCCACACCTGTTATCCCGTGGTGCTGTGTTCGTCTGAACATTTTCACAAGGTATTGAAGCTGCAGCCGTATCAGGGGCGAGGCAGTCTGGTGGTGACTCCTGAATGCGTGCATTTGATCGGGCGTCATGCCGATGGGCGTAGCATCGAGGTCAAGGTGCCCAATCAGGACGGCGTGATCAGCTCGCCACCAGCAACATCAACATCAACATCAACACCCAATATCACTCAACCGGGGCCATGGCTGATACTCAGTAATGGCGAACAGCCCATTTTCTGGCAAGCGGATGCCGACGCCAAAGGTATCAACGCAATCCCCAAGCAACTCAAGCAAAAAGTCCGTTTGATGCGCGAGATAGCCCACAAGGTCGCCGGGGATATATCAGTGCCTGAAGAGATCATGCTCGGCGGTGTCGATTTAACCGCCAAGCCGTCCGGTCGGCTTGCCGTTGGTCTGGTCATTGGCCTGCTGCTGGTGTTTATTCTCGATAGAATGCTGCGTGACTGGGTCGTGCTGGATATCGGCTATTTGCCCTGGCTGGCTCCTCTGCTGCTTCTGCCAACCTGGGCATTCTGGCAACGCTTGCGCCACGACCAGCTTCCGGCAGGAGAATCTGCGTTCTTGTGTCTATTATTGTTGGGAGTATTCAGTCTGAATGGTTACAGCCTGTCTGTTTTCCTGGATCGCACGCTCAGCCCAACCCCGCAGGTGCTGGAGGAATTTCGGCTGAGTAATCGTGATGTACTGCATTCCGAACGCTTTGATATCGATCTGGACTACTCACACAACCACGAGTATTGGCAGGGGATTGCGCTGGACTCAACACACACGCTGCCTGTACAAGTCGGGCTGTTTGGCAGTATTCAGGTGAATGATGAACCCTTGCTGGAAGATATGCGCGCTTTCTACCAGCAAAGCCGTACAAATCAGCACCAAGAGACGGTAGGTTCCAACAGTCGGGAGCGGTAAGCTGTGCCGCCTGAGCATTCAACGACTTACCCGGAGCCTGTATGGATCTGTCCTTTCTGAAATTTCTGCGCACGCTGGCCTTTATCGAAGGCTGTTCAACCCTGATTCTGTTCGGTATTGCGATGCCGCTGAAGTACTTTATGGGCGTGCCGGAAGCCGTGCCCATCGTCGGGATGATTCACGGCATTCTGTTTCTGAGTCTGGTGGTGGTATCGGTGCTGGGAATCTGGCGAGTGCCAACCGGGTTGGCACTGGGCATTGGCGGTATCTTTGCAGCCATCATTCCTTTAGGGCCGTTTGTGCTGGATATCTGGCTCAAGAAGCTGGAAGAATCAGCTAAGCAGCCGGTCGAACAGTAACACCCAGACTTCCGTGCCCGCGTCCTGATGGCCACTTTCACGACTGAGCAGCAAGTAAGCGTTGCTGTCACTGACCGTGGTCAGCAGGGATGATCCCTGACGCGGATGCGGCTTGACACGTATCTCACCGCTTTCGTTGGTGTAGGCCCAGCCCCGTTGAAAGTCCATGCGTCCCGGACGTTTGCGCACAGGCGCGTCCAGTATGGCGCGGAACACTGGAGACGGCTGCGGCTGCTCCCCCATCATTGCCTTGATCAAGGGCACAACCAACTGGTGGAAAGTCACCATGGCCGAGACCGGATTGCCCGGCAAGCCGACATAAGAGCTGTCCGTCAGGTGGCCAAACGCAAACGGTTTGCCCGGTTTGATGGCCAGTCGCCACAGGTCAATGGAACCCAGCTCCTCCAACACTTCACGACAGTAGTCGGCCTCTCCGACCGACACGCCACCGCTGGTCATCACCAGATCGCATTGCTGATCGGCGTATTGAAACGCGACCCGAATGTCCTCCCGATTATCCGGGACGATGCCCAGATCCAGCACTTCACAGCCCAGACGCTTTAGCATCGTCATCAGGGTATAGCGGTTGGATTCGTAAATATGGCCATCAGGCAGCGGCTCACCCGGCATGCACAATTCGTTGCCAGTAGCGATCAGGCCGACTTTCAGAGGTCGCACCACGCTGACGGTCGAAATCCCCAGACTGGCCAGCAAGCCGATATCCGCCGGGCGTAAACGCCGACCGGGTTCAAACACCGGATCACCCTGCTGAATCTCTTCGCCTCGCAAGCGTACGTTATCCTGCTTGTCAGGCTGAATGCTGAACTCGACCCAGCCCGCATCGTTAAAACTGGCTTGCTCCTGCATGATCACGGTATCGGCACCGGGCGGCAAAGCGGCACCGGTCATAATGCGGGCACAGCAACCCGGCTCCAGTTCCCGTGCCACCACATCACCGGCCAGAATGCGTTCCGAAACCCGGAACCAGCGGGTCTCCGCCAGATCCTGATGCCGAATGGCGTATCCATCCATGGCAGAATTATCCGCCGGAGGATGCGCAACCGGGCTTAACATCGGCTGGGCCAGAATGGCACCGTCGGCATCCATCAGACTGATCAAACGGGCTTCGTTCACCGTCCTCACATCGGCCAGCAGAATCGTCAGAGCCGATTCAAGACTGATTAAATCCGGGTGTTCACACACTGACATCCTGACCTCCCATCACCATGGTTTCGACTTCCAGCCAGTCTTGCAAACTGGCTTCCAGACGATCGCCCGGCTTGAGTGGGCCAACACCCGCTGGCGTTCCGGTCATGACGATGTCGCCCGGTTCCAGCGTAAAGGTACGGCTGATTTCCACCAGCAGGGGCACAATTCCGAACAACATCGCAGCGCTGTTGCCCTGTTGCTGCAATACGCCGTTACGCTTCAGGCACAAGGTCAGGTTTTGCCAGTCGGGGACACGGCGAGTGTCAACAAAATCAGACAGTGGACAACTGCCATCAAACGCCTTGGAACGTTCCCACGGATGGCCCTTGTCTTTCAGCTCCTGCTGCACATCGCGCAGGGTCAGATCCAGCCCCAGCCCAACCCCGGCAATACCGAGATCGGCTTCCGAAGCCGACGCATGACGCAGGCGCTTGCCAATCAGCAGCGCGATTTCCAGCTCATGATGCACTTCGCCCTGATCCACAGGAATAGAGAACGCCGGTACCATAGGAACGGCTGAAGAACCCGGCTTGATAAACAGAATGGGCCGCTCGGGAATGGGGTTATTCAGTTCCTGGGCATGCGCAGCGTAATTGCGCCCCACACACACAATTTTTCCGGTTGAGTGGGGGAATGGCTGCCGGTTAAGGTCGGGGGTATACATAGATAGAAGGTCACATCGTTAAGTCCGCAGACAGCCACTATAACAACCTCTGTCGTACAGCCGCCAGATTAGCAAGGATTCACTTGATGACTGACCGCAATGCGCTGGCGTAATTCGTTCTGAACCGAGGGCAGATTAAACGACAAAATACGAAACAGCCGTGTCAGGTCTTCCACGCCCAGACATTCAATCTGGCAGCCGAACACATCTTCATCGTAGTGAACCAGCCGACATTGCATCTGAATCCAGCGTTGCTCTCCCAGGCACAGGGATAATTGAAATTCCTGACGGGGCCGCCAGGGCAAGAGGTGCTCTGGCTGTGATAACAGCAGGCCACACAGACTCAGCTCCAGACAACAGACGTCCGCTGCCTGATTGCCCCAGGCCACACGGGCACGTCGTACAAAAGGGATTCGGGTGTATTGTCTCTGCTCCACACAAGCTCCTGTTCGTTACTGATCAATAGAACAGGTGTAGCAGAGAAACCGTGCTCAACTCTCGAAATGTCAGAAGAGTCACGCGGTGATTCAGAACGCAACGCCATAGTAACCACTTACAATCCATTCGGGCAATGCCAGGTTGCCATCGTCCCATTGATTGTATTGCAACGCCAATGATCCGTTTTGGCGGTGCCAGCGCACCAGATAACTGCGGCCTTGAGGCAGTGTCCCTTGCTGATTCAGCAACGAGTTATCCAGATCGCGGGTGGCCGGATTGGTCAGGGTAACGTCACTGCCCAGCCACTGCTGTCGAAACGCCAGTTCCAGCGGCACCACGGAATCCGGCAAACGCCAGCTCAGGCTGCCATAGCCGCCCCAGGATTCCAACTCAGCATCGGCGGTTGCGTCCGTCGTTTGCCCGGCGGCACTGTAGAGTTCGCCGCTTTCTGTGCGCTGCTGATACTCGGATGCCAGCGCCAGCGTTCCCCAGTTCCCCGACCAATCGACTTCCAGAGCCAGCGCCTGATGACGCATCACACCATCAAAATACTCGGTCGCACCGCTGCCATGTGTGTGGCTATTGCTGTCGAACGCAAACAGTGTCAGCCCTCGCTGATTCACCTGCGCCTGATACACATCGGCCTTGAAGCGCGCCGTGAGTCCGTGGTTCTGATACGACAACACCAGATTCACCAAACCGGCACCACTGGATTTTTCAGTTTGCTGCTGCTCGGTCGATAACAACCCTGCCACTGCTGAAACACGCCAATGCTGCGACCACGCCTGATGCCAGGAGAGATTGGCCGCTGCTTCCGACAGCTCCCCGCCCCACAGCGCATTCTGATACAGAGGCTGGTCAACAAACGTACGATCATGAGAATGACGGGTATTCTGCAAGCCGATGTCCACCAGCACCTTGCCCGCTTGCCATTGCCACTGCTCATTCAATGACTGCCGAACCCAGGCTTCGTGAAGCTCCACCTGATTGTCGTGCAGAGACAGTGTGAAACGGCCATCCAGCTCGTATTCTGACCACTGAAACGCCCGTCCCAGATCCAGATGTTGCAAGGCAAACCCGGCCTTGCGCCGATGGCCATTCCAGCTCAAAAAACCAGGAATCACAGGCTCGGCCACGTCCTGATAACCCAGTTGAACATCCAGCCGCCAGGGACGGCTGCCGGTGTCTCCGGTCGAAGCTTCAGCAGAGTTCAGAGCTTCAGCAGAGTTCGGAGCTTCGGCAGAATGATGATGATCGTGCCCTGCTCCAGCCCAACCATAAGACGCCTGCATCACCGCCATAAACAACAACGTTTGGGTGTACTTCACGGGGTGACCTCCTGCGGCCATGGGTTGGCAAAACGGGTATCGGTGAGAAACGCCTGATCGGTCAGGGATTTGAGGAAGTTCACCAAATCGGCTTTTTCCTGCGCGGTCATATCAAAACCACTGACAAAATCGCTCTTGAATGGATTCAGGCGGCCATCTCCGGCGTGTTCACCTGCTGTGATATGACGACCACCGGCGGCGTAAAAGTCGATTACCTCCTCCAGCGTTTCAATCGACCCATCGTGCATATAAGGCGCAGTCAGCTCGACATTACGCAGTGTTGGCGGACGGAATGCACCCATATCGACCCAGTCATTAGTGACCTGATATTTGCCGGTGTTATCCGCCGGGTAACTGCCATTCTGGTTCAGGTTGTACAGGCCGGTATTGAAGAAAGGCCGCTCAGCAAAACGGGTATTGGCCGTGACGGTCGAGCTGGAAAAATTAAAGCCACCGTGACAATGGAAACATTCGGCTTTTTCCGAGAAAAACAGATCCTTGCCCCGGCGTGCCGAGTCGGACAATTCATTGCGATCAAAGGGAGAGCGGTCAGAAATCAGAATCCGGGTAAACGCCGCCAGCGCCTTGGTGACATTCACCAGCGTGTACGGCTCGGTCTCGTCCGGGAAGGCCTCATCAAACAGCGCCTGATAACGTGCATCCTGATGCAGGCGCTCAAGTACTTCTGCCTGATTGGCATCGTTAATGCCCAACTCAACCGGCTCGTCGCCCGTCAGAGGCACAGACAATTGTTGCTCAACCCGAATAAAAATCGGATTCCACCAGGTATAGGTTGCGTTATAAGCCACATTGGTCAGCGTCTGGGAATTGCGCGCCAGCACCTCTCCCGTCGAGCCGGTTGGCAGCGCTTTACCATCGGTAAAGGCCAGATGCTGGAAGTGACAGCTCTCACAGCTTTGGGTTTGATTGCCCGACAGGCGCTTGTCGTAGAACAGGTGCCGCCCCAGCTCGATGCGTTCATTGGTCAATGGATTGGTATCCGGCACGGCGGGCAAGATAAAGCCGCCTTCCTCGCTGAGCTGAAACAGGCTGGCCAGCTTCACCTGTTGCTCGCTTTCCAGATCAAAATCCGACGACCGACACCCCGACAGCGTGATCAACACCCCCAGAACCACTGACCAAACACCTGACTTCATAACCACACTCGTTTCTGTACTACTTAAAAAACAACAGGCCCTTTCCTCACACCGGGAAAGAGCCTGCCTTTCAGACAAACAGTGATCTTACTTAACCGTCACCCAGGTCTGGGCATCACAACCGTCGGTACTGTCCAGGCACTGGCCGGTGGTCAGATCCAACCCCAGATTGGTGAACAGGGTTGCACACTCCGGGTCAGACGCTGAAGACATACAGCCCTTCGCCCCACCGGTGTCTGTGCTGATATCCGCACCACTCACCAATTCGGCATAGTCGAAGTTAATGGTGCTGCTGGCAAGGTCGACATTTTCCAGCGTGTAGGTTGGGCGATTCGGACGCGATTTGGAGCAGTCCAGATTTTCATTGTTGTCATCCAGGGTACAACCGGTGGTTGCCAAGTGGATATTCCAGCCTGCCACGTCGATGCGGGCGTGCTTGTAACCACCGGCCCAGTTCCAGTGCAAACCGCTGATGTTCAGCGGCGCGGTCGCTGTTTCCTGATTCAGATGGTTCAGTGCTTCCGGCACGCCAATGGTGAAACGAACCCGGCTGTAATCGGCTTCCGGGGCTGTGCCTTCCATCACCAGGCGGGTTTCAGACGTACCGGCAGTACAAGAGGCGGTGCCATCTTCAAAATCCAGCAACGCGACATTTTTCTGCTGCCAGTCGGATTCAGCCAAAGTGACGGAAACAAACTCACCCGTGGCGGTCGCGACCTGAACATCCGACACATACAGGCGGAAATCCTTGATATCCGGTGCCGTGCCATTACCACTGTTACCATTGCCCACCAGAGTGGTGCGCGTACCACAGGCCACCGCCTCGGCACTGACCGAGGCGCTGAACTTCAGTGAAATATCCTGGGTTTTCTGTTTGCTGCTGGAATCATCATCACTGCCACAGGCCACCAACATCAGGGTGGACAGCGCAGCGATCAAAGGTTTGGTTGTCATAGGGTTCCCTTCGACATGTTTTTATCGGCCCTGACCAAGGGCCAGCAACCTATTATTGTTAGCGGCCTCAATACTGGCCGAACGGCATTATTCCGTGACACAAACCGATAAAACAGGGAGTGCGACATCGTGTCGCAAGCGGGGGAACTCTCTGGCAGACATCCGATTCATCGAGAAGTCAAAATGACTGAAGCACCTGTTTCAGCCTCTCCAATCCATCCTCAAGCGTCGATCTCGAACAGGCAAAGTTCAGCCGGATAAAGCGATTCTCCTGCTGCCCCGGCAAGAAACCGCTGCCGCTGCTGATGCGTAGCTCACCCTCGTCCAGCAGGCGCTTCGCCAGCTCCGTACCACTCAGGCCGGTGGCCGAACAATCGATCCAGGCCAGATACGTAGACTGCTGCGGATACAGCTTCAGTTGCGGCAATTCTTGCTGAAGAAAGGTCTGAATGTGCTGAAAGTTGCGGTAGAGATAGGCGTTCAAGGCATCCAGCCAGTCAGCACCATGCGTGTAGGCCGCGATGGAACCGGCAACACCGAACGGATTCACACCGTTAATCTCATGCTCTCGTAGCGCCTTGAGCACCCGTACCCGCAGGGCACGATCTGCGATTACTGCGTTACCGATTTGCAACCCGGCCAGATTGAAGGTCTTGCCCGGTGCCGTCAGCGTGATGCAATTCGCCAGATGATCCGGCGACAACGACGCAAACGGTCGATGAACTTCACCGGGAAACAGCAAGTCGCAGTGAATTTCATCACTCACCACCGTGACGTTATGACGTTGGCAAATCTCGCCCAGACGCAGCAGCTCGTCGTCACGCCATACCCGCCCGGACGGATTATGCGGATGACACAGCAACATCACTTTAACGTCCGGCGCGGCGGCTTTCTGCTCCAGATCGTCCCAGTCAACTTGATAGATTCCGGTGCTGGCGGCATCCAGGCTGTCCGTCATCACCAGTTTGTTTTCAACAATGCGACCACCGATGCGCTCAATCGACGAGAAAAAACAGTGATACACCGGCGTCTGCACAATCACGCCATCACCGGGCTGAATCAAGGCCCGCAAGATTGCAGAAACGGCAGGCACAATGCCGATGGAAGGCAGAATCCAATCGTGCTCCAACGCAAAACCATAACGGCGCTCAGACCAGCCCGCGACCGCAGCGTAATACTCCTCCGGCACCCAGGTATAACCAAACACACCGTGATCCACCCGCTGCCACAACGCCTCCAGCACCACCTCCGGTGCCTTGAAATCCATATCGGCGACAAACATCGGCAAGGTGTGATCCGACGGATTGGAATCCCACTTGAAACATCCCGACCCTCGGCGCGGGACGACGGTATCAAAATCAAACTGGCTGGCATCGGTCATGGCGGTACGACTGGATTATGAAAGGAGTGTTAGAGGGTAGCGTTTTCTGGAATATCCACAAGCACGCTCTATGATCTAACGCCTTTGGTGTAATACGCTTCGCTATTACACCCTACGGCTGGATCAATCATCATCCTGCATTGGAATGGAATTATTGCCCGAATCCAGACTGGCTATTTTTTCAGAGATACTGGTTTTTTCGGACTCAGACAAAAAGATTGATTCATTATCAATACAGAATATATGCTCGCTTCTGGAGCCATCGAATTTTATCTTCCCTAAAATATCACCACTTGCGCTAATACAATCAAGCTCTTGTTGCATTGGAAAAAACAGTACCATCTGAGACCTCGACTTTAAATTTGTTTCAGCTAAGATAGCCGCAGATGATGCCTAATTCAACATTAGAGTCAGGTTGTATTACAGTGTAACCAGAGCCATAGGTTACACTAATTTTATAAACATCATATTTAGCAACAGGAGATTTCGAGTGTTTGATAAATTGATACTGGATAACTTTGGCGCATTCAAACACGCAGAGCTGCAGTTTACCAAAGGGCTAAATATATTTGTGGGCGAGAATGGGACAGGAAAAACCCATCTGATGAAACTAATGTACTGTATGCAGCAAAAAAGAGAGGCTGAAGCGCTAAAGTCAAAATTAATAAATGTATTTAGACCCAGCAACAATCAAGTCTCACGTCTTGTTCATAGAAAAAAAGGGTCAACCAGTTCAAAAGTTCAACTATTTGACTTTGATGGCAACACACTAAAACTGGAGTTTAATAACGCTAAACATAAAAACTTCACATTATCAGGAAAATTGGAAGGTTCTGCTGAACCAGTCTTTATTCCCGTGAAAGAAGTTCTTTCATTTGCCCCAGGGTTTATATCACTATATGACAAATATGAACTATCATTTGAGGAAATATATTACGACATCATTAAACAAGCATACTTGCCAGCCAGAAAAGGAATGCCACTTACCGATGAAAAGCCAATATTAGAGTTGATTCGTAAAACAGTTGGAGGGCGAGTAAGTATATCAGGTGAAGAGTTTCAGCTACAGTCAGGAAACTCAAAACTGGAAATATCTTTAGTTGCAGAAGGACATAGAAAGCTGGCACTAATATGGCAACTTATCCATAACGGATCTATGTTTAGCAATAATACTTTATTCTGGGATGAACCCGAAGCAAACTTAAACCCGTCGTTAATGCAGTATGTAGCAAAAATACTGACAATGCTTTCCGAGCGCGGTGTGCAAATTTTTATTTCCACTCACAATTATGCTTTTCTGAAAGAACTTGATTTTTCCTCTAATGGAGATATTCGCTACTTTTCACTTGAGAAAACAAAAGATGGCGTAGAAGAACGTACTTTTGAAAAATATAAAAATATAACCCCAAATAAAATAGCCGATGAATACTCAAGGTTATACGACCTGGAGGTTAGCCGATCTCTTGGGAGTGTCAAATGAAACCCTGGGAAATAAATCATCAATGGGTTGAAGAAGACTTATACTTTGATTTCTCCAAAGCAAAATCAGCGTTCAAGTTAGATCAAGATGGACATGACGGCCACGGCTTATCTAATTTTTTCAAGTCTGTAGACTTTGTTGTCGAGTGGGAGAGTCAGTTCTGGTTAATTGAGGTCAAAGACCCAGAAAACGGTAAGATTCCCGCTCGATATAAAAATGAAAAGCAGAGAGAATTCAAGTCTGACATACAAAGTGGCAATTTAATTGAAAATCATCTTTTCCCGAAATTCAGAGACAGCTTAATCTATTTAAGCCTCGACCAAGGCATTCCTAAATTGCCCTTGAAATACATCAGTTTAATCGGCCTAGAGTCATTGGAACCCGCAGAGCTATCTGCACTCAAGTCTGCTTTATGGAACAAGGAATGGATGAAAGGGCCAGCAAGAGGCTGGGCAAAAAGTTTTGATGTTCACTGTATGAATGTTAGCCAATGGAATCGGTTACTCACGCAATGTCCGATTACCAGAATCAGTCAGTCAGATTAATAAGAATATGACTATAAAAAAGTTGTAGGGGTCAGACCCTGATCCAGCGCTAGAGAAAAGGCGAACACTGCGGTTCGCCCTTTCAGTCATAAATAACCGTGCGATGGCTGTCGGTATTTTTCAACATAGTTGTCCGATAAACCATTAATC
>JAILXU010000018.1:0-62681 GCA_045430275.1 Oceanobacter sp. | reverse complement strand
GATTAATGGTTTATCGGACAACTATGTTGAAAAATACCGGATGCGAAACAGCCCAAATACGGTAGCTTTTAGAGGTGACTCGTTCACAGTGAACGTTAAGTTGATGATTTTTTTGGCTTATCCTAGAGTTACTGATGGTATAGGATTTCCAGTGAATTCTGGAGTTTGGTATTTTTAAACGGGGTTAATATGCTTGAGAATGGAGTTTTCTTATTGCAGCTAATTATGCTGGATTTTTCTTCATTTATAGTGAAAAGATATGGTTTGAATCTACCGCCAGTTGGTCATTATAGCTGGTCAATCGGGACGTTCTCGATTATCGCTATTCTTATGTTGAAATCCATGTGGGGGTGGGGATTTTCAGCAATGTTTTGGGTGGTGGGGGTTGTCAGTAAACGAGTTAGCTTTTATGACTCTGTTCGAATAGCATGTTGCATTGTGGCTTTGTTTGGTTTGAGAGAACTTGGTTTAACTGGTTGGGCTTTTGTTTTTTTAAACGCCCTGTTTGTGTTTTTTATAATTATTGCGGAGATTCTTGTTTATTCAAGGTCTGGCGATGTTTTCTGAGCTTATTTAGGCTGTTGTTATTGACGTCACTTTGGATTCGTTTTTTATCTTTCCCAAGCACCTGTATTCTTTTTTGTGAATCTGGAGTTGATAGCTTGTGGCAGCAGCGGGATGGCAATATCATAGTTAACTCAACATTTGCCAGGGAGCGTCGAGAATGGTCAAGCCTGAACTGGAAATTCAGTCGATAAAGTATTCACCCAATGACTGTCTGTTTGAATGGGGGCTGTGTGCTTTTTTCTCAGCCCTGGCAATTCTATCTCTGATTGGTGTTCTTCCCTTGGTAGGGGCTTCTTTTATTTTACTCGCATTACTTGCTGCAGGTTTGATCGCTGTAAAAGTATCAACGACTCCTGAAGTGATCCGAGTTGTAAATGATGAATTACATTACTATCAGGGGAAGTCAAAACACTTTAATTTTAAAAGTCCTGATATCCAGAGTGTGTCATTTGAGCATAATCTGGAAACCTTTCATAATAAGCTGCTGGTTTTCTATTTCAAGGATGGAATAGAGTACTCAGTCCCTTATAGGTATCTTAGTGATTCTCAGCTTGATAAAGTGGTTGATTATTACCGGCGTGGGAAGAATTTATAAGCCTTTAGTGAATCTCTTTGATTTGAGCGTTGCCATCTTTTGGATGGAAGTTTTTGTTTGATAGTGATCTGTGAAAAATTAATGTTCTGTTTTTTTGTTAATGAATAAGGTATTTTGAGAAAGTTACTTTGAATATCACGCCTTAGAGTAGTGGGAATTCCCTATTTGGTAGGAGTAATCATTTTCTTAATGTGTGCGTGGAGTCGCTATAAATCCAGAAATATTGATGATCTGGTCAGATACGCAAAACCTGTTGTGCGCGATGAAAACCCAATATTTTTCTGGTTTCATGTAGTCGTATACATTGCTATATGCTTCTTGTGTGTATATTTGGTAATCAATAATAAGTAGCAAGATTGCTTCAAGAATTTTTTGATTGGAATCCATGGAGGAAGAGAACAATTTTATATGGTGCCTGGGGAGAGACTCGAACTCTCACGAGCGTTAGCTCACTGCGACCTGAACACAGCGTGTCTACCAATTCCACCACCCAGGCGGCACATCATATAAATTGTCAGTTGTTTTCTTTTAATATACTCACTGAAAGCATATTAACGAATTGGTGCCTGGGGAGAGACTCGAACTCTCACGAGCGTTAGCTCACTGCGACCTGAACACAGCGTGTCTACCAATTCCACCACCCAGGCGAAAACAACTTGTTACTAACAGCGTGGTACCAGAGGCCGGACTCGAACCGGCACACCCGCAAAGGCGGGGGATTTTGAATCCCCTGCGTCTACCAATTTCGCCACTCTGGCTCATCAGTTACTGAGTCGCTGTCAGTGGCCGCGTATATTACCGTCGGAATTGTTTGTGTCAACACTTTGTGTGAATTTTATTTCAGTGCGTTCTTCGGTACTCTAGCGCGCCTTGATTCTCTCAGACGTTTTGAACACGTTGTTTCCTCTTTCTGGTGATGCCTATTCATGAAAACCCGTGACTTTCATTTTCACTTGCCGGACGAGCTGATCGCTCGCTATCCGACGGAGCAGCGCAGTGGCTCGCGGCTCCTGTGTCTGGATGGCCCGAGTGGTGATATTCAGCACCAACAGTTTACCGACTTGCCAACCTGGCTGGAGCCGGGGGATTTGCTGGTGTTCAACAACACACGCGTGATTCCGGCCCGCCTGTTTGGAGAAAAAGCCACGGGTGGCAAGCTGGAAGCGCTGATCGAACGCCTGCTGGATAACAATGATGTTTTGGCGCATGTGAAGTCATCACGTTCTCCGAAGCCGGGCCAGTACATTACTCTGGCAGGTGTGAATACGCTGATTGTTGGCCGTGAGGGCAATCTGTTCCACTTGCGCTTTGAAACCGATGAACCGGTGTTGCAAGTGCTGGATCGAGCCGGTCATATGCCATTGCCACCGTACATGGAGCGTGACGATGCCGAACTGGATCGTGAGCGCTACCAGACGGTTTATGCCGAAAAGCCCGGTGCGGTTGCCGCCCCGACGGCGGGTCTGCATTTTGATGAAGCCATGCTGGCGCAACTGCGGGACAACGGCATTGAAACCGCGTTTGTCACCTTGCATGTTGGGGCTGGGACGTTTCAGCCCGTCAAGGTTGATGATGTCCACAGCCATGAGATGCACGCCGAGTACATCGAAGTCAGCGACGAGGTTGCGGCAGCAGTCAGAGCGACCCGTGCGCGAGGCAATAAGGTGGTTGCGGTTGGTACGACCTCGGTACGCAGTCTGGAATCGGCCAGTGCCTCGGGTGAAATTGCCCCTTTTTATGGTGACAGCCGGATCTTTATTTATCCAGGGTATCAGTTCCGCAGTGTGGATGCGGTGCTCACCAATTTTCATTTGCCGGAATCCACCCTGATCATGCTGGTGTCGGCGTTTGCCGGGCGCGATCATACGCTGCAGGCCTATGAACAGGCCGTCGCAGAGAAATACCGTTTTTACAGTTATGGCGATGCCATGTTTTTGTCTCGTCCTCAAGTTGATGCTGTGTATGCATCACAACCGTCCGATTGTTCAGGAGTAAGCCCCAATGAGCCGTGAATGTATGATGAAATTCCAATTGCTCAAACAGGATGAGAGCAGCCGCGCCCGACGCGGTGTGGTGTCGTTTCCGCGTGGTGATATTCAAACCCCGGCGTTTATGCCGGTGGGCACCTACGGTTCGGTGAAAGGGTTGACGCCAGAGCAGGTTGAAGAAACCGGCGCTGACATCATCCTGGGCAACACCTTCCATTTGATGCTGCGTCCGGGCACCGAAATCATCAAGGGAGCCGGAGGACTGCACAATTTTATCGGCTGGGACAAGCCGATTCTGACCGATTCGGGCGGTTTTCAGGTGTTCAGCCTGGGTGACATGCGCAAAATCACCGAAGAAGGCGTGACGTTCCAAAGCCCGGTGAATGGCGATCGTGTATTGATGACGCCAGAAAGCTCGATGCAGGTTCAGCGTGATCTGGGGTCGGACATTGTCATGATCTTTGATGAATGCACGCCGTATCCGGCAACGGAACAGGAAGCGGCGGTGTCCATGCGCCTGTCGCTACGCTGGGCTGAACGTTCCAAAACCGCGCACGGTGATAATCCGTCGGCGCTGTTTGGCATCATTCAGGGCGGCATGTACGAGTCTCTGCGCGATGAGTCACTGAAAGGGTTGCTGGACATCGGTTTTGACGGTTACGCCATTGGTGGCCTGAGTGTGGGGGAGCCGAAAGACGACATGATGCGTGTGCTCAAGCATACCGCTCCCCAGATGCCGGATGACAAACCACGCTATCTGATGGGTGTCGGCAAGCCGGAAGATCTGGTAGAAGCCGTGCGTCGGGGCGTGGATATGTTCGATTGTGTGATGCCTACTCGCAACGCGCGCAACGGACATTTGTTTACTTCAACCGGGGTTGTGAAGCTGCGCAATGCGGCCAATCGTACCGACAATGGCCCAATTGACCCCGAGTGCGATTGCTACACCTGCCGCAATTACAGCCGTGCGTACCTGCATCATCTCGATAAATGCAAAGAAATTCTGGGGGCGACTTTAAATACCGTTCATAACCTCCATTATTACCAGACTCTGATGGCTGGTTTGCGCCGCTCATTGGAAGACGGTACATTTGCCGCCTTTGTTGACAACTTCTATGCCAAACGTGGTCGTTCAACGCCGCCGCTGGACTGAATGAGTCGTAAGAAAAATGTCGTTTATGCGTGCTAGCGTCACGCGTTGATTTTCTGGAGAGCTTGTTACATGAAAGCATTGTTTGCGGTTTTGGCTGCTACCTTTTCTGGCTTGGCGTTTGCGGAAGGCGCGCCAGCCGATGCCCCGATGGGCGTGACGGGGCAGATCGTCTTTTTAGGCGGTTTCCTGTTGATTTTCTACTTCTTGTTGTGGCGTCCACAGGCCAAGCGTCAGAAGGAACACAAGGAGCTGGTTACTGGTTTGAACAAGGGTGACGAAGTCGTTACTGCTGGCGGTATGCTGGGCAAGATTGTGAAAGTAACCGATGACTTCGTGGTTGTTGAAGTCAGCGATGGCATTCAGTTCCCGGTACAAAAAGTAGCCGTTGCTACGGCGTTGCCAAAAGGCACCATCAAGGACTTGCTGTCCTGAGTCCGACCATTCCCGAACACAGGCCTGAAATCGCAAGGTTTCGGGCCTGATGCTCATCGAGACCTTTGCAAGGGCAGGCTATGCTCAACAAATACCCACTCTGGAAAAACCTGCTGATACTGTTCGTATTGGTATGGGCCGCTATTTACGCATCTCCTAATC
The DNA here is from genome assembly GCA_045430275.1 of Oceanobacter sp. GTDB lineage: Bacteria > Pseudomonadota > Gammaproteobacteria > Pseudomonadales > Oceanobacteraceae > Oceanobacter. The sequence continues at coordinate 57,784 of JAILXU010000018.1, read as the reverse complement.
TGTATCCTCCCGATCCGGCCATTCAGGTCACACCGAGTCAGTCGGGTGCTGAAATGTCACCGCAGGTGATGGACAAAATTCAGGAAGCGCTCAAGAACAAGAATATCGACGTACTCGCCACGGAAAGCAAAGGCAACACCAGCCTGTTGCGTCTGACTCAGGGTGATCACCAGCTCCCGGCCAAGGACGCGATACAACGCGCTTTGGGCGATGGCTATGTGGTGGCTCTGAATCTGGCTCCAACCACGCCTGATTGGCTGGTCGGCCTCGGTGCCGGGCCAATGACACTGGGTCTGGATCTGAGTGGCGGTGTTCACTTCCTGATGGAAGTGGATATGGAAAAATACCTCAAGGGTCGTATCGACAATTACCGTCAGGAATTGCGCACGCGCTTGCGGGAAGAAAAAATCAAATATCGTCGTGTCCGCATTGACGGCGACAAGGTACGCCTGAGCTTTATCGAAGCGAGCGTGCGCGCCAAGGCCAATACCTTCCTGCGCCGGGAATACCCTGAATTCCTGATCAAGGAAGAAAAGAAAGAAAGCTATCTGGATCTGGTGCTGACGGTTAACGAGCAGAAAATTCGTGAGTTTGAAGATTATGCTCTGAAGCAAAACCTGACCACGTTGCGCAACCGTGTGAACGAATTGGGTGTGGCCGAACCACTGGTGCAACGTCAGGGGCGTAACCGGATTGTGGTGGAGCTGCCTGGTGTTCAGGACACGGCTGAAGCCAAGAAAATTCTGGGCAAGGCGGCCAATCTGGAATTCCGTCTGGAAGCGACGCCGGGTGCCAATCGCTATTCAACGGAAGAATATGGCTTCCGCAGCGATGAATTCCGCACCGCACGTCTGGAGAAAGCCATCATCACCACCGGTGACAGCGTGACCAACGCTCAGCCGTCGTTTGATGAAAATGGCTTCCCACAGGTCAATATTGATCTGGATTCCAAAGGTGGTGCCAATGTCACGCGTGTGACCAAAAAAGCGGTCAAGCGTCGTATGGCGGTGCTGTTTGTGGAGTCCAAGCCCAAGACCACCTACGAGATGGTTGATGGGGTAGAAGTGCCTAAAGTCGTGCAGATTGAAGAGAAATCGATTATTTCTCTGGCCACGATTCAGAGCGTTCTGGGTTCCAGCTTCCGTATTACGGGTCTGGAATCGGCAGAAGCCTCTGAGCTGGCACTGTTACTGCGTGCCGGTGCGCTGGCGGCTCCCATGTACTTTGTGGAAGAACGCACGGTTGGGCCAAGTCTGGGTAAGGAAAACATCGAAATGGGTGTGAATTCCGTCATTCTGGGTCTGGCACTGGTGCTGGTGGTGATGGTGGCCTTCTACCGTACCTTCGGTATGGTGGCCAATGTCGCCCTGCTGGCTAACCTGATGATTCTGATTGCTCTGATGAGCCTGGTCGGTGCGACCCTGACCTTACCGGGTATCGCGGGTATCGTGTTGACCGTCGGTATGGCGGTGGATGCCAACGTGCTGATCTTCGCCCGAATACGGGAAGAGCTGGCCAACGGGCGTTCGCCTCAACAGGCGATTCATGAAGGCTACAACCGTGCCTTTGTCACCATTCTGGATGCCAACCTGACCACCTTGATTGTGGCGGTGATTTTGTTCGCAGTGGGCACCGGGCCGGTCAAGGGCTTCTCGGTTACGCTGTCGTTCGGCATTCTGACGTCCATGTTCACGGCCATTATGCTCACGCGGGCCCTGATTAACCTGATGTACGGCGGTCGCCGTCTGGAATCACTGTCCATCGGAGGTAAAGCCGCATGAACAATGCCATTGATTTTATGAAGCTGCGCACGGGCGCGATGGCGTTGAGTCTGCTGTTGCTGGTGGTTTCCATTGGTTCGCTGGCGACTCAGGGGCTGAATCTGGGGCTGGACTTTACCGGTGGTACGCTGCTGGAAGTTCAATACGACAAGCCGCTGGCGCTGGAAAGCATTTCCGACACGCTGGATAGCGCCGGTTACAAGGATGTGACGGTACAGAACTTCGGTTCTGAAACCGACATCCTGGTGCGGATGTCAGAAGCGTTCCATGACAATCTGGGTAACGAGGTTCTGGAGATTCTGCAAAAGGCCAGTACGGACAATCCGATTGAACTGAAGCGCAGTGAGTTTGTGGGCGCGAATGTCGGTGAAGAGTTGCGTGATCAGGGCGGCCTGGCGCTGTTGCTGGCGCTGTTCGTGGTGATGGTGTACGTCGCCGCCCGATTCCAGTTCAAGTTTTCAGTCGGTGCTGTTGTCGCTCTGTTCCACGACGTGGTGGTGATTCTGGGCCTGTTCTCGTTGTTCCAGTGGGACTTCAACCTGACTGTGCTGGCGGCCTTGCTGGCGGTGATCGGTTACTCGCTGAACGATACCATCGTTGTGGCTGACCGGATTCGTGAGAACTTCCGTATCCTGCGTCGTGGCGATGCGATTGAGGTGATTAACGAATCCCTGAACCAGACGCTGGGTCGTACCATCATGACATCCTTGACCACAGCCGTGGTGTTGGGTGCTCTGTTGATTGTGGGCGGTGAGCTGATTCACAACTTTGCATTGGCCTTGATGGTGGGTGTGGTTGTGGGTACGTATTCTTCGATCTACGTAGCGGCCAATATCCTGCTGTTGATGAACATTACCCGTGAAGATCTGATGCCACCTGAGGTGGAAGAAGAAGTGGATGATCGCCCTTAACGCGTTCTCCTGCGGATAATCTCGTAAGCCCGGCTGCCTTTGGTGGTCGGGCTTTTCTTTTGCACGGCGTTTGCCTGTCTTTGTTTTATGGAACCACCTTATGCTCAGCTATCGTCATTCCTTTCATGCAGGCAATCATGCCGACGTTCTCAAGCACCTGGTTCAGGTTGAAGTACTGAATTATCTGCACCGCAAGGACAAACCGTTTATCTACATGGATACCCACGCGGCAGCCGGTTTGTATTCACTGGTGTCCGAAGAAGCCGGTAAAAACGGGGAATACCTCGGAGGCATTGCCGCACTGGAGCAGCCACATGCGCTGCCGGATAGCCCGTTGCTTGCGCGTTATTGCGACGCCGTTCATGCCTGTCGGGAACAGCACGGTGACGAGACGTATCCAGGCTCTCCCTGGCTGGCACAGCATTATCTTCGGGAGCAAGACAAGGCGCTGATGTTTGAATTGCACCCGCAGGATCTGTCGCGACTGGAGCAATTGATGCACGCCGATCGACGTGTGCAGGTTCGTGGCGAAGACTGCTTTGCCGGGCTGATTGCCGCGCTTCCAGCGCCGATTCGTCGAGGACTGGTACTGATTGATCCACCGTATGAGATCAAATCCGATTACGAGCGTGTGGTGGACTTGCTGGTTCAGGCTCATCGTCGTTTCGCTACGGCCACCTATGCGCTCTGGTATCCCGTTGTTGAGCGTACCCGAATTAACCATCTGGAGCGCGCACTGAAACACTCGGGCCTGCGCAATATCCAGTTATTCGAGCTGGGCATTCAGGCCGATACACAGGAGCGTGGCATGACCGCCAGCGGCATGATTGTGATCAATCCGCCGTTCACCCTGAAAGGCGAGCTGGATCGTCTGCTGCCTGCTCTGGCGAATCATCTGGCGGGTGCCAACGGCCACAAGGGGCAGGGAACGTGGCGCAGTGAGATTCTGGTGGGCGAATAAAACTGCTCTGGTTGCACAATGACACTATGGGTTGCGGCTGTCGTGATGGTCGTGGGAGTCCAGACCAAACTGCGTTTGTTCGGTGATGGCCTGAACGCCTTGATGGGTGATCTTGCGATCGGCTGACAGGGCGTAAAACTCCTGCACCAGCTCGTCCACCTGCCCAATGCAACGCACCTGATACTTCTGACAGATTTCTGCCTGAATCAGAGTGGGGGCGAAGAAATAGCCGTGTCCCTGACTGCCAAAGGCTTTCAGGAGCGCCGAGTCATCAAATTCTCCGGCGATGTGTACCGAAATACCGGTTCGATTCAGCCAGCTCAGCAACTGGGTTCGCAAACCCGATGCCGAGTCTGTTGGTAGCAGCAGAGGCGCTTGATCCAGACACTGCGGGAAGGGGAGGGAAGACCGAGCAATCAGGCCGTCGCTGGCGAAGCAGGCCAGAGTGCTTTTTCCCAGCAGATGATTGAAACAGCGAATGTTCATGCCGCCGGGAATCGGACTGTCGGCGAGTACCAGATCCAGTTCGTGTACGGCCAGCTCGCCAAGCAAGGATGTCATGCGTTCTTCGTGACACACCAGTCGCATACTGCCGGGCAAGGCCAGTGCCGGTCTTAACAGTCGGTGGGCGATGGACTTGGGCAGGGCATCAACAATGCCGACCCGAAATTCCAGCGGTCGATTGCTGACGCCCAGTCGCATCACTTCCCGCAGCTCTTCACCCAATTGAAAAATCTGTCGGGTATAGTCCAGCGTAACCTGCCCTGCATCCGTGAGCGCCAGCCCTCGGCCCGACTTGCTGAACAGCGCATTGCCGATGTCGTCTTCCAACAAGCGCAGTTGCCCACTGATTGTTTGTGGTGTGACGTTCAGACGTTCGGCAGCTTGTTGTATGCTGCCTTCGGTGGCGACGGTGTGGAAATACAGCAGGTGTTTGTAGTTCAGACTTCTCATGGTTCGAAAAAACCGAGGTGTTGGAGTTAGATAACTCGAATATTATTTTTTACACGCGCTGTCTACAATGCAAATCTGTCAATAAATGGAAACTCACAGGAGAACGTAATGAGTCGTCCTGACTACATCAACATGAACAAAGGTGAGCCAACAGCGGCTGCCCAGACGATGGATGCGTCTGCAGAGTACGTTGACCACTCTGCTGCCGTTGCCAATGGTCGCAAGGTATTGCGCAACACCTATATGCTGCTGTCGATGACGCTGTTGTTCAGTGCTCTGACGGCTGGCCTGTCGATGGCCTTTAATGTGCCGCATCCGGGTCTGATCGTTACACTGGTGGCGTACTTCGGTTTGCTGTTCCTGGTTCACAAAACCAAGGAAAGCGCTTGGGGTATTGTCTCTGTATTCGCACTGACCGGCTTTATGGGCATGACACTGGGGCCGATTCTGAGCGTGTACGCCAGCCTGCCAGGTGGCACCAACATGATCGCCATGGCGCTGGGAACCACAGGCCTGATCTTCTTTGGTATGTCTGGCTGGGTACTGTCTACTGGTAAAGACCTGTCCGGTTGGGGCAAGTCTCTGATGGTGGGTATCATCATGGCGTTTGTTCTGAGCCTGGGTGCCTTCTTCTTTGAACTGCCTGCGCTGTCTCTGGCGGTATCGGCACTGTTCATCATCCTGATGAGTGGCCTGATCGCGTATGAAACCAGTTCCATCCTGCACGGTGGTGAGACCAACTACATCATGGCGACTGTGTCTCTGTACATCGCTCTGTACAACCTGTTCATCAGCTTGCTGCAGATCTTCGGTGTACTGGGTGGCGACGACTGATCTTTGCTCTGATTAAAAAAAACCCGCTGTCTGTTTCAGACAGCGGGTTTTTTTATACGTGACGAATACTTGTGCCATTTCAGCAACCTTTCCCCTGTTATTGCCTCTTTTATGTCGGTTTCTTCCTGCTGACATCTTTCTTCAATCTGAGTGACATATTAATAACACACGGCTTTCATAACTGACGTTCACAGTGTGCATCCCCTCGACTGACCGGATTATTGGTGTCTAACGATTAGCAGGTTTTCAACTGACTGTTTTTTGCTCTGTACCCGGTCGATTTACTCGGACATGAGTGTGGTATCTCATGCGGGAAGGAGTTCACTCGATGAAGCAGGCGGTTATTGCTTGTCTCTGGCTGTTCATGTTGCTACGGATAACCGGTGGAATCGTGCCTGCTGCCAATGCGGCGGTTGTCCATAATCGTGAAGCTGTGATCCCGCCGCAATGCTACACGCGCACCGAAGGCCGCTATAACCCCTGTTATGTTTGCCATCAGACACACCCGAAAGGCACCCGCATTAACCGGATGCAGGATGGCGATATTCAGGGCGAGTACAGCTTTTCCAGCCTGGGTGAGACTAACCAGTGGTCGAATCTGTTCAAGCCCCGGCAGAGCGATATTCAGGCGGTGTCAGACGAACAGGTTCTGGCGTATGTGCGGCAAGAAAATTACAGCTCGCTGCTGCAGCCGGTGTCCGGTGGCTATCAGCCTGATTTGCAGCGCTATGCCAATCCGGCAGAAGCGTTTGATGCTCGGGGGATGGCGCGTGATGGCTCGGGCTGGATTGCCTTTAACTACAAACCGCTTCCCAGCACCTTCTGGCCCACCAATGGCAGTTTTGATGACGTACTGATTCGCTTGCCATCCGAGTTTCGGCAACAGGCGGATGGTTCTGCTCACTCCGCTGTTTACTGGCTGAATCTTTCTCTGGTTGAGATGGCCATCAAGGATCTGGAACAGATCTCCATTCCTGCAACGGACGAGACCCAACTGGCGCTGGATCTGGACGGTGATGGAAGCATTAGTCAGGCGAGCACGATGCTTCGTCGTGATCAGTATTTGGGCGCTGCGTCCAGCGTGCCTGTGCTGCGTCAGCAATATCCGGTCGGCACCGAATTTCTCCACAGCGTGCGGTATCTGGATGTGGATGAATCCGGCAACGTGGTTGCCGCTCCGCGTTTCAAGGAACTGCGTTATGTGCGCAAGACCAAGGCGCATTCAGACGCTGCGCTGGCCTTTATCTACAACCAGGAACACCGGGAAAAAGCACAAGAGCGTCTGCCCGGTTATACCTGGGCCAAGCCTGTCGGTCAGGCGGGTCTGAACAACAAAATGGGCTGGGTGATTCAGGGCTGGATCGAGGATGCGTCTGGCTCCCTGCGGCCCCAAAATTATGAAGAACACTTCTATTGCATGGGCTGCCACACCACGGTTGGCACCACAGTGGATCAGACCTTTGCGTTTCCTCGCAAAGTCACGGGTGCGAAGGGGTGGGGTTATATCAACCTCAAAGGCATGCCGGATGTGCCCAATATGGGCGAGCAGGAAGGGGAAATACTGACCTATTTTCGCCGCGTTGGCGGTGGGGATGAATTCCGCCAGAACCTTGAAATATTGCAGCGCTGGTTTGGTCAGAACGGCACCGTACACGCTGACAAGGTCAGGCAGGCTGATGTCCATGAATTACTGACCCCGTCGGCTGATCGGGCATTGGCGTTAAACAAGGCGTATCAGCAAATTGTGCTGGAGCAGTCGTTCTATCTGGGCCGCGATGCTGTGCTGGGTGACGCCGTGAATGTGTACCGTGAGGTGCAGCCGGAACGTGCTCCGGTACTGCCGCTTTCCAACCAGTATCACTACGACATTCGACTGGACTGGTCGGGTGCTCTCTTCTCTCAAGCCAACGATGCATCGATGGATGATGCCTCCGATGGTCACTCCGACACAGCCAGCGGAGGCGTATTTAACTGGCTGTATCTTGTTATTTTTCTGGCGATAGGGCGAGTGGGCTATCTGCTTAAACGCCGTTTCTCAGACCGTCGTTCTGCGACAACCCCGTTGGATACAAACACTACTCACCCATTCAGGAATTGAGGAATCACTCATGACGAACGAAACCGGTATCGGTTATCAGGGCGTGATGGCACTGGGTGCCAAAAAGACTCTGGCAACTGCCGTATTCGCCATGTCATTAGGGCTGGCCGGTTGCGGCAGCGATGATGATAACAAAGGCAGTAAAAAGACTCCGGATGCAACGCCGGACACGGAACAGCCTCGTCAGATCAAGCTGTTTGAAGATGACTTTGAGGCGGGCAACGTTGAAAAGTGGAAGGTTGTCAGTGTAAGCAGTAGCAACGACTGGAAGGCGGAATCGTTCTCTGGCAACCAGTTTGCGGTGGCTAACTGTTATCAGGCTGATGCGGCTTGTGATGATTGGATGATTTCACCGGAACTGCCTTTGGCAACGTTCACCAGTGCCAAAATCACCTTCACCAATGCCTGGAAATACGGCACGGGTGTTGATCAGATTGCACTGAAGGTCTCGACTGATTTTTCCGGTGATCCAGCCACGGCCACCTGGACGGATATTTCCGATCAGGTGACCTGGTCAGAAGGTAATTTTGCCTTCGTAGAGTCGGGCGAAGTCGATCTGAGCGCGTTTGTTGGCAATAACGTGCGGGTTGCTTTCCACTACGCTCATGCCGTGGATAACGCCAGTAAATGGGAAATTGACAACGTTGTGATCGAAGGCATGGGCACGGGTGATTTCCCACTGTCCGCTGAAGTAACGGTCGCTGGTGATCAGTTCTATACCGGTCGTGACATTGCATTCAACGGCCTGGCTGTGAACGGTGCGGGCGAGCCTTTCACCTTTGCCTGGGATTTCGGTGATGGCAACACATCTGCCGATGCCAAACCGGTTCACGCTTTTGATGAAGCCGGTCGCTATCAGGTTGATCTGACGGTGACGGATAAAGACAACAACAGCGTTACTCAAACCACCTATGTGAACGTTCAGCCAGAAACCACGTTTGCATTGCCTGCCAAGGCGGGTGACTTCCGTATTGCGACGTTCAATGCCGGTTTTGACAAACAGGCAGCGGAAGGTGAGCAAGCAACCAGCTTTGCGGCAGGGGATTATCGTCAGGCCCAGAAAGTTGCTGAGATTATCCAGCGTTCCAACCCGGACATCCTGTTGCTGAACGAGATCGACGGCAATGACAGCGGTGCGGCTGTTGAAGCCTTCAAAGCCGGTTATCTGGAAGTCGCGCAGGCAGACGGTGTGGAAGCCGTGACCTACGATCACGTTTACTATTCCGAGTGTAATACCGGTCTGGTCGTGACCGAGATTGAAGCGGATTTCAACAACGATGACGTTCTGGGTGGCCCGGACGATCGTTATGGCTTCGGCAACTACAACGGTCAGTACTGTATGGCGATTTTCTCGAAGTATGAGATTGATACTGCCCAGACCCGTACGTTCCAGAAGTTCTTGTGGAAAGACATGCCAGAAGCCCAGCAGCCGGTACTGGAGGGTAACAACTGGTACAGCGCTGACGAGTGGAACATCTTCCGCTTGTCTTCCAAGACCCACATTGATCTGCCCATCAACGTCAACGGCACCACGGTTCACGTTCTGGCATCACACCCGACTCCTCCTGTGTTTGATGGCAAGGAAGACCGTAACGGCCTGCGCAATTTTGATGAAATTCGCCTGTGGGCAGACTACATCGACCCGGCCAGCACCTATCTGTATGACGATATGGGCACCGCCGATGTCACGCTGGCAGAGAACACCCGCTTTGTGATCATGGGTGATGAGAACGCGTCTGCGGTTGAAGGCGATGCGGCTGAAGTCAACGGCGTAACCGCGATCAATCAACTGCTGGATTCGCCGCTGGTGAACCCGAATATGGCGGAAGACAGCGACGTATTCCAGGTGCCCACCAGTGCGGCAGGCGCAGCAAACCGTACCTCAAGCGTGTATGCGTCTACCCATACTGCGGGCTGGGCCATGCGTGCGGATTACGTTCTGCCATCGGCTTACGGTCTGAAAGTGGCTCAGGGCGGTGTGTTCTGGCCTCAGGCATCGGATGATTTGCATTATCTGGTGACGGCCATCGGTGAAGGCGATGTTGAAAGCTCCGACCACCGGATGGTCTGGATGGATCTGGAGATCTTTGATGGAACAACAGCTATTGAACCAGATGCTCCGGCCCAGCAAATGTTGCTGGTGGATAACTTTGATGATCTGACGGGTTTCACTGTGATCAGTAATGGCGATGACGCCAAGAACTGGTTCGCGGCAAATTTTGACGGTCTGAATTTCGCCAAAATCAGTTGCTACAAGGGAACTGAGCAATGCGATGATTGGTTGATCAAGACCGTTGATCTGACGTCTGTAGAGAAAGCGACACTGGCTTTTGAATCCATTCGTAATCAGTTCGGGCCTGCCGACGCTGCTGATATTTCGCTGAAAATATCCACAGACTTCAACGGTACCGATACCGACTCTGCCAACTGGACGGATGTGAGCGAGCTGGCTACCTGGGCACTGCGCAACCCTGATGGTTACACCGAGGCGATTGCTTCCGGGGACATTGACTTAACCGCTTATGTCGGTCAAACAGCGTATGTTGCGTTTGTGTACAACAGCGATCATAGCAATGCGACCACCTGGGAAATTGCTAATCTGACAGTAACGACGCCGGTCAAACCGGTTGTTTACGAAGAAGACAGCTTCGAAGACCTGTCTGGTTTCAGTGTTGTTGATAACGGTGATGCCGATAAAAACTGGTCCTCCGCAAATTTTGACGGTCTGAATTTTGCCAAAATATCCTGTTACAAAGGCACTGAACAGTGCAACGACTGGATGGTGAAAGCGGTTGATCTAAGCGCTGCAGTTAATCCGGTGCTGACGTTTGATTCCATCCGTAACCAATTCGGTCCTGCCGATGCTGCTGATATTTCTTTGCAGGTGTCTGTGGATTTTGATGGCGTTAATACCGACAGCGCGAGCTGGACAGACCTGAGTGATCTGGTGGCCTGGGCTGCACGTAATCCTGATGGCTATACCGATCCGATTCCAAGCGGTGAGGTTGCTCTGGCTGACTACAAGGGTCAGGCAGTACACATTGCCTTCGTCTACAACAGTGATTTCAACAACTCCACCACTTGGGAAATTGCCAATTTCCTGGTTGAAGAGAAAAGGGGAGCTGCCCCCGTTGATGGTGATTCATCGGTTGGCGTTGGCGAGACCATCCTTGCGGATACCGCTCCTGTCACTGCCGCTGTCAATGATGTGAACAAACGGGTTGCCGGTACTCTGGAATTTGCAGAAGTCGCTGTTCCAGCGAATGAGGCGGAAAAAGCCTCAGTGATTGGTTCTACCGGTCTGACGATTGATGGCACGAGCGTTGTGAACTCGGGTTACAAGACATTGATGAAGTCGGGTGATCTGATCGGCGGCAACGTCTACGGCCAGATCAAGGATGACAATGGCTCGGATTTATTCGTATCCAACTACAATGAATTCACGTCCATCTTGCCGGTTGAAGATCGTGTTTTTGCCATCTCCCAGTTTGAAAGCATTCCAGGTGGTATTCATCTGGTGGAATTGTCTCAGGATGCCACCACGGGTGAGCTGACGCCGTTGTCTACCGAGCTGATCGATATGTCGTCGGTTGACGGCAACTACAATCATTGTGCGGCCATGGTCACGCCATGGAACACGCACCTGGCCTCGGAAGAATACGAGCCTAATGCCCGCCAGCGTTCCGATGCGACCGGTGAAATCGACTCTACCTATTACGACAACATTGGTTTGTATCACGCCAGCAAATCGCTGCTGGATATCAACCCGTACTGGTATGGCTATGCGGTTGAAGTAGAAGTCAGCATTGACGACAGCAATGCCGTATCAACCGATGTCCAGAAGCACTACGCAATGGGTCGTACCTCCATTGAGATTGCTTATGCGATGCCGGATCGCAAGACGGTGTACCTGACCGACGATGGCACCAACGGTGGTCTGTACATGTTTGTGGCGGATACCGAGGAAGATCTGAGCGCCGGTCATCTGTACGCCATGAAGTGGAACCAGACCAATGCCGGTAGCGATGCCAATGCCTTTATGGGCGAGGCCGACATCGAGTGGATTGCTTTGGGTCATGCAACCAATGACGAGATTTCGGCGTTGATTCACGGTGATGACCCACTGCAGTTCAATGATCTGTTTGATGCCGTTGAACCGGTGAATGATGAATGCCCTCTGGGTTACAACAGCATCAATCATCTGGGTACACAGGAATGTCTGAACCTGAAGCCTGGCATGGAAAAAGCCGCCTCTCGTCTGGAAACCCGTCGTTATGCGGCTCTGATGGGTGCGACAGTCGAAATGCGCAAAGAAGAAGGCTTCACCTACAATCCGCATAATCACAAGATCTATATGGCGATTGCGGACATCGCTCGCGGCATGCTGAACAACAACAGCCGTGATATCGGTGGTGAAAATCATATGCAGCTCAGTACCGGGAATACGTGCGGTGGTTTGTACGAATTGTCTCTGGGCAGTAATGACGACATCGGTTCCGACTTTGTGATTGGTGCGGCCAAAGGTCTGATTGCCGGTGTTGAGGCGGGTGGTGCGTGTGATGTTGATACCATCGCTGGCCCGGATAACGTGGCTTATGTGGGTTACAACACCTTGATCATCACGGAAGACACCAGTGATCACGAGAATAACTTTGTGTGGTCCTATAACCTGGAGACCGAGGCTCTGACTCGTATCTTCTCCGCTCCGGCGCTGGCGGAAAATACCGGGCCATATATGTTCCATAACGTAAACGGTTTCTCTTATATCACCAACGTGGTTCAGCACCCTGCGGATGAGAAAGCCGACCCATCGGAAGGCAATGAAGCGGAAGTGGGTTACTTTGGCCCGATTCCCTATGTTGAGCCTGCTTCTTCGACCATGAGCGTAAGCCAGGCTCTGGCGGTGGACGAGGATCAAAAAGTGGTCGAAGTAGTCGGGGTGATCACCAGCACAGTGATTAACCAGGACTATGCTCTGGAGCTTGCTGATGAGAATGATCCTTCACAGGTAATTGCCGTTAAACTGAACGGCGACGACCGCACGCTCTGGGGGCCAAAAAGCAACCCTGGTGCGGCTGGAACCGCCATCACGGTGATCGGTGAGCGTGACCTGGATGGTTACTCCGGTCGTCAAAGTATTGAGGGTTCTACCGAGATTACAGCCCGGTAATTGTGACCCTTGTAATAAAAAAAGCCGTTACTGCAAAGTAACGGCTTTTTTTTGATAAATTGGCTTGATTTGTCATCCTCTTGGCCTAAGCTTGCCACCATCAAATTTATTCATGAATGAATGGGGAGTTCATATGACATTTACTCGTTTGGCACTGGTCAGTGCTATCGCTCTGGCATCTGCTGCACACGCACAGGAAGGCACTTACATCACCGCTGGTATTGGCCACGTTGATAATGAAATCTTTGATGATCTGAAAACGTCTGCTGGCAAGTCGGTACGTGATTCGTACACCAGCGAATTGTCTGTGGGTCATTTCCTGATGGACAACCTGTCTGCTGAACTGTCTTTGGTTGGTGAGTCTCCGTTCCAGTCTGAAACCCGTCCTGATATCACTCAGGTTCGTCTGGGTGGTTTCTTCTTCATGGGTCAGGATGCTCTGAAGCCATACCTGACCGCTGGTCTGGGTTATGAAGAATTTGATGTACCAAATGAAAAGCAGGCAGACGACGAAGTTTACATGATGAACTTCGGTCTGGGTCTGCAGTATGACTTCTCCCAGAACGTATTTGGTCGTACTGAACTGCGCGTTGACAACATGTTTGACGCCAGCTTCGAGCACGGCGTATTCATGCTGGAACTGGGCTACCGTCTGGGTCAGGTTAGCGCTCCGGTTGCCACGCCTGTTGTTCAGAAAATCGTCAAGCCTGAGCCAGTGGTTGCTCCCAAGCCTGTCGTCAAGCCTGAGCCAAAGCCGGTTCCTGTTGTGGTCAAGCCAAAAGACAGCGACAACGATGGCGTGATTGATGAGCTGGACAACTGTGCTGATACCTTCGCAGGCGCTTCTGTGAACGAGAAGGGCTGTGCGGTCTTCCAGGGCACTCTGAAAGGCGTTAACTTCGAGAGCGGCAGTGCGCGTCTGACATCCGCTTCTCGCACCATTCTGGACAACGCTGCTGCTGAGCTGGTGAAGTACCCAACTCTGAACGTGCTGGTTGAAGCCTACACTGACAGCCAGGGTTCTGCTCGCTTTAACCAGAACCTGAGCCAGAAGCGTGCCGAGTCTGTACGTAGCTACCTGATTGGTAAAGGTGTTGATGCCAACAACCTGAAAGCCACTGGCTTTGGTGAAGCAAAACCTATTGCTTCCAATGACACTGCTGAAGGTCGTGCTGAAAACCGTCGTGTTGAGCTGAGCGTTATCAAGTAAGCCATGCTTCGATAATCCGCACGTCGATAAAGAGCCATACCGTTTAGGTATGGCTTTTTTTGTTTGTGTGATTTTTGCTGCTGTTTTCTACGCCCCGTTACTTCCTGTTCCGTTACTTCCTGCTCTGTTTCTTGCCGTTTTTTCTGGTTGTTTTCCCGACTGGTTTTTCTAGTAGCTCCTGCGCCTTTTTGCCTTTTAAAGATCATCATATCGACAGCGTTTTAGTGTGTTTCGAGTACCGTGGAGGTGTTGTGTGATGGTTGATTTCATCTATCGAGTGTTAGTGGGTGTGTTTTGTTTTTTTATTCCATATTGTTTGTTTTTTTGAGGTAATTAATACCGCTTTTTTGGTAAGGCGTGTATCAGTAAGGCAATTTGTGTCAGGCTGATTTTCTTTGAATGGGCGTTAGTTGACCCAGATGGATCAAATATGATGTTCTTTAGCCTTTCCTGAACGCTGTAACCTGTTCCGTCAAAAAATAATAAGAGGAACCTTACATGGCCGCTGCTGAACAAACGGATCTGTGCCGGGATAGTTGGGTGCTGGAGCAAGTCCGTTACTGCATTGAGAATAAACTCAATAGCACGTTACTGATTGATCCCGCTTCTGAATTGGTGATCGCAGGGAGAGAAGGGCGTTACATCAAACGGCTCGCTCGCACTGTCAAATCCAAATGGAGTCTGTCACGAGGAAAGGGCCACTTTTCACGTCGTCATTCGGCTCTGTCAGATAATGACCCGGTACTTGAACGCACGCGCCAGAATGGCCGACCACTGAATGAATTGCTCTGGGATTACGCCTGGCATTGGTCCGATGGCCGTTTGCTGCCGGGTTGTCGGCGCGATGATGTTGCCAAGTTGATACGATGGCCGAATCTGACACGTGTTAGTTCTTCAACCAATAGCATGCGAATTGCAGCCTTGCTGACCGCCCGCCCAACCTCTCTGGTGTTGGCGTCCCGCATTTTGAATGTTGAAGAGAAAGAGCTGTTTCAGTTTTATAGCGCCGCGCGATACGCGGGATTAACCGATACCGTTAATCGTGATTCCCGCGTTGTCTCCATGGCTCAGAGCAATCGCCGCAATTTGGGAATGATCCGTCGTCTTCTGAAGCACCTGGAAGGACAACGCGATCAGCGCCAGAACCTTTCCTCTATCTGAGTACTTTGTATGACGCATCCCTTTGTAGACGGCTGATGGAACCTTGTTAAGTTACAGGGTTCCTGCTTCCTTCTGATTGCGCTGCTGCTCCTTGAAAGCCTGCTTTTCCTTTCTTCTCTTCTGAATCACCGTTGTTAAATCATTCCCCAGATGGGATTCACCACGTTGTCTGGCCAGTTGCATTTGTTGTTCACGCTGGTGGAAACGCTCTCTCTGTTCTTCTGAATACTCGTTCCGGCAATGGTGGCAACTGACACCCGGCACATAATGCTCGGATTGCTTGTCGGCCTCGGTCAAGGGACGTCGACAGGCGTGGCACTGGTCGTATTGCCCCTTTTCAAGCTGATGGTTCACCGCCACCCGGTTATCAAATACAAAGCATTCGCCCTGCCAGAGTGAGTCTTCCTGTGGCACTTCTTCCAGGTACTTCAGAATGCCGCCTTCCAGATGGTAGACCTCATCAAAGCCCTGCTCCTTCATATACGCTGTGGATTTCTCACAACGAATACCGCCGGTGCAGAACATGGCTACTTTTTTGTGTTGTTGCGGGTTGAGGTTTTCTTCCACATACGCCGGGAACTCACGGAAGGTGCGAGTTTTCGGGTCGACGGCCCCTTTGAAGGTGCCTATGTCCACTTCATAGTCGTTGCGTGTATCGACCAGAATCACATCCGGGTCTGAAATCAGAGCGTTCCAGTCTTTGGGTTTGACGTAGGTGCCCACGACTTTTTTCGGATCAATGCCCTCGACCCCCATAGTGACGATTTCCCGTTTCAGTTTGACCTTGGTGCGGTAGAAGGGCATCTCGTCATCGTAGGATTCCTTGGTATCCAGATTTGCCAGACGTTCATCCTGACGCAGCCAGCCGACGAGGTTGTCGATGCCTTCTCGTGATCCGGCGATGGTGCCGTTAATACCTTCCTGGGCCAACAGGAGAGTGCCCTTGACGTCGTTTTTTTGCATGACATCGAGCAGTGGTTGGCGCAGGTTCTGGTAGTCATCAAGCGTCACGAAGTGGTACAGCGCACAGACAACAACTGGCGCTGGGGAGTCAGAAGTAATGGAGGTCATGAATATCTCGCTGGCCGGAGCGTAAATCCGGTGCCGATCAGGCAGTGAATAAAGCCGGGGAGTATAGTCAAACGATGATGCTCTGGCCAATGTCAGCGGTAGCGGATACCGGGCGTTACGGGTTTTCTATCAGTACCATCAGCAGCCCCATTTCTACCCACATAGACACATTGAGGCCTTTGATATTCATCGCTAACGGGCGTTCGTTTTTGTCGATGCCGGGAATCGGACCAAAGCGTTCTGAGTGGTAATCAACCTGATAGAACGTGGCCACACCGGTATCGCTCTGGTAACGAATCTGAGCGGCGGTATCGCCCTTGATAGAGCAGTAACGCCCCCCCAACAGTTGCTTGTCTGTCAGCAAGAAGTGGTTGCCCAGCACGCTGGAGCGTGAAGGAGAAAAGTCCAGTTGGGTGAAAAACTCCTGAATGCCCTGCATGGAATGCGTTGATACATCGAGTGGCTTGAGTTTGAGATGGTTTTCCACCACTTCCAGAGCAATGTCCCGGCTATAGTCTTGTGGGTTTGTCCAAAGCAAGCTGAGGCTCAGGCCAATCACCATCAAGCTGGCTACGGCCCATCGCCATTTCCAAGGGTTGCGGGGCGGTGGTGTTTCAGGAACGTCGTGATGGATGGCTTGTTGCTGCAAGGCCATCAGGTGCTCTAGCTGCTGTTCGCTCAGTGACGGTTGTTGCACGGTGTCATTGACCGCTTCCCGGAAAGGGCGTGGGGTGTCCGGTTGGTTCTGATTCATGGCTCTGCTCCTGATGAGGATAAAACAACCGGGTCTTGCTGACGGGTCAGCCGGTGCTGCTTGCGCAAGCGATGAATACGCGAGAGAAACGTCCCCCGTGGTACGCCCAATAATTCGCAGGCTTCATCAGTACTGTAACCCAGGACGGCCCAATGATAGAGAATATCCCGATCCTGTGGGGACAGGGTTTTCCAGAGTGAATCAAGTTGTTGCTGGTCAATGTGCAGTTGTTCCAGATCCAGCGGTGAAATATCGTAGGTCGCCTGTTCTTCAAAGCTGTGTTCTTGCCAGCGTTGCTGTTTGCGGTAGGCATCAATAAAACGATGTCGAATCAGGGTACGAAGATAGGCTTCCGGGTTGAGCACGGTTTTGCCGTTACGTACTTCCAGTAGCCAGACTTCCAGGCTGGCTTGCAGCAAATCATGAGCGTTCGCTTCATGCTGGCACAACACCATGGCATAGCGGAACAGCCCTTGCAGTTGATCCGGGCTTAACAGCGTGTTGCTCATCCACATGCGCTCCGGCAGGTCACTTCTTCATCGGGTATGGCCAGCGTGATGAAACGGAAGTTACAGCGCATCAGCCAGACCGGAGAGCAGTGCAGTTCAGCGGCGACCGAGTCCATCAGCGGATGATAGCGCTCCAGACGTTCGATCATGCTCTCGCTCAGTGGGCTGAAATCGACCTCAACGGGTTCACTGGCGTCTTCCAGACGGGCAGCCTTGAGTTGCTGTGTCGACAGACTGTCGGCGTAGTAAAGCGAGCAGAGTTGATATTCCAGAGTTGCCAGAGCCGCGATGGCTTGCCAGGGCAATGCCGGGCTGTGAGTGTTGGCGTGTTGTGCCGCCAGCAAATCCGGGAACTGTGCACCGTAGCGGTTGATGTCCCAGTGCCGGGATGGGTAATGGCTGGCGTAAACCTGACTCAGGGCCTCCATGCTGGTCTCTCCCAACAGGCTGGCTGTGGCTGGGTAAATCAGCTTGAGTACCTGGCTCCGGCTTCCAGTCCGGTTGTGTTGATACGGTGACGCATCGTGTTGTTGCTGCTGTAAAAAAGCGCTGATGGCGGTATTCAGATCAGTATGCGATGTGTTCATGGGAAACTCCTGCTGAACGTGCCTGAATACTGTCGTGAATACGGGCCGCCTTGTTACAGTGTTGTTGTAACACACTGAAATCCGGTAGATCGCTGTCCCATTCAATCAGAACCGGACACCCGTTCAGTATTGGGGCCAGTGCCTGATAGACATCCCAGACCTCATCGCACACCGGGCGATTGTGAGTATCAATCAGGTACTCACCCTGAAGGCTGTGCCCGGCCAGATGCACTTCCTGAATCCGTTCCAGAGGCAGGCTCTCAACAAAGCGCTGCCACGATTCGCCCAGATTGATCTGGTTGACGTAAGCGTTGTTCAAATCCAGCAGCAAATCACAGCCAGACAGCTCGCACACCTCGGTTAAAAATTCCGCTTCTGTCCAGCTCGATGCCTCATAGCGGGCGTAGCGAGACAGATTTTCAATCAGAATGCGCCGTCCGAGTGCATCTTGTACTTGCACAATGCGTTCCGCCATGTGACGAGCGGAGCGGGCATTGAAAGGCACCGGAATCAAGTCGTGAAAGTGCTCACCCTGATGCGCGGTCAGGCAAGCGTGCTCGGATACCAGAGCCGGTTGGAACTTATCCACGGCTTGCTGCAGTGCGTGTAAATAGCCGGTATCCAGCGCTTCAAGGCCACCCAGATTCAGACTGACACCATGAAAACTGAGCGGATAATAACGGGCGACTTCCTGCAACAGCGTGCGATTCAGGCCGCCATTGAGAAAATTGCAGATATGCACTTCAAACCAGTCAACGGCTGGCCGGTGTTGCAGCACCGACGGAATATGAGGAATGCGCAAGCCGAGACCTGCGCCCCGGCACACACGCTCACTAGGAAACGTCATCATGAGTTACTTGGCCGGTTTAACCTTGATCACGTGGCCGCCGTCGATTTTCTCGCAGGTGCCAACGGGTACGTAAACCCATTCCTGATCCGACCTGGTGGTCTTGGACAGACCAGAACAACTGTGTGAACCGTCCAGAGCACCGCAGTCATTATGACCAGCTTTGGCGATACCGACGCACTTTTCCCAGGCTTTGGGGGCATCAGGCACTGCGTGGGCAGTAGTAGCGAGTGCGCTGGCACCCAGAATGGCGGCGGTAACAAGGTGTTTGTTCATGTGAGAGTCCTCTGATGAGTCAGTGATGACCTGAAAGAAAAATAGCAGCGCGATTGGCTGCTATTTCAGAGGACGAAACAGGAGGGCATTTGATTGCACTCCGTTGTAAAAAATCAGAATCCCTGTTTCAGGGCTTCCAGAGCGTATTCCGGCAATTCATCTTCCGTGAGAACCGGAGTCGGGTTGCCGTCGTCGTCAATGCAGACGAACTTGAACATGGCCTGGGTGACTTTTTCTCGCTGGCCAATGCGGCCCCGACGTACCCAGGCTTCAACATGAATATTCAGGGACGTACGGCCTACGCTTTCTACCTCGGTATAGACGCCCAGAATATCGCCGATTTTGACAGCGCGGATAAAGCTCATGCTATCAACAGCCACTGTTACAACGCGCCCCTGAGCGCGTTGACCGGCACAGATGCCAGCAGCGATGTCCATCTGGGACAGTACCCAACCTCCGAAAATATCACCGGACGGATTAGTGTCTGCGGGCATGGCGATGGTGCGGGTGGTCAAGCGACCACGAGTCGATTCGGTCATAAGCCTCTCTCTTTAACGTTCGCCCCGCTCATAACACGGAATGTGCCACGGGGTTAGTCTTTAGTCTAAAGAGAGTGCCAATGATTACAACCACAAGGCGGCTGGAATAGAGCGTTGCGTCAGTGTCCGTCAGCTTAAATTCTCAATCAACACCGCGCCCCAGGTCAGGGTGCAAATCATCAGCGCAATGCTGACGGCTGCCGACCCCAGGTCTTTGGCCAGCCCGGCGAGGTCGTGGAATTCGTTGCCAATGCGATCGACCACCGCTTCGACGGCGGTGTTCAGCAGTTCAACCAGCAATACCAGTAAATACACCGATATCAGCAAGGCCCACTGCACGGGAGAAGCCGCCAGTAAAAAACTGGCTGGAACCAGCAATAAGCCGCCCCATAGTTCATAACGGAAGGCGGGTTCGTTGCGATAGGCGGCGGTCAGTCCTTGCCAGGAATAAACCGAGGCGTGATAGAAACGTTTCAGGCCTGTCATTTTGCGCGGTGTATCGTAGCTGTTCATAAGGTGGCTTCTGGTTGTCCGATGCATCAAAAAAACGAACGCTAGCACGCTGGTGAAGCCTCGTCATCCGCCATTTTGAGGGTTTTTGTAATGTGGCAACGGTTCTTGTTTTTGGTGCTCGGGGAGAGGCTGGTATCGCGGCTTTTTACGGCTTTTTCTTTCCATATGACACGTCTGTGTCATCATTTTCTGAAGTATTTTTTACCGAAATACCGTCGCCTGTACCGTGCCTGCCATCGCTGAACAATCCGCCATCAAATCGGGCTGCATTGTATGGTTCAGTTTTGGGGGACGGGGCATAAACAGGTGACGAGAACAGAGAACAGGTAGAGAAAAAAGAGCACAGCGCCAGATTCACCATGGCGCTGTTATTAAGGGACTGACAGGATGTGTCGGTTAACGATCAGCCTAGGACGCTGTTAACCAGTGCCTTGGCATCGTCTTCCAGCAGTTGCAGGTGATCCTGTGAGACAAAGCTTTCGAGGTAAATCTTGTAGATGTTCTCGGTGCCGGATGGACGCGCAGCAAACCAGCCGTTGTCGGTCTCGACTTTCAAACCGCCAATGGCCGCGCCATTCCCCGGTGCTTCGGTCAGGATGTTGGTGATCATTTCACCGGCCAGCATATCGCCGTTCACGGCCTCGGCGCTGAGTGACTTCAACAGGTTTTTCTGTTCAGCAGAACACGGAACGTCCAAGCGCTTGTAATACGGCTGGCCGTAGCGCATGACCTGTTCCAGATACAGTTGCTGCGGGTCTTTGCCGGTCACAGCCAGAATTTCCGCCGCCAGCAGCGCCAGAATGAAACCGTCCTTGTCCGTCGTCCAGACCTGACCGTTACGACGCAGGAACGAGGCTCCGGCACTTTCTTCGCCACCAAAGGCCATGGTGCCGTTGAACAGGCCGTCTACGAACCACTTGAAGCCAACCGGTACTTCGCACAACTCGCGATCCAGGCCGTTGATCACCCGGTCGATCATGCCACTGGAGACCAGAGTCTTGCCGAACTGGATGTCTTGCGGCCATTCCGGGCGATGCGTGGCCAGGTATTCAATCGCAACCGCCAGATAGGCGTTGGGGTTCATCAAGCCCGTTGCTGAACAGACGATGCCATGACGGTCGTAGTCCGGGTCGTTGCCGACGGCGATGTCAAAGTTGTCTTTCAGTTGCAGCAGGTTCTGCATGGCGTAAGGGGAGGAGCAATCCATGCGGATGCGACCGTCCTTGTCCAGTGGCATAAAGCCAAAGGTGAAGTCGATTTTCTCGTTCACCACCTCGATGTTGAGGTTGTAACGCTCGGCAATTGGCTTCCAGAAGTTGATGCCAGAACCGCCCATGGGATCAACACCAATACGAACGCCCGCCTTGGCGATGGCTTCCATATCGATCACATTGCCCAGATCAGCAACGTAGTGGCTGATGTAGTCGAATGCTTCTACCAGACCGGTTTCGGCAACGGCTTCTGCCGGAATCCACTCGACTTCATCGAGGTCGTTTTCGAGCAGCTCGTTGGCGCGGTTGGCAATCCAGTCGGTGATCTCTTTATCCGCCGGGCCGCCCTGAGCCGGGTTGTACTTGATGCCGCCGTCTTCCGGTGGGTTGTGGGACGGTGTGATGACGATGCCATCGGCGATGTCTTCGTCAGAACCGTTGGCGTTGTGGGTCAGAATGGCGTGGGAAATCACGGGCGTTGGTGTGTATTCACCGTCCTGAACGCGTACTCGAACGTCATTGGCGGTGAGGACTTCCAGTGCCGTACCGAACGCCGCTTCTGACAAAGCGTGGGTGTCCTTGCCCAGGTACAGCGGGCCTTTGACGCCAGCCTGTTGGCGGTATTCTGCAATGGCCTGACAGATGGCGGCGATGTGGTTTTCGTTGAAGGTGGTGTTCAGTGCTGAGCCACGGTGGCCGGAGGTTCCGAAGCTGACCTGCTGCTCCGGGTTGTCGATGATTTCCGGCTGCTGACGATAATACGCTGCCATCAGGGCAGGCAGATTCACAAGTACGTTATGCGGTGCAGTTTTTCCTGCATCTGGGTGAAGAGCCATGGCTACACTTCCGTCCATTTTTTTGATTGTCGTTATCTCGCCCTCATGCTGAGTGATTAATGTTACAGATGCAACGGCGTGACCGCGCAGAATGGCGCGGAAACGTCGCTTTTGTCCGTACTTGCTTCAGGTATTCAGGCTACCGGGGCTTGCGGAATTTCAAGGTCATGCGGTCACTCTCGCCAATGCTCAGGTAGTGCTGGCGCTGTTCATCGCCAAGGCGCAGGGAAGGAGGGAGCGTCCAGACGCCCCGAAGATGACGCGTGCTGTCTTTGGAGTTGGCGTTGATTTCACTGCTGGCTTCCAGCACAAAACCGGCTTTTTGTGCCATCTTGATGACGTAGCTCTGGTGCATGTAGCCACTGGCTTCCTGATCGCTGTCAGGGCGACTTTCTGGCAAGCGATGATCCACCACGCCCAGTACGCCGCCGGGTTTCAGTGCTTTGAAGAATGACTGAAACGCCGCCAGCACACGCTTGTCACCGCCTCCACGCATGTACCAGTTGTGTACGTTACGAAACGTCAGCACCCGGTCGGCGGTTCCGGCTGGTGCTATATCGGTATAGTCTGGTGGGTTGAATGCCGTTGTGATGACCTTGCCGTAACGTTCCGGGTGCTGACTCATCCAGTCGGTAAAACGCTGGCGGGCCTGACGGAAAAACGCCACTTTGGCATCGACATTAAAGTGTGCGGCATAAAGCTTTCCTTCGTTATGCAAATAAGGCGCTAGTATTTCTGTGTACCAGCCCCGAGCACCGGGCCAGATTTCGACCACGGTCATATCGGGTTGGACATCGAAGAACTTCAGCGTTTCCACGGGATGACGATGAGCATCACGCTGGCGGTAAGCATTGCGGTATTCCGCCTGCACATGCGGCTGTAATGCCGGAGTTATGTCAGTGGCTGAGGAAGACGGTTCGGCGAGTACGGTGGGTGTGTGAATGACTGCACTGGCCAGTAATAGCGGCAGCCAGATCTGGCGCTGCAGGGACGACATTGCCATGGGATAACTCCTGTGAGCATGGGTAGACGATGGAAGAGGTGATGACAGCACAGAGCCATTTGCAGCGCAGAGGTTCCATCATCCCGTTGATCAAAACAATAACAACAAACAGGATACAGAATGGCAGAAGCACTCAAGGACCAATATGGCCCCGAGGTGGCCGAAACGCTGGCGGCACGGCTGGTTTGTGTTTATCCCGATTTTGACCAACAGCATTTTCTGACCTTGGCTCTGCAAGGTTATGACAAGCTGGATTTAATGGCTCGTGGCAATCACATTGCTGCGGCCTTGCGCCTGACGTTGCCAGCGGATTATCAGCAGGCCGTCAGGATTTTGATGGACTCGCTGGGCGGGCCGCTGATTGATGCGGGCAGCTTTGGCATGTCGGCATTCTTTTATTTACCCCACACCCGCTTTGTGGCCATGTATGGGCTGGACGATTACGACACTTCCATGCAGGCGCAATACCGGCTGACCCAGCGTTTTACAGCGGAATTCAGCATCCGCCCTTTTATTGAACGTTACCCGGAGCGGGTTCTGGCAACGTTTCAGGAATGGGTGCGTGACGACAGCGAGCATGTCCGGCGGCTGGTGTCCGAAGGCACGCGCCCCCGGTTGCCCTGGGCACCGCGTTTACGACAGTTTCTGGATGATCCGGCCCCAATTATTGCCTTGCTGGAACAGCTTCGGGACGACCCGTCGTTGTACGTGCGCCGCTCGGTGGCTAATCATCTGAACGATCTGGGCAAAGACCGGCCCGATGTGCTGATCGACACCTGCCGTCGCTGGATGAAAGACGCGCCGCAAGAACGCCAGTGGCTGATTCGTCACGCCTTGCGCACTGCCATCAAACGCTGCGATGCCGATGCTCTGGCCTTGCTGGGATACGGCGGCACCGAGGGCATTACTGTGGTCGAAACCCGCATTACACCGGAACAACCGGCCATTGGCGAAGCAGTGAATATCGTCGTGGAACTGTCGAATCAGGGCGAAAAGCCAGTGCCATTAATGGCTGACTTTCGTATCCAGTACGTCAAGGCCAATGGCCAGTTACGCCCCAAGGTATTCAAGTTCAAATCCGGCACGCTGGAGGCAGGTCAATCCATGACGCTGGAAAAGCGCGTCTCGCTTGCCCAAATGAGCACACGCACGCATTATCCCGGCCACCACCCGGTTGAGCT
Organism: Oceanobacter sp.; assembly: GCA_045430275.1. Taxonomy (GTDB): domain Bacteria; phylum Pseudomonadota; class Gammaproteobacteria; order Pseudomonadales; family Oceanobacteraceae; genus Oceanobacter. The sequence continues at coordinate 33,377 of JAILXU010000018.1, read as the reverse complement.
GCAGTTGAATGGCGAGCGGCACGAATTGGGCAGTTTTCATTTGCAATAACATCCGGTCGTCGCAGCTTCTGGGAATCCAGGGTTCGTCACCGGGAATCCGATAACGAGGAGTGGACATGCCAGTTGTTGAATATCAAGGGAAAGAATATTCCTGTCGGGAAGATGAGAATATTCTGGTGGCGTTATTGCGGCAGGGTGTTGAATTGAAGCACTCTTGTCGGGCCGGGGTGTGTAATGCCTGTGTGATGCAGGCGACAGACGCCGAGGGCGAACGCCTGAAAACCGGTGCCCTGAGCTCGGATCAAGTGTCACAAGGCTGTTTCTTGCCGTGCAAGACCCGCGTCAAACAACGCATCGTGATGCAGGAAGCACCGCAGGAGCAGCCGGACAGCTACGGTCTGGTGGTATCCAAACGCAACCTGAACGACGAAGTGGTTGAGCTGACCCTTGATCCGGCCTATTCGCCGGAATACCTGCCCGGCCAATTTGTGAATCTGATTCACCCGGATGGCAGCCGTCGTCCATATTCTCTGGCCAGCTCCCCGACATCCAGCCTGTCGATGACCTTCCACATTCGCCGCCATGATCAGGGCAAGGTCAGTCGCTGGGTCGCGGATGAACTGCAGCCCGGCGATACCCTGCAACTCTCACACCCGGAAGGTCGTTGTCATCTCTCAGATACTATGAAACGGGTAGTGATGCTCGGTTTCGGCGTTGGTCTGGCACCTCTGTACGGCATGGCCCAGCAAGTGGCTGATGGCGGCAGCAATGTGGAACAACTGCTGCTGGTGCATCTGGGGCGAGGTGGGCAGGGACTGTATCGGGATCAGGAACTGACCACGTTGGCGCAAGCCAATGATGTGCTGGAATATCAGGGCCTGAACAACCGTGATGAGCTGTTTGGTGAGCAGGGGTTGTTCGCCTCCCGACTGGATGCACTGGCCACCGAGACCGATGTCCACTGGTTCCTGTGTGGCAACCCGGAAGCGGTTCAGGCCGCTGGTGAGCGCTTGCAGGCTCAGGGTGCCGATAAACAGCGCATCTATTTTGATCCGTTTGAAAACGCCCAGGACGCTACGGCATCCAATTCGATGGCTGTGACCGCTGGGGCGCAGGAATCCAATCAGGCACTGGAAGAAAAACCGTACCCGGCCACTCAGCCAGAACTGTGGCAATGGCTGGAGCAGGATCATCGTCTTGGGTCGATTATCAGCGACTTCTACGAGCGCATTTTCAACGACGACATCATGCTGCCGTATTTCCACAACACCACCCAGCAGCGTTCACGCGAGAAGGTATACAGCTTCTACAAGCGTCTGTTCAGCGGTGAGCCGTGCTTCTTTGGCGATCGTCCGCGCAACGCGCACCACTGGATGGTGATTACCCACGACATCTACGACCACCGTTTGACGCTGCTGGAAAGCACTCTGATCGATCATAAAGTGCCGGAGCATTTGCGCACGGTCTGGCTGGAATACGAAGAGTACTACCGCTCGGATATCGTCAAGGACGAACCACGAGGCCGCCAGATTGGCGACATCACCTTGCCTGCCACCGGCTTTGGTCGTGAAACCCTGAGCTGCGGCGCGATCTGCGACAGTTGCGGAGCCATCATCGAAGAGGGTGAAAACGTGCTGTACCACTTGCGCACCGGGCAGTTGTATTGCCGAACGTGCGAAGGGAAGCAGCAGACGGGGTAGTCCGAATGCCTGCATCTGAACCCACGTAACCAAGAGCGGCGGAATCAATAGCAGCAGAATCAAGAGAGACAGCGGTCGTTGACATTCCACTGCGGCGGCGTATGATCGCCGCCGTTCGTTTCTGAACACTGTTCAATTTTTCTTTTCACCGCGATTCAGCAAGGAGGTTTCTTATGACATATCTGACAACCAATACACCTTCTGATACGTGCGGTGGCTGGATGACCTCTTTCTGATCTGAATCATTCTTCCTGTTCCACTGCATTCCTGTTGTAACGGGGCGCGATTGCGTTCCTTGTAATACGTGGAATACATATGGGCAATTCCCCTTTTTCCCCAATTGAAAAAACCGCTGTGGTGGCGTCGGCTGATACCTGGATTGAAGGCCGTGCTGTGCAGCAACTCGAAAAAACCGCTGAACTGCCGGGCATGATCCGGGCCGTGGGTATGCCGGATTTGCATCCGGGACGCGGTTATCCGATCGGTGCAGCGTTTCTGTCCCAGGAGCGTTTTTATCCAGCGCTGGTGGGCAATGACATTGGCTGTGGCATGTCGTTATGGACAACCGATCTGGCCGCTCGCAAGGTCAAGCCGGAAAAGCTGGCGCGCAAACTGACCGGGCTGGATGTGCCGATGGGTGACGATTGGTCAGCGCTGGTGGCTGAGCAAATGGTAGCGCGAGGTCTGGAAACGACCGGCTTTGAGCGCTCGTTAGGCACCATTGGTGGCGGCAATCACTTTGCTGAGTTTCAGAAAGTGGACGAGATTTTCGATCTGGACACCTTCTCTGAACTGGGGCTGAGCAAGAACCAGCTCGTGCTGCTGGTGCACAGCGGTTCACGCGGTCTGGGCCAGCAGATTCTGACTCAACACGTCGAAGGTTTCAGCCACGCCGGACTGGAAGCGGGCATGCCGGAAGCCGATCAGTATCTGGAACGCCACAATCAGGCGCTGACCTTTGCCGAATTAAACCGTTATCTGATTGCCCGGCGCTTCTTTGATGCCGTTGGTACTGACGGCCAGCAGGTGCTGGACGTGAATCACAATCTGGTTGAGCCGGTGCCATTACCGCAAGACTCAACCGGCTGGCTGCATCGCAAGGGTGCAACGCCAGCGGATCGCGGGCTGGTGATGATTCCAGGTTCGCGGGGGCATGCGTCGTATCTGGTCAAACCAAAACTGGAAGATGGCGTGCGTTGGGATTCACTGTCGTCGCTGGCGCACGGTGCGGGCCGCAAGTGGATTCGTTCCGATTGCCGTGAACGGCTGGAAAAGCGTTTCCGCATTGACGATCTGGAGCGCACACCGCTGGGCAGTCGGGTGGTGTGTAAAGACAAGGCGCTGATGTTTGAAGAAGCACCTGAAGCCTACAAGTCCATCGACAGTGTGATTCAGGCGATGCTGGACGCTGACCTGATTGAGCGGGTGGCACGCTTTCATCCGGTGGTGACCTACAAAACCCGTGGAGGCTGCTGATGAAACTGATTCAAATCAGCGCAGGAGATGGCCCCGAAGAATGCGGTCTGGCGGTGGTAAAACTGATTCCGGTGATGCTGGCGGATGCAAAAGCCAGTGGGCTGTCACTGAACCTTGAAGACTCTGTAAGCTGGAAAATGGCTTGTAAGTCTTCGCGCTCAAAAGCGCTGAAGTCTGCTGTGCTGGTATTGTCCGATGCGGATAAAACCACGCCTGAAACCACGCCTGAAACCATATCGGCAAACGTACAGCGCTGGCTGGAAAGCTGGACGGGAACCGTGCAATGGATTTGCCAAAGCCCGCTGCGTCCAAAACACAAACGCAAAAACTGGTTTGTGGACGTATCGGTGTTTGAGGCAACGCGTGAACTGCCGGACTCCGGCCTGCGGTTTGAAACCTGTCGGGCGTCGGGAGCGGGCGGTCAGCATGTGAACACCACCGACTCGGCGGTGCGCTGTGTGCATATTGCCACAGGCATCAGCGTGCGGGTGGAATCCCAGCGCAGTCAGCACGCCAATCGCAAGCTGGCTAAAGTGCTGATTGAGCACAAGCTGCAGCAATTGGGTGATCAGGCTAAGTTGGAGCGCAATCAGCAACAGTGGATGGCTCACAAGCAGCTTGAGCGGGGTGCTCCGGTGCGGGTGTTTCGAGGTGAGACGTTGACGCCTTAATGAAAAAAGGCTCCCACGCAGGAGCATGGGAGCCAGAATTAACCGGAACTTTGTGACTTATCGCGTTCCCACGATTCTTCGTGGGAACGCTGCCTGGTTCAGTCCATCGTGACGGCCAGGCCCGGTGAAATAAATCGGATTAACCCGCGTTTGGCTTCAGAACGCCGAGGTTGATCAACTGGTTTTCACCGCTGTTGTCATCCACGCCATCGTTGTCGTTCAGGATAAAAACTTCACCTTCGGCATTACGCGCCAGACCTTCGACTTTCTCAAAAGTCATGGCACCGGTTGCGTCCAGATCGGCCTTGATATCGCGCAGCAAGGTTTTGCTCACGGTGTTGCCCGCCGTCAGTTCAGACAGATCAACGGTGTAGATGCGCTTGATGGCAGCGTCTGGGCCGCCCTTGTTATCGCGCTCCAGTACCATCAGGCTGCCGTTGCCCATGTAGGTGATATCCGACAGACCAACCCAGCCACCGTCCTGGGATTCCGCTGCGTCCAGTGGGTAGAAGGCGAATTCCCAACTGTTATTGGCGATGTCGTACATGCCGATGCGTGGGTTAGCTTCATCATTCCAGGCGCGCTGCATGGCGACGTAAGCGATGCCATTCCAGACCGTTACGCCCTCGAAACCAAAGCGGAATTGAACGTCGTTCAGTTCGCTCGGCAGAGTCGCTACCTTCTCGACCACACCGTTCATATCGGTCTTGATCAGCATGTTCTGGCTACGAACCGGCTTTTTGGCATCGTTGATGGTGCCGTAACCTTCAGACACGACCCAGAAGCCGTCCGCCACGGAAGCGATGCCTTCCGGGTCGATATTGACGGTTTTGTCAGCGTTCACCAAAGCGGCACGATCGGCGTCGTCGAAGCGGTTGTCGTCGGGCGTTGCGCCGGAGGTTGGCAGGTTGGCGATCACGTCATTGCTGTCTGTGATGCGGATTTCCTGAACCAGTTTGGCAGGCATCATGCTGGTGTCGATTTTGAAGATGCGGCTCTTGTCGAAGGCACTGTCTTCCACTGACCACAGAATGTCGTTGTTGCTGTAATCCGCTGCCAGACCTGACAGGGCCGCGAACGGGATAGGCGAACCGTTTTCGCGGTTAATCGACTCGATGGTCGGGTAAGCAGACGGCTGAATGTTGTAGCGGTAGATGTTCACCGCAGAGCGCAGCTTGTCGCCACGGTTGTCTTCTTCCGATGCGGCTACCAGCAGGTTACGGGACGGAATGGCTTTCACGCCTTCTGGGCCTGCAGCGGCTGGCAGAGCCTGTTTGAAGATCGGATGTGTTGGGTCGGCGACGTCGAACACGAACACCAGACTGGAACGCTCGGAGTTAACGAACAGGTAGCGGCTGTCACCAAAGATGCCCACTTCGGCATTTTCTGGCTCGTTGCCTTTGTTCTCGGAGCGGCCTTCCGGGTAGTGACCGAAACGAGCAGTCAGGTGATCCAGCATTGCGCCAGAGGTGTAGGCGATGCTGCCATCGGTTTTGTAGATGGTGAAGCCCCGGCTGCCACCGTTCATGTCGCCTTCGTCAGCGGTCACGAAATAGTCGTTGTTGATCCAGGTAACGCCGTCGGCTTCACGAGGCACGTCGGTCAGGCTGGAAGACATGTCGATCACGTCTTCTTCTGCCGTATCCACCTTGTCCAGATTGACGGTGCCAGCGTTGAAGTGCTCGGTAACAGTCGCAGTGGCCAGATCGACCAGAACGATGTGGTTGTTTTCCTGCAGAGTCACAACGGCGATGTTGTCATTGTTGATGTCAACGTATTCAGGCTCAGGATCGGTTGGCGCGATGGTGGCCAGACCGGTCATTTCGACCTTTTTGGTTGTCCAGTTGGCAGGGTCGGCGTCGGTCATATCGACCACCATCAGGAAACCGGCCGGTGCCTGCGGGGAAACGTCGATCTGGCCATCATTCAGGTCTTCATCGCGCTCGTTTTCGATTGCAATCGCGGCGTATTTTTTGTCCGGGCTAACGGCCACGGAGTCTGGCTGGCCACCCATGTCGAGGGTGTGAACAATAGTTTTGTTAGCCACGTCAACAACGGCGAGGGAACCGGAAGTGTTGATAAAGTCAGCGGAGGTATTCACTCCGACCAGCGCGTAGTCACCGGCAACCGCCACCGAGGTTGGCTCGCCACCCATGGCCAGCGTACCAGCAGCGGCAGGTTTGGCAGCGTCAGTGATATCAACAAAACCGATCACTTCAGACGGGCTGTCGGTGTAGATCAGGGTGTTGCCGTCTTTGCTGACATCCACGATTTCAGCGGCGGTTTCCGTATCAACGTTACAGTCAGCGTCAAGCTGGGTGCAGACCGGGAAAGATGCGATGCGCACGAAGTTCTTGCTATCGTTCAATTGAGTCTGGTTACACAGGTGGCTGGTGTTGCTGATTTCATCGTTGGCCAGTGTGTTGTCGCTGTTGGCATCGAGACCGGAATCAACCCGTACGCCGCCTTGGAAACACTGAGTATCGCCAGCCGACAGAGTGGTTTGCGTCACCAGCGTCTGGCTGCCATTTTGACCGGCGGCACCGTTCTGGCCTGCAGCGCCATTTTGACCTGCAGCGCCGTTAGTGCCGTTCTTGCCATCATCACCGGCACAGGCGGCCAGGAACATCGGAGTGGCCAGAGCAATGGCCTGAGCGAGTTTCATCAGTTTCATGGGGTTTCTCGAATAGGGGAGCGTCAGGGCCTGTATCGTGAGAAATCAGTGTTACTGACTGATGGCCTTTTTATTGCGGATTTATTGCTGAATAAATTGAAGAGAAAGTAGGCGATGAAAGAAAGACAGCCTTACACGGTCGAAAACCGGTAAGGCTGTTGAGACGTTAAGCCTGTTCTGGCCTCTTGATGCCATGCGTCAGCGTATACAGCACCGGCACAACGCCCAGCGTCAGAATGGTGGCAAAGCCCAGCCCGAAGGCAATCACCACCGCCATGGAGTTAAAGAACGGGTCGGTCAGCAGCGGCACCATGCCCAGAATCGTGGTCAGGGCCGCCATGGTGACAGGCCGCAAACGCGATACCGAGGCGTGGAAGACGGCGTCGTACGGTGCCTTGCCTTCTTTCAGCTCAATCGCAATCTGATCGACCAGTACGATGCCGTTCTTAACGATCATGCCCGACAGGCTGAGGAAGCCCAGCAGCGACATAAACCCGAACGGCGCGCCCAACAGCAACATGCCGCCGCTGACACCAATGATGGCCAGCGGTACACAAGCCCAGATCACCAGCGCCGAGCGCAGCTCGTTAAACAGCAGCACGGTGATGATGAACATCAGCAAATAGCCCAACGGCAGGGAAGCGTACACATTGGCCTTGGCTTCGTTGGAGGATTCAAATTCACCGCCCCATTCCAGTTGATAACCCGGCGGCAACTCGATGGCCTCGATCTGTGGGCGCAGGCGTTTGAACAGCGTATCGGCGGTGATGCCTGAGGCCAGCGTTGGGTCAGCCTGTACCTGAATGGTGCGCTTGCGATCCAGTCGCAGAATCAGCGGGTCTTCGAACACCACGTCAAAGCGGTCAACCAGTTGCTGAATCGGGATATAGCGGCTGAATACCGGGCTCCAGATTTGCAAGTCCATCAGGCCATCAATATCCAGCCGTTGTGCTTCTGGCGGGCGCACCACAATCGGCTTGAGCGTGGTGCCGTCACGATACAGACCGGCGGTCAGGCCGGAGACGTTCAGGCGTAACTGGTCGTCGAGATCCTGCTTCGAAATACCGGCGCGGCGTGCGGCTTCGTTGTCCATGACCGGGCGAATCACCTTGACGCGCTGACGCCAGTCGTGGCGAATGTTGGTGGCGTCCGGGTCGGTTTGGATGATCGTCATGGCCTGTTCAGCCAGCGTTCTCAGCACCGCCTGATCGGGGCCGGAAAAACGCGCTTCGATCTTGGCCGGTGTGCCGGGGCCGATTTCCAACCGCTTCAGCTTCACCAGCGCATCAGGCATTTGCTCCCTGGCATAGCGTTGAGCGCGGGCAATCAGATCAGGAATCTGGTCGCGGTTTTCTGTCCGCACCATCACCTGGGCGTAGGCGGCGTATTCCCGCTGCGGGGCGTAGGTGAGCATAAAACGCACCTCACCACGGCCTGTGGTGGAAGAGGTAAAGACCACGCCGTCCTGCTCGCCAAACCAATGCTCCAGTGCGGTGGCCTGACGTTGGGTGGCGTGAATATCCGTGCCTTCCGGCATCCAGATGTCGGCCAAAAACATCGGCGTGTTGGAGGGTGGGAAGAACGCCTGTTTCACCGAGCCAAAGCCAATCACCGCCGCGACCAGTAGCCCCAGCATGGTGATCAGAGTCAGGGCGCGTTGTTTCAGCATAAAGCTCAGTACGGTTCCATACAGGCTGTACATGGCACCTTTATAAGGATCGTTGTCGGGAGCAGAAGCATCGGCGTTCCCTGAAGATGGCGTTGCCATCAGGCGCGGTTGCTCGTCTTTTTTGAACAGCAGATTGCACAGGAAAGGCGTCAGGGTCAGGGCCGTGATCCAGCTCAGGAACAGCGAAATCAGCAGCACATAAAACAGCGACTGCACAAACTCACCGACGGAATCCGGCGACAGCCCGATGGGCGCGAAGGCGGTGATCGCAATCACGGTGGCCCCCAGTAACGGCCACTGGGTTTGCTGCACAATGGCCCAGGCGGCTTCGAGCCGGGTCTGGCCTCGCTTCAGCCCGACCATAATGCCTTCGGTAATCACCAGTGCGTTATCGACCAGCATCCCCAGAGCAATGATCAGGGCACCGAGCGAAATCCGGTGCAGGTCGATGCCCACCGCGTCCATCACAATAAAGGTGCCGAGAATAGTCAGCAGCAAAACCGCACCAATGATCAGGCCTGCCCGTGGCCCCATAAAAAACAGCAGCACGCCAATCACAATGGCGACGGAAATCAGCAGGTTGGTGATAAACGCCTGAGATGAGGCATCGACCTCGGCAGGCTGGTCGTAGAGGGTATGAATATCCACACCGAGTGGACGTTGGCTATCCAGCTCAGCCAACTTCTGGCGCAGACGTTGACCTACTTCCACCACGTTCACGGCATCGGCAAACGCAATGCCCAGACGAATGGACGGCTCGCCCGCGTAGTTCTCGATATGGGTCGGGGTTTCGGCAATGCCTTCGGAGATTTCGGCAATATCGCGCAGGTAAATCAGTTTGTCGGAGCCGGGGGTGCTGATCAGCAGGTTGCCCAGTTCCTGCACGCTGGTGAATTCGCCGGTTGGGTGAATTCGGATGTATTCCTGACCAATACGAATATGCCCGGCGTTGCTGACGGTGTTCTGGGTTTGCAGCAGGGAGTACAAGCGCGTCAGGGGAATGCCCAGATTGGTGAGCTGTTCGCGGGAAATATTGATAAACACCTGTTCCTGCTGGGTGCCCGCGATGTCGATGTTGGCGATACCGTCCAGCGTGATCAGTTCGCGCTTGAGGTACTCGGCGTAGTCGGCCATGTCTTCAAACTGGTAGCCATCGCCAGTGATGGCCAGCAGCACGCCAAAGACATCGCCAAAGTTGTCCAGCACAATCGGCTGGATCGCGCCGGGCGGTAGCGATGACTGTTCATCCCGTACCTTGCGGCGCAGCTCGTCCCAGATTTGCGGCAACACATCGGAGCGATAAGTGGATTTGATCTCCAGATGGATCTGCGACAAACCGGCCTTGGAGATGGAGTCGATGTCCTTGATGTAGGGCATCGACTGAATGGCATTCTCCAGCGGCGCGGTGACTTCTTCCTCAACCTGTAACGGCGAGGCACCGGGGTAGTAGGTGAACACCATGGCTTCTTTAATGGTGAACTTGGGGTCTTCCAGTTGCCCCAGCCCCAGATAGCCGAATACCCCGCCAACCAGCAGGATCAGCAGCATCATCCAACTGGTGGTGGTGTTCTTGATAAAGTAAGTAGCAGCGTTGTTGTGCGACATGATTACAGCCCCCGTTCCTGAGTCCAGGGTTTCACCTTCATGCCTTCAGATGCCTGATGCACACCGGCAGACAGAATGCGGTTGCCGGGTTTCAGACCATTCAGAATCTGGATACCCGAGGCGGTTAGCTCGCCGCTGGTGACGGCTTGCAGACGCAAGGTGTTGTTGTCATCCACCATCCAGACACTGGACTGGCTGGTGCCTTCCGTTTGAGTCGCGGCCTGAAACACTGCCGTGGATGGCACAGTCACTTCCTGATGATGCACCGCCAGAATCTGGTTCAGATCGGCAAACACGCTGGCCGACATACCGGGCAGCACGTTGAGTTTTTCCGGGCGCTTCAGAGTCAGCACTACCTGATAACTGCCGGTGGCCGGGTCAGCCTGGGTGTTGTGTTCCTTGTAGTCGGACAGAAAACGCTGGCCGGGAAGGGCGTCAAATTCAACTTCTGGCTGATAAGGACGGCTGTCCTTGCCGATGTTCGCCATGATGGTTTCCGGCACCTGAATGCTGACTTCCAGTTGGTCATGGGTCTGCAACTGCAAGACCGTCATACCGGCGGCGATGGTTTGGTGATTCTCGGTAGCCAACGCAGACACCGTGCCTGCAAAGGGCGCTTTCAGAAGGGTGTACGACAAATCGGTTTTGGCGCTGGTCAGAGCGGTGCGGCTGATGTCCAGCTCGGCTTTGGACTGATCAAACTGGGCTTTTGAAACCTGACGTTTCTGATACAAATTTTCTATGCGCTTAAACTGCGAACTGGCCAGATCAAAGCGGGCCTGACGCTCATCCACACGGAGCTGATAATCGGATGGATCGAGCTTGGCCAGCACCGTGCCTTTCTTGACGTCCATTCCGGCGTGTACGGGCAGCTTTTGCAATTCACCGGGAACCCGGAATGCCAAGGCAGCCTGCTCGGCGGCTTCCACCTTGCCCGGAAACCGATGCCAGGTGGCGTTGTCGGGCGAAGCCACCTCAAAAATTCGCGCAGGACGTACCGGGTCAGCCGTCTGCACCGGAGCCGCTTCCTGCTGACAGCCACTGGCCGCCAATAATAAAAGGGTCAGTGGGAGAGCTGCCAGTCGAAAGCAAGAACGCTGATACCGTGCCATGGGTGGCTCCTGAAAAGTTCAAAAATAGTGTGTGGAATTTTAAGCACAAATGGATGGAACTTCATTGTTAAAATCAGGATTATCCATTAGCGCGCAAAACCCCGTACTTCAGTGAGGGAATGTCAGCGCATCGGCAAAGCCGATCCGTGCGGCGTTTGCTGTTGTTCGACGGACTGGCGAATCATGTCCACAAAGCCGACTTGTAATATCGATTGACAACCTCTGGATTATGCCGCTTCAATGGCCTGATTCAGACTGTTTACTGGCTTTGTGAGCGCCACCTTTTTAAAATAATCGAATGCAAAAGACAAAAACCCTCAAAGTTCGCGTTAAAGACAAACACGCCAAGTGCCTTGGTGACATGGCGCGATCGGTGAATTTTGTCTGGAACTACATCAACGACCTGAGCCAGCGTTCAATCAGAGAGCGTGGTGTGTTTTTGTCGGCATATGACCTGCACCCCTACACCAAGGGCGCAGGCAAAGAACTTGGCCTGCACAGTCAAACCTTGCAATGTGTGGCTTCCGAATACGTTACCCGCCGGAAGCAGTTTAAAAAATCCCGATTGAATTGGCGTAAATCGGGTGGTGTTCGCCGGTCACTGGGATGGATACCGGTTAATACGGGTGCCGCTCAATGGAAACATGGCCAGGTGTTTCACAAGGGTCAGTATTTCAACGTCTGGGACAGCTACGACTTATCTCAATATCGATTCCGGTCTGGCAGCTTCAATGAAGATGCCAGAGGCCGTTGGTATTTCAATGTGGTGGTGAGTGTTGAACCTAAAGCAAGCACTGGCACTGGCTCTGTCGGCATTGATCTCGGTTGCAAAGACACGGCGACGGACAGTAATGGCGATCAGGTCAGAGGTCGTGAATACCGCGCCCTGGAAGCGCAACTGGGCATTGCCCAGCGTGCTAACAACAAGCTACGGGTACGAGCGATTCACGCCAAAATAAAACACCGCAGGCAAGATGCGCTGCACAAATACAGCCGCAAGCTTGTCAGGGAGAATGCGGCTATTTTTATTGGTAACGTATCAAGCCTCAAGCTGGTAAAAACCAAGATGGCCAAATCGGTGCTGGATGCCGGGTGGTCAACGTTAAAAACCATGCTGGAATATAAATGCGATCACGCAGGCATTGTTTTTGAAGAAATCAACGAACGCTACTCCACCCAGACCTGTTCGTGCTGCGGGGCTATTCCTGACAGCAGTCCGAAAGGTAGAACAGGCCTTGGAATAAGGGAATGGTCTTGCTCAGAGTGCGGAGCTGAGCACCACCGCGATATCAACGCGGCGAGGAACATTCTTGCGGCGGGGCATCGCCGTCTAGCAGTAGGAATCCCCGTCCTTTAGGTCGGGGAGGATGTCAATGTTCCATTAATGGGGTGGTGTATGGAGTGAGGTGTGGAAGGAGGGGGCCATCCCTACGCGTTGTGAATGACTTGGATTTTCAGAGCAAGTGACAAAAGAGTATTACCGATGCTGCTCTGGGCATACGAAGAATAATCAATTTGAGTCCTGTATTGTTTGCATCAATACGCGTTTTCAGGAACCCCCAATGGGCTACATCTATCTCGCCATCGCGATTGTCGCTGAAGTAATCGCCACCAGTGCCGTCAAGGCATCCGACGGATTTACCAAGCTCGTGCCCAGTGTGATTGTGGTCGTAGGGTTGGGGGTTGGCTTTCTACTGTTTGTCGTTGGTGTTCAAAACTGTGCCGATGGGCATCGCCTATGCCATCTGGTCGGGGCTGGGGATTGTGCTGATTTCGGTGGTGGGTTTTTTCAAGTTTGGGCAAAGCATTGATGTGCCCGGCATAATCGGGATGCTGCTGATCATCGCCGGTGTGGTGGTGATCAACGTGTTTTCGACGTCGGTCAGTCACTGATTTTTATCAGATGCTTCTTTTGTTGCATTTTTATAGGTCATTAGTGTTGATCCGGTTTTATAGGGAGTGATGCACCAACTGCGCATAGGATCTTGTGCGCTGGCGGCGTAATCATAAGAAAAGCCTGCGCCAGAATCGCGCGCAGCCAATCCGGCACCTAAAAGAATCATAATAATGTCTGCACTCCGATCTCTTTTCTTTCTGATGACTCTCTTCGCTATTGCGCCAGCCTCGGCGGATTTACCGACCGTGCGGGTGGCGGTCTTGCAGTTCGGTACGCTGAACTGGGAGATGGATGTTATTCGTCATCACCAGCTTGATCACAAGTATGGCTTCAATCTGGATGTCACGCCGGTTGGTGGTAAGAATGCCAGCTCGGTGGCGTTGCAAAGCGGCGCGGTGGATCTGATGTACAGCGACTGGGTGTGGGTGAATCGTCAGCGTCATCATCGCAAAATGTACGGTTTTTCGCCGGTATCGGCGGCGGCAGGCGGCGTCTATGTGCAGGCGGATCGCAAGGCCCGTGACCTGAAGGATCTGAAGGGTGTGCGTCTGGGTATTGCCGGTGGCTCGGTGGATAAAAGCTGGCTGTTGTTGCAAGCCTACAGCAAGAAAACCCGTGCGCTCGATCTCGCAACCGCCGTTCAGCCGGTCTTTGCGGCACCGCCGCTGCTGAACAAGCTGATGTACGACGGCAAGTTGCCTGCTTCGCTGAATTTCTGGCATTACAGCGCTCGCCTGAAAGCCAGAGGTTTTACGCCATTGATCACGGTGCCCGAATTATTACGCGGGCTGGGGATTGAAACCCAGGTGCCGCTAGTGGGCTGGGTATTTGCCGAAGGCTGGGCCGATGACAACGCCGATTTGTTAAACCGCTTCCTGTTGGCATCCGCCGAAGCCCGGCAGGTATTGCTGACATCCGACCCGGAATGGCAGCGTATCCGAGCGCTGACCAAAAGCGAGAACGACGCTATTTTTGCCACGCTTCGGCAGGAATACCGCAACGGCGTTCTGCAAGATTTCACCACTGAGCATCTCAATGCGCTGGATCAGCTCTATCGCGTCTTTGCCAAGGAAGGCGGTAAAAAGCTGACTGGTGGAGCCAATGAGCTGGATCTGACGATGTTCCGTATGCCGTCGCCGGGCGGTCTGGTCAGCGTGGCATCCGGGAGTGCCAATGCGCAGCACTGATGGCGTCAGCCGTGCAGATGTGCTCTGGAGCACCGTACCGCTGGCGTTGGTGCTGGTGGCGTGGGAAGTTGCAGCCCAGATTCTGAACAGCAGCAACTTTCCCGGTTTTCTGGAAGTGTTGGCCAGCTTGTACGAGCATCTGACGGAAGGCGAGATGCTGCATCATCTGTCGCTGACGCTGATGCGCGTGGCGGTCAGCTTTGCCATCGCCATGGTGTTGGGGGTGCTGATTGGCATCGTGATGGGCGCGTTTCGGCGTGTGAATCAGGGCGGTGATGTACTGCTTGTGATTGCGTTGAATGTGCCCGCGCTGGTGACGATTCTGCTGTGTTACATCTGGTTTGGTCTGACCGAAGCCGCCGCCGTGACCGCTGTGGCCATCAACAAGATTCCAACCGTGGTGGTGATGGTGCGCGAAGGGGCCAGAATCGTTGACCGGCAGTTACTGGAGGTGGCTCGCGTTTATCGGGTGCCGCCCGTAACGTACTTTCTGAAAGTGTATTTGCCGCAGTTGTATCCCTTTGTGATGGCGGCGGCGCGCTCCGGGCTGTCGCTGATCTGGAAGATTGTGCTGGTGGTGGAGCTGCTGGGCCGCAGCGATGGTGTCGGCTTCCAGTTGGGCACCTTTTTCCACTTCTTTGATATTGCCAGTATTCTGGCCTACACCCTGGCGTTTGCGGTGGTGATTCTGCTGATTGAAGGGCTGATCATGAGACCTCTGGATCGCTATATCGCACGAGGTAGCTATGGTCAGGCTTGATCTCTCGCTGGAGCACAAATCCTACGCCAACACCGATCAGCCGGTGTTGAAGAATATTCGTGCATCCATTCCTGCCGGGCAGTTTGTGGCGCTGGTCGGGCCGTCGGGCACCGGAAAAACCACCTTGCTGAATATGATGGCCGGTTTGGAAGAGACAGAAGCTGACGCTATTTCAGTAGATGGCAAGCCGGTCAATGGCCAGCCAGCGTGCCGGATGGGATATATCTTCCAGCAGCCTCGGCTGATGCCCTGGATGACGGTGCAGGACAACCTGACCCTGACGGCACCAGAGGCCAGCGCTGCCGATATTGAGCGTATCTTGCAGGCCGTCGGGCTGGAAGGAAAACAGCAGGAATACCCGCGCACGCTGTCGGGCGGTATGCAGAAGCGAGTCAGCATTGCCCGTGCTTTTTTGACGCAGCCGGAGTTATTGCTGCTGGATGAGCCGTTTGTCTCGCTGGATCTGCCCACCGCCGAGCACCTGCGCACCATGCTTGAAACGCTGTGGCTGGCACACCGGCCAACGGTGGTGTTTGTGACGCACGATCTGGATGAAGCCATTCGGTTGGCGGATCGGGTGTTGTTTTTGTCGGCAGCGCCGGGTTCATTGCTGCTGGATCAGCCAATAGAGTTGGCTCGGCCCAGAACATCACCAGCGTTGGCACACTGGAAAGGTCGTCTGTTGGCAACCTATCCGGGGTTGTTGGAGGGGAAGTTACCGGAATAGCTCGCTATGGGTGCCTATTCTGGCCAGCTTCAAGACATCTTCTTCCACTTTATAAATCAGCACCAGATCAGGTTTGATATGACAGTCACGATAGTGATGCCAATTCCCTGAAAGGGCGTGATCAACGTACTTTTCTGGCAGGGTATGGCCCAGTTGCAGTTGCTTGATAACGTGACCGACTTCCACAACATCAGGAATTGCCAATTTGGCGATTTTCTTGAAGTCTTTCTTGAACTGCGTTGAATATTCGAGCTTAAGCATCGGTTTTCAGGTCACGCAGTAGCTCGTCTACATTCTGAGCGGTATGAGCCTGACCCGTTTCAAGTTCAGCAATGGCCGCTGCTGTGGTGGCATTGGGTTGTCTGGCTTTTAGCTCAAACGGAATTCCACCATGATTGATAACGGCCTTGGTAAACAGCTTGATGGCTTGTGAAGGGCTCAGGCCAATCTCTTCGCAGATGTTGGTAAACGCGAGCTTGGTTTCATGATCAATACGCGCACTCAGCATTTCAGTCTTCATTGTCTTACCTTGTGTATCAAATGTATTGCATTGTCGTTTATTGTCGTATCAATCCGCACACAAGTGAATGAAAATATTCGACAAATTGCACCAGTCATGCAAACCGAATCAGTCGCCGACCGATGGTCACATCGATAAGACCTCTTCTAAATAACCCGGCAGCGTGTCCCCGGCCTTGCCATAGATGTGCTGGTCAAACGCATCTTGCACGTTGCTGGGTTCAAGGTTGATTTCAACCGACCAGGCACCGCTCTGGTTGGCCATTTCCACAAACCCGGCGGCCGGGTACACATGCCCGGATGTGCCAATGCTCAGGAACAGGTCGCATTCGGACAGCGCCTGATAGATGGCATCCATGTAGAAAGGCATTTCACCGAACCAGACGATGTGCGGACGCAGGTTAGGCTGCTGACAGCATTCACACAGGGTGTCGTGGGTAATGTCGCCAATGTGCTCGAACACTTCGTCTGTTTTGACGCAACGGGCACGTTGTAACTCGCCGTGCATATGCAGCAGACGATGATTTCCGGCGCGTTCGTGCAGGTTATCAACGTTCTGTGTGACCAGCAGAAAATCGCCGTCAAAGTCTCGTTCAAATTGGGCCAGTGCACGGTGAGCAGCGTTGGGTTCCACTTCCTGTAACTGGGCGCGGCGGGCGTTGTAAAAGCGTTGCACCAATACTGGATCACGCGCGAAACCTTCGGGAGTGGCGACGTCTTCGATATGGTGGTTCTCCCACAGGCCATCGCTGTCACGGAAAGTACGCACACCGGATTCGGCGGAAATGCCCGCTCCGGTCAGTACCACCACGCGGCGCGGTTTTTCGGGTAGGGCATCAGTCAATTTGGCTGTCATCGAAATGGTCTCGGAAAAAGTCGCGGATTTCGGCCTGCTTGGCCATGGCATCTTCAAAGCCTAACCGAATCAGGCGGCGACAATAACCCTCGGAAAACAGCAGGTAACTGATCAGCCCGGCTTCACCGTCGGGTTCGTCATTGCCTGAACCGCGCAGGGCCAGTCGCAAGGCCTGGGGCACTTCATCCGTGTGTTCGGCGGCCAGATCGTCGAGTGATCGGGAAGGGCTGATTTCCAGCAATTGCACCGGTTTCAGCGCCAAATCGCTATGTTCGCGCACGGCCTTGGGAATATGGCGCAGGGTCTTGTTGATGCGGCGCAGGCGCTCGATGTCGGTTTCCATGCTGTCGAGGAAGGCAGCGTTGAGCATATGGCCCATGATCTTGGCCGGTGACGGGTAGGTGGTGTCGGGGACATCCGGTTTGTAGTGGTAGGTAATGGCGCTGACACCGACCACCATGATTTTCTCTGCGCCCATATGTAAGGCTGGACTGATCGGTGCGAGCTGGCGTACTGCGCCGTCGGCGTAGTACTGATCCTGCAGGAAAATGGCCGGGAAGATCATCGGAATGGCGCAGGAAGCCATCAGGTGGTCGTGGGTCAATTCGGTACGACGGCCAATACGACGCTGGCGCTCCCAGTCGGGAATGTCCGGGTGCCCGGCAAAGAAACTGACCGACTCACCGCTGTCGATACCCGAAGCATTGACGGCCACGGCGTACAAGGCACCGCTGTCGATGGCAGGCTGGAGGCAGTCGAAGTGAATCGCTTCCTGCAGCAGTTCGCGCAGAGGCGTGTTGTCGAGCAGGGAAACCGGATCGTTCTTGTAGCGGCGGCCAATCAGCAAGCTGCGGCTCATGCGGGCCAGTGAATTGGAGATGCCCCAGAAATCGGTGCGGTAGACCTGATCGCAGGAAAAATGCCGCCAGATGCGTTCGAGCTGGCGAATGCCCTGGCGGTAATTCTGGGCGTAGCTGGCCAGTGCCAGACCGTTGATGCCTCCGGCAGACGTGCCGGAAATAATGTCGAACGGGTTGTGTTTGCTGGGCGGCAGAATCCGGTGAACGGCTTTCAGGACGCCGACCTGATAGGCAGCACGGGCACCGCCACCGGACAGGATCAGGCCGGTTTTTTGAATTTTCATCGCTGATCCTCCTGTTGTGGAAAACGTTCTCTGGTTATTTGATCTGGATCGAGCCACAAGGTGTCTTTGAAAAACTCATACCTTTAATATAGCCAGACTATCACTGAATCAATGTGCCATTTTTGAACCAGGAGTCATTGTCGTATGTTCACCGGTATTGTGAAAGCTCGTTTACCCGTTGTTGTACTGGATCGCAAAGCCGATTTTGCGTCGTTTACCATGGAGTTTTCGGCTGAGTTGGGAGCCGGACTGGAAATTGGTGCCTCGGTCGCCCTGAACGGCACCTGCCTGACGGTACGTTCTCTGGAAACCTTGCCTGACGGTGGCCAACGAGCGGTGTTTGATGCTATTGGTCAGACATTGGCTGTGACCAATCTGGGGGCGGTGCAGCAAGGGGATGTGGTGAACATTGAGCGTGCGGCGCGCATGGGCGATGAGATTGGCGGCCATCTGCTGTCAGGTCATGTGATGGCGCAGGTCGCAGTGCTGGATGTCCAGATAACGGAGAACAACTGCGTGGTCTGGTTTGAGCGTCCACCTAAGCTGGCCCAATACCTGTTGGATAAGGGTTATGTTGCCCTGAATGGTTGCAGTCTGACCATTGCGGAAGTGGAGGAGGGGCGTTTCTCGGTGCATCTGATCCCGGAAACCCGCGACGTCACGACCTTTGGTCTGGCACAGGTGGGCGATGCGATTAATGTAGAGGTTGATCCACAAACCCAGGCCGTGGTGGATACCGTGACCCGGATTCTGGCGGAGCGTGCCGCTGCTGAGTAAGTGGCACGGCTAGTACAATAAAGAGCCGCTTACAGCCCTTTCAGAAAACGAATAATATCCGCTGATTCGTACATCCACTGCTCTTTGCCTTGCTCGTCTTCGATCAGCAGGCAAGGAACGGTGGTGCGGCCTGTGGCTTTCTGCTGTTGCTGACGGAATTCCGGGTTGCGCATCACGTCGCGTTTTTACACGTTCTCTTTCACGCTTGGCAGAACAGACAGCACGCGCAGGCAGAAAGGACACATGTTGTGGTAGTACAGCGAATATTTCATGTCATTCTCATTGTGTAGGTGATGAGTGATTGAGAGCAGTTTGTCGTCCTGATGACCGGTTTCTTACAAACTGCTGCCTATTAAAGGGGCCGAAGTAAAGCAGATCCGGCGTCTGACTGCAGTGATATAAGGTATATAACTCTTGGATTATATGGAACAAGGCACGCTTTTGGTGCTTTCGGTGATCGCCAATTGGTTTTCAGCGCTGGCCGGTGGAGGCGCTGGTCTGATTCAGCTACCGATTCTGATTTTTATGGGGCTGCCCTTCCCGTTGGCGTTGGCCACTCATAAAGTCGCCACGGTGGCTCTGGGGGTCGGCGCGACGGTGCGTCATTTAAAAGAAGATCATCTGCAACGCTGGCTGTTGTTGCTGGTGCTGCTGGCCGGTGTGCCGGGTGTGGTGGCTGGGGCGATTTTTATTCTGGATATTCCTTCTCGTCCGGCTGAAATCACGCTGGGTGTATTGATGCTGGCATTGAGTGTGTATTCCGTCTTCAAGCCTTCATTAGGGCTGACAGAGCAAGTGCGTCATCGTGACAAGCGCGGCATTCTGATCGGAGCATTGGTACTGCTGTTGATTGGTTTTATCAACGGTGCTCTGTCGGCGGGCAGCGGTTTGTTTGTGACGCTGTGGCTGGTGTACTGGTTTGGCTTTGATTACAAATTGGCCGTGGCGCACACGCTGGTGGCCGTCGGGCTGGGCTGGAATGGCAGTGGCGCGATCACGATGGGAGCGATGGCCGATGTGCAATGGAGCTGGATTCCGGCGCTGGTGGCCGGTTCCCTGATTGGCGGCTACCTGGGGGCGCATACTTCCGTCAGTTCGGCCAATGTCACCATCAAGCGTTTGTACGAGCTGGTGACGGCGGTTGTGGCGATCAAGCTGTTGTGGGGGTAATGACCGGTGGGCGTGTGCCCTGTGATTGAACATTGTGAATATGAAGGCACCATATCGGTGCCTTTTTTGTGGGTGGGCGATATTCTGGTGCATCGTTCTGTAAGATTTTCTCCAGGCATTGCACGGGCTTTTCTCTATCTGCACCAGTCTGAAGCCCTGTATTCACGCTGTTTGGCCCCGTGATGTGGCCTTGTGTCGTGTTCTGGTGCATGTCTGGTATGACAAAGCGGACAAATCTGGCCCGCTTCCTGCTTTAACCCCTCTCAAGTGTGTTTGCTGCCCTGCATTGGGGCTGGTGATCAGAATTAAGGCAGTGCATGGCACTGCATTGACGAACTGTTGTGAGGGGATATTTGTGGAAACTCTGGATCTGGTGGGCGTGAATAGCGCCGTTGAAACCCTGATGACCGGGGCCAACACCCTGTTTATCTTGCTGGGCGCTATCATGGTGCTGTTGATGCACGGTGGCTTTGCCTTTCTGGAAGTGGGCACCGTTCGCCATAAGAATCAGGTCAATGCGCTGGTTAAAATTCTGACCGACTTCGGTATCTCGACGTTGGCGTATTTCTTTATTGGTTATCAGATTGCTTACGGCACCAACTTCTTCGACAGTGCGGATCAGTTGGTGGCTAATAACGGCTATGAGCTGGTGAAGTTCTTCTTCCTGCTCACGTTTGCCGCAGCGATTCCGGCGATTGTGTCCGGTGGTATTGCTGAACGTGCGAAGTTTTACCCAATCCTGATTGCTTCCGGTCTGACGGTGGCGTTTGTGTACCCCTTCTTTGAAGGCATGATCTGGAACGGCAACTACGGCTTCCAGAGCTGGTTGGAAGCGACGTTTGGTGCTGCTTTCCATGACTTCGCCGGTTCCATTGTGGTTCATGGTGTGGGCGGCTGGATTGCATTTGCGGCTGTGTATTTACTGGGGTCTCGTAAAGGGCGTTACCGTGGCGGCAAGGTGGTTGCCTTTGCGCCGTCCAACATTCCTTTTCTGGCATTGGGTGCCTGGATTCTGGCGGTGGGCTGGTTTGGCTTTAATGTCATGTCGGCTCAAACCCTTGATGGCATTTCCGGTCTGGTGGCGGTCAACAGTTTGATGGCGATGGTCGGCGGTACGCTGGTGGCGATGGTGGTTGGCAAGAACGACCCCGGCTTTATTCACAATGGCCCGCTGGCGGGGTTGGTCGCGGTGTGTGCCGGTTCCGACATCATGCACCCTCTGGGTTCATTGGTTGTCGGTGGTGTGGCTGGTGCCTTGTTCGTGTACGTCTTTACACTGGCGCAGAACAAATTCCCGAGATTCGATGACGTACTGGGTGTGTGGCCTCTGCATGGCTTGTGTGGTCTGTGGGGTGGCATCGCGGCGGGCATCTTCGGAGCAGAAGCACTGGGTGGGCTGGGCGGTGTCAGCCTGATGTCTCAGATCATTGGTTCTCTGGCGGGTATTGCAGTGGCCCTGATTGGTGGCTTTGCAATTTACGGTGGTGTGAAAGCGGTATCGGGTATTCGCCTCAGTGAAGAGGAAGAGTTCAATGGCGCTGACCTGTCTATTCACAAGATTGGTTCTACCAACGAAGACTGAGTTTCAAGCGACACAAGCTGATTGATCACAGAATCCAGCGTCCGAAAGGGCGCTGGATTTTTTGTGGGTGTTGTTCGGGTGCTCAAAACAAGCGACGTACAGGCGTTAACAGAGAGACCCAGAGCCACCAAAATCGCTGCTTTGCTCTGTTTTTTGCGCCTTGTAGAAAAAATTATATGTCCTTTGCTTCAATCCACCTCGAATTTAAGGGTAAAAAGAGTCTATAATAGCCGGGCGTAGCGCTCTTGAATTGATAGTTTGTTTTTTTATTTAGTTAAATCAATAAGTTACTAGTGGTTCATTGTAGAGGGTTCGTGAACATATTGACCAACTGAAATAAAGAAAGAGAGTTCATTATGAGCAAAGGTACAGTTAAGTGGTTTAATGCCGACAAAGGTTTCGGTTTCATTACTCCAGAAGATGGTGGAAAAGATTTGTTTGTTCACCATTCTGAAATCAAGAACGGTGGAGGCTACGCGACCTTGAATGATGGTCAAGCCGTTGAGTTTGAAGTAGGCCAAGGCCAGAAAGGCCCATGCGCTATGAACGTGATTCCTCAGTAATCATGTTTACGTAACAAGCACAGAATCGGGTTGTGGTTACGCTGCGACTTGTGATGTGAACGTTACACTTCCCTCTGCTGTTTTGCAGCAGAGGGAATCTATATTGAAGCAGGTTATTGAAGCAGGTTATTGAACCTTGGCTTCCCCCGCTTTTTCCCTATCCCGATGTGCCAATACCACTCCTTCCAGTGATGGCAGCAAGTCAACTTCCCGTCCCGCCCGTTGATTATAAATCACCCGAAATGCCAGCACGTTCTGAACGTAGTTGCGAGTTTCCTTGAATGGAATGGTTTCAATCCAGGCATCCAGAGGCAGGTGGCCGCGTTGCTTGAGCCAACGTGTTACCCGGTGTGGCCCGGCATTATAGGCGGCGCTGGCGAAGGCGCGGTTGCGATCAAATTTGAAGTACATCTCGGATAAATACGCCGTCCCCAGTGCGATATTGGTTTTGGGCTGGAACAGGTCGTCCAGTTTGGGCAGTGGAATCGAATGCTTGCGCGAGGTTGCGCGTGCCGTGGCAGGCATCAATTGCATTAAGCCTCTTGCGCCCGCGTGTGAAACCGCCGCTGGTTTGAACGCACTTTCCTGACGGGCGATGGCCTTGGCCCAGGTCACGTCGATGTTTTGCTTATTGGCGGCCAGGCTAAACAGGTCGTTGAACAGGTAGGGGAAACGCACGTCGAGGTAGTTCCACTGCTTGTGGCGAATCGCATCCATAATCGCGCGATGGTGCCAGCCCCAGTCGGAGGAAATGGCGGCCATATGTTGACGCTCGAGTTGATTGAAACTGGCTCGGGCGGAAAACCATTCCCGATGGGCTTCACGGCGTCGATCCAGCGCCAGCCACTCTTTTGCACGTTGCAACGCCGGATTGGTTTTCAGCGCGGCAACGACCTCTTTGTTAACGGTCAGCGGTTCATCGTTCATTTCAAACGGCTGATTCAGGTGCGTGGCGGCCAAAAAACCATAAAAGGAACGTGACTGGGCGATATTGCCGAGAATCTTGTCGGGGGCCTGGCTGTCGGGCGTCAGGGTTTGTACGGCGGTGGCGTACCAGTAGCTCCAGCGGTCGGAAGAACGTTGTTTATTGGGCAGGGTCTCGATCATTTTAATGATCTGTGGCCAGTCGGTGACATCGGCTCCCAGTGCCTGTCTCAAACGGGCTTCGGTGACGTCACTGTGACGATATTCCGGGTCAAGGCGTGCCAGCAGAGGCAGGGCTTTTTCCGATTTGGAATAGGTCAGGCGCTTGCCGATGTAATGATCTACCTTGCTGATCACCGGATTGGCTTTATCCAGGCCGGTTCGGTACTGAATCCAGTCCTCGGCGGTTTGTTCCAGTTTGGAGCGCGCCATGCGCTGAAAGCTGCTTTTGATCAACTGGTTTCTGGCTGCGGCGGGGTAGACAGACAGATCAGCCTTGAGAATCTGGCCCGGATTTTTCAACCGTATTTCATAGGCAGTCGCCAGTCGCTGGGTGTCTTTGTCCAGAAAGCGGTGCAGGTATTTTCCCAGACTGGTTTTACCCGATTCGGCCGTCAGCCAGTAACGAGCCTTGGCTTCAGCATGGGTAGGGTGGCCCTGTTTCATCCAGTGGTCGAACAGCGGGTTGCAGGCATCTGGCTGGGATTTGCCAACCGTCCACAGTGCCGCAGCCATTTCCATCCCCTGCTTTTCCTTACCGGTATTGAGATAGGCTCGCGCCAGATCACACTGGTAACGGGCGGCGGACATGGGCAGTCGTTGATAAGCAGTGATCCAGTCTTTCCAGCGCTTTTCTCTGGCCAGATGCTTCAACCAGTGTTGTTGCAGCCGGGAGCGTTTGGGAAAACGCGGGTATTGGTCGAAAAACTGGCTGACTTCGGCTTGCGTTAGCCGGGCAGGAAAACGCTGGTACGTCTGATACTGCAAATAAGGGTACAAGGGGTACTTCGCCAGCGGTTTCAGAATCGAAGCGGTGGTCTCATACGGCACTGTACCAAGTGTCTTTTCCGCACGGACAAATTGTGTTCGCAGGGCATCGGATTGTGCGTCATCCGGCGTGTTGGCAGGTGCGTTCCCGGCGAGGGTGTGGCTGCTGTGCAGTGCAATCAGCAAGCTGATGAGTGCGTGGGCTGCGTTCATTTTTCTTTCCTTACACAAACGTCTGGCGGCAGGGTCTTTTAATAATTGACCATTTTGCTCGGTTTTTCATGGTCGATTGGCCAGTATATTGGGGTTGGCCTGAGTCAATGCGTCTGGCACTCACCCAGACCGTAGAACAGGGAGATCGTTCGTTCCCTGTGATGATTCATCCATTCATATTCGGGCTTTTGGACAAGGGACGTCAAGGTGCAGTATCACACGTGCCTCGTCGCTATGGTTGATACTGATCTCTGTGCCATTCGATGGTCTGAAAATCAGTACTTTTGACCTAGTTCCTGACCCCCAAAGTAGCCTTTATCGAAATCCCGCTCTGGCCGACACTGAAACCATCATCAGTAATACAGCGCCGGAGGGGTGTCAGGCTGGTGATGCATTCTCGTGGTGGTGAGGTTTTTTTAGCCCACAAGTTGTACGACCACGGAGGAGTATCCATAGACCCAAGGTGCTCTGGTTGTACCAGAGGCTCTTTGGGAAAGTGTTCAGGAGGCGGAATATTCCCGCTTCATAACAATAAGAGGAAATCACTATGTGGACTAAACCAGCCTATAAAGACCTGCGGATCGGTTTTGAAGTCACTATGTACTTCAGCCACCGTTGATCTGACAGGGGCTTGAAAATCCGCTGTTACGGATTGATTGGCTCCTGATGTATCAGATTGTCCGGGTGTTAATCCGGGCGGAAATGCCCGGTACTCTTGCCGGGCATTTTTGTTCTTCCCGATCCTGAATAACGACAATAAACAGGCCTTTTTATGAAAATTCATGTTCTGGGTTCCGCTGCCGGTGGTGGCTTTCCACAGTGGAACTGTAACTGCAACAACTGCAAGGGGTTCCGGGAAGGAACAGTACGGGCGCAGTCGCGTACCCAGTCGTCGATTTGTGTCAGCACCGATGGCGAACACTGGTTGTTATTTAACGCCTCGCCGGATATCCGCGAACAACTGGCCTCATTTGAACCGTTGCAACCGGCGCGCAAGCTGCGCGATACCGGGATTGAAGCCATCCTGTTAATGGATGCCCAGATCGACCACACCAGTGGCTTGATGATGCTGCGCGAAGGCTTGCCGATGGACGTCTACTGCACCGGCCCGGTGATGGAAGACCTGAGCACGGGCTTCCCGCTGTTTACCATGCTGAAAAAGTGGAACGGTGGTTTGCAGCATCACGAAGTGGATGTGACCAACACTGATGGCTTTATGATTCCGGGCATTGATCACCTGAAAATTGTGGCGGTGCCGCTGACCAGTCAGCCACCTCCGTATTCTCCTCGTCGTGGCAGTCCGGTTCCTGGCGATAATATTGGCGTCTATCTGGAAGATCTAAAAACGGGCGGCAGCGTGTTCTACGCCCCTGGCCTGGGCCAGCTTGAAGATCACCTGATTCCGTGGATGGAAAAAGCCGATTGTCTGCTGGTGGATGGTACTTTATGGCGCGATGACGAGATGATCTTTCAGGGCGTGGGCACCTCGACCGGCCAGAAAATGGGGCACCTTTCCCAGTCGGGTGAGGGCGGCATGCTGGAGATTCTGGCGCGCTTTAATGCCAAACGTAAGGTGTTGATTCATATTAATAACACCAATCCGATTCTGAACGAAGACTCGGAAGAACGCGCCATTGTGGAATCTCAGGGAGTAGAAATTTCCTGGGACGGCATGGATATCGAACTGTAATACCGCCAACAAAAACATCGGAGATGCGTCATGTCAGCAACTCACCCGTCAGATTCCACACAGGCCAATTTGCCGTGGAGCCGGGAAGAATTTGAACAGCGTTTGCGCGCCAAAAGCGCCCTGTATCACATTCACCATCCTTATCATCAGGCGATGCACCACGGTGAATGCACCGAAGAGCAAATTCGTGGCTGGGTCGCCAATCGTTTTTATTATCAGATCAATATCCCGGTAAAAGACGCCAACATTCTGGCTAACTGTCGTGATCGCGACGAGCGTCGGTTGTGGGTTCAGCGTATTCTGGATCACGATGGTTATGGCGATACGCACGGAGGAATCGAAGCCTGGTTGCGGCTGGGCGAAGCTGTCGGTATTGATCGTGATGAGATGTTGTCTCAGCGTCAGGTCTTGCCGGGAGTGCGGTTTGCGGTCGATGCCTATGTCAACTTTGCCCGCCGTGCCACCTGGCAGGAAGCGGCCTGTTCGTCGTTGACCGAGATGTTTGCCCCCGAGATTCATCAGTCGCGTCTGGATACCTGGCCAACCAATTACCCCTGGATTGATATGAGCGGCTTGCAGTATTTCCGGGGCCGTTTGTCCGAAGCCCGCCGCGATGTGCAGCACGGCCTCAAGATCACACTGGATCACTTTGTGACGCGTGAACAGCAAGAGCAGGCGCTGGATATCCTGCAGTTCAAACTGGATATTCTCTGGACCATGCTGGATGCGATGACCATGGCTTACGAGCTGGATCGCGCGCCGTATCACAATGTCGAAGCCGATGCGTTGGGCAATCCGATTGCCTACCACACCGGGAGGTATCGTTAATGACGGTTTCTGAATTATTACAATCACCGGCCACCGTACCCGCAGTGAATACGATTTATCGTCTGCAGTGGGAGGAAAGCCAGCAAGCCTACGTGCTGCTGTACCCGGAAGGCATGGTGCAATTGAATGGCAGTGCCGGTGAAATTATGAACATGGTGGATGGTCAGCGCACGCTGGCCGACATCGTGCAGCTATTGCAGCAAAAATTCCCGGATGCCGGGGATCTTAGCGGTGACATTGCCGAATTTCTGGAGGTAGCCCATGAGCAACACTGGATCACTCTCAACCAGTAGTACCGAGGGCGGAAATAGTACCGGGAGCGGAAACGACGTGGGCCGTCCTTTATGGCTACTGGCCGAACTGACCTATAAATGCCCGCTGCAATGCAGTTATTGCTCCAACCCGCTGGATTTGAAAGGCAGCGGCAAAGAGCTGACCACCGATCAGTGGCTGAGTGTGTTCGAGCAGGGTCGCAAAATGGGCGCTGCCCAGCTCGGCTTCTCAGGCGGTGAACCGCTGGTGCGTCGTGACCTTGAAGTGCTGATCCGTGAAGCCCGTAATATGGGCTACTACACCAACCTGATTACATCAGGGCTGGGAATGGATGACCGCCGGGTATCAGACTTTCGCGATGCCGGGTTGGATCATATTCAAGTCAGTTTTCAGGCCAGTACTGAAGAACTGAACAATCGGCTGGCGGGCAGTCAGAAAGCGTTTGCACAAAAACTGGCCATGGCGCGTGAAGTGAAAGCCCAGGGTTATCCCATGGTGCTGAACTTTGTGATTCACCGCGACAATATCGAGCAGATCGACAAGATCATTGAGCTGTCGATTGAGTTGCAAGCCGACTTTGTCGAGCTGGCCATTGCCCAGTATTACGGCTGGGCGTTTATCAATCGTGAGCATTTGCTTCCGACCAAAGAGCAGTTAATCCGGGCAGAAGCCACCACCAATCGCTATCGTGAGCAGTTGAATGGGGAAGGGCCAAAGCTGATTTTTGTCACCCCGGATTACTACGAAGAACGCCCGAAAGCTTGCATGAATGGCTGGGGCAATATTTTCCTGACCATTGCCCCGGACGGTACGGCATTGCCGTGTCACAGTGCGCGTGAGCTGCCGCTGGAATTCCCCAATGTGCTGGACTCTTCGCTGGAGGAAATCTGGTATCGCTCAACCGGGTTTAATCATTTCCGGGGTTACGAGTGGATGAAGGAGCCGTGCCGCTCCTGCGATGAGAAGAAAAAAGACTTCGGTGGTTGCCGTTGTCAGGCGTTCAAGTTGACTGGCGATGCAGCCAATGCTGATCCGGTGTGCAGCAAATCAGAACATCATGGCAAGATTTTGGCTGCTCGTGATGATGCCGAAAAAATAGCCGCGGGTGGTGATGGCCAAACGCCACTCCTGGCACGAAATACGCACAACCAGCAGCAGGCGCTGGATATTATTGCGTCGGTGAAGTGAGTGTATCCATGACGGCAGCGCGTATTCTTTCCGCGACGGAGGCTGTGCAGCAAGGCAAGCAGTGGTCAGAGCTGCGCAGTGCTGATGGCTGGCTTTGCTGGCTGGAGTTTGATCCGGCGAGAGGCACAACACGCGTGCGTGGCCGTCACCCACAACATACGTCAGGTCGTTCGATTCTGATTACCCCCGATGGCTTCAGTGTCCGCAGCCGGGTACACGAATACGGTGGGGGCAGCTTCTGTTTATTGACCGCTGCTGATGACACATGCACCGATGTTCAATTGGTGTTTGTGAATGAATCCGACCAGCAACTGTACGTTCAAGCGTTGTCTGTCTCCGCCATTCCCGTGATGGTGCCAACCTGCTCCCCTCGATGTCGCTTTGGCGATCTGGTGCCTGATCCTCAGCATCAGCGGGTGCTGGCGGTGCGTGAAACCCATGCGACGTCGGGGTGTCCGGCGGCAGACGTGGTGAATGAGCTGGTGGCGGTATCGTTAACGGGAGAACAGCAACTACTGGCAACCGGAAAGGACTTTTATGCCAGCCCGAGAGTTCGGGAAGACGGTCGTTTTGCCGTCTGGCTCAGTTGGTGCCACCCAAAACAGCCCTGGCTTTCAACCACACTGACACTGGCCAGCCTGACGGAGGCCGGGGAGGTGTCGAATGCGGTTGATGTGGTGAATCCGGCTGGTGAGGATATGTCGGTTTTTCAGCCAGAGTTTGATGCGGCTGGCCACGTCGTGTTTGTGTGCGATCAAGATGTGTCAGAAGTGCAGGACGGGCGTGATGGCTGGTGGTCTTTATACCGTTATTTTTTTGATGGTGATTTAAAGGCGGGACAATTAGTCAGTTTGCCTATGCCGCCGCAATCAGGTGGTGCATTGGCACAAGCAGAATTTGGCGTGGCTCAGTGGCAGCTGGGATTGCGCACCTGGGCTACGTTACCGGAATTGGATTCTGCTCAAGGTGGTCTGGTTGCCAGCTACTTTGAAGGTGGATGGGCCGGGTTGGGGTATCTGAATGCAGGTGCTCCTTCATGGCTGATGGTTGAAGACCAGCGAGCACGGTTTCATTCCGTGGTGGCTCATGAATCCGGTGTGGCCCTGTTGATGGAGTCGGCAACGTGCAGCACGCAATTGGTGCAACTGTCTGCTTCGGCCTGGCCAGCAAAGGCGTGTCTTGATGACTCTGTTCTTGAGTCTCTTGATGTGAATCGGGTGGTCACCGCCGCACCCGCTCAGGCATTTGCATATCCCGTGAGCCAGCAGGAACAAGCATTCGGGTTCTATTACCCGGCAAGACAAGAGTCAGTGCGCTACTCAACGCCCAAACCACCGTTGCTGATTCAGCTGCATGGTGGCCCAACGGCGATGGCGGATGCGGCACTGGATGCCCAGAAAGTCTTTTGGCAACAGCGTGGTTTTGCCTTGCTGGTGCTGAATTACCGTGGCAGTAGCGGCTTCGGGCGTACTTACCGCCATCGCTTGAGGCATCAGTGGGGCGTAACCGATGTGGAAGACGTTCAGGCCGCCATTGAATACGCCGTTGACCAGGGCTGGTGTGACCCTGAAAAAGTCTTTGTGCGTGGCAACAGTGCTGGTGGTTATACCGTACTGCGGGTGCTGGGCAGCGATGCATTGTCTTCGGTGCAGGGGGGTGCGAGCCATTACGGTATCAGTGACTTGTTGCGCCTGAATGCCAGTACACACAAGTTTGAGTCTCATTATCTGGCGTGGCTGATTGGTGATCCCGAGTCTGCCAGTGAGGCGTTTTTGATGCGCTCGCCAATTCAACACGGTGTCTCTCGCCCGGTGATTTTTTTCCAGGGGCAGAACGATCGTGTGGTGCCGCCGGATCAAACGCTGCGTCTGCATCAGCAATTGCAGCATCAGGGAGTATTAACAGAGCACTGCCTGTTTTCGGGGGAAGGGCATGGCTTCCGTCAGGCGAGTCATCGTGAGGAAGTGTTGCTGCGGGAACTGGCGTTTTATCGTCGTCTGATGGCATAAGCATTCGTGATGCTTGGTTCCTGAACAGCCCAATGACAGAATAGGGTTTTTGCTGATTGGAATTTGCCCGTGAATCTGGACCGCATTGACCTGAATCTGTTGGTATATCTGGATGTTTTGCTGCGTGAAGGCAATGTGACCAAGGCCGCCCAGAAGCTGGGCATTACTCAACCGGCGATGTCGAACGGCTTGAGGCGCTTACGAGACCTGTTCAGTGATCCGCTGCTGGTGCGTACATCGGATGGGATGACGCCTACGGAACGAGCAAGAGAACTGCAGCCGGTTATTCGCAAGGCGCTGGGAGAACTGGAAGCGGCCTTGCAGCCTCTTGAAGAATTTGATGCCGCCAGCAGTAATCGGGTTTTCCGCATCATGGTCAGCGACTACGCCGAATCCACCCTGATTCCTGAGCTGGTGAAGCGCCTGCGTTCCCAGGCTCCTGATATCATTCTGGATGTGCTCACGCCATCGGATGTGACCTTTAAGGATGTGGAAGCCGGTAAGGTCGATATGGCGATTAACCGTTTTGATGATATGCCCCAGTCGTTTCACCAGATGACCTTGTGGCAGGATGATTTTGTCTGTCTGGTGAACCCGGATCACCCTTCGGCTCACACGTTTGATCTGGAGGCGTATCTGGCCAGCAGCCATATCTGGGTCAGTAAAACCGGTATGGGTGCAGGTGTCGGTATCGACCCGGAAAAAGTCATTCGTCTGGGTTGGGTGGATAACGCCTTGTCCAAGCTGGGTCATAAACGCCGGATTTCAGTTTTTACCCGCCATTATCAAATGCCCGCATTACTGGCGCACAATAATGATCTGGTGGCCACGCTGCCGCGCAAGGTGGCCGATATGCAGGCCGCATCCGCCGCCTTGCTGGTGAAACAGCCACCTTTTCGAATACCCGCCTTTGAACTGAAAATGGCCTGGTCGCCACTCTTGCAACATCACCAGGCACACCGCTGGTTACGGCGTATGATTGTGGATGTCGCACGTCATTGCTGATGCCCGTCAAGGTCATGATTCATTGACCGGTTTAGCCTCATGGTGAATTCATACTGAACAGTGAGATGCCACCATGATGGTATTTGATGATTACCCACGCCTTGCGACGGAATTTATGAACCAGGAACATGCGGAGTTTGCTGAGCTGGTGAATCAACTGGAGCAGGGGCTGCAAGACGGCCAGCGCATGGAGTCAGAAATGCAGGCGCTGGTTGAGCACGTTAAAGATCATTTTGCTCACGAAGAGCAGGAAATGCAGTCAGTTGGATTTCCCCCTTACCCAGTACACAAAGGGGAACATGATCGAGTCATAACCTTGTTTGAACAGCAATTGGCTTATTATCGTGAGGCTTCCGACAATGAGCCATTGCTGAACTTTATCCGCGAGGATGTTCCCGCCTGGTTTGAACAACACCTGAATACTATGGATATGGTGACGGCCCGTTTTCTGGCCATGCACCAGTTATAACCCTTGTCTATCTGTCCTGATGGAAAGTAACTGACAGAGTGTGAGTGTTGCCAGGTTCAATATTGATCCAGTCATCTGCAGCGTTGGCTGTTTCGACACACGTCATGCGCTGCCAGGCGGTGTCTTCAAACTGCCCCAGGTGTCTGGATTTTTCAATCCAGGGATTCCAGACGATGCAACTCTTGCTACCGCTGGCATTGATAAGAGTGCGCTGATCGGGTGTGATCAACGTCAATCGATGTGCATTTGGGGCTGTGTAGTAAATGCGATCAGTTTCAGAATGAAAGTGCACATCGCCTGATTGGCTTTTGCGCCGCCAGTTATCCAGAGTATCCAGATAGCTGTGATGATGCAGGCCCGACAGACGTGTCTGATGAATATCGGGCGTTGGTAAATACGTGTGCAGTGCCTGAGTAACGGCGATGGCCGATTGTCCGTGGTTGTGTGTGGTCAGTTGCACTGTCAGGCTATCCTTGCGCATAACCCAACGAGCAATGACTTCAGTCTCTGCTGGCCAGGACGGCTGTCTGCTGCGAGTGGTACCCAGAGCCATGCAAAGCTCCACACGATCAGTGGCTTCGTACAAATCAGTGAGTTGCCATATCTGTGTACGTGCAAAGCCGTGCGCCGGGGCTGGTTGATTACCGCAATAGTGAGCCTGAATCTCTGGTGGATTTTTACAAGCATTGCCAAACCAGGGCCAGCAAATCGGAATGCCTCCTCGTAACGAAATTCCCTTCTTGTATTCCACCGTGTCACTCAACCACAACCAGTTTGATTCACCCGTTGGAGCAAAGGCGATCATTTGTGCGCCCTGCAGTAAGACTTCGGCGCGAAAAGCCGGGTGGGTGATCACTACAACATCCAGTTCACCGCGTTGAATCAGGCGGCAGAAAGCAGAACGCTCAAGTGTGTGCTGAAGGGGAGTGGGTTTTGAGGAGGACATAAACATCTTCTCTGAATGGGTTGCAGGTGATTGAACAAGCGGAGTGTTCGGCAGTGCTAAACTGATGATTTTGACACTCTACTGGAAAACGCTGTGAACAAAAGCCAGTTAAAAGATCAGTTGTTACAACATATAGACGCTACACTTGATGCGGCACTGGAAGCAGCTAAGGCGGCTCAGGAGAGTGCCTCTCATGAAGATAATCAGCCCGAGAATCAATACGACACTCTGAGCCTGGAAGCAGCGTATCTGGCTCATGGTCAGTCTGAACGTATTTTGGCACTCCAGAATGACCGGATTACGCTGGCTCGCTGGAGGCCGGCTGAATTTGATCAGGACGATGAAATAGCGTCTGGGGCGGTTGTCGGGATAGTTGATGAGCAGAACGAAGAGCAGTGGTTTTGGCTGGCGCCTGTCGGAGGGCTGACAGTGTCCTGTGAAGGGCGGAAAATACAGGTGATCAGTCACCAGGCGCCTTTGGCTCGACACATGGTTGGATTGGGTGTTGACGATGAAATCACCATCATCGGGCGTGTTTGGGTTATCTCGAATCTTGCTTAGTGACTCACAAATGCTCCGAAAAGCTACATTTGAAACTTTCTGAAACTTTTTTCGAAAAAAGCCTTGTGGGATCTCTGAATTCGGGTATAGTTCGCGTCCTCGATTCAGGAGCAGCCAACAACACGGCTCGCTTGAAACGTCTAAGCATCTGTTTTTAAACAACTTTTTAAAAATAAATGCTTGACAGGGTCGAGA
>JAILXU010000017.1:0-64081 GCA_045430275.1 Oceanobacter sp. | reverse complement strand
TCATCTCAACCGCTGATCGCTTGAATTCGAGCGAATATTGCTTGGTCTTTTTCTGGTTTTTATAGGCTGGCATTGGACACCTTTTGTTGTGTAAAAAAGTGTCCGTTAAAGCGGGGCAAGATCAAACGCTTGGTCAAAAGCTTGATAGGAGCTATACGTTTTGACGTAAAATGGCGTAGCCATGGCAAAACGTGTAGCGGATATTAAATCTTGTTCACCAATTTGTTATGAGAGGTATTTTCATATACTTCTGGCTTGATGATTTCATCAAATTTGTTTTTAGCTTCTGTGCCTGATGTAAGTAAATCAAAAAGCTCACTTCTTGAATACTCACTTTGGTTTTCATAGAAACATGTTAATTCTTTTGCGGTTTCTATTTCTGGAATAATATTTTTTATATTATTTTTGATATATTTTTTCAAGGCTGGCTTTAAGTCGCCTGGTGCCCATTTATCCATAATTTGAATTGGGGATTCCCCATTGATATTTTTCAACCATGGATTTAAACCGCTATTTATAAGTGTCCGACAAATAGGCGTGAATCTGACTCCCCATGCTGAGTAATCAATTTGGGTTAATTCGGCTGTCAAGTGTAGAATGGAGTTACCTGTTGAAGCTTGAATAAACTCAACATCTGCACCATAATCCTTAAGTGTCTTAAATATTTTATAAAGGGATGTTGGTGGTGTATTATGTTTTCCTTCCAATGCGCGAAATAATAGGCTTTTAGTAGAGTATTCATCATTAACATTTGCTCCTGCCTCACATAAAATTTCAATTGCACCTTGTTTGCCTATTTCACAAGCATGTCCTAGAGGGGTTAGGCCGTCTAGGTTTCTCGCTTCTATGTCTGCACCATTATCAACTAAGAGCTGAGTAAGGCTATTACTGCCATAGATAGCAGCATGAAGAGGGGTGTCACCTTCATGATCTGAAGCATTAATATTTGCTCCAGCTTCTAAAAGTAACTTTACTTTTCTTGTCTCCCAGTCGATGCAAGCCATTATCAGTGGAGTTCTTTCCCAAGGCGTTCTGACTTCTAAATCAGCACCTTTATTTATAAGCCTTTTTAGTTCACTTAATGTGCCTTTGCCATATTTCGCAGCTCGATGAATCGGGTAGAAGCCGCTATCAGGGTCCTTCAAAAAATCTTTGTTTAATTCTGTACTTATATCTTTTGTCATTCCCTTATTCCTCATAACGATTTTGTTGTGGGGCGGATAAACGTAGCGAGGAACGAGCGAAGTTTAACCGTCCCAGCACCGTAGGTTCGAACACCAACTTTTTGTTATGCCCTTTATACATTTGCAGGCTCGCCAGAAGCAGCAAGACTATAAAAATTGAAGTACTCGGCTTCTACGTTTGGTAGATAATCTCTAGTCATTTCTGAAAAATGCGGAATATTTGCAATTGGTAGCAATGCTATGTCATCTATAACACTATTTAAAATTCTACCCAATTCACCTTTGAGGAATTCACCAGCCATTGGATCTTTATCTCTACGAAGTGCATCCCTTAGTTTTAATGCAGCTGCTCTAGTAGCAACCACCTGCTCACGCGTAAATTTCTGCATCAAGCTCATCTCACATGGTTGCATAACGCCCGTAGCAGTGACCAAAAAACTTGGCGGATTTTTTGGCACAAAAAAATGACACGTTTTATTGGTTCGCTGTCTACGCTGGTTAGGAGTCATTTTTTGAAATGCTCACTAACCGAAGAAAAATATGCCATATAAATAATTGCACCGTCTGCCATGGTGATAGTATTCACTAGCACATTGTCTAATGGTGTGGTTACACGGAAGCCCAAAAAATATGACAAAACAGTTGTTGTGATAATAAGAAAAACAAATAATTCTCTGGTGTATTTCACTGTAAAAAAAAGACCGATAGAGCAAGCTAACCATGCGAAAAACAATAACCAGTCATTGATTATGGACGGCTGAATTTTTGCACCCCACCCATCCCACATTAACAAATTCATTTCATCTTTTGTGTACCAAGTGCTGCTTATAGAAGGTAGAAACCAATAAAAAACCCAAAGTGCTGTAGAGATCATTATTGTCCATTTGTAGATGCTTATCATAACCTAATGATTCCTAACGGCTTAGTTCTACGCATGCGCGTTTTTCTGGTTCACATGGCACGTAAATCAGGCAGTTTTTTCACCTAACGTCCCTGAATTCAAGAACTTACGCTATCAACTGTTGGAAAAACGAGCAACTTTTTCCGACAAAACAAGCATAGAATTCCTACCATGACCAATATACTGTTTATTCATACAGTTTCAAAGGGAGGGTTAGAACCATGGACAAAGGCTATTTTTTGAACCAAACCCAGAGGTTGATGGGGTTGAATGGCGGTATGGATATTAAGTTAATGGCATTACTCACAGACTCACCTTCATCATTAAAGAGATATAACCACCAACTCTAAAACAACGACCTCTGCTGGCCCAGCACGGCTTCGACATCGTCGCCGGTAAAGTGAAACAGCGCTTCGACAATCGGGCGCATCTGGGTATCGAGATAATGACTGTAGTCCGGGGCCGGTGTTGGATAGCCTTCAACCACCGGCTCAGGGCCGGTATGGCACAGACGGTATCGAATCCAGCCACCGCCGTACTGATATAAAGGCAACAGTTGTTGTTGCGCGCGCCAGCGTTCCAGTTTTTGTGCCGCCCGTGCGTGGGGCGGAATCTGGCGTTGATAGTCTGCCAGCGGTTGCCGCAGACGCTTGCGGTAGTCGAGCAGATGATCACTGCGGCCCTGATTCAAACCCTCGACCTGCTGGCGAATCCAGTCGAGGTAAGGCCGGTCGAGGAATACGCGCTGATACAGCCCCGCCTGAAGCTGGCGCGCCAGCGGCGTCCAGTCGGTGCGCACCGCTTCCAGCCCTTTGAACACCACTTCGGGCTTGCCGTCCGCATCGGTGATCAGCCCGGCGTAGCGTTTCTTGCTGCCGGTTTCCGCGCCGCGAATCGATGGCATAAAAAAGCGCCGGTAGTGGGTTTCGTACTCGATCTCTAGGTAACTGGTGAGGTTGTATTCTGCTTGCAAGCGCTGCTGCCACCAGCGGTTCAGACCTTGCGTCAGATGCTTGCCGATGTGATCCGCTTCGACATCGCTCACCTGTTGTCTGAGCCAGACAAACACCGAGTCAGTATCGCCGTAAATCACCTGATGGCCCTGTTGTTCGATCCACTCCGAGCTTTGCTGAATAATCTGATGGCTGCGTTTGGTGATTGAGGCCGATAGCCGGGTGTCGTGAAAGCGGCAACCTTCTGAACCCAGCACACCGTAACAGGACGCCATAATGATCTTGATCGCCTGCGATAGCGGTCGATTACCTTCCTGCTTGGCCAGCTCCCGCCGCTCGCCCAGTTGTCGAATCAGATCCGGTAGCAGGTGTTTCTGATGGTGAAACTGGCCGCCAAAGAAGCCGGGAACCTGCAACGCCGAGTCACTTTCCTGCAAGCCTTCGATCAGGCCCATCGGATCAATCCGAAAGGTGCGGATAATCGACGGATACAGGCTTTTAAAATCCAGCACTAACACGTGTTCAAACAGACCGGGACGCGAATCCATCACATAACCGCCGGGGCTTTTTTCGTCCTTGTAGCCTCCGCCCATATTGGGCGCGACGTATCCGGCTCGATGCAGTCGAGGCAAATAGAGGTTCTCAAACGCGGCCACAGAGCCACCGGCCCGATCCAGCGCCAGCCCTGTCACCAGGCTGCGTTCGACGGCAAATTCCAGCAATCGGGTGTGCTCGAAGATGCGCCAGACCAGATCGCAATCCTGCAGGTTATAGGCGGCCAGTGCGTTCAGATCGGTTCGATAGAGATGTTCAATATCGCTACCACGACCGCTTTCGCCGTCTTTGTCGGTCAGTAGCTTGGTGTCACCCAGCAACTGCTTCGAGACTGCAGCCAATGCAAAACTCTCAAACTGGTAACTGGCGGCGCGCAGCAGTTCGATACCATCCAGCGCCAGCCGTCCTGCAATGCTGACCTGTATTCGATCTGGCTGACGATAGCGGGGCCGGGCGGTCATCTTTGAACCATCGCGACCAATGGCAAACGGAATCTTGTACTCCCGGTATTTCTGGTTCAGCACATCCAGGTCGAACTGCACCAGATTCCAGCCAATCAGCACGTCCGGGTTCAAGCGGTTGATGCGATCCACCAGTGCATTCAGAAAATCCACTTCCGTAGCCAGCACTATCACGGGTTGAGTCAGTTCATCGGGAATGTCTGCGCCTTGCTCCGCCACGACCAGCACTTCGCGCGAGTCGGGCGTCACCAGCGCAACACTGTACAGGCGATAGGTTTCGCCCTGACGGGGAATGGAGGTCTCGATATCGAGCGATAACCAGCGCAGCGCAGGCCGATAATCGCCGGGAGTCAGCTTGCCACCCTGGGCGCACAGATAATTTCCCTGGGGCGAGGTGTGGGCTGGGTTCAGGTGCAGCCGGGCCGCTCCGTAAACAAAGCGTTCCATCAGATAGCGGTCGGTGAGACGGATGTCCGTTTCCTGACACTCAATGCCTTGTTCCTTTAACAGCCCGGCCCAACGCCTGACGTAACCACCGGGCAGATAACAGCCGGACATTGGCTGCTGCCTGAAAGAGTGCAATAGCAGTGGTCGGATGGTAATCGGCCAGCCCAGCGTGGTGGCCATGCGTTGCGCCCGCTCAACATCGGTGGTGGCAATAAAACACACCGCAGGCTGCTGCAGTTGTTGCTGCACAATGCCCTGAGGTGTCACCCACCAGAACGTCAGCAAGCTGTGTGGCTGATCAGGCACATCGTGCCAGTGGCGCGTCAGCAAAAAGGCATCAACGGGGTTGGACAAGGATGACATCCCACTCTCTTTTACTTGATACAGTTACTTCAAGCGCATGCGGTTTTGCGCTACATTCAAATCACCACTTGCGGCCAAGGATAAACGGCACTGCCGTCGGAACCCTTATGTATTTAATTGGAAAAACGTCGGATGCTGTTGAGCAGCTTACCAATCGCCTTCAATACCTGTCTTCTGTTCTACTGGAAGGCTTTGAGTTGTCAGACGCTCCGCTGGCACTTGAAAACGTTGAAGACCTGTACGAGCTCTTCGACAAAGACCAGTTATTTCTGGTACACGATGGCATGGTCTACTACAACCACCTTGGCCAGAACCTGATTGGCCTGGATGAAGGTGACCTGGTTGGTTTACCCGCTGTCTTTGGTCTGCCAACGCCCAAACTGCGGGCTGACGAATACGTCGAGCTGATTCCCATCAACCGCGATGATCTATTAAAGCACGTCTATTCTGACCCGCGTCTCATGCATTACTGGAGTCATTATCTGATCACCCAGAATGCGCTGATGCTGGATCAGCTCGCGATCCACGCTCAGGCACACAACACTCCTCACACCGGTTTTCAGAATGTTCAGCCCGGTGATGTCATTATTCAGCAAGGTGATATTGCCGAGCACGTTTATACCATCATCAATGGCGAAGCGGATGTCTTTGTCGATGGCGTCAAGGTTGGTGAAATTGGTGAAGAAGAAGTGTTTGGAGCCATGGCCGTATTCACCGGAGAGGCCCGTTCAGCCACCGTCATTGCCCGCACGCCTTGCACCATCATGGCGGTGCCACAAGCCGACTTTATTCTCCTGATTGAAGCTCAGCCCAAAGCGGCGGTGGGTTTGATCGAAAATCTGGCGCGGCGCATCATGATGATGAATCAGCAAGTGCTGAATAAACATTGATTCTGGCTCGACTGAGAAAATGCCACCAAATTAAATGAGAATAGTTCTTGACTCACCTAATGATAATGAATACTATTTGCATATCGGTTCTGGAGACAGAAACGGTGTTCACCATCAGGCGTTGGTCTGAGGCTTTGGTCAAAACATCAGGTTGACCAAAGTGTGTGATCTCTCTCATCAAGCTAATCACGGTTGCTTTGGCCGCTCCCTTCCAGGAGCGGCTATTTTTTTGCCCAAAATCCAGATAAAACAGGCATCCATCTGTTTTTCGGGAAACCGCTATGGCCAATCGCTGGCAACTCCTGTGTCATGTAGACGACCTTAACAACAACGAAACGCGCGGCTTTGAATGCGGTGAAACGCCCCTGATTGTGCTGAAGCGCAAAGGTCAGTGGCAGGTATACATTAATAGCTGTCCACATCTGGGCATTCGGCTGGAATGGCAACCGCATCAGTTTCTGGATATCGACGGCCACTATATCCAGTGCAGCTCTCACGGTGCGCTGTTTCGACCGGATAACGGCGTCTGTATCAGCGGCCCTTGCGTGCACCAGTCATTGCAAGCGGTTGAGCACAAGATCGAGGATCAACAACTCTGGGTCAAACGGGATCAATCCTGACCGTCAGCGGTTCAGCGCCATTAAGCGTCATGGCATTGTCGGAGAACGCAACACCGTAGGCTCGCACCTGAACACCAGCGGCAACCGCCTGTTGCAGACCTTCGGCATAGGCCGGATCAATGTGCCAGGCTGGGCGGACTTCCTGAATGCTTTCCAGAGCCACACAAAACAGCAACGTCGCCCGATGGCCTTCAGTGGTCAGGGTCTGTAGACGCTGAAGGTGCTTCAGGCCACGGGCGGTAACAGTATCGGGAAAGGCCGCCACACCGGCCTGATCCGCCAGCGGCAAAGTGACGGACTTCACCTCTATATAGTGAAGACCCTTTCCATCGACATCGCCACTCTCGCCACTCTCGCCACTATTACCACTACCTTCACGATTGCTCTCACTTCGTAACAGGAAATCCAGCCGTCCGTCTTCGACTCTGGGTTCTCGCTCGACCATCTGATAATCGGTGATGCCTTCCAGATTCCCAATCTCCAGCGCTTCTGCCACCAGTTGATTAGCGCGGGCGGTGTTCACACAGGCACGATAGCGCTGGTGAACCGTCGTCCACTCCCAACTGTGGCGGTATTTACGTTTCGGGTTCTGGCTGTCCCACAGCCACACCGGGCTGCCGGGGTCGGCACAGGCCGTCATCGCGCCGGTATTGGGGCAGTAAGCAGTAATTTCAGAGCCGTCTTCCAGCTCAATATCGGCCAGAAAGCGCTTGTAGCGACGAATCAGAGTGCCGCGAATCAGTTCAGGCTGGTATTTCACAGGCGTGGCAACCAGGCGGACAGGCGTTCGATGGCCTGTTCCAGTCGAGGCAGCTCCTCGGTAAAGGCAAAACGCACGTGGGTATTGGCCAGGTAGTCACCAAAATCCAGACCGGGAGTAAAGGCAACGTCGGTTTCTTTCAAAGCTTGCAGGCAGAACGCCAGACTGTCATCGGTAAAGCGGCTGGCGTCGGCATACACGTACAAGCCACCGTCCGGCGATACTGGCACACCGAAGCCCAACTCACGCAGTGCAGGCACCAGATAATCACGACGCTGACGCAGAATTTCACGACGCTGTTCCAGAATGGCCAGCGTATCCGGTTCAAATGCGACCATGGCGGCGTGCTGGGCCGGGGTAGACGGTGCCAAAAACAGATTTTGTGCCAGACGCTCAAACGCACTTTCCCAACCTTCCGGGATCACCGCCCAGCCCAATCGCCAGCCAGTCATGCCAAAGTATTTCGAGAAGCTGTTCAGCACCACAGCATCGTCCGCCACGGATAAAACGGTGTGGGCCTCAGAGGAGTAATTCATCCCCTGATAGATTTCATCCACCCAGAGTTCACCACCCAGTTGCGTGGTTTGCTGATGCAGCGCAGCCAGTTGTTCCGCCGTCAGCACCGTACCGGTCGGATTCGCCGGGCTGGCCACCAGAACCGCTTTAGTGGTCTCGGCCCATTGGCAGCGGAGGTCTTCTGGCGTCAACTGCCAGGCTTGCTCTGCACCGCACGGCACCAGTTGGCCATGGGCTTCGAACACCCGTGCGAAGTGGCGATTACACGGATAACCGGGATCAGCCAGCATCAGCTTGTCGTATGGATTCAATCGGGCAGCGGTCAGCAGCAGCAAGGCACCGGATGCCCCCGGAGCCAGAGCAATGCGACTGGGAGGGATGGCAACACCAAAGCGATCTTGATAATAGCGAGCAATGCGCTCACGCAAGGCAGGCATGCCCAGAGCCGGGGTGTAGCGGGTTTTGCGCTCTCGCAAGGCCTGCATACCGGCTTCGATCATGGGTTCCGGGGTTGGAAAATCCGGCTCGCCCACTTCCAGATGAATCACGTCCTGTCCGGCGGCCTGACGCTGCTGTGCTGCGGTCATCAACGCCATCACCTGAAACGGCT
This sequence comes from Oceanobacter sp., assembly GCA_045430275.1. Taxonomy (GTDB): domain Bacteria; phylum Pseudomonadota; class Gammaproteobacteria; order Pseudomonadales; family Oceanobacteraceae; genus Oceanobacter. The sequence continues at coordinate 55,821 of JAILXU010000017.1, read as the reverse complement.
TCACCGCCTGCGCGCGATCCGATGCGGTTGTGAGTGTGGACATATTCCCGTGCTCCCGTTCAAACAAATGTTGGCATTTTGCCATATCTGTCTGCTTTGTCAGAGCCTTTGAAACGGGCGTTGAGAATCCCATTTTCACCGCGTCACAACCAAACTGGCCCTCATCATGCATGACACTCACCAATCACCGTCATACCGTACACACATCGTCTCGACAGGAAAGGGTTGGCTACCGTCCCGGAATCTGATAGTTTCCCCGCCTCTCTGTCGCCAGTTGGTCATTTTGTCGCCACCCGGACATGGTCGCGGCATGCCAGCAGTCACTGATATCCGGCGACGGCGGAACCGGATGACTGTGCATACAGAAAACAGACCGGTTGTTTGAATCCGTTAACCAGGTGAGGCAGCAACATCATGCCGCAAGACAATAAAGAATTTGCTCTGTCAGACTTTACTCCGTATCAAGCGGGTGCTGACGAAGAGTACATGAGCGACGCCCAGTTGGAGCACTTCAGCAAGATCCTGCATAAGTGGAAGCAGGAATTGATGGAGGAGGTCGATCGCACCAAGGAACACATGCAGACCGAGCTGAACAACTACGCCGATCCGAACGATCGCGCCAGCCAGGAAGAAGAATTCAACCTGGAACTGCGTACTCGTGACCGTGAGCGCAAGCTGATCAAGAAAATCGACAAGACGCTGGATCTGATTGAATCCGGTGACTACGGTTTCTGCAAGGCCTGCGGCATCGAGATTGGCATCCGCCGTCTGGAAGCACGCCCAACGGCTGACCAGTGCATCGATTGCAAGACACTGGCTGAAATCAAGGAAAAGCAACTGGGCGTATAAGCCCGGTTCACACCGGCAACCACCGTTGTCGGTGCCCTGATGCTCATGTCTGACACCCTTTCAAAGCCGGTGTATTGCGGTCGCTTCGCGCCGTCTCCCACTGGCCCTCTGCACTTTGGCTCGCTACTGGCTGCTCTGGCCAGCTATCTGGACGCCCGCGCCCATCAGGGACGCTGGTTACTGCGCATCGAGAACCTCGACCCTCCCCGTGAAGACCCAACAGCCACGGATCACTTTTTGCGGACTCTGGATCACTTCGGGCTGCATTGGGATGGCGATGTACGTTTTCAAAGTCAGCGTGGCGAAGCCTATCAGACAGCCCTCGAACACCTGATCAGTCAGGGCCAGGCGTTTCCCTGCAGTTGTTCACGTAAACAGCTCGCAGGGCGGCCACATCAGGGGCGCTGCATTCCGACTCCCGGCCACAACACCGCTTTTCGATTTCTCAGCGATCATCACTCACACCCGTTTGACGATGACCTGCAAGGGACGTATTGCCCGGTCGATGAACGCGAACTGGACGACTTTGTCATTCGCCGCCGCGACGGTCTCTGGTCGTACCAACTGGCGGTGGTGGTGGACGACGCCGATCAGGGCGTGACGCATGTGGTGCGCGGCATTGACCTGATTGACTCGACTCCGCGTCAGATTCAACTCCAGCAAGCACTGGGGTTTATCTCCCCACAATACGCGCACATTCCCGTGGCTGTGGAACACAACGGCCAGAAGCTCAGCAAACAGAATCTGGCGCTGGCGCTGGACAGCAAACAGGCCAGTAGTACGTTGTGGGCAGCGTTGAACTGGCTGCAACAGGCTCCCCCCACAGAACTGCAGAATGCGCCACTGAATGAGCTGCTGCAGTGGGCCATTGCTCACTGGCAACTCAGATCACTGAATCAACTCACCAGCATGGCCGCTCCTCTGATGTATCAGCGCTCTGAAACCCGCTCACCCACCTGACGCCCCCCTTCAGGTTTCACATCGTCCTCTTGAGTTGATACTCACGATCTACATCACTGACGCCAGCGGTGCAGGAACAATGTGTGCGAACCTGTCACCTGGCCTGTGTTAGGCTATCGCGGTTTGTTCTGATGAGCAGACCCGCCAGCCTCCCGAACCCGGATCACCCGTTACATGACCTTTAGCCTCAGTTTGTTGTGCCTGATTCTGCTGTCTTATCTGGCATTGCTGTACTTCTCTGCCTATGCCGTTGAACGCGGCTGGATTCCTCGTAGCTGGGTTCAACAACCCATTGTGTATTTGCTGTCGCTGGGGGTGTACGCCAGCGCCTGGGGCTATTACGGCACCGTGGCACTGGCCGATTTGTACGGCTTTGGCTATCTCGCTTATTTTGTCGGGCTTGGCGGCGCTTTCTTGCTGACCTCCGCCTTGTTACGGCCCATTCTCCACATCACCCGCATGTATCAGCTCAACTCCCTGGCGGACATGCTGGCATTCCGATATCGCGCTCGGGCCGTGGGGCCGATTGTGACGGTAGGCATGGTGGCGGTTGTCGTGCCCTTGTTGGCGCTGCAACTCAAAGCGATGGCCGACACCATGAACATCCTCAGCCCTGGCTGGCCCTTGTGGTCACTGGCGCTGGGGTTTGCTGTGGTCATGCTCCTGCTGACCGTTTTGTTCGGGGCGCGTCAGATGACGCCACGGGAAAACCATGAAGGTCTGGTGTTCGCACTGGCACTGGAAACCCTGTTCAAGCTGCTGGCGATTGGCATCACCTCCACCATTCTGTTTCTGGACGTGATTCCGGTGCTGGAACAGGCCGGGGAATCCTGGACAGCCATTCAGGAGCAATTACTGTTGCGTCAGGACTCTCCCCCTGGCGGCCCCTGGCTGACCTTGCTGGTGATGTGTCTGGCCATTGCCATCACCATGCCACACACCTTTCACATTACCTTTACCGAGAACGTCAGCAACCGCGCCCTGCGCTTGGCAAGCTGGGGCTTCCCGATGATTTTGCTGCTGCTCAGTTTGACGGTGCCACCTTTATTGTGGGCCGGTAAAACCATGAACCTGCCCGGCCCGGTGGAATACTTCGCGCTGGAACTGGGTATTCGCCATGAGTGGCCCGCACTGCCTTTGTTGATTTTCCTGGGCGGAGTCGCGGCAGCCACCGGCGTCAGCATTCAGATCACACTGGCCACGGCGACCATGGCGGTGAACCACCTGATGTTCCCGGTCAACAAACCGGCTGCCAGTCAGGACTTCTACGGCTGGTTGTTGTGGGCGCGCCGTCTGATGATCGCACTGATTCTGGCGCTGGCGTTCGGCTTTTATTATCAGACCAATAACATGCTGAGCCTAAATCATCTTGGCATTCTGGCCTGTGTGGTGGCGATGCAGTTCTTGCCCGGCGTGCTAGGCACTCTGTATTGGAAGAATTCCAGTCAGGTCGGCTTTATATCCGGCTTTGCTGCGGGCATGCTGGTCTGGTGCATCGCGCTGCTGCTGCCATGGGCATTTCCCGAGATGGCGACTCAGTGGCACTTACCCACTCCAGACGCCAGCACCTGGCACTGGTCGGCTATTACCAGTATCGCCGCCAATGTGGTCATATTTATTGGTCTGAGTCTGCGTTATCCACCGAGTGAATCTGAAGTCAGTGCTGCAAAAGCCTGCTCCGTTGCTGCTCAACGTCCCAGCATGCGGCCTCTGGTTGCGGAAAATTCCAACGACGCCATTCTCGCCCTGAGCCGCCCGTTAGGCCGTTACATGGCCGAACTGGAAGTGAATCGGGCGCTGCAAGAGCTGGCCCTGCCCTGCTATGAAGACCGCCCGCACGAGCTGCGCCGGCTGCGGCTGAAACTGGAAGCCAACCTGTCTGACCTGCTCGGCTCGACCGTTGCTCATGATGTGATTCAGAACTTTTTGCCGTTACAGGATGGGGTTGAACTCAGCAGTGACATTTATCTGATCGAACAGCGCCTCGAAGGCTTTCACGACCGCCTGTCCGGCCTGGCTGGCGAACTCGATCAACTGCGCCGCTACCATCGCCAGACACTGGAGCGCTTGCCCATCGGGGCCTGTTCTCTGGCCGGAGACGGCGAGATTTTGCTCTGGAACCGAGCACTCGAAGAGCTGACCCAGATTGACAGCGAACACGTCACCGGAACGCTGGTTCAGGAATTACCCTCCCCCTGGGATCAGCTGTTCAGCCAGTTTGTCGATTCCAGAGTGCAGCATGAATACAAAAAACGGGTGGATATGGACGGTCGTCCTCGCTGGTATAATTTGCACAAATCGCCGATTCAGGGATTTACGTCTGTTCATCGAGGCGATGACCAGAGCCATTCCGGGCTGGTGATTCTGATCGAGGATCAAACCGACACCCAATTGCTGGAGCGGAAGTTGATTCACAGCGAACGACTGGCGTCCATTGGCCGTCTGGCTGCCGGGGTTGCTCATGAAATTGGCAACCCGATTACAGGCATTGATTGCCTGGCTCAGACCATTCGTTATGAAACCGATGACCCGGAGCTGCGTGACATGGCCGACCAGATTCAGGATCAGACCCGACGGGTCAGCCGCATTCTGCAATCATTGATGAACTTCTCTCACGCCGGTAATCACTCCACCGAGCATGAACAAGTCTGTATTCATCAATGCATTGAAGACGCCATGCAGTTATTGCGCCTGAGCAAGCGCAGTCAGGACATTCTTTTTGTGAACAACAGCGATGCTGCCCTGCAGATCGTCGGTGATCCCCAACGTCTGGTTCAGGTGTTTGTGAACCTGCTCGGCAATGCCCGTGATGCCAGCCAGCCGGGTGACCGGGTTCAGGTCAGTTCAGAGTTCGATGACCATCAGGTCAAAATCCTGGTGGTCGATCAGGGACACGGCATTCCCAAAGAGGTACAGGGCCAGATTTTCGAGCCTTTCTTCACCACCAAAGAGGTGGGGACAGGCACTGGGCTGGGCCTGGCACTGGTCTACAGTATTGTCGAAGAGCACTACGGTCAGATCCATATCCATAGCCCGGTCAATAACAACGGTGGCACCTGTGTTAAAGTCAGCCTGCCACGTTATTTGCCGGAACTGAAAACGGAACAGTTATCATGAGTCGCATCCTCGTCGTAGAAGATGAAGCCATTATTCGTCAATCCATTCGTCGACTGCTGCAGCGCCATCACTTCGACGTCGACGATGTGGATAACATTGACGATGCCAAAAACCGCGAAGTCAGCGACTATGACCTGGTCATCACCGACCTGCGCCTGCCGGGTGGATTGGGGACTGACCTGATTGCCTGCGCCGGAGACACTCCGGTGCTGATCATGACCAGCTACGCCAGTCTGCGCTCCGCTGTCGATGCCATGAAGATGGGTGCCGTCGATTACATTGCCAAGCCGTTTGATCATGAAGAACTGATCACTGCCGTCAAAACCATTCTGGCTGAGGCACGGGTACGCCAGCAGCAAACAGCCGCAGCCCCTGCTACCGAAGCGCCACCCACACCGACTCATCCAGCATCCGACACCACCACAACCAAACAGAACAATGGCATCATTGGTAGCTGTGATGCCATGCAACTGCTGTTCAAGAAAGTCGGCAAGGTAGCACCAACGGATGCAACCGTACTGATTCTGGGTGAATCCGGCACCGGTAAGGAGCTGATCGCCAAGTCGATTCATCAGAGCAGCCGCCGGGCAGATGCCCAACTGATTTCTGTCAACTGCGCCGCCATCCCGGAGACCTTGCTGGAATCCGAGCTGTTTGGCCATGAAAAAGGGGCCTTCACGGGTGCGGCAACCCAACGTCAGGGACTGGTTGAAGCCGCCGATGGCGGTACGCTGTTTCTTGATGAAATTGGTGAGCTGCCTCTGGAAGCTCAGGCTCGGTTATTACGGGTACTGCAGGAAGGTGAGATTCGTCGGGTGGGATCGGTTCACAGCACTCAGGTAGATGTACGCCTGATCGCTGCCACTCACCGGAATCTGAAAGAGCTGGCCGCCCGAGGGAACTTCCGGGAAGATTTATACTACCGCTTGAACGTGGTTGAGCTGCGCCTTCCGGCGCTGCGCGAACGCGACAACGATGTGGTCGAAATTGCCGAATTCATGCTCAAGCGCTGCAGCAAGAAAATGGCTCAGCCTGATATGCGTTTTGATCAGAATGCGATCAATGCCATCCGATCCTACCAGTGGCCCGGTAATGTGCGAGAACTGGAAAATGCCGTCGAACGGGCTGTGATTCTTGCCGATGAGAACAATATCAATGCCGAGCTGCTGGGGATAGACCTGTCACCCGACCGCTATCTCAGCCCTGCCATGCGTGAAAACCTGATCGAACGGCCTGCCCAGGAATACTCCAGAGAGGCCCCGACAGAACCTCAGCAAGGTGACTTGTCACTGGATGACTACTTTGTTCACTTTGTTCTCGAAAACGAAACTCGCATGACCGAAACCGAGCTGGCGCGCAAATTGGGCATTTCGCGAAAAAGCCTCTGGGAGCGCCGCCAACGCCTGGGCATCCCCCGTAGCAAGAAGAAATAGCCTGATACCATTGAAGACTGACTTCCTGTCCAAGCCCCTCTCCAAGACTCTAGTTCCAAAGCGTTACCCCACACCCCAGTGTTACGCTACCCGGCGTAACACTTTTGGGTAACATTTGGTTAGATTTCGACACATTGTGCCGCCACAGCCCAAACAAAAAACATAACTCGTTGTATTTAAAGGTTTTTTTAAATTAACAAAAAGTTGGCACGGGAATAGCTTTATAGAGAGCATATAAGAAGAACAGCACTGACTGGCACAATAAAAATAACATCAGTCGGCGCACTACTGATCAGAAATAACAATAACAACCTGATCTGCCAGCGAAAAAGAAAAACAAGTCCGCTCTACGACAGCCCCGTATTCCTCTGGAATACGGGGTTTGTTTTTTCTGGCCTAAAACACATTCCTGCCACCCCTCTCCCTATCTGAATCCCTGACACTATTTATTGATAAAACTCAATATAAATGCAATCTGCTGCGTATTTTAAACAAAGTTCCATAATTGTGAGTCAGGCCCAACGACCTGGCACAAAACCACCTCTGTGGCTCAAAGTGTTACCTGATGGAAAATCTGTTACCCAACACCCCGCCAGAGGTAACAATATCGGCCAATGGCATGTGGATACTTTCCTTGAAATAATACAAACCATTGATTAATAAAGAGTTTTTGTTTTTGGCACGGCTTCTGCTTTATACAAGTCACAAAGGCCGCACCAATAAAAATAAAAATCGCGGCCACTGATGATGCCGACCCAATAAAAATAACAACTGGCATCCTGGGACACCTCGATAACAAAAATGACAAGAGGTCTTCCTGTTCGACTGTTTTGAATGCTTGGCTTGGAACCAACAACAATAATAACAAGCGGTAAATCTGAATATTCAAAACAGCGGACTCCCCCCAGTCCGAGCGTTCCGGCATATAACAACAAGAATACAAGCCTTCCGATAAAGCCGCCAAAGAGCGGCTTTTTTATTTCCTGCACGAACTGCTACACTCCTTGCCCTTCTTTGACTTGAACGACTAGTCCAAACTTCGTGAACCCACTTTCCCGCTTGATCAAACGACTTCTGAATAACGCCCCGGAGCCAGACAAGATGCCAGATCAACTTGCCGTTATCCCAAGGGATGAACACGGCGTGAGCCGATCCAACATCAGTGAAAATGCCTTGAAAGTACTGTATCGGCTGCACAAAGCCGGTTATCAGGCTTTATTGGTGGGAGGAGGCGTCCGGGATACCCTGCTGAGCCTGCACCCAAAAGACTTTGACGTTGCTACCGACGCCACCCCGGAACAGGTCAATAAACTGTTTCGCAATTCACGTCTGATCGGACGCCGTTTCAAACTGGTGCATGTGATGTTCGGGCGTGATGTGATTGAAGTGGCGACCTTCCGTGCCCCTCCCGGTGAACAACACTCCCAAAACCAGGCATCCACAGGCTCTGAAGGCATGATCCTGCGCGACAACGTGTACGGCACACGCGATGAAGATGCCATGCGCCGGGATTTCACCATCAATGCCTTGTACTACAACATTGCTGATTTCTCCGTGCTGTCCTACGCCGGCGGCTGGGAAGATCTGCAACACCGGACTCTGCGCCTGATCGGCGACCCGGCCACCCGCTACCGTGAAGATCCGGTGCGAATGCTGCGAGCCGTCCGCTTTATGGGCAAACTCGACTTCGAGCTGGCCCCGGAAACTGCCGCACCGCTCCACGAACTCGCGCCCTTGCTGGAGCAGGTGCCGTCTGCGCGCCTGTTCGATGAATCCCTGAAACTGTTCCTCAATGGCCACGCCCAGCCCACTTTTGAGCTGATGCGAGAGTATCGCCTGTTCGAACACCTGTTCCCGGCGGCGGCTGAATGCCTGTCCAACGATGAATTTGCTCTGGCATTGGCTCGCAATACCATGGCCAATACCGATTTGCGCATTCAGGCGGGCAAGTCCGTGACGCCGTATTTCTTCCTGTCTGCTCTGTTGTGGCCTGCAGTCCTGAAAATGCAGCACAATCTCGAAGCCAAGGGAATGGAGCCTCACCCGGCCCTGCACAAAGCCATTGATAGCGTACTGGCCTATCAATGCCAGTTCACAGCGATTCCACGCCGTTTCACCATTTCCATGCGTGAAGTCTGGGAGCTGCAATTACGCCTGCCACGAATTCGTAGCCGCAAATGTCAGGATCTGCTCGGCCACCCCCGTTTCCGGGCGGCGTATGACTTCCTGCTGCTGCGGGAACAGTCCGGGGAAGACCTGGATGGCCTGGGGCAATGGTGGACGGATTATCAGGAACAGCACAGCGTGCCAGAATCTCGCTCCTCGTACCCCAGAGACAACGAAGAACATCGCCCGCGTCGTCGTCGCTCCAATCGCTCCCGTCGTCGGAAACCGGCTTCATGATCCGTTGTTTTATCGGTCTTGGCTCGAATCTGGAGCAACCGCAGGAACAGGTGCAGCAGGCATGCAAGGCGTTGGGTGAGTTGCCGGACAGTCACCTGGTGGCTGTCTCCAGCCTGTATCGCAGTGCGCCAGTCGGACCTCAGGACCAGCCAGACTTTATCAATGCCGTTGCTATCCTCGACACCTGTCTGGCCCCGGAAGCCTTGCTGGATCAACTCCAGCAACAGGAACAACAACAGGGTCGGGTGCGTCACCGCCACTGGGGAGAGCGCACCATTGATCTCGATATTTTGCTGTATGGGAATCAGACCCTGAATACTGAACGACTGATCATTCCTCACGCAGAATTGCACAACCGCAGCTTTGTGGTCATTCCACTGCTGGAACTGGCCCCCGAGCTGGTGCTTCCGGGCGGCCTGCCTCTGCAGCAATACCCATCTTCTCACGACCCCGACCTGATTCGACTTTCCTCCACAGTTATTGACTTATAAGCCTCAATCCGCAACATAGCCGGTCGAACGCATGGGATTGTCCCGATTGACATCCCTCGTGAACGCCAGCAGCTACCTGACCGTGATGACAGGTTTGCTGACGCGATGACCAGAGCCTCCTGAGGAGACAACATGAGCAGTATCAATATTCGTTCATTACAGGCGATAAAAGATCGGCAGGAAAAATTCACCGTGCTGACCGCCTACGATGCAACCTTTGCACACATCGCTGCGGACGCCGGGGTGGAAGCACTGTTAATTGGAGACTCCCTTGGCATGGTACTTCAAGGGCAAGACAGTACCTTGCCGGTTTCCATCGACGATATGGTCTACCACACCGCCTGCACTGCGCGCGGCAATGCCCAGGCAAAACGCCCGGCACTGATCATGACCGATCTACCGTTTATGAGTTATGGCACCATCGAGCAGGGGCTGGAAAGCGCCCGCCGGGTGATGCAGGCCGGTGCTCATATGGTCAAGGTCGAAGGTGATGACTGGCTGGTGCCTCTGGTAGAAGCTCTGAGTCGTCAGGGTGTGCCAGTCTGTGCTCACCTCGGCCTGACGCCGCAATCGGTGAATAAATTGGGCGGCTACCGAGTTCAGGGGCGTGAAAAAGAACACGCTGAAGCCATGATTCGACACGCTCAGGCGCTGGAACAAGCCGGTGCTGACTTGCTGTTGCTGGAGTGTGTGCCCAGCCAGGTCGCGGCGGACTTGACGGCAGCGGTCAAGATACCGGTGATTGGTATCGGCGCTGGCCCGGATACCGATGCTCAGGTACTGGTGATGCACGACATGCTTGGGCTGAATTGTCACCACGTGCCACGCTTCGTCAAGAACTTCATGATTGAAGGCCGCACGGTTCAAGAAGCCATTGCAGCTTACGTTGCAGAAGTGAAAAACAGTGACTTCCCTGCGCCCGAGCATGGATTCAGCGCATGAATGTTGTACATACCATTGATGAATTACGCCAGCGTATAAAGGAAGCTCGACTGCAGGGAGCCAGCATCGGGTTTGTTCCCACCATGGGCAACCTGCACGAAGGCCATATCAGCCTGATCGAACGTTCTCGTAACGAAGGCTGTTTTACAGTGGCCAGCATTTTCGTTAATCCGCTGCAGTTTAACGACCCGGACGATCTGGCGCGCTACCCGCGCACTCTGGATGCCGATGCCGACAAACTGCAGTCAGCCGGTTGTCAGTTGCTGTTTGCTCCAGACGTTGACGAGATGTACCCCCAGGGTCAGGACGGTCAGAGCCGCGTCAGTGTTCCCGGTGTGTCCGAAGGCTTGTGCGGCGGCAGTCGTCCCGGTCATTTTGACGGCGTCGCAACGGTCGTTACCAAGCTGTTCAACATGGTTCAGCCCGATCAGGCTTTTTTCGGTCAAAAGGACTACCAGCAAGTTGCGGTGATTCGCAAAATGGTCGCCGACCTGAATATGCCCATTGAGGTGGTGGCGGTTCCAACCGCCCGTTCTGAAGACGGTTTGGCACTCAGTTCCCGCAACGGATATCTGACTGACGAAGAACGTGCCAAGGCACCGGCCTTAAATAAGGCATTATGGGCCATGTTTCACGCTTTGGAAGCGGGTTCAAAACTATCTGCGGCCCAACATGCAGGCAAGCAGGTACTCGAAGAGGCCAAGCTGGCCATGGATTACCTTGAGGTGCGCCACGCCGGGTCATTACAGCCTGTCACGGATGCAACCCTTGCCGAGTGGCTTTCGAATACGGGAAAACCCCTGAAAATGGTTCTTCCCGGAGCCGCTTACCTCGGCAAAGCACGATTGATCGATAATATCGTGGTGGAATTGAATCCATATAATGATTAGGGCATACTCCTGCCCCCTTTGGGTAATCGATCAATTTTTGATCGAAAGAAGGATTGTCATTCAGCAGATGCCGGTTCTTCACGATTGATTTAACAGGGACACTCCCCGGGACACTCCCGCTTAAATACGCGATCTCCCGACGAACACATGAGGGGTTACCATGCAGTCCACTATGCTGAAAGCAAAACTTCACCAGGCACGAGTGACACACTCGGTTCTGAATTATGAAGGCTCCTGTGCCATCGATGGCAAGCTGCTGGATCTCGCCGGAATGCGCGAGTTTGAACAGATCCAGATCTATAACATCGACAATGGCCAGCGGTTTACGACCTACATCATTCGTGCTGAGGATGGTTCTGGCACAATTTCGGTCAATGGTGCTGCGGCACACTTGGCGGATGTGGGTCATCGCATCATCATTTGCACTTATGGCAATTACGAAGAGGCCGAACTGGCCAGCTTCAAGCCTAAAATGGTGTATATGAACGCCGATAACACGGTGAGTCACACCAGCTTCGATATTCCGGTTCAGGTTGCCTGAGTCGTGATTCCTCAACAGACAGCCATCCCCTGGCTGTCTGTTTTTCCCTTCCTTGCTGATATATCGCCTGTTTTCCTTCCGCAGTATTATCCACAAAATTCGTGAACCAATTCCTTGTCGGCTTTGACCAGTCGCAACATTGACCCGTCACAGCCAGCTCGTATACTCCCTTACCATCCAAATGCGCATTAGGGAACGCTCATGGCTCTAGCAAGTAATCTTACTCAATCCGATATTTGGCACCTGCTGCAGCGCCACCAGGCTGAAATCAGCGATCAGCATATGCTGGACTGGTTTGCCGATGACCCCAATCGCTTTGAGCGCTTTCATGTTCAGGCTGCTGGTTTGAATCTGGATTACTCCAAGAACCGGGTCACCCAGGACACCATGCAGTGGTTGATTCGACTGGCGGAAGAGCGCGATCTGCCCGCAAAAACCCGTGCCATGTTTCGTGGTGAAGCCATCAACCGCAGCGAGAACCGCCCGGCTCTGCACACCGCTCTGCGCAACTACAGCGATCGACCGATCATGGTGGATGGCGTCGACATCATGCCGGAAGTACGCAGTACCGTGCAGCGCATGGAAGAATTCTGCTGGAAGATTCGTCGCAACCAGTGGCGTGGCTACAACAACAAGCCATTCACTGACGTGGTTTCCATTGGTATTGGCGGTTCGTTTCTCGGCCCAAAACTAGCATCCAGTGCCCTCAAGCCCTATTGGGACAGCGGCCTGAATATTCACTATCTGGCCAACATTGACGGCACCCACATCACCGAGATTCTCAAGCGCCTGAATCCGGCCACTACGCTGTTTATTATTCAGTCAAAGTCGTTTGGTACTCAGGAAACCCTGAAGAATGCCACCGCCTGTCGAGAGTGGTTCCTGAACAACGGTGGCACCGAAGCCGACTTGCCGAAGCACTTCACCGCCGTGTCATCCAACGTCGAAAAAGCCGTTGAATTTGGCATCTCCGAAGAGAATATATTCCCGATGTGGGATTGGGTCGGTGGCCGTTACTCCCTGTGGTCGGCCATTGGCTTGCCACTGGCACTGGCGATTGGCATCGATAATTTCCGCGATGTCCTGCGCGGTGCCCACGAGATGGATGAGCACTTCCGCACCGCACCACTGGATCAGAACATGCCGGTGATCATGGCTTTGCTGGGTGTGTGGTACGTCAATTTCTTTGGTGTGAATTCTCACGCAACACTGCCTTACGACCACTATTTGCGCAGCTTGCCAGGCTACCTGCAACAGCTGGATATGGAGAGTAACGGCAAGTCTGTCGCCATTGATGGCCAGCCACTCGACTACAACACCGGCCCGGTCATCTGGGGCGGCGTGGGCACCAACGGCCAGCACGCCTTCCATCAGTTGCTGCATCAGGGCACGCACTTCACACCCTGTGATTTCATCATGCCGATGAATACCCACAACCCGATCGACAGCTTCCATTCCGTGCTGGTGTCCAACTGCCTGTCTCAAAGCCAGGCGCTATTGCAGGGCAAATCCGAACAGGAAGCCATTGACGAACTGGTGGCAGGTGGCATGAGCCAGGCCGAAGCCACGGTACTGGCACCGCACAAAGTCATCGCAGGCAATCGCCCCAGTAGCACTATCTACTTCCCGAAAGCCACGCCGCAAACCGTTGGGGCCTTGATCGCCCTGTATGAGCACAAGGTGGCGGCACAAGGCTTTATCTGGGGTGTGAACTCCTTTGACCAGTGGGGTGTGGAGCTGGGCAAAAAGCTGGGCGACAAAGTGTTGGGCGCTTTGGAATCGGACAAAATTCCCAATCATTTTGACGGTTCCACCAACGGTCTGATTCGCGCATTCCACCACATGCAGGATCATCTGTAATTCTGACTGTTATCATTTTGGGCCTGCTCACTTGCCGCAGGCCCTGATTTTCCTCCCACGACAGGGGACACTGGCCAGACTCTGGGCTACCATTCGCGTTTTTGCCGGATTGTCGTATGCCTCAGCCGATTCAGTCTCGTGTTCATGCCATCGAATGGCGTCAATCAAAACTGGCCTTGCTTGATCAGCGAGTGCTGCCTCATGAACAGCGTTATCTGGAATACCAGACGGCGCAGGAAGTGGCCGATGCCATCCGCGATATGGTTGTCCGGGGAGCGCCCGCCATCGGTATTACCGCCGCTTATGGCTATGCTCTGGCGGCTCTCGCGGGTGCAGATATGCAAAACGCTTACCGCGTGCTGGCAGAATCTCGCCCAACCGCCATCAACCTGTTCTGGGCGCTGGAGCGCATGGCCGCCGCACCTCAACAACCTCAGGCGTTGCTGGCCGAAGCACACCAGATTCATCAGGAAGATATTGCCGCCAATCTCGCTATGGCGGAATTCGGTGCATCCGTTCTGGGCAGCGATCAGGGTATTTATACCCACTGCAACACCGGCGCTCTGGCAACCGGTGGCCATGGCACCGCGCTGGGAGTGATTCGCTCAGCCTGGCAACAAGGCCAGATTCGGGAAGTGTTTGCTGGAGAAACCCGCCCCTGGTTACAAGGTGCTCGCCTGACAGCCTGGGAGCTGATGCAGGATGATATTCCGGTCAAACTGTCCGCAGATGGCGCTGCTGCGCAATTATTCCGCCAGGGTGCGGTCGATTGGGTGATTGTCGGAGCAGACCGCATTACCGCCAACGGCGATGTCGCCAACAAAATCGGCACCTACAGTCTGGCCGTGCTGGCCAAACATCATGGTGTTCGAGTGATGGTGGCCGCTCCCATGAGTACGTTCGACCTTGAAATGGCGTCTGGTGATCAGATCCCGATTGAGCAACGCCCGGCTGCAGAAGTCACAACTCTCAACGGTCAGGCCATTGCACCGCAAGGCTGCGATGCCATCAATCCGTCATTTGATGTCACGCCCGCCGAGCTGATTGATGTCATTGCCACCGAAGCCGGTCTGATCCATCAGCCATCCCGAGAAGCCATCGCCCATTTCTGCGCCCATTCCCTGCAGAGGTAACTGTTATGACACAGATCGCCAGCAGCCATTTTGACCACGCCGCTCAACTGTTGTGCGAATATGGTCGCCTGCTTTACAACCAGGACTGGTCGCCCGCGACCAGCTCCAACTATTCCATGCGTTTGGACAAACGTCACTGCGCCCTGACCAGCTCCGGCAAACACAAAGGGCGGCTGACACCATCGGACATTCTGGTGGTGAACTGGCAGGGACAATCGCAAACCGGTGGTAAGCCCTCTGCCGAAACCTTGCTGCATACCCAACTGTACCAACGCGACGCCGACATCGGTGCCGTACTGCACACACACTCGCTCAACTCTGTGCTGCTGTCCCATTTATGGCCTGGAGACAGCGTCGAACTGTCAGGTTGGGAGCTGCAAAAAGCGTTTCGTAGCCAAACCAGTCATGACGATACGCTCAGCATTCCGATCTTTGAAAACAGCCAGGACATCCCTCAGCTTGCCAAAGCGGTTGAGCAATACATGGATACCCACTCTCAAGGACACGCTTACCTGATTCGAGGCCATGGCGTGTATACCTGGGGCGAGGATCTGGATGAATGTTATCGGCATCTGGAAGCGCTGGAGCACCTGTTCCGTTACCAATTGGAACTGTATCGATTCAACAACACAGGTAAAGTGGACGCCACCTAGCCTGACGTGGCTTAGCCTGACGTGGCTCTGACCACCACCGACAGATAATCCCTGTCCGGCCAGAGCTTCTTGACCACCATCATCCCGACAGGGATGCTTTCAAGGGAACGCACGTGAGTACAATAAGAATTTATCCCGACACCGATATTACCCAACTGCAGTTAACCAGCGACAACCCGGTACGCATTCGGGACGAACTGGCCAAGGTTGGCGTCCGTTTTGAACAATGGCAAACCACCCAGGAGCTGGCTCCCGGTGCCTCCCAGGAAACCGTGATTGCGGCCTATCAGACCGATATACAACGCCTGGTCGATGAGCAAGGTTATCAAACCGTGGATGTCATCAGCCTCAACAGCAAGCATCCGAAGAAAGAAGAGCTGCGTGAGAAATTCCTCAGCGAACACACGCACGGCGAAGATGAAGTGCGCTTTTTTGTTGCCGGTCAAGGTTTGTTCAGTCTGCACATTGGCGAGTGCGTCTATGAGGTATTGTGTGTGGCAGGTGACCTGATCAGTGTACCCGCCAACACCAAACACTGGTTCGACATGGGCCCCAACCCGGAGTTTATCGCCATTCGCCTGTTCAACAACCCGGAAGGTTGGGTCGCTCATTACACCGAAAACGAGATTGCCACCCGTTTTAATCGTCTGGAAAACTGATCTTATGCCGAACGACGCCGATAGCATCCAACTCATTCTGACGGACATTGAAGGAACCACCTCATCCATTGCCTTTGTCCAAGAGGTACTGTTCCCTTATTCCGCCAAACACCTGTCCGATTTTGTTCGTCAACACATTGATGACACCGCGATTCAGCAGCAGCTCAAAGCTGCCGCCGCCATCGTCAAGGACGAAGGTGGTCAGGTGGATGCAACCGATATCACGGCCATGACCGACATCCTGCTGGGCTGGCTGCAGCAGGATCGCAAAGCCACACCGCTCAAAGCATTGCAGGGCATGATCTGGGAAGCGGGCTATCATCAGGGCGACTACCAGGCTCATATGTATCCGGATGCCACCGAATGCCTGCGCCACTGGCACGAACAGGATGTGCCGTTGTACGTCTACTCGTCCGGTTCCGTGCGCGCTCAGGAGCTGTTTTTCGGTTTCAGTCAGGACGGTGACCTGCTGCCGCTGTTTAGCGGGCACTTTGATACCCGCGTGGGCACCAAACAAGCTGCGACTTCGTATCAGAAAATTCTGGAGCGACTGCAGCAACAGCATGAAATTCAGGCCAGCAACGTGTTGTTCCTGTCAGATATTGAAGCTGAGCTGGACGCCGCTCTCGAAGCCGGTATGCAGACCTGCTGGCTGGTTCGAGACCCTGCGACCAAAACCGGGAATAGCCGCCATCCGGTAGCGACCACGTTCCATGAGATTGAGCTATAGAGCATTTTCAATTAGCTAACGCTCTCTAGTCCGGATTACGGCTCTGAAGCGACTTGCCCGGCATCGACTTGTCCGGTGTTGACTCGCCCGGTGTTGACCGAGTGAGTCGTGTCCAGAACCACCGGCTCGACCTGATAACCCTGCTGGCGCAGCAGCGTCAGCAACCCCTGCTCTCCCAACATATGCCCCACCCCCACCAGCACCAACTCGGTGCCGGGCTTCTGGAACAGGGTTTCCAGTTGCGGCAACCATTGCTGATTCCGTGCTACCAGCAACTGCTGATACATGGCGGGGTAATCACGCTGCATTTCCTCCAGCAATGAACGGCGCAAGGCAGCCACATCACCGATTTTCCAGGAAGCGACCATCTCCCGCATCACTGCGTCAGTCTGATCCAGTTCTTGCAGCGACATCGTGACAAAATCCTCTTCGTTACCCTGCCCCAGATGCGATAAGAACGTCACCTGCTGCTCAAAGGTTTCCAGGCTCATCACTGGCTTGTTGTCCCGTTGGGCCTGAGCGTGAAAATGCGCATCCACGCCTTCTGCCGTCATTCCCAAACGCCGCATTTCCGCCACGTTCAGAATAATCACCAGCATGCTGACCTTGTACGACTTCAGATCTGACCATCGAGCACCATAGCCTTCCAGCATCTGTTTCAGGCGCAAACGGGTACGCACACTGAGCACCTGTTCAACCCGCTCGGACTCCGAGGCTGTCATCAGGCGAACCAGCAGTTGCCGCCCTTCTGGCGTCGCCGCCACATCCAGATCGGTTTCCAGCACCAGAGTGTCGCTGCGCTGGTAGATCAACTGAAAAGCCTGTGGCAGCGGATAATCCGATTCACGCAACAAATGAATCGTGCCGCCCAGATACACCACGCTCTGCTGATCATCACGTACCTGCCATAATGAAGTCACAGCCTTAACAGGCAGCGTCAATAGCACCAATAACGCCACCATCAACAACCGGGCATTCAAGCGTATAAATTCTCTGCTCGTTATCCATCGGGCAACTACACTGTTCATAAGTCGATTCATTTGCCTTTTCGCTGAAATAGGTAGGGGGATGGTTATGCGTGCCGGGTTCATGCTCATACTGATGTACTGTTCGATGCTCACATCTCAGGCCATCGCAACGCAACCCCAACCGATCACCCGAGGTGGCATTGCCTTTGGTTCCTGCCTGAAAAACGACGCTCCCCAGCCGGTCTGGAAACACGTTCTGAAGCACAAGCCCGCCAGTTTTATCTTTATGGGCGATACCGTATACGCCGACCGTGGCCGCTATGAACGAATGAAAGGCGCGAGAGGCCTTTATGCCGCCTGGCAAGATCTGGCCGCCAATCACGAGTTTTCACGCTTTCACTATCGGGCCAGACAGGAATCCATCCGCTTGCTGGCCACCTGGGACGATCACGACTACGGCCTTGACGATGCCGGAGCGGACTTTCCCTATCGACTGGCCGCCAAGGATGCCTTTCTGACCTTCTTTGATTTGCACCGAACCCACACTGGAGACGCCCGCCAGCCCGGCATCCACGACAGCCACACTCAAACCCTGCTGACACCGCAGCATCGACCCGTGCGAGTACAGACCATCTTGCTGGATACCCGCAGCTTTCGCTCTCCGCTGCAACGCGCTGGCAAAACCCAGCGACGGCTGGAGTGCAAGGCGAATCACCCCATTGCCAACGAAGACCCACTGGCCAGCATTCTGGGCGAGGAACAATGGCGCTGGCTGGAGAAGACCCTGCGTCAGCCCGCCGATGTGCGCTTGCTGGTCAGCAGCATCCAGGTACTGCCAGAACAGCATTGCTATGAAAAGTGGGCCAGCTTTCCGCACGAACGCATCCGGCTGCTGAAACTGATTCGGGACTCACGCGCCAAAGGGGTGGTGATTCTGAGCGGCGACCGGCATCTGGCGGAAATCTCCAAATTGCCCGCCGGGCCGGGGGCACTCGACTATCCCCTCTATGAAATCACCAGCAGCGGCCTCAATAACGCCATCGGTGTACGCCATCGTGGCATCTCGGAAACCAATCGCTTGCGTACCACCAGCAACAGTTTTGGCAGCAATAACTTTGGCCTGATGACGCTGGTGGACACCAACAACAACAGCACCAACAACAGCACCGAGCTGGTGTTCAGCTTGTTAACCGAACAAGGGCACACCCTTCAACGCTTGGGCATTCCCTTGTCACGGCTGTCTCCCAGCGGTCGATAAACGGCTCTTTAATCATCGATCAGCAAGCCATCTGACGATTCCAAGCGCCAGACATCGCCGGGAGCAGACGCCAGCGGCAAAGACCACTCGCCCACGGATACCCGATGCAGCGCCAGCACCGGATTTCTGAACCGTCCGAACATGCGCTTGATCTGATGATAGCGGCCTTCGGTCAGCGTCACTCTGGCAACGCAATCTGACAGAATCTCCAGCCGGGCCGGGCGCGTGGTGATGTTTTCAAAGGGGAAGTGCATACCCGCCACAAACGCCGGGGCATAACGTGCGTCCAGCGGCTCGGCCAGCGTCACCTGATAGACCTTGGCCACTTTCTGCTCTGGCGACATCAAACGTTCCGACCAGTCGCTGTCATTGGTCAGCAGCAACAGGCCCGAGGTGTTTTTATCCAGCCGCCCGACGATGTGCAGACTGTCCAAAACGTCGTCATCCAGCGTCTGTACCGGATTGTCTCGGAGCACATCCAGAACCGTTCGATGCTGGGGATCGGTCGTGGCGCTGACCACACCCACCGGCTTGTGCATGGCCAGATACACCGCCTCACGCTGCTGCAGACACACGTCGTCCAGCATCACTGCATCAAATGGCCCAATCACCTGATTCACCGCTTCAGCCGCAGAGCCATTGACCCGGATTCGGCCCTGAGCCAATAGCAGACGCACGTCCCGACGACGATGGTCGGTGTGTGATGCAATCAGGCGATCCAGTCGGGTACGGGATGGCAAGCGGGCAGAACGGAATGACATGAAACAACCGGGAACAGAAACGGAAAGAGCGTGCCAGAGTAGCAGATCACTCTGGCCGCACCAGCGTCTAATCCTGAACGAGTGTCAGGTGCTGCCAGTGGAAGCGCAGGTGTTCTTCCATAAAGCTGGCAATAAAGTAATAGCTGTGGTCATAGCCGGTATGACGATAGAGATTCAGCGGGTAGCCACTGGCTTCTGCCGCCGCTTCCAGCGCTTCGGGTTTGAGTTGCTCAACCAGAAAGTTATCAGCTTCGCCCTGATCGACCCGCATCGGTAGCTGGTTGTCCGGCTGACTGCCCACCGAGCGCATCAATTCACAACTGTCATACTGTTTCCAGGCTTCGCGATTGTTGCCCAGATACGCTTCCAATGCCTGCTGGCCCCACGGGCAGTTGATCGGGTTGGTGATCGGGCTGAATGCCGAGACTGAGCAGTAGCGTTGTGGATTCTTCAGCGCAATGGTGATGGCTCCGTGACCACCCATGGAGTGCCCGGCAATGGCGCGCTGCTGACTGACCGGGAAGTTGGCCTCAATCAGCTCTGGCAGCTCTTTCACCACGTAGTCGTACATCTGATAGTGCGACTGCCACGGCTCCTGAGTCGCGTTGACGTAGAAGCCCGCACCCTTGCCCAGATCGTATTGATCGCGGTCAGCGACGTCATCGCCACGGGGGCTGGTGTCTGGCGCAACAATGGCGACGCCCAACTCCGCTGCGACTCGCTGGGCACCGGCTTTTTGCATAAAGTTTTCGTCGGTGCAGGTCAGGCCGGATAACCAGTACAGCACCGGCACTTCCTGGCCTTGTGCCACCTGAGGCGGCAGATAAATCGCAAAGCGCATGCGGCAGTTGAGCACTGCCGAATCGTGTTCGTATTGCTTGTGCCAGCCATCGAAACTTTTGTTCTGACTGATCATTTCCATATTGGTTTTCCTTTGGTGAACCAGCAGGTCTTATTGGAATCTGGAATCTCGTTCCCACGCTCCGGCGTGGGAACGCAACACAGTCAGGGCTCTCACACTGAAGCATGAGAGCCAGCAGATTCCCCACTACCACAGCAACAATCAGTAATGAATCACGCTGCGAATCGACTTGCCTTCATGCATCAGGTCAAAGGCTTCATTGATGTCATCCAGCCCCATGGTGTGGGTGATAAAGTCATTCAGCGCAAACTTGCCCGCCAGATAATCTTCAACAATGCCCGGCAATTCTGAACGGCCTTTCACACCACCGAACGCCGAACCACGCCATACCCGGCCTGTCACCAACTGGAATGGACGCGTCGAGATTTCCTGACCGGCACCGGCCACACCAATCACCACCGACTCACCCCAGCCCTTGTGGCAGCATTCCAGCGCTGAACGCATCACATCGACGTTACCAATGCACTCAAAGCTGTAATCGACGCCGCCATCGGTCAGCTCGACAATGACTTCCTGAATCGGCTTGTCATGGTCTTTTGGATTGATGCATTCAGTCGCCCCCAGCTTCTTCGCCAGCTCGAATTTGCTGTCGTTAATGTCGATACCAATGATGCGGCTGGCCCCGGCCATGGTCGCGCCAATAATGGCCGACAAGCCGATGCCACCGAGACCGAAAATCGCCACGGTCGCGCCTTCTTCCACCTTGGCGGTGTTCATCACTGCACCCATGCCGGTGGTGACGCCACAGCCCAGCAGGCAGACTTCTTCCAGCGGCGCGTTTTTGTTCACCTTGGCCAGCGAGATTTCCGGCAGTACCGTGTACTCGGAAAACGTCGAGCAGCCCATGTAGTGGAAAATCGGCTCGCCGTCTTTGTAAAAACGCGTGGTGCCGTCCGGCATCAGGCCCTTGCCCTGGGTTTCACGCACCGCCTGACACAGATTGGTTTTGCCGGATTTACAGAATTTGCACTCACCACATTCGGCGGTGTACAGCGGAATCACATGGTCGCCCACCTCGACGCTGGTGACGCCTTCGCCCACCGCTTCGACAATACCGCCACCTTCGTGGCCCAGAATGCTCGGGAAAATGCCTTCCGGGTCTTCACCAGACAGGGTGAAGGCGTCGGTGTGACACACGCCAGTCGCAACAATCTTGACCAACACTTCACCCGCCTTGGGCGGCATCACATCAATTTCTTCAATGCTGAGTGGCTGATTTGGCCCCCAGGCAATGGCGGCACGACATTTGACAATGGGTTGGGTGGAATCGGTCATCGGGAGGCTTCCTCAGTTGGTTACCTCTTTAGTGTAGTTTTTTCTGAAAGCGAGATAATCGTATGCTTGTGAAATTGATTCTTACTGACCAGCAACAATCCATCAATACAGGGCATTCACATGATTCGTTGGGAAGGTATTCGGGAGTTCGTTGCCGTCGCCGAAACCGGCAGCTTTACCAGAGCCGCACAACAACTCAGCTTGTCGGTGGCACAGGTCAGCCGCCAGGTGAGAGATCTGGAGCAGCATCTGTCCACCGAGTTGATTCACCGTACCACGCGCAAGGTGTCGGTCACGGAAGCCGGAGGTTTGTATTACCAGCATTGCCGCCCGTTACTGGATGGTGTTCAGGAAGCCGAGCGGGCCGTCAGCCATTTGCAGGACAAGGCCATCGGACAACTGAAAATCACCGCTCCCATCACCTATGGTGAAGAGCGCATCATGCCACTGGTGAACAACTTCGCGCAGCAGCATCCCCAGATGCGGATCGAATGCGAGTTGACCAACCAGACACTGGATCTGATCGAAGGCGGCTTTGACCTCGCCATTCGTCTGGGGCGTTTGCAAGACTCCTCCATGAAGGCCCGACGCCTGTCGTCGCGTACCCTGCATGTGTGTGCGTCCCGCGAGTATCTGAAGCGTCATGGCGAGCCGCATTCGCTGAGTGAACTGCAGCACCATAACTGCCTGCTGGGCACACTGGATTACTGGCGTTTCTGCGAACACGGCCGTGAACGCAACCTCAGAGTGCAAGGAAACTTAAGAGCCAACAGCGGTCGGACCTTGATGGACGCAGCCCTCAAAGGTCAGGGGCTGGTGCAATTGCCCGACTATTACGTCGATACCGCGCTAGCTTCCGGGCAACTGATTGCCTTACTGACGCGGGTTGAACCCGAGCGCGAAGGCATCTGGGCCTTGTACCCGCCAAGCCGCCACTTATCCACCAAGGTACGCTTGCTGGTGGACTATCTGGTCGAGCACATGCCGGAACATCCCTAAGCCAGCGCACCCTAAAAGTGGTAATTTTCCCCATTTAATAGCCAAAACCCTTGAGATATCGCTATCATAGCGCCATGAATGAACTTGAACGCCCGTCCCGTTTGCTCAGTGCCACCAGACTTGTTTTAAAACCTCTGGTGCGTCTGCTGCTGAAAAATCAGGTCACTTACCCGGCCTTGACTCACCTGCTCAAGCAGCTCTTTGTTGAGGTCGCGGATCAGGAATTTGCCCTTGCCGGTAAACGCCAGACCGAAAGCCGCCTGAGCCTGCTGACCGGCATCCACCGCAAGGAAGTCAAACGCCTGCGTCAGGCCATCGCCGACGCCGAAGATGACCCAACCCCCAGAGCTGTTTCACTCGGTGGCATGCTGGTAGCCACCTGGCTCACCGAACCGGGCTATCAGAAAGCCGGTTCACCCTTGCCGATTCCTCGTCAGAGTAGCCAGCCGGGTGATGTCAGCTTTGAAACGCTGGTCGAGACCGTCGGGCGGCAGGATATTCGCCCACGGGCGGTGCTGGATGAGTGGCTGCGGCTGGGCATGGCGATACTGGATGATCAGGATCGTGTGTGTCTGCAGCAGGAAGCCTTTGTGCCGCGCCACGGCGAAGAGGAAAAACTCTTCTATTGGCAACGCAATCTGGCCGACCACATTCAGACGGCTTCTCATAATCTCGACAGTCAGGCCGCACCGCTGCTGGAACGCGGCGTGTATTACACGCGCCTGTCTGACGAGGCCATTGCACAACTGCACCGGGCTTATCAGGACGAAGGCATGAAACTGCTGAAGCACCTGAACCAGCGCGCGCTGGAACTCAAGCAAACTCACCCCGGCGAACAGCGCATGAATGCCGGGCTGTATTTCGCTACCGAACACCTGTCAGAGCCATCCTCAACATCGGATACGTCAGCCTCATGAAGCCTTTTGTCATTCTGTCTGCTGCCCTGATCTGCCTGCCACTTCAGGCGGGCGATAACATTGATTCCATCGAAGGCCTCGGTGGTACCGGGCTGAGGGACAGAGGAGAAGAAGGCATCGGCGGTACGGGCCGCTCACTGGAACGCCCGGAATTGCCAGAACGCCCGGAACTGATGCAACGCCCCGACTTTGATGATTTCTCGGTCGAGACAGGACAGGATTCTGTCAATACCGATTCTGGCGCTGACTTGCAGGTTCCCGACCAGCCAGACGGCAACCCCGCCAACTGACGCACTACCAGCGCAGGCTGATTCCGGCTCCCCACTCGTCGGCATTACGCCTGCGCAGATACGAGCTGAGCCGGGTCTGACCAAGTCGAAACGAGCGAATCAAGGTGATGTCGTGTAAAGCGGATCGACCCCGGAAAGAAGACTCACGACCATCGTAAGCCAGTGACCAGCGCCGCCACGCCATGCCTGCACCCCAACCGATGCCGTTCTGCAATTCATATTCCGAACTGTTGCCCCGCACCCGATAACCACCGTAGTACCAGGCCAGCACTGGCTTCCACTGAATCAGCGACTGGGCACGCACTTCATGATCAACACTGCCGGTGCCCAGCCCTTTTGATGCGCTGGCGGTGGGCAATTTCAGCCGCCATTGCACATCCCACCATTGCTTCAGCCAGGGCTGTTGAAACAGCCAGGTGGCCCGCAGCCAACTGTCTGCCATACCCGAACGCTGATCATCCAGATGCAAATAACCACTGCTGAGCTGCAGCTTCCACTGGCGTTGTTGCCAGCGATGTCCAGCGGAAACCTGCGTCCAGCCCGTAGCCGTGGTATCAGACGACTGCCCGCTATGCACGCCAGCCAGCCACTGGCTTTTGACGCCTTGCGCCATTACATCCGCAGGCGCGCCAGCACACACCAACAGGGTACACATTGTTCGGATATTCATGGATCAACCGCCACTTCCTGAGTGGCCCGCAGTGTAACAGCTTGATGTGATGTATCGCGCCCGATGGCAAACAGTCGTTGAAGTGGGAATTTTTTCCACTTACCATATTTATAAAGTGGTATTTTTTTCCATATAAATTCCAAGACACGAACAGGAGAATGCACGATGCAACGGACAACCCTGACCGGCTTACTGGCCGTTGGCTTGCTCGCAGGCTGCGGTTCATCATCTTCCGATAACAACACCCCCTCTTCGCTTCAGGGTGACAGTGATCTGGAGACCTACCTCAAACAAGGCTTTGCCAGCAGCTATTCCAATCAGCGTAACGGGATTGATTCTGACATGATGGCAGGTGCTCCTGAAGCCGTAGCCGATGACAGCGCGGGCGGGGCCGGTTTCTCACAGACCAACACTCAGGAATCCGGGGTCGATGAAGCCGATCTGGTGAAGCAAAACGGGAGCTATCTGTTTGCGGTCAAACGGCCCAGTGTTTACTGGCCGGAAGTCGGAATTGCCGATGATATGGCCGTGGCCGCCACCAGCCCTGTGCCGCCCAAGCAAGAAACCCAGGGCAGCATTGAGATTTATCGTACGGAAACCAACCCAGTGCGCAGCAGCAAGGTTGGCAGCTACGCCATCACCAACAGCAGCGATATTGACGGCCTGTATCTGGTGGATGATCAACTGGCGGTTCTGGGTCAGGGCTACATCAGTGTTGCCAAGGGCGCGCCGGGGTCAGGCTCGGACATCAGCACCGATGCGCTGTACAGCTCACCCTGGTACTGGCGCGACTACAACGTTGATCTGCAACTGCTCGATATTTCAACGCCGTCCACACCTCAACAGGATTACCGCCTGCAGATTGAAGGCAGCCTGATCAGCAGTCGCCGGATTGATAACGAGCTGTATCTGGCCACGCGTTTTACCCCGGATATCTCGGTGCCATGGGGTTCAGATACCTCAAGCACCGCCTGGAGCAAACAACTGGATGAACGGCCATTCACCGATTTTCTACCGCGTGTCTGGAAAAACGGGGAAGCATCCGGGCATCTGTTTACCGATGGCCAGTGCCATTTGCCGGATCTGAAACAGGGCGGCTACCCAAGCATTGTGGCGGTGATTCGCATCAATCTGGACAATCCAACGGACTGGGAAGCCCGCTGCAACTCCGGTCGCATTCACGGTGTCTACGCCTCGTCTGACGCTTTTGTGGTCACGGGCTACCCGGATCAACAGTGGGACGCCACACGCCTGGATATGTACGACCTGGACAGTATGACGCTCAAGGCCACCGGCTCTGTGCCCGGTACCTTGCAAGGCAGCATGCCGAGCTTCCGCATCAGCGAGCATAACGACAAGCTCCGCGTGATCACTTCCAGCGACAACTTTTCCTTTATCAATGACATTGGCATGGTTGATGGCATCGAGCTGAACACAACCACCAGTCCATCCAGTACCTGGGATCACCGCCTGTTTGTGCTGGCACCCAACGACAGTCAGGGCTTTGATCTGGTGTCCTCACTGCCGAACGACACTCGCCCGGCGGCCATTGGCAAGCCCAATGAGCGCATTCAGTCGGTGCGTTTTCGAGGGGATCGTGCGTATGTGGTCACCTTCCTGCAGACCGACCCGCTGTACGTTCTGAATCTGTCAGACAGCAGCGACCCTTACATTGAAGGCGAATTGGAAATCGAGGGCTTCTCAGCTTATCTGGAACCCATATCAGACAATCTGCTGCTGGGTGTCGGCAGGGCTGCGAACAGCAATGGAAGGTTGCGCGGCCTGAAAGTCAGCCTGTTTGATACCAGTAATCCGGTTCAACCTGCCGAGATCACATCGTATGAGCTGGGAGAACATTGGGCCTATTCGGAGGTGTTGCGAAATCACCACGCCATCAGCTTTCTGAAAACAGACAACACCCTGAGAATGGCCTTTACCTGGAATGGTTACGATCAGAATTGGAACTGGGATGGCAACCGCGTCCACGTCGCCGATATTGATCTGGCCGATCGCAGCATCAAGCAGTCACTGAATGCGATGTATGAAAAGCCAACCCAGGCCAATCGCTACTGGTATTACCGTGGCTATACCCGAGTGCCGCTGCATGACGATGGCTTGCATCTGGTGAATAACGGCGTTGTTACCTCCGGGCCGCTGTCTGCCTTCAAGGACTGAAGCAGCACTTTAAAAGCAAATTAAAAGCAAATTAAAAGCAAAAAAGCGCATTGGGAATCGCCCAATGCGCTTTTCTTTTGACCTTTTTCTTTTGACCTTCCAGATTTTCTTCCCGGATCACCACAACACTGTGATCAACGGCAATTACTGCTCAGCAGTGGCTGCCAGTTCGCGTTCCAGACGCTCAAAGTCGACATCTTCGTACAAGGTGCCGACCGGGTACACCTGTAAAATCCGAATGCGCTCGAACTGCTCAGCATAGTCGCGAGTGATGCGGCTCAGCTCCTTGCGACGCTCGGCAATGTCCCGCTCGGTGTCGGTCAGAGCACCCTGTAATTCCGCCACTTCCTGACGAATATCAGTGGGCACTTCACCCCCCTTGCGCTCGAATGAGGCCGCTCGCGTTTGGGCCTCAGAGAGTTTCTGCTCCAGCCCCGAAGCACGACGCTGTTGCAAACGGATGTAGGTGTGCACTTCTTCCGACTTGCGCAGACGTGCGCGCTCCACGTCTTTTGGTTTTTCATACAACCGGCGCAAATCCAGATCGATGGTTTTCTGCTCCGCCTGAGCGGCAATTCGACGCTCTTTGGCGCGTTCGGCAGCCTTGAGTCGGCTGAGCTCGGCGGCAGTTGGCGGCGGCGCAACCACCTTAATGATCATGCCATTGTTGCCCAGCACCTCGTAGCCGTAGCGCATCATTTCCGGTGGAATATGATCTTTCAGGACAGTACGACCATCGACGTTAAAACGGTACAACTTGTTGGCATACGCAGAACTGCTCGCGAATGCCGCTGCAATAACCAGTGTGACCAACAAGTGCCCTTTCATCAGATAACTCCGTATTCCGAGCGATACGCTTCAATAGCTGGGGCATACTGCTTCAACTGCTCATCACCCGCCACATAGTCCAGCACCTGATTCAGATTCACGATGCTGACAACCTGCATGTCAAAGTCGCGCTCTACTTCCTGAATCGCGGACAGTTCACCCTGGCCACGCTCCTGGCGGTTCAGGGCAATCAGTGCAGCGGCGGCTTCTGCGCCATCGGCGGCTTCGATCATTGCCATCACTTCACGAATGGCCGTGCCTGCGGTGATCACATCGTCCACAATGACCACTTTACCGGTCAGGGCCGCACCCACCAGACTGCCGCCTTCGCCATGGGTCTTGGCTTCCTTGCGGTTGAACACGTAAGGGACATCGCGGTTATGATCGTTGGCCAGCGCCACGGTCATCGCTGCCGCCAGAGGAATGCCCTTGTAAGCCGGGCCAAAGACCACGTCGTATTCCAGACCGGCATCTTCGAGAGCCGCAGCGTAATAACGACCCAGTTTGGCCAGTGCTCCGCCGGTATTAAACAAACCAGCATTAAAGAAGTAAGGGCTGATACGCCCGGATTTCAGTGTGAACTCACCAAACTTCAACACACCTTGCTGGATGGCAAATTCAATAAACTCTTGCTGGTACGCTTTCATGACTAACCTTAATTATGTGGCCACAGGGTTAAACCGCTATCATCGACTTGTTTCAATGCGATGATGAATTTCAATAAACGGCAGTTTACCTGCATCAGGAATGTTGCGTTATGATACAGGCAACAAAAGTCGGGAACCACGTATGAGAGTTATCACCTTACAGGTCAATGGATTGCAGCAGGCGGTCGACAATGGACTGTATACCTGGTTGGCATCCGCTGACGCGGATGTGGTAGCCATTCAGAACCTCAGGGCCAAAGAGTATCAGCTAACGGATGATGTGGTGTACCCGGACGGGTTTAACGCCTATTTTTTCGACGCTGAAGAAGACGATTACTCAGGAGTTGCCATTCTGACACGGGATATTCCCAAAGCTATCATGACCGGACTGGCATTCGAGCAATGCGATCGTCAGGGGCGCTATATTCAGGCCGATTTCCAGCACGTCAGTGTCGGCTCCATCCTGTTTCCAGCCCAGGACGCTTTTAATACGCTGGAAGACAAGCTGGCGTTCCAGACCCGGTTTATGGAATATCTGCAGAAGAACCAGCGCAAGCGGCGTGAGTTTATTCTGTGCGGTAACTTTGAGGCCACCCACAAAACCGTCGACCTGAGCGACTGGCGCAGCAATCAGGAAACCCCCGGATTCTTGCCGGAAGAACGCGCCTGGTTTGATCGCATGTTCGGGCCAGTTGGTTATGTCGATGCTTTCAGAGAAGCCAACTTTGGCGAAAACCAGTTTACCTGGTGGCCAGACGAAGAAAGCGCCCGACGCAATATCAACGGCTGGCGCAAGGACTTCCAGATTTGCAGCCCATCATTGCGTCATTATGTCGTCGAAGCCCGCATTGAAACCAGCAGCCTGTGTTTCGGTGATCACGCGGCGGTCATGGTGGAATACGAGTTCGACGAAGACTGATCAGGCAAGACGGCCTAAACGATAAAGTGCGGCAGAAAACGGCTCATGTCCTGAGTCACCGGGCCGGAGTCTTCCCGCACTGAAATCCCCGCTGGCTGATCATTCACCAGCCAACTGCCAATCAGAGTATAGTTATCTTCAAAGCGCGGCAGCATATGTGCCTGTTGATAGATAAACCCTTCCTCACCGTACGGCCCGGACGAAAATCCGACTTCCTCACCGCCCCGAATCAAACTGATGTTTGCACCTTCACGGGAAAAAATCGGCTTTTTCACCAGTGCTGGACAGGCATTCGCCAAATGCAGTTCGTCTTCAAAGAAAGCCGGTAACAGATTGGGATGGTTCGGGAACTGTCGCCACAGCAGTGGCAGCAGCGCCTTGTTGGAGAGAATGGACTTCCACGCAGGTTCCACAAAGCGCACCGGATGATGCCCCAGCAAGTCGGCGTATGCTTCCTGCATCATGAATTCCCAGGGATACAGCTTGAACAGCCATTCGATCACGTTGTCATCGAGGTCGGTCAACTGCCCGCTGGCGTCCCGGCCAATATCCTCGACGTACACGAACCGTGTTTCGACTCCCGCTGCATTGGCGCAATCTTCCAGATATTGCACCGTGCCCCGGTCTTCCTTGGTGTCCTTGCAGGAAGCCAGATGCAAGACTGGCGAAGCATTCTGCTCGGCCTGAATCGCGGCCAGCTCGGCAAAGCGCAGAATCAGTTTTTCCTGCAGACTGTTGAACTGGTCGGCCTGACGCGGCAGTTGCCCGGCATTGACCTGCTCTTCCAGCCACAGCCACTGCCAGAATCCGGTTTCATAGAGGCTGGTCGGTGTGTCGGCGTTGTTTTCGTACAGTTTGGCCGGGCCTTTGCCGCTGTAGGCAAAATCCAGCCGGGCGTACAGGCTAGGCTCTCGTTGCAACCAACTGTTGCGGACAAAATCCCACTGCGTCTCGGGAATGGCAAAGCGCTGCATCAGCTCATCGCTGGCCACCACCTGATCGACCACCTGCAGACACATCTGGTGTATCTCGGCGGTCGGGTCTTCCAGATCTTCTTCAATCTGCTTGAGAGAAAACTGGTAACAAGCCGATTCGTCCCAGTAACGCTCACCGTACAGGGTATGAAAATGAAAGCCGTACTCGACGGCTTTCTGTTGCCAGTGGTTGCGCTCGCGCATGGGACGTCGAAACACTAGCCACCCCAGCTGCGTGAGGATTTACCACCACCCCAGCTCGACTTGGCCGAGGCTGTGGAACCAAAGCCACCGCGAGACAGGGTTTTGGTGCCTTTGGGATACGGCTTTTTCACCGAAGTTTTGGGGGCGTTCGCCCCTTTCCTGACGCTGTACTTGCCGCTACCGCCATAACGAATAGAACCGCCATCCGACAGCACCAGATCACGATCACGATTGCGATACACAGGGCTGTAATGACGGCGCTCAATGGCATCACCGACCTCATCAATGACTTCCGCCACCACGAAACCCACCAGCGCTGGCATAAACCAGCCGTTGTCATCACGGGCACAGTTGTTGAAGCCAAAGTTCGCTTCACAATCGCGTTCATCCGTAAACTTGGGGGCGGAACTCTGGGCTTCCTGAATCGCCCGGCGATAGGCAATTTCACACTGCTCTTCGGTCAAGCCGGTGTTATCAGCACAGTCCTCAATGGAATAGGCGATACGAACGTCTTCATCGCTGGAACAGCCCGCCAGCCCGACACCGGCAATGGCTGCCAGAAGTGGTTTGACGGCCGGTTTTCCGACCATCTTGCGCATCCGCGCCAGATCAATATTGTGTGTTCGTTTACGAGTCATATGACCTCCCGTTTCAGTAGGTCATGGACGCTGCATTCAGCAGACCCACCGCAATGGAAACCGCTCCCAGCATCACACCGGCACTGATTTCATTTTGTTCGATACGCTCCACAATTTTGGGCATAAAGACAAAACGTACCACGGCAAAGGCGACGGTTTGAGCCAGCAGAGCCACCATGGCCCAGATCAGAAAGTCACCAAGACTGACTGAATTACTGATCGCTCCGGCCAACGCTAGGGCAAAACCGACGATGGCACCGCCAAACGCGACAGCCGAAGCCAGGTTTTTATCTTCCTTGATCAGTTTCCACTCGTCGTGGGGGGTAATGCGGGTATAGACCACTTTGAACAGAATCAAAGCGCCAATCGCAAGGGCAAAATACAGCAAAAAGCTGCCAATGGCGGTCAATAGCATGGGGTTCCTCCGGTAAGTCCCTGGTTAGCCGTGTATGGTAATCTGACTCGGGGTCAGTGTGATGCCAGTACTGATCACAAAACAGCGAGAAAGCTGGCCGTTGCTCTCTTCGCTCTCTTCAGCCGACAGAAACAAAGATTCGGTGGTGCCATTACTCAGAGGACGCTCGAACAGCATGGTGAACTGGTCGGTGTGTCCGGCCGGGCCGTTCTCGTTCCAGGTTTTTTCGGTCATGGCAACCGGGTTGTGGTATTCGCTGGTGCTGGTCCAGACACGTTCGTATTGATGACCATCCAGAGTGTAGATCGGAGTGCCGATTTGTTCTTTCAGCAGCCGATCCCAGTCGGCCTGACTGCCGACATCCAGCGTGTCGTAATAATGGAACAGTTTGACGTCCACCACGTGCTCATCTTCCTTGCCACCCTGAGTGACGACCTGCAAAAACGCGTCATCATCAGTGTAGAAACGAAAAATCCAGGCATCGCCCATATCGACCACGCCAGAGGCCTGAATCAACTGTGACGGAGCCACCTGATTCACCACTAACTCGGGTTCAATCAGCCGCAGCAACAGGCTATCGACATCAAAACTGAAGCCGGGCCGTAGTCCAAGAACAGACGGTGCGGCTGCCACCGGCGGGGTTTTCTGGCCACCAAATAATTTACTGAACACGATCACGCTCCTTTGCGAAACACTGGTTCGCCGTCAGGCGCTGGTCAGCGATATAAAACAGGGTATCTCCGGCCTGAACCGGCTGGTTCAGATCCGGGTTCAAGATCATGCGCTCGCAATCCAGTGGCTGAATGCCAATCAGGGTCGCTGACAGTTGCTGTTTGAAATGCTCGAACAGCGGTTCGATGCGGGTTTCCTGCCCTTCATACACCTGGCTGTACTGGGTCATGCCATCGGTGCTGTCGAGTAACTGCTTGTGCAGCAGGCTGGAGCCAGGATCAAGGCTGGAGCGCGCCAGCATTTCCACCGCCACGGAGGGAATTACCTCCACTTTGGGGCAGTGAATGCGCAAGAGATCTGCCAGAGATTCCTGCTGAAAATAAGCGGTTTTATGGGCACCCGGATTGATATCTGTGCAGAACAGCGCGGTGGTCAGGGTGACGTCATCTTGCGGCGTATCAATGATGATGCGGGCGGCACTGGCAATCCCGGCCCGCGCCATCGAGTCGGGATCAGTGAACGCATCAACCCGGACAAAATCAATGCGCCCGGACAGCGGGTTTTCCATATCATCGGTGACACACAACACCAGCGCTTCACGATGATGATCCTGCTTGGCCAGTAATAATTCGATCAGCCGCAAGGTGCGAGACGCATTCCAGCCGATGATCAGGGTGTGGTTATCGTGCTTGAGCATAAGGAGTCCTTTTCGACCACGAAAGACAAAATGCTGGATCAGCAAACCCAGCCGGGTAATCACCAGCGCAAACAAGCTCAAACCGGCTGGAATCACCCAGAAGGCAGTCAGTAATTTACCCAGAGAAGTGGCAGGGGAGTAGTCACCGTAACCAACGGTGGAAGCCGTGACAACGATCCAGTACAGAAAGGTATCCAGTGGCAGCAAGGCGCTTTCGTCCGCCAGCCACATCAATGACCAGCTTGACAGCAGATACAGCAACAGGGCCATCAGTGCGACCCAGCCGCTGGTTTTGTGAATCAGGCGAACCAGCAGATAACGGAAGCGAACAAACAGAGGCATGACGTCTCTCTACAGCAATTTGCCCAAGCTTGTCAGAAAAGCGGTGAACCGCAAAGCCCCTCAATCCGATACAGATCAAGAGGCTGTGACGCCGTTCTTATTGAGACTGGCGTGACGCCATCAGTTGCGCCAGCTTGTCCTTGCCGGAGGTAGACGCACCGGGCACGATGCCCGCCGAACGCAGCTTGGCGTCCAGATCACTGCCCGACTCGGCATCGGCCATTTCTTCAGCAGCTTCCAGCTCGGCGGCTTTTTCAGCTTGTTTGGCCTTGATGCGCTCCAGGCTGTCCAGAGCGGTCTTGACCTTGCTGTTGGCCCCCATATGACGACTGGATACCGCCACCTGTGCTTTTTGTACCGACTCGGTGGCCTTGATCTGGTCGATCTGTTGCTCCATCCGGCGCACGTTGTTCTTGGCCTTGGCGATGTTGGACTTCAACGTGGTTTCCGCTTTCTGGAAACTGGCCAGCATGTCGTTTTCTTGCGCAGCGGCTACTTCCAGATCACTGACCTTGTCGGCACATTCGATGGCCAGTGATTCATCGCCTTTTTCCATCGCGGCAATGGCATGCGCCGAGTAGGTGTCGATGTCTGATTGCAGCGCCTTGACCTTGTTTTCCGCCAGCTTTCGCTTGGCCACAATTTTGGTCAGGCTATGATCTGCGGCTTTCAGCTCATCTTTGGCTTCACGCAGCTCCTGATCAAGAATGCGCAACGACTGGGAGTCTGCCACCGCTTCTGTTGCTTCGTTGACACCACCTTTCAGGGCTGTCCAGAGTTTGGAAAGGCTCATGCTGATACCTCCTCATGGGTCAGGAATTCGGCGTACAAATCGAGAAACTCGCCGACGTTGACAAACAGGGTGTCGATTTCTTCCACCACAACGCTGGGTTTGCTGTCAGACGACAAGGCACCGAAGGCAATGTAGTAGTCTTCGCCCGCAATGTGCTTGATACCAATAGTGGTTAACGGCACCAGTTGATGTGTTCTCATTACCAGTGCGTTCAGGGCTTCAATATCGCGGACGCTGGACTGTGGAAACAACAGAGATTCCGCAATCAGTTGCTGTTCTCCGGGGTACACAAACACATCGACCCCTTCATCATTGGAAATACTCAGACAGTGGTCTTCCACTTCGATCGACCAGCCATCCTGTGTCTTAGCCAGTGTCGTGATGCCTTCAAGATCCCAGGCCATAGTGCTTTCCCTCAAATGTCATGTTGTGGAAAATAAGTAACAATTTAATTTGATAACCCACATTGTCAACCTGTTTATTGCATATTGATGCAACAGGTCACGCTGGTTAACATGCATGCGACTGTCCTTGGAAACGAACCGCTATGAAACCTGAACAAAGCGTGATCAATAAAGCCAGCCTGAGTCCCTATCGTGACTCAATCAGCCGCTTTATTCGTTCCACCATGATATTGAGAAATAAACGTTACGAAGATCTTGCGTCAGGTCTGGAACAGCGCGGAATTGTGCTCACCAGTGAAAATTTGCGCAGCAAGGTCAGCAAGGGCGCGTTTGCGGCGGATTTGCTGATTGCCATTTTTGATGTGCTGGAAGTGGAAGAAGATGCTCTGAAAAAAATGCGCGACATCCGACAGGAAGACCGGGGAAACAACGCTGACAAAGACAGCCATGGGAGAAGTAACAGCGGGAAGTGAGCGCCCATCGCAGGGCACTCAAGCGTTCAATACCGTTGATCAGGCGTTGTAACGCTGACGCAAGGCGTCGATACGGTCATCCAGGGGCGGATGAGAAGCAAACATATTCGCCATTTTGCCACCGCTGATGCCGAAGGCGACCATCTCGCCGTTCATTTCACTCGGCTCATCGTAGGTTTCTTTCAGACGATTCAGAGCACTGATCATGGCCGCTGGGCTGACCAGATCGGCTCCGGCTTCATCGGCGCGAAACTCACGACGACGGCTGAACCAGGCCACGATGGTGGACGCCAGAATGCCCAGAATAATCTCGGCAATAAAAGACGTGACGTAAAACGCAATGCCGGGGCCGGTGTATTCCTCATCGTCATTCGACAGCATGCGATCGACAAAGTCGCCAATAATGCGGGCAAAGAACATCACAAAGGCGTTTACCACACCTTGAATCAACGCCAGCGTTACCATATCGCCATTGGCCACGTGGCCCACTTCGTGACCCAGAACGGCTTTGACTTCGTCACGATTCATGCGCTGCATCAACCCCGTAGAAACCGCCACCAGCGCATCGTTTTTGTTCCAGCCGGTTGCGAAGGCGTTGGGCTGTCCTGAACCGAACACACCCACTTCCGGCATGCCGATACCAGCTTTGTTCGCCAGCTCTTCAACGGTGCGCAGCAGCCATTGTTCTTCTTCGGTCTGGGGCTGCTCAATCAACTGCACGCCCATGGTTTTTTTCGCCATCCACTTCGATAACAGCAGTGAAATTATCGAACCCACCATGCCGAACACCAGACAGAACGCCAGCAAATTCCCCAGGTTCAGGCCCTGGGCACCGAAGTAGCTGCCCACTCCCAGAATCGATAACGTGACACTCGCCACCAGAATCACGGCCAGGTTCGTGGCCAGGAATAACAGGATACGCATCATGGTTTTCTCTCTCCTCTCATCGTAATTATCAAGCGCTGTATTCAGACCTCCAAATGGCGGCAGTGACTGCAATTTTCAATGCTGTCAGGCGGAGAATAATAGAGATGTCCTTGATGATTCAGCCCTGTATAATCCGCCCCCGTCCCAGGGGGTGGCTCAATCAACTCAGAGCCTGAGATGCGTCCGATGCGCAAACTCCTTGAACCTGATCCGGTTTGTACCGGCGTAGGAATGGGTCGGAGTGCATCCCTTCGCATACGGTTACTCCGTTCTTCTCAGTTCCCCTTTGGTCGGTATCGACCGAATCTACGCAGTCACCGGGTTGCCCTTTTTGATGTAATTTAAGAGGAATGCCCCAATCATGAACGTTCAGAAGAGCCTTCTGAGTTCCGCCCTGCTGAGTGCCACCCTGGCCGCTCCTGCCATTGCCAATGAAGCCCCGATGGAAGAAATCGTCGTCACGGCTGACTTCCGCCAGACCGATGTCCAGTCCATCCCGGAAGCCGTCAGTGTGCTGGGCAGCGCCCGCATTGAAGAGCGTTCGGCGGAACATCTGGAAAGCCTGCTGGCACTGGCTCCGAATGTGAATTTCTCATCCGGTGCATCCCGTGGCCGCTTCTTCCAGATTCGTGGTATCGGTGAGCGCAGCCAGTTTGTTGACCCGGTCAATCCATCCGTGGGTTTGCGTATTGATGGCATCGACATGACCGGACTGGGCGGTGCGGCATCGCTGTTCGATGTGCAACAGGTTGAAGTGCTGCGTGGCCCTCAGGGCACTCGTTTTGGAGCGAATGCTCTGGCCGGTATGATCAATATCGAAAGTAACGCCCCGACCGACCACACCGAAGGTTATGTGGCAACCAAGCTGGCTCAGTACAACACCCAGGCTCAGGGCGGCGTGATTTCAGGCGCACTGTCTGACAACGCTCGTGGCCGCATTGCGGTACAGCGTTCCGTCTCCGACGGCTATATGGAAAATGTGCATCTGGATCGCAAGGACACCAACAACCTTGACGAGACCGTCGCCCGCGCGCGCCTGGATTTTGAACCCAATGCCGACGACTCTCTGTCGTTGACGCTGCTGCACATCAAAACCGACAACGGCTACGATGCTTTCTCGCTCGATAACACCCGCGACACCTATTCCAACAAGCCTGGCAGCGACAAGCAGGACACCACCGCTGCCTCGCTGCAGTGGGAAGCTCGCGTTAATTCTGCGCTGACGCTGCAACTGCTGGCTTCTGGCAGCCAGAGCAACACCGACTACGGCTACGATGAAGACTGGGCCTTTGGCGAATACATCTGGATGGACGACTCCGTCACCTATACGCCTGACCCGTGCGATACCAGCAAGGGGCCGTGTCTGGCCGCTGCCGATGGCTACAGCTCCACCGATCAGTATCAGCGCAACCTGAATCGCAGCGAACTGGATGTACGCTTCCTGTCCGGCGACGACAGCTTGCTGTTTGGCAACACCAGCTGGGTTGCCGGTGTCTACGTGATGCAGCGCGACGAGTCGCTCAAACGTTTCTACACCTGGAATGCCAAGGACTTTGGCAGCAGCCTGACCAGCCGCTCCCAGGCGCTGTACGGTGAACTGACCACCGAAGCCAGCGACCAGCTACGCATCATTACC
Source organism: Oceanobacter sp. (assembly GCA_045430275.1). Taxonomy (GTDB): domain Bacteria; phylum Pseudomonadota; class Gammaproteobacteria; order Pseudomonadales; family Oceanobacteraceae; genus Oceanobacter. Next base: position 18,356 of record JAILXU010000017.1, on the reverse strand, counting down.
GGTCTGCGTCACGAACTCTGGCGCACCGACTACGATGACAACAACGACATCGACAGCCGTCATACCGAGCGTCTGTGGGGCGGCAAGCTGACACTGGAATACCTCGTCAACGACCAGCATCTGACTTACGGCTCCGCAGCACGAGGCTACAAGGCAGGCGGTGTGAATACCGACCCGGATATCAACGAAGCCAACCGCACCTTTGATACCGAGTTCAACAACGCCTTTGAAGCCGGTCTGAAATCCAGCCTGCTGGATGATCAGCTCAACACCCGTTTGGCGGTGTTCTACATCAAGCGTAAAGACCAGCAGGTTAAAAGCTCCTACGCGATTCAGGCGCAAGACAACAGCATTACCTTCCAGGATTATCTGGCCAACGCCGCCGAAGGTCAGAACTACGGCGTCGAGCTGGAAAGTGACTGGCAACTGACGGAACAACTGAACTGGCAGCTGAGCTACGGTTATCTGATCACCGAGTTTCTGGATTACGACTACCGCACCGAGAAAGGCGAGTTCAGCAAAAATGGCCGCGCCCAGGCTCATGCACCTCAGTACAGCCTCGCTACTGGCGTCAGCTACGACTTTGATAACGGTCTGGCCATCAGTGTGCAATCCGAAGCCAAGGACGAGTTCTACTTCTCGGACAGCCACGATGAGCAAAGCCGCGCCTATGTGCTCTGGCATGCTCGCCTGAGCTACGACGCTGAGCGCTGGCAAGGTGCCATCTTTGGCCGTAACCTGACCGACGTTGATCAGGAAGTGCGCGGTTTTGGCGGCTTTGATAACGATCCCAGAGAGGGACGCGACAACGAACGCTGGGTTCAGTACGGCGAACCCCGCCTGATTGGTGTGGAAGGCAAGTTCTTCTTCTGATGTTATTAATCTCGACCACCCTTGCGGTGGTCGTTTTGTATTTAAGGAGCCTGTTATGGAACTCTCTGTCGAAATCAGCAAATACCCGCTGGCGGACGACTACAAGCCCGCCATCAAGGATTTTATCGACCGCCTGATCGCCACCGACGGTCTGGTGGTCGAATGCAACACCATGAGCACCCAGGTCTTTGGTGACTACGATCTGGTGATGGCGACCCTGAGCGCTGAAATGAAGCGCTCTTACCAGCAGTTCGGCAAAGCCATTTTTGTCTACAAAATGATTCCCGGCATCAACCTCGACCCGGCTCTGAAACCACACGGATAAGTTATGGATTTCTTGATTGATGGCGTGACCGCAGGCATTCAGGCAATGAGCCTGTGGGAAGTGGTTGCCGTCGCACTCGGGCTGGCCTATCTGGTACTGGCCATGCGCCAGAACAGTTGGTGCTGGTACGCTGCGTTCGGCAGTACCGCCATTTACAGTTGGCTGTTCTGGAGTGTCAGCCTGCCGATGGAATCGGCGCTCAATGTGTATTACCTCGCCATGGCGATTTACGGCTGGTGGTGTTGGCAGCATGGCGGCCAGCAGCAACCGTCCGGGCAAGACAAGCAACTTTCCATCCAGAGCTGGAACATCAAGCAACACTTGATGGCTATCTCGGCGGTCGCAGCGCTTACGCTGGTCAGCGGCTATTTGCTCAGTGCCAATACCGAAGCCGCGCTGCCCTATCTGGATTCTTTCACCACCTGGGGAGCCGTCGTGACGACCTGGATGGTCACTCGCAAGGTGCTGGAAAACTGGCTCTACTGGATTGTCGTGGATGGCGCAGCGGTGTACCTGTTTTTTGATCGCGAGCTGTATCTCACATCGCTGTTAATGCTGATATACGTCGGCATGGTCATCGCGGGCTGGTTGCGCTGGCGAGCACAATACCGGCTACAGGAACAGGAGCCAGCCTTATGATTCGGCACATTATGAAAGATTGGCCAGAATGGGGACTGGATGGCCCGATGCCCGGCGTCAGCCAGTATCACCTGCTCCCGGATGGTTTGACCAATCGCTGCTGGCGGCTGGACTTGCTCCACCAGAGCGTGGTGATTCGGGTCAGTGCGGCCAATACGCGCCTGCTCGACATTGATCGGGGGCGGGAATATCAACTGCAGCAATGGGCTGCATCCCATGGCCTGGCTCCAAAGGTGCTGTACCGTTCGTTTGCAGATCGCTATTGGGTAATGGAATACGTCGAAGGTCGGGAAGCCAATCTGCAATCAGACCTGTTTCCTCTCTCTACCCGGCTGCAGAAACTACACCGCCTGACGCCACCCGAGTCATTGCCAGCCTGGCAACTGATCGAAAAAGCCGACGTTTACTGGCGCACCTTGAGTCAGCGACTGCAAATGCAATGGTCAAGCTGGGAACCTCTCAAGCAGCAATTACAGCAGGCCATGGATATTCCGGTCACAGACGAGCGCTGCATCTGTCATATGGACCCGAATCCGCACAACTGGCGTCTGACTGGCAAGGGATGGCAACTGCTGGATTGGGAGTACGCCACTTTCGGGCCGCGATACTGGGATCTGGCCAGTTTCGCTCAATCCTGCAAACTGGACGCGCACCAATTGGCACGCTGGTGCCGTCTACACAAGATCGAACCGGATGACCCGGCCTGGCGAGTGGCACAATTGCAGTTCCGCTATCTGGCGGAATTGTGGTTCGGGGTACAGGGCCTGAAATCGGATCAGCAACTGGAAGCGGCTCTGCGCCAGTTACTCGATGATGTCTTGCTGCAAGCGCCGCAGTGACAACTTCAAACGGTACTCGTTCGGGTCTTTGCACGTCATCACGGCATCGGCCTGACGTGCCTGCAAACGTTGCGTCAACAGGCGACTGAGCCAAAATCTCAGCGCCGCTCCCCGCAAGACCAGCGGCCATGACTGCTTTTCCTGTGCGGTCAGTGGACGGCGGGATTGATAGCCGTTCAACAACGCCTCGACCTGTCCGGGCAACCAGACACCCGAGGCGTCACAACACCAGTCGTTGGCGATAATGGCCAGATCAAACAGCCAGGCATCGACACCGGCGTTGTACAAATCCAGAATCGCGCCGAGCTTCAGTTCACGCTCCTGCACCGCAAACAGCGCGTTGTCATAGAACAGATCGCCATGAATCCAGCCTTGCGGCAGGCTTTTCCATGCTGCCCGGTGCTGGCGCTGATGATTGACCTCGTCGTGTAGCAGCGCCAGATCATCCGCAGGTAGCAAACCGCACAGGGTGTCCGACATCGCTACCCACCAGTCAAAGCCGCGCTCATTGGCGCGTTCGGCATCCAGCGTTTGTGCCGCCAGATGCAACTCCGCCAATCCGGCACCGATCAACTGACAATGACGATGCTGCGGCTGTGCAATGTGTTCACCCGGCAAACGCGGGCAGAGAATCGCAGGCTTGCCAGCCAGTTCGTGCAGCCAGATGCCATCGCTGTCCATCAATGGCGCAGGCACAGGAACCGAGCCGGTCTGGCCAAGATGATTGGCCAGCCGCACAAAACCGCGCACCTCATCAGCCGGGTGCTGCTCGAACAACGTCAGCACCCACTCACCGGATGTGGTGGTGACAAAATAATTGGTGTTTTCAACACCCGCTTCAATGGCCTTGTACGAGACCAGAGAACCCAGTTCGTAACGTTCCAGCAGCCGGGTCAGGGCCGGTTCGGAAATATGCGTATAAACAGACATCAGCGTCGTCCGGAGTTCATAGCCAAAATGCTAGCCTGACAAGCACGTTGGCAGATTACCAGCGAAAAATCACCCAGCTTGGCACCCGGATTTCCGGGTTGTCCTTACGTACAAAATCGCCATTGGCATGATCGGATGGGATCAGGTAATACGATGGCCCAACCTTGGGCACCACCTTGATTTCCACCACCTCACCGTTCACACGATATTCGTAATAGGTTTGCTGGCCATCGTGACGAATGGTCACGGTTTCACCGGCGGAATCAGCCGCCATCGAAAGGCCGCTGCTCCCCAGAGCCAATGCCAGTAACGCCACTTTCAGCCCACGTTGCACCAAAGGCAGGTAGAAGGTCTTCATGCTAGACTGCGCCTCATTTTTGATCACACGTTTCAGTGTACGCCGCCCTGTCACCAAACCCCAGGATTCAGATCATGTCCAGAACCCTTGTCCTCGTCGATGGCTCATCGTATTTGTTCCGAGCTTTTCACGCATTGCCGTTGCTGACCAATTCGGACGGGCGTTATACCAACGCCATCAAGGGCGTGATCAGCATGATCAAGCGGCTGCAAAAGGATTACCCGGACGCCCAACTGGTGGTGGTGTTTGACGCCAAAGGCAAAACCTTCCGCAACGATATTTATACCGACTACAAGGCGCATCGCCCGCCCATGCCGGATGAACTGCGCGAGCAAATCGAGCCGATTCACAACATCATCCGTGCCATGGGGCTGCCATTGCTGATCATTGACGGCGTCGAAGCCGATGATGTGATCGGGACACTCGCCGCCCAGGCCGAAGCCAGCAACAGCAAGGTGATTGTCTCGACCGGCGACAAGGACATGGCCCAACTGGTGGACGAGCACGTCAGCCTGATCAACACCATGACCAATACCTTTATGGACGTTGACGGGGTGAAGGAGAAGTTTGGCGTACCACCCGAGCACATCATCGACTATCTGGCGCTGATGGGCGACAAGGTCGATAACATCCCCGGCGTGCCCAAGGTCGGTGAGAAAACCGCCGTGGGCCTGGTGGCGGGTCTAGGCAGTCTGGAAGATATTTACGCCAATCTGGATCAGGTCAAAACCCTGTCATTCCGGGGTGCTAAAACCCTGGCACCCAAACTGGAAGAGCACAAGGAACAGGCGTTCCTGTCCAAGACACTGGCCACCATCAAGTGCGATGTCGAGCTGGAACAACCGCTGGGCGAACTGCAAAGTACCGATGCCAACACCGACACATTGCTGACGCTGTACCGCACGTATGAGTTCAAGGGCTGGATTGCCGAACTGTCGGGAGACTCGGTCTCAAGCACAGCAGCTTCAGGCCCGGCGACGTCAAACAGCGCCTCTTCAAACACTGTTCATCAGGAAGACGATCTGCCCGCTGCCGACAGTGCAGTACCCGGTGAATACGAAATTGTTCTGACACAAGCCGCTCTGGATGGCTGGCTGGAACAACTCAAGGCCAGCGAGCTGTTTGCGTTCGATACCGAAACCACATTGCTGATCTACAAGGACGCGGAAATCGTCGGGGTCTCGTTCGCTGTCGAAGCTGGCAAGGCCGCCTACGTACCGTTGGCGCACGACTACGAAGGTGCGCCCGAACAACTGGATCGTGACGACGTGCTGGCCCAGCTCAGGCCGCTGCTGGAAGACCCCGATTGCCACAAGGTCGGGCAGCATATGAAATACGACGCTCACGTGCTGGCCAATCATGGCATCACGCTCCGGGGCGTTGCATTCGATACCCAACTGGAAAGCTACGTGCTGAATTCGGTGGCCACGCGCCATGATATGGACAGCCTGGCGCTGAAATATCTGGGCTACAAAACCACCTCTTTTGAAGAAGTCGCGGGCAAGGGAGCCAAGCAGAAAACCTTCAATCAGGTGGAACTGGAGACCGCTGGCCCCTACGCCGCAGAGGACGCTGATATTACTCTGCGTCTGCACCAGACCCTGTGGCCAAAGCTGCAACAGCAACCAGCCTTGCAAGCCGTATTCACCGACATCGAAATGCCCGCCATGCCGATTCTGACGGCGATGGAAAATCAGGGCGTGTTGATTGATAACGATCAACTCTATCAGCAAAGCCAGGAGCTGGAACAACGCCTGCAGCAGGTTGAACAGCAAGCGCACGATCTCGCCGGACAAGTCTTTAACCTCAGCTCCCCCAAACAACTGGCCGAGATCCTGTTCGAAAAACAGGGCTTGCCTGTGCGTAAAAAAACGCCCAAGGGTGCACCTTCTACTGCTGAAGAAGTTCTGGTCGAACTGGCAGAAGAATTTGACTTGCCTCGTTTGATTCTGGAACACCGCAGCCTGGCCAAGCTCAAGAGCACCTACACCGACAAGCTGCCAACCATGACCAACCCGGCCAGCGGACGCGTTCATACCTCCTATCATCAGGCGGTCACGGCAACCGGACGTCTGTCGTCCAGTGACCCCAACCTGCAGAACATTCCGATTCGCTCCGATGAAGGCCGCCGTATTCGACAGGCGTTTATCGCTCCGGAGGGATATCAGATTATCGCGGCGGACTACAGTCAGATTGAGCTGCGCATCATGGCGCATCTGTCCGGTGACGAGGGATTGCTCAAGGCTTTCGCTGAAGGTCGAGATATTCACCGCGCTACAGCGGCGGAAGTATTCGGTGTGACAGAAGACGAGGTGAGCGATAACCAGCGCCGCAGTGCCAAGGCGATCAATTTCGGGCTGATTTATGGTATGTCGGCGTTTGGACTCGCCAAACAATTGGGGATTGCTCGCGGCGAAGCTCAGGAGTACGTCAATCGCTATTTCGAACGCTATCCGGGCGTACTCGACTACATGGACAATACCCGCGAACAAGCCAGAGAGCAGGGCTACGTCGAAACCCTGTTTGGTCGTCGCCTGTATCTTCCTGAGATTCGCACCCGCAATGCCGCACGTCGCCAGCATGCCGAGCGCACTGCCATCAATGCTCCGATGCAAGGCAGTGCTGCCGATATCATCAAGCGCGCCATGATTCAGATTGCTGAATGGCTGCCTGATTCCGGCTTCGATGCCCGACTGGTGATGCAGGTACACGATGAACTGGTGCTGGAGATTAAAACTGAACAGGCCGAAACCTTTTCCGCTGAGCTGACCCGGCGCATGCAGGCTGCAGCAGAGCTGAAAGTACCTTTACTGGTAGAAGCCGGAATCGGTAACAACTGGGATGAAGCGCATTAGAAGCGTATTAAAACAGACACCAAAATCGGTAAATAGCAGGCAAAAAAAGACCCAGACGCTTGGGGGCAGGCATCCGGGTCAACTTCGGATATACATAGCCGAAGAGGAACTACCCATGAAGAGATGACTGGCTGCCGCCAGTCTGACGAGCATTCGTTTGTGTTCTGAATCGATTCGACTCAATCGACAGAGACCGGGTACGAACAACCCGCAGTGTTTCAATGAACACTTACAAGCATAGACTACCCCAAATGGGGGAGGTTCCTTTTTTAGAAAATTATTCCGGTACGGCCGGTTCAGCCACATCGGTGGATGATTCGTCAGGGGCTGGTAACAATTGCTGTGACAGCCATTGTTCCAGTTGCTTTTGACCATCGCCCTTCAGAGCCGAAAAGGTCTGAACAGACACCAGGTCGCCCATCTCTTTCACCGCATTTCGTACCTGAATCATGGTGTTTTTAGCTGGGCCACGCTTGAGTTTGTCAGATTTGGTCAACAACAGATGCAACGGCATCTTGTTCTCTCTGGCCCACTCAATCATGGCATTATCAAACTCCGTCAGCGGACGGCGTATATCCATTAGTAGTACAAGTCCAACCAGGGCGTTGCGATTCTGGAGGTAGTTACCCAGCTCTTTTTGCCAGGCATTTTTAACGCCAACAGGTACCTTGGCATAGCCGTAACCTGGTAAATCCACCAGAGCAACCGGGCTGTCGGCAACCTGAAAGTAGTTGATTAACTGGGTTCGTCCCGGCGTTTTACTGGTTCGGGCCAGCTTTTTTTGTCCTGTCAGGCGATTCAGGGCACTGGATTTCCCCGCATTGGAACGCCCGGCAAAGGCGACCTCACGGATAATTTCCTGCGGGCACTGGGCCAATTTGGCAGCGCTGATCAGGTATTTGGTATTGGTGTAAGTCAATGAATCCGGATATGGCATAGGGTAAACGTAATGACCGTCAGGTTTTTAATGTTATATAATGCTTGGCCTTTGAATGACGCAGCCAGCATAGCACATGGTGCCGATTTCAGGGTCAGAGTGTTTGAGAACCGTATTTCAAAGAAAATTGAGAGAGAGATAACATGACCAAATTTTTGGCTCTGATGGCTATTGTAGCCGCTTCCCTGTCCGTCAATGTCCAGGCTTTTGATGCAGCCAACAAGTACAAGCAAGCGTGCGCAGCCTGCCATGCAATGGGTGTTGCAGGTGCTCCAAAAGCCTTCGACGCGGCTGCCTGGAAGCCTCGCATGGACAAGGGAATGGACACACTGGTTGCCAGCGTAACCAACGGCCTGGGTGCAATGCCACCACGAGGCCTGTGCATGGACTGCACCGCTGACCAATACAAGGCCCTGATTAACTACATGTCAGCGGCTAAATAAGAGAAGAATTCACTCACTAACTGGATCTGACGATGAAAAACCTGTTGATTAGCCTGATTGTTTCAGCCGGACTGATGTCCGCAGCTCACGCTGGCGATGCCGATGCTGGCAAAGCCAAATCCGCCACTTGTGCTGCATGCCACGGTGCTGATGGTAACAGCATGGCACCTGCTTTCCCTAAAATTGCAGGTCAGGGTGAACGCTATCTGATCAAGCAGATCACCGACATTCGTGACGGCCGTCGTCAGGTTCCGGAAATGACTGCTTTCGTTACTGGCCTGTCTGATGAAGATATCGCCGATATTTCCGCTCACTTCGCATCTCAGGCACCTTCTGGCGGTGGCGCTAAAGAAGAACTGGTTGAGCTGGGTGAGAAAATCTACCGCGCGGGTATTGAAAAGAAAGGCGTTCCTGCATGCATGGCCTGTCACGGCCCAGCCGGTAAAGGCATAGAATTGGCCAGCTTCCCTGCTCTGGCTGGTCAGCATGATGCCTACACCGCCAAGCAACTGCACAACTTCAGCATGGGCACTCGCACCAACGATGGCGACACCAAGATGATGCGTGAAATTGCTTATCGCCTGCACGAAAAAGAAATCGAAGCCGTGTCTTCCTACATTCAGGGTCTGCGTTAATTTGTAAATGCCCCGGGTGTGTCACGACACTGACAAAAAGGCAGCTCAGGCTGCCTTTTTGTCGTCTGGAGCAAAGATTCAGGGCCTGCCGGGAACCTACCAGGCCCGATACGCTCCATGTCTGTCATATCGGCCAGACCGAACCCACCTGACCAGACGGTCAAATAACCATGACGTTATGGAGATCATTATGTTTTCACTGATCAAACAATGGATGGCAGTTTCTCTGCTGTTGGTTGGCTCAGTGGCCTACGCCGCCGACTACAAGGCGGGAGTCCACTACGATGTACTGGATGAACCTGTCGCCGTACTGGCAGACGGTAAAGTCCATGTTGAAGAAGCTTTTTGGTACGGCTGCCCGCACTGCTTCCATCTGGAAGATCGCATTGAACCCTGGGTCAAGGCATTACCTGCTGATGTTGAATTCAGCCGTGTACCTGCCATGTTTGGCCGGGCCTGGGTACGCCATGCACAGCTGTATTACACCGCTGATGTCCTCGGCATCCTCGACCAGGTACATCACAAGATTTTCAAAGCGTTTCACCTGAACAAACAGCGCTTGCTGAGCGAAGATGACCAGAAAGATTTCCTGGTTGAACACGGCAGCATCACAGAAAAGCAGTTCGACAAGGTACACGAATCCTTCACGGTCAAAAGCCGCATGAAACAGGGTGACAAACGCATTCGCAGCTTCAAAATCAGTGGAGTCCCTGCTCTGATAGTGAATGGCAAATACGTCGTTTCTGCCAGTACTGCCGGTGGCCAGGACAAAATGACCGCTGTGGTCGATTTCCTGATTGAGCAAGAACGTCAGGCTGTTGCAGCGCGTTAAAACAGCATCGTTCGAATTAATTACTGATCGGTTTTCTTAAAACGGGTCAGTAATCCCGCCCCTTCCTCATCTTTTCTCCAATTGCTCCCTTTCCTGCATTGCATCCCGGTGTTATTAAATTCATCCTGTATCCACTATCCGGGTCATCATTTCTCTTTAACGACCGAATGCTATGATCAGGTCAAACGCCAGTGTTTTCTGGCCATATCCAATTATAAAAGCCGGAACTGAAATCAAGGAGAACATCTTATGTGTGGCATTGTCGGGGCAGTTGCCCAACGGGATGTAGCCGAAATCTTGTTGGAAGGCCTGCGGCGCCTGGAATACAGGGGCTATGACTCAGCAGGTATTGCTGTTGTTAACCAGGAACGCAACCTCAAGCGCGTCAGACGACTGGGGAAAGTTCAGGCATTGGCCGATGCGGTTACCGAGTGCCATGTCTTGGGCGGCACCGGAATTGCGCACACACGCTGGGCCACTCATGGCGAGCCGTCAGAAATGAATGCTCACCCCCATACATCCGGCGACATCGCTGTTGTTCATAACGGCATTATTGAGAACCATGAACCGCTGCGTCGTACCTTGAAAGAGGCCGGTTACGAATTCTCCTCCCAGACCGATACCGAAGTCATTGCCCACCTGGTCAATCAGGAATTGAAGTCTGCTGATTCCCTGCTGGATGCCGTCAAATCCGCGCGCACCAAACTGGAAGGTGCCTACGGCATGGTGGTCATCAACCGTACCCAGCCAAATCAAATGGTGGTCGCACGTTCCGGTAGCCCGTTGGTGGTTGGCTATGGCATTGGTGAACATTTTGTCGCCTCCGACCAATTGGCATTGTTGCCGGTGACGCGTCGTTTTGCGTTCCTGGAAGAAGGTGATGTTGCCCTGATTACCCGCCAGAGCGTTGAAATCTTTGACCTGAACAATCAGCCTGTGGAACGTGAAGCCGCAGAGAGTACGGTACAGCACGATGCCGGTGACAAAGGCGAATTCCGCCACTACATGCTGAAAGAAATCTACGAACAGCCCAAGGCGATCAGCAACACGCTGGAAGGTCGTTTGCAAGGTGGCGAACTGAATCTTGAGGCGCTGGGTGAACTCGACGACATCGACCACATCCAGATCATTGCCTGTGGCACCAGTTACCACGCAGGCGTAACCGCTCGTTACTGGATCGAAGCCATTGCCGGTATCGCCTGTAACATCGAAATTGCCTCGGAATTCCGCTACCGCAACCCGGTGGTTCCCGCTAACTCACTGCTGGTCACCATTTCCCAAAGCGGTGAAACAGCCGATACCCTGGCGGCACTGCGTCTGGCCAAGGAATCCGGATTTGCTCGCTCCCTGACGATTTGTAACGTGCCGGGTTCTTCTCTGGTGCGCGAATCCGACCTGGCCGTAATGACCCGTGCCGGTGCTGAAATTGGCGTTGCCTCCACCAAAGCATTCACCACCCAGCTTGCAGCCTTGTTGCTACTGACTGCTGCTCTGGCGAAAAAGAATGGACGTGAAAGCGAGTTGCCACGTCTGGCGCAGGCACTGACCCAGTTGCCGGGCCTGATTAACGAAACTCTGAAACTGAATGACGACATTCAGGACTTGGCCGAGCAGTTCTCCGACAAGCAAAATGCTCTGTTCCTGGGCCGTGGCGACCAATACCCGATTGCCATGGAAGGTGCGCTGAAACTGAAGGAAATCTCCTACATTCACGCCGAAGCCTACGCCGCTGGTGAGTTGAAACACGGCCCTCTGGCCCTGATCGACGCGGATATGCCCATCGTTGTTGTTGCTCCCAAGAACGATCTGGTCGAGAAGCTGAAATCCAATATTGAAGAAGTGCGTACTCGCGGTGGCCAGCTGTACGTCTTTGCCAGTGAAGAGGCTGAAATCGAGCCTGCTGACAATATGATTGTGATGCCCATGCCAGCCTGTGATGACCTGATTGCACCGATTGTTTACACCCTGCCACTGCAACTGCTGAGCTACCACGTGGCAGTGATCAAAGGCACCGACGTTGATCAACCTCGCAACCTGGCCAAGAGCGTTACGGTCGAATAATCACACCGTATTGATCTTGATTTTCCCCATCCGGCAGCGCCGGATGGGATCATCCTATTCCCCCCAACACCAGCCACATCGGGTAAAATAGCCACATTTCCCATCCCTCTGTGCAGGCACATCTGCAAGTGCAAACATTAGGTAAAGATCGCCAAATACCTGGAGAAATCAGGCTGTGAATCATTTCACCAAACTGGATGCCCTCAAGGCCAAACTTGATGAGTACCGCCCACTGAATAGTGCTGTCACCGCCAGTTTGCACGACAATCTGGTGCTGCAATGGACGTATCACAGCAACGCCATTGAGGGTAACACCCTCACGTTGAAGGAAACCAAGGTAGCCCTGGAAGGCATCACCATTGGCGGCAAAACCTTGCGGGAACACTTTGAAGCCATCAATCATCGCGACGCCATCTTAATGGTTGAAGAATTAGTGCGTAAACAACAGCCATTGGACGAGTGGACAATCAAAACTCTGCATCAACTGGTACTGAAAAATATCGACGCTGATAACGCCGGACGTTATCGCGATGTGAATGTGCTGATTTCCGGTGCAGAGCATCGTCCCCCCCAGGCATTACAAGTACCAGAACAGATGTCAGCTTTTACCAACTGGTGCAGCACCGAAGCTCAGGCACTGCACCCCATCGAGCGCTCTGCGCGGGTGCATGGCGAGTTTGTCAAAATACACCCATTTGTGGACGGGAATGGACGCACTTCCCGATTACTGATGAATCTGGAGCTGATGAAAGCAGGTTTCCCAGCGACAGTGATCGAAGTCGCACAACGACTGGATTACTATCAGGCGTTAGACCATGCCCATTGCACAGGGGATTACGACGACTTTATTGTTCTGGTAGCCAATGCAGTGGAAAAAAGCTTTGCGCCATACTGGTGGGCACTGGGTATTGAAGCGGACATAGTCAGATACCTGGAAGAACTGGGTTACAGCACCTGAGAACAGCTCTGTGCTGTTTTCGGCGGTATTGTGTTCCCCCAAACGCCTGTTTCATGAGGTAAAATACTCACTTCCTGCCACAACCTGCTCAAGGCATTATGACCTCCCTTCCGACTCTGATCGCTGGCCCTCTGCTACGTCATACCGACCAATCCCAACTAACCGTATGGCTGGTTACGTCTCATCCGGTTCAGGCACGCTTGCACGTGCAGATACTGGACGGAGATGCGTTGTCGCTGGAGCAGCATTGGCACCAGGTGCCCATTGGGCAACGGTGTTTTATTCAACTGTTACAGCTACAAGGTGAGTTGCCCCGCGATACACCGCTGACGTATCAGGTCTATGACGGTGAAACGCCGCTGTTACAGGGCGAGGAAGGGCTGTTTTATCCCGGACAAAGTGCTCCGGTTGTGACCATCCAGCCCACTATTCAGCGCCTGTTACACGGCTCGTGTCGCAAGCCCCACTACCCCAACGACGATGCTCTGATACAGGCTGACAAGCTGGTTGAAGAAACTCTGTTCAACAACAGTGAACGCCCGGCTCTGATGATGTTCAGTGGTGATCAGATTTACGCCGATGATGTGGCAGGCCCCATGCTGGTTGCCATTCATCAACTGATCGATGTGCTGGGTTTGTTCGATGAAACCTGGGAGGGCACGGAAGCCAGCAATCTGCAGCAACTCAGGCAGCATCCACACTGCTATTATGGCCGGGAAGATCTGCTGCCAGACGTGGATCAGCACGTTGAGGACACCGTATTTCGGGCTGGCCGAAAGCCGATTTTTACCGCAGACGGCGCGCATAATCATCTGGTATCACTGGCTGAAGTGTTCGCCATGTATCTGCTGGTCTGGTCGGATATCCCCTGGCAATGGGTCGACTTATCAACAGGTCGTGATGCTATCCCCAATAAACATCAAGCCCGATATGACAAGGAGCTGGTTGCCATTCAGCGCTTTCAGGAAGGGCTGCCGCAGGTGCGTCGAGTGCTCGCACACGTACCTGTGTACATGATGTTCGATGATCATGACGTCACCGACGACTGGAACCTGACCCGAGGCTGGGAAGAAGCGGCGTACGGCAACCCGTTCTCCCGACGCATTATTGGTAACACCCTGATTGGTTACTGGCTGTGCCAGGGCTGGGGCAATCAGCCGCAGCAGTATCAGCCGCTGATCGAACAACTGCCGCAATGGTTTGACGGCGAAGGCGTTCAACAACACGATGATCTGGTGCAACGCATGCTCGATTGGAGCCATTGGCATTACCACCTGAACACTGAACCCAAACTGGTGGTGATGGACACCCGTACTCATCGCTGGCGCTCAGAAAGCAGCGCCAACAAGCCATCCGGGCTGATGGATTGGGAAAGTCTGTGTGAATTACAGCAGCAACTGATTGATCAACCGGCGGTCATTCTGGTGTCGCCTGCGCCGATTTTCGGGGTCAAGCTGATTGAAGTGATTCAGCGTATTTTTACTTTCTTCGGCAAGCCGCTATTAGTCGATGCCGAAAACTGGATGGCGCATCCTGGCTCGGCCAATGTGATTCTGAATATCTTCCGGCATCAGCAGACACCGCCGCAGTTCATCATTTTATCGGGCGACGTTCATTACTCGTTTGCTTATGACATCACGCTTCGGTTCCGGCGTCACAGCCCGCGCATTCTGCAGATCACCGCCAGTGGCCTGAAGAATGAATTTCCACAAACGCTGTTGTCCTGGTTCGACCGCATCAACCTGATGCTGTACGGCAGCCGCTCCCCACTAAACTTTCTGACCCGCCGCCGGGATATGAAAATCCAGCGCCGCCGCCCCGCAGGCAGCAAAAGCCGGGTGTTGCTAAATCACAGCGGTATCGGCGACTTGAAGTTGGCCGACAAAGTGGAAGATGTGGAAGTCAGTATTCGCCAGTCGGATGGCCGCGTGGTGCGGTTCGAGCCAGACGATTAAGAGGGCAGCATTCTGTGCTTTCCTCAGCGGATTCAGGCTCGTATAATCGCCGAATCGCAGGAGAGAGAGGTTTCAGTCCTCCGCCGAAGGCGCAAACTCCCATAAACGCTCAGGCACCCGAACTGCGACTATTCAATTCGCCATCTGGAGAGCGATTGCCAACCAAGGTTGCAGCAATCCACCGACGGGGCAAGTCAGCGGAATACTTCGCTGGCCAAACTCTCAGGTAACAGGACAGCGGGAGTGGCAGCACAAAAACCACAGGGGTTTTGTATGCTGATCACTATCTATCTGATTGCCATCACCACCGAAGCCATGTCCGGCGCACTCGCCGCCGGTCGTCGCCGTATGGATTTGTTCGGAGTCGCATTAATTGCCTTCGTCACTGCGCTTGGGGGCGGAACGGTGCGAGACATTTTGCTGGGACATTTCCCTGTCTCCTGGACACAGCACCCGGAATATATCTACCTGACGGTAGGTGCCGGACTCAGCACCATGCTATTTGCCCGCTTTATCCATCATTTGCGGGAATTGTTTCTGATTCTGGACGCCGCCGGGCTGGTCGCTTTTACCCTGATTGGCTGTAACACCGCACTGGAAATGGGCTACTCACAGCCCATCGTCGTCATGGCAGGTCTGATTACCGGCATTTTTGGCGGCGTACTGCGCGACATTCTTTGCGGCCAGGTGCCGCTGGTACTGAAGCACGAACTCTACGCCAGTGTGTCCTTGCTCGTTGCGCTGCTCTATTTGGCGCTGGAGCACTATCAGGTGCCTGAAGACATTACCTTACTGGCGGTTTTCAGCACTGGCCTGGCAATTCGACTGGCGGCGGTGCGCTGGCACTGGACGCTGCCCGTGTTTGATTACACTCGCGAGCACTGGTGAGCTGGTGAGTTACACCAAGTGCCCGGTCTTGACCAGAATGACCGTTTCCTTCGTCACAAAGGGATGGTGCTCGCTCAAATGCGGGCTGCGAATCCAGCTCAGGGGCGGATACACACCATGCTCATCCTGAAACTCGCCGGATAAAACCAGAATTTCTTCCCCGCCCCAATGACGGTGGGGAAGAAACTGCTCCCCTGCTGGCCACTTCACCAATGCCGTGTGTTCACCGTTATGGTCGTGCAGTGGCATCACCTGCAAACTACCTTGTCCCGGCAACCAGTCTGTTTGTTGAGTGTTGATTCGCACCGTGGCCTGGTCACTCTCATCAAACTGATCCAAGCTTGACGAAAATAATACACCCCTGCTCGCTAAACGGCGCATGGCTGCTGCCCGGAGGGTTGCGCAAATAGTTGCCCGCCGGATAGTCACCAGTTTCATCGGAAAACACCCCTTCCAGAACCAGAATTTCCTCACCTTTGGGGTGTGGGTGCGTGTTAAAACGGGAACCCGGTTCATAACGCACAATGCTGGTGGCATGGCCCTGCTCCCGATATTCACGGGCCAACGGCTTGCGCCACACGCCTGCTGCCGGGCTTGGTTGCCAATCCTGAGCCGCTGCTTCAATCACAACGCGTTCAGCAAAATTCATATTCAGCACAAAAGTCTCCTGCTGGCTTATCCCGCTAATTGAGCGTGGATGGTATGCAGCAATTCTTGCGTCTGTTCCCAGCCCAGACAAGGATCCGTAATTGAAACACCGTATTCCAGCGGCTGCCCGGCGGTGTGCTTGCCTTCGACCAGGAAGCTTTCCAGCATCAAGCCCAGAATCTGGCCGTTGCCCTCGACACGCTGCTGCACCACCTGTTTGGCGATATCCATCTGGCGACGATGCTGTTTGCAAGCGTTGTCATGGCTACAGTCAACCAGCACTGGCGTGTTGCACTCCGCTTGTTGCAACTGCTCCATGGCCGTCGCGATGCTCTCGGCGTCGTAGTTGGTGATCCCCCGGCCACCGCGTAACACCAGATGCGTATCCGGGTTTCCTGGTGTATCCAGCATCGCAATCTGTCCGTGGCAGTCCATGCCCAGTGTGTGATGACTGTGGCGAGCTGAAATCATGGCGTTCACCGCAGTGTTGATCGAGCCATCGGTGCCATTCTTGATGCCCACAGGCATTGGCAAATGACTGACCATTTCCCGGTGAATTTGAGATTCCGCCGTGCGCGCTCCAATCGCCGTCCAGCTCACCAAATCGTCCAGATACAACATGGTCAGAGGGCTCAATGCCTCGGTTGCCAACGGCAAACCCAGCTCGGCCAACTGGATCATCACACGGCGAGAGCGCTCCAGACCCTGCTGCATGTCGCCTTTGCCATTGCGTTCAGGGTCATAAGCCAGACCTTTCCAGCCCACATTGGTGCGTGGTTTTTCGATATAGGCTCGCATCACAATCAACAAGCGATCAGACAATGTCTCGTTCAGGTGCGCCAGACGCTTGCCATAATCCAGCACCGCCTCTTCGTCGTGAATCGAGCATGGGCCGGTAATGATAACCAGGCGGGAATCCTGGCCCGCCAAGGTATCGCGCAGTTGCTGACGATGCTGCTCAATCTGTACCACCAGTTCGTCGGACAGCGGCAAACTGCGTTTTAAAGCTGCCGGAGTCGGCAGCGGACGAATGGCCGGGTCGTTGTTTTCCGGCATACCCTGTGATGCATTTTGAGCCTGTGATTTCGTGTTCATCGATACGTACCTTCAATAAGAAATAATCAGCGACCCCGTTTCAACGTGCATAAAAAAACCCCGATCAGCGGACTGCCAATCGGGGTTTTCCTGGCAGTCCGGCTGATCGCCGAACTGCTCTTTGTCTTGTTAACGACTCAGAGGCAGCCCGGCTCCTGGCTAAAATAGCCATAACCAAACCACCAAAAACCCATTTCAACCGTCACACGACCACCCGTAAGCATTGCCATCGCGGCTGCCACGTTCAGGAAGTGATCTGTCGGTTGATGCATCAGATGTCTCATAAAAGAGGGGCAACCTGTTATCTATTGGGTATTTAAAATGATCCTAACGTGCCAATCTGGCAAAGTGCAACCCTTACCCGAGCAAAAGTCATCCAATTTCTCAAAAATAAGGCATTGTCAGAATTACAAGTTGTTACTCGATTGTCACTATAGCCATGCAGGGTAGGATTGTAGGGAGATACAGCAAGCCATCAGTCATGACGTAACGACTGAACATCATAGGGAGATATTTATGCTGGATCAGAGACTGTCGGTCCTGTTTAGCTGCCCTCGTGGACGCTATCAGGTTCCCATGGAGCTATCTGGCCCGGAGAGCCTGAACCCGGCTCTGGAAGCAAGCATTTGTCGCTATCGGCAGATTGCTTTCAACGAACACCGTCAGGTTCAAACCTGGGTGATGAGTCAACTGGAGCAACGCCAACGGTTATTGCAACAGCGACAACCACACGCGACGGATGAAGAGCGCCTGATTCTGGCGCGAGAACAGCTGCAACGTGAATACGCCATTCGATTCCGGCTGTCACCCATTGGCAGCCTGATTGTCCTGGCGGTCGGTGTGGCGACATCTTCTGGTTTCTACTACGTTAACTTCGATGCCTTTCCCATTCCTCATCAACCTCTGTCACCCGAACAGGCCGAGCAAACCTGGCATCATCTTCGAGAACTGCACAACAGCTTTTTCAGTGTCAAAATCGACCTTGCAGCGGAGTTCAAAACAGACTGACCAGTAAAGCCAGCGACAGGCAGAATAAACAATCAGGCACAAAAAAAGCCGCTAAAAAGCGGCTTTTTTATTTGGGC